>DBGDDN010000026.1:0-138894 GCA_048343195.1 Collinsella sp.
GAGGTCGCCGCGGACGGGTTGATATAGGGAGAGGGCCTGACCCCATATCGTTGGGGCCAGGCCCGATTTTGCCTCTTGACAATGTCCTGCTCATATTAAAAGGAACGTCCCCAAGTGCCAAAAAAGGGCCGCAGCCGGAATCGTTCCGGCTGCGGCCCTATTGCACATGTTAGGTTGACCTACTTGCTAGACCAACTTGAAGCCCTTGCGCTTGCCTACGGAGAGGGTGTCGCCCAGCTTGAGGGCGCTGGGATCGATGTTATAGCTCTTGGGAGCCACCGCCTTGCCGTTGATCTTGACGCCGCCACCGTCAATGTCGCGACGGGCCTGGCCGGCGCTCGCCGAAAGGCCCAGGTCCTTAAGCAGGCCTGCGAGGTAGATCTGGCCCTCGTCGTTGACGGTCAGCTCAACGTGCTTCTCGGGGAAGTCGGCAAGCTGGCCCTCCTTGAACACGCGGTCGAACTCGGCCTGAGCCTCGTCGCCGGCACCGACGCCGTGGTAGGTGTCGCACAGGTCGCGACCCAGAGCGCGCTTGAGCTCGTAGGGGTCGGCAGAACCATCGGCCAGGGCAGCGTCGATCTTGTCGACCTCGGCCGGGGTGAGCGAGCTCGCCAGGCGGTAGTACTTGCCGATCATCTCATCGGGGATGGACATGGTCTTGCCGAACATATCCTTGGGAGCGTCGGTCAGGCCGATGTAGTTGCCGTATGACTTGGACATCTTGCGCACGCCGTCGGTACCCTCGAGCAGCGGCATGGTGAGCGCGATCTGCGGCTCCATGCCCATCTTCTCCATGAGCTCACGGCCAGCGAGCAGGTTGAAGAGCTGATCGGTGCCGCCCATCTCCACGTCGGCCTTGATCTGCACGGAGTCGAAAGCCTGCATCACGGGATACAGGAACTCATGCAGGGCGATCGGCGTCTGAGACTGGTAGCGCTTGGTAAAGTCGTCGCGCTCAAGAATGCGGGCGACGGTGAACTTGGAGCACACCTGCAGCAGGCCGGCCAGGTCCATCGAAAGGATCCAGTCGCCGTTGTGCACGATGGTGGTCTTCTCGGGATCCAGGATCTTCATGGCCTGGCTCACGTAGGTCTCGGCATTGGCCTCAATCTGCTCCTGCGAAAGCTGCGGACGGGTGGAATTCTTGCCCGAAGGGTCGCCGATCAGCGCGGTGCCGTTGCCGATGATGAGGGTGACGTTGTGGCCCAGGTCCTGGAACTGACGCATCTTGCGCAGGGGCACGGCGTGGCCCAGGTGCAGGTCGGGGCTGGTGGGATCGACGCCGAGCTTGATGTTGAGGGGCTCGCCCTTCTCAAGCTTCTTGCGAAGGTCGGCCTCGGGAACGATCTGCGCGGCGCCCGAGGTGATGATACGCATTTGCTCGTCAACAGACAGCATTGGGTATCCTCCTTTTTCTATAGCACCCTCGCCGAAAACGGCGGTGCTGGAAGTCCATAAACTCTCTTATGATAACAAACTGACGCGACGCGGCACCTACGACAGGAAAATCCTCGTCCTGCCGCATGCGTCAATGGCAACTGGCAGACGTGTACCGTCACGCTCGACCAGATAGCGTACCTGCCGACGACGCAAGCAGTCGCGGCAACGAACCTGTCCCGTCGCATCGGTGGCGCAGACGCCCTCGGCGGTCAGCAGGCAGTGCTCGCACACCATAAGCTCGGGACGGTCGGCGTCGACCGGACCCAAGACGCCGGGTTCAGCAGCCAGCTCGGCAATACGCTCCGCATCATTGCCGAGCAACTCGGCCGGCAAGTACACCCGCCCCGCACCGAATCCGCGCAGCCAGGTAAGCGTGGCCCGATTCGCGCAGAACACCGGCGCCGCCACGTCAAACGTCACGCCCAGCTCGCGAGCGATCGCCACCTGCCCCAGGTTGCGGCAGACGATGCGCCCGGCACGCTGCATCAGTGAGCGGGTCCAGTCAGCGTCACTCGCGCGGCACACCTCGTCAAGCACCACAACGGCGTCGGACAAATCGAGTTCTCCGCGCGGGTCGGCATCCATCAGCTGCCAAGCAAAAACCATGCGAGTGGGAACCGCGCACTCCACCAACTCCGTCGATGCACCGCCATCCACCGCAACGCCCTCAAAGGGCAGCACTTCAACGGCACGCTCAACGGGCGCAATCGCATCCGCCTCGGCCCGCATGCGCTCCAACACCGCCGCCGTCTGATCCAACACGCCGGCGCTGCGAATCAGGTACACCTCGCAGCCCGCGTCCACCTTACGCTTGCAATGCACGACGATGCGCTTCCCCGCTGCTGCATCCACCGGGCAGGGCACCTGCGGCCAGCGCTTGGGCGCATCGGGACGCGCGTCGACACCCGGATAGAACCGAATCTCGAGCGTGTCACCCGCCGCCACGGCGGCGTCGAGCTCAACGGTCACCTCTTCGTGGCCCACAGCGACCAAACGCCCCACGCGCACGCCCTGGTTAATTGCGCGTTCAAAACTCATAAGCTCCGCACCCGAGCGGCCTCGCAAATACGCGTCGGTAAACCCGCGGTTAAACGACCTTCCCAGCTCGCGCTCAAGCTCTTCCACGGCATCGGGGTCCCACGCGCCGTCGCACAGCATATCGAGTGCCCGGCGCCACACCCGCACCACGTTGAATACGTAATCGGGGTTCTTCATGCGCCCCTCGATCTTGAGCGACGCCACGCCGGCATCTACAAGCTCGGGCAGATGCGCAATACCCAGATAGTCGCGCGGACACAGCAGGCGATCTCCCTCGACGGCGGCAACACTCTGCCCAGCCTCGTCCACCAAGTCATAGGATAGACGGCACGGCTGCGTGCAATCACCGCGCATCGCAGAGCGGCCACGTCGAAGGGCAGAGAACTCGCACGCCCCCGAATAGCCGATGCAAATCGCACCGTGGCAGAATACCTCGATGGGCACACCCGTGGCACATAGCGCCGCAATCTCGTCGACCGTCAGCTCGCGTGCCGTCGTCACGCGCTCGACCCCCAGCTCATCGGCGGCAAGCCGCACGGCGCCTTCGCTATGAACGCCCGCCTGCGTAGACAGGTGAATCTCGACCCCGGGAATCGCCGCGCGCAGCGCGCAGGCCAACCCGGCATCGGCGACAATCAGAGCATCGGCGCCCAGCTCCAGTGCATGAGCTCCCAACACCACCGCGTCGGACAACTCATCGTCAAACACGAACACGTTGAGCGTTACGTACACACGCACGCCATGGGCATGCGCCACGGCGCAGCCGCGCGCAAACTCGTTATCCGTAAAGCCATGGGCGCTCACACGGGCGTTAAAGCCGCCCAACCCCGCATAGATGGCATCGGCACCCGCGGCGATGGCCGCAAGCATCTGGTCGAGCCCGCCCGCCGGCGCCAGCAACTCGGGCAGCGCCGCACCAGCAGCATCCAATCCAGTCTCGTATTGTCCGCTCGGCCCCATCGTCCGAATCGCCATCGACAAACTCCTTACCAAGGTATGCATTCACTCTGAAAAATGCCGTCTTCCAGCATACACGAGGCATCGCGCGCCCCGTTTGGTTTATCGTGTAATAACTTATGTCCATCCTGCCCCGACGGCACATCCACCGTCCGGCACGACATACCTGGAGGTCAATATATGGGTCCTCGCCAACGACAGGGACGCAGCCGTTCAAAGACGCATGCCCTGCCCATAATCCTGCTCTCGTTTTTGGGCTTTCTGCTGATTGCGGGCGTGGCATTTGGCATCGGCATGGTCGGCAACGTCAACCGCTGGCTGTCCGATCTGCCCGACTACACCGACGCCAACGCGTATCTGGTGAGCGAGCCCACCGAGATCGTCGACTGCAACGGCAACAAGATCGCAAGCTTCTACACGCAAAACCGCAAGTCCATCACCAAGGACGAGGTCTCCCCCTACGTGCTGCAGGGCACCGTTGACGTCGAGGACGAGCGCTTCTACGAGCACGGCGGTATCGACCTGTGGGGTATCGCGCGTGCTGCGGTGGCAACCCTCGGCGGCGGGCACGAAGGCGCCTCGACTATCACCCAGCAGCTGGTGCGCAACACCATCCTGCAGGAGGAGCAGTTCGACTCGACCATCGAGCGTAAGGTGCGCGAGGCCTACATCGCCATCAAGATGGAGGACATGTACTCCAAAGACGAGATCCTCATGATGTACCTCAACACCATCTATTACGGCCACGGCGCCTACGGCATCGAGGCCGCAGCCGAGACCTACCTGTCCAAGAGCGCCGCCGACCTCACCCTGAGCGAAGCCGCGCTGCTCATCGGCCTTCCCAACTCGCCTTCGCAGTACGACCCCACGGTCAATCCCGACCTGGCACTGTCTCGCCGCAACAAGGTCCTCGACAACATGCTGCGCCTGGGCCACATCACCCAGGAGGAGCACGATGCCGCACAGGCCGAGCCCATCACCCTCAACGTGACCGAGATTTCGGGCAGCGGCGTCGACGTATACTCGCAGCCCTACTTTGTCGCCTATGTTAAGCAGCTGCTGGAGCAGGAGTTCTCGACCGACGTGCTCTTTAAGGGCGGCCTGACCGTCAAGACCACCATCGACCCCACGATGCAGCAGGTGGCAGAGAATGCCGTCCGCGAGCAGCTCGACACGCTCTCACTCGACGGCCTGGACATGGGCATGGTCGTCGTCGACCCCAAGACCGGCTACATCAAGTGCATGGTGGGCGGCTATGACTACAACGCCGACGAGAACCACGTAAACCATGCCACGGCCAAGCGTCCCGTCGGCTCCACCTTTAAGGCCTTTACGCTGGCAACTGCCATCCAAAACGGCATGAACCCCAACGTCACCCTCAACTGCAACTCGCCGCTCAAGGCCAAGGGCACCACGACCGAGGTCCAAAACTACGCCAACCATAGCTATGGCAACATCACGCTTAAGCAGGCGACGGCATACTCCTCCAACACCGGCTACATCCAGGTGGCGGAAGCCGTCGGCAACAGCAAGATCATCTCGCTCGTCAAAAAGCTCGGCATCGATCCCGCCAAGGACAACATCGAGGACGTTCCCGTCATGACGCTCGGCACCGGCTCGATTTCGCCGCTCGAGATGGCCGCTGCCTACGCGACGTTTGCCAACGGCGGCTACTATCGCCAGCCGATCGCCATCACCGAGATTGACTCTCGTACCGGTTCGGTGCTGTACCAGCACACCGACAATCCCTCACAGGTGCTTACCGAGGGCGAGGCCGCCGCGGTCACCGATGTTCTGACCGGCGTCATGCAGGGCGGCGGTACGGGTGCTGTTGGCGCTCTGAGCGTCAACCAGCCCTATGCCGGCAAAACGGGCACCACCGACAACACCACCAACCTGTGGTTCTGCGGCTATACCCCGCAGCTGGCGTGCGCCCTGTGGACCGGCTATTCCGCGGGCGAGATCCCCATCCAAAAATACGGCACGGACCTGCTGGGCGACAGCACCAACCTGCCTGTCTTCAAGCGGTTTATGAACACCGTTCTGACCGGTACCGAGCGCGAGGAGTTTGCGACCGGAACGGCGCCCACCTATAAGAACAACAGCGTCTGGAAGTTCTACGGCACCAACAACACCAAGAAGACGGAGAACGACGACAAGGACAAGGACGAGAACGAGGACGAAGAGGAAACCACCACTACAACGACTACCACGACGACCACGACCACCGAGACCACGGGCGGCGACACCACCGGCGGCACCGGTACGACCGGTGGCTCGACGGGCGGCTCCACCGGTGGTTCGACCGGCGGCGATGGCGGCACGCCTACGCCCACGCCCACTCCCGACCCCTCGCCCACGCCTGACGATACGGTCGGCTAGAAATCATCCGGCCATAAGCAACAAGGCCCCCGAACAGCTTATTCAACTGCTCGGGGGCCTTTTAGTTTAAAGCGACCTGGCAGGCGGTCTTTATACCGGCAAACAAAAAGGGGGTACCGACCCTCGTCGATACCCCCTTACAGGCAACTATGTCAGCGCGCGCAGGGCCGAGCGCACGACCCGCACGCCTACTTGCGAGAATTGCTCAGCTTATTGATCAGCGCCTCGAGACGCTCGCCGTCCTCGGCCGTCTGGGCAATAACCAAAATCGTATCGTTGCCGGCAAGCGAGCCAAGCACATCGGGCAACTCTGCCGCATCAACGGCGGCGGCGATGCCGGAAGCCGTGCCAGGCTGAGCCTTGATCATAACCAGATTATCGGTACGCAAAACGCCCGTTACGAGCTCGGAAACCATACGCTGCAGGTGCAGGTCCTCTGCCAGAACATAGATACCCTCGGGGAGCTTACGCAGCCCCATATCGGCAATATCGCGAGAGACAGTCGCCTGCGTGCAATCAAAGCCCATAGCACGGAGCTCATCGACCAGCACGCGCTGCGTACGGACGTCCTTATTGCGCACAATATCTCTAATGGCATCCTGGCGCCCATTGCGTTTTTTAGCCATACAAACCCTCTCTCCAAAAGATGGCGGAGACAATCAATCAGTGATTGAATAGTTTAACGCTATTTGAAGGCTTTTGTGTATAAGAACGCATTTCGAAACAATTCTATGCAAATTTGTTTCGAAATGAGCCGTTTAGGCGGTTTTTGCACCCGTCCGGTTAAGAAAAGCTGCCAGATGCGTACACATCACGCAGCGCGTGGGCTTGGCGCTGGCGATCGGCCCAAACAACAGACCGAGTCCCCGATGGTTGTCCTTGAGCGCGGCGACCATCTGACGGGTTCGAGGCGCCTCGAGCATATCACGCATGCGGGCGGAACGCTCAATTGACGACACCCCATGCGGGCTCAGACACAAATTCTCGATGCAGGCGACCAGTCCGGCAAAGTAGAACTTTTGGCTTGCCAGCTTGAGCCGACCACCGCTATCTGCTTCCGAGAGTGAGTCCGCAAGCTCGTCGAGCGCTCGAGTGTCATCGGATATCCTGGCATACATGGTGGGATCAAAGGCATCTGTAAGCTTAGGTGCCACCGCGTGGAAACAAGCGTCGCCGCAGCCGGACACGAATCGTGCCTGCGAGAGCGCATAAGCCATAAACTCAACCGTACGGTACGCCTTGCCGCGCGACAGGCATGCCTCAAACAGCGAGCGGCTGTACATCACGCCAGAGGTCTGAGCGACTAGGCCGCCTAAAATCAACTGAGGCAGCCCGGTCACCATCGAGGATTTGCTATCAATGGAAATATGAGCAGCATCCAAGACGCGCGAATGGCGCTCGCGATGCGCATCGTATCGATCGAGCGACACCGAGGGGAGCACAATGTCTGCCGCAGTATCGCACGCGATATCGACCATCTTGGAAAGGGCCTGCGGAGCAAACCACTCATCGGCGTTCATGGCGATGATTTGAGAGCCGCGCGAGGCATCAAAACCGGCACGAAGGCAAGCACCGCGCTTCGCGTCCTCGACGTCAATCAAATCAATATGGATGTCCCTATCGGCAGCAACTTGAAGCGAATGGCGCACACCGGGCGCAGCATCGCGGCAGACAACGACAATCTGCAAATCGTAGAGGTCTTGGTTCTGGATACTCTCGAGCGCACGCATCGCATAGCTGGGCGAACCTTCTACCACAAGGATCACCGAAAGTCGCGGATGCGAGCCACGTCGAACCAAGTTATCCGTCCTCTCGACAGCAATGAATCAAATCGTGGTTCATGGTACACCCCGGCAATAAAAGCAATGAGACACCGGTTGTATTGCACGCCAAGAACAGATGTTGCACACGCGCAGCCCACAGATGACGGGTGTCGACGCACGACGCGTCGAGCCCCCCTAGTCGAGCACGACAAGCTCGACGGGATCGTAATCCACGCCCATAAACGTAAGGCCGCAGGCAGGAGCCGTGGGGCCCGCAGCGGTACGGTCGCAAGCATCGATGACCTCGCGCATCCACTCGGGTTTACGGCGATGCATGCCAATCTCGACAAGCGTGCCCACGATCGTGCGGACCATCGAATGCAGAAACGCATTGCCCTCGATGGTAAACGTCAGGATGTCCTCGCCAAACGCAACCTCATGGCCAAACTCGGCACGCATCACGCAGCGATGCGTAGGCTTGCCCACGGCAGAGGCGACCTTGCAAAAGCTCTTAAAGTCCTGCTCACCCAAAAGCGCGGGACAGGCCGCAGACATGGCCTCGACGTCCAAGGGATAGCGATGCCACCACACGGCACCACGGGACAGCACGGGGCGCGCATCGCGATCGGCAATACGGTACGTATACGTACGGGAACGCGCGTCAAAGCGTGCAGAAAAGCCCTTACGGGCCCTGTAGACCTCGTTTATGGCGATATCTTTAGGCAGCAGGGCATCCATAGCCCGCAGCCACCTACGGCGCGTAAGGGCGAGCTCAGCGTCCGTTACGGGCACGCTGATATACTGTGCCACGGCATGCACGCCGGCATCGGTACGACCTGCGCACGTCAGATCGATCGGACGGCGAAGCAGCGTCTCGATGGCTCGACGCAGCTCACCCGCAACCGTCGTCTGTCCCGGCTGCTCGGCAAATCCGCTATACGACGAGCCATCATAGGCCACGCGAAATACGAGCGTGGCGTCAAGCTCGGAAATCGAATTGAAATCAGACGGCGCAGTCATGGGCGCTCCCAACAAACAAGTAACGGTATCGCGACAAAAAAAGAGGGGTACGCGAACGTACCCCTCGAATATAGCCTATGCAGACGGAATGTCTACTCAGCGGTCTCCTCAGCAGGAGCCTCCTCGACAGCCTCGACCTTCTTGGGAGCAGCGGCCTTCTTGGGGGCCGGAGCAGCCTTCTTGGCCTTAGGCGTGCAAGGCTCGGTGACGAGCTCCATGATAACGATGGGAGCGTTGTCGCCCTTACGGTTACCGAGCTTCATGATGCGGGTGTAACCGCCGTTGCGGTCCTGCCACATGCCCTGGGCAGCCTTGTCGAAGATCTCGGCAACGAGCTGCTTATCGCCGAGCTTGGCGATAGCCAGACGACGAGAGTGCAGGTCGCCCTTCTTGGCCCAAGTGATGATCGGGTCGACGACCGAACGCAGCGCCTTAGCGCGGGTCTCGGTGGTCTTGATGCGGTCGTTCTCGAAGAGGGCCTTAGCAAGGCTCTTCTTCATGGCCTTGGTGTGGCTCGCATCGGTGCCGAGCTTCAGGCCCTTCTTAACGTTGTGACGCATGGTCTAGTTTCTCCTCAAATATGCGAAGCATTAAGCCTTCAGGCTCAGGCCCATGGACTCAAGCTTGTCCTTCACTTCCTCGATCGACTTAACACCGAAGTTACGGATGTTGAGCAGATCGTTCTCCGAGAACTCAACGAGCTGACGGACCGAGTGAATGCTGGCGCGCTTAAGGCAGTTGTAGGAACGGACGGAAAGGTCCAGATCCTCGATCTGCTTGTCCAGCTCGGCGTTGTCGTTGGTGACCTCGGGAGCGAAGATCGAAGCCTCCTCCTCGACCTCGGGGGTCTCGGCAAGGTTCATAAAGGCGGCCATATGCTGGTTGATGATATTGGCAGCCTGGACCACGGCGTCGCGCGGGGCGATGGAGCCGTTGGTCTCGATCTCGAGGACAAGGCGGTCGTAATCGGTGTGCTGACCGACACGACAAGCCTCAACGAGCTTGGCGCAACGGGAAACCGGCGAGTACAGCGAGTCGACATGGATCACACCGATGGGATCGTTATCGCGCTTGTTGGCCTCGCCAGAAACATAGCCGCGGCCATAGCCGATGCGCATGCTCATGGTGAGATGGCCACCCTCGGTGAGCGTAGCGATGTGCTGCTCGGGGTTGACCAGCTCAAACTCGGACGGAATAAAGAAGTCCGCACCGGTGACCTCGCAGGGGCCGTCAACCGAGATGGTGGCGGTCGCCTCGTCGGTCGTGCCGAGAGCCCTGAAGACAAGACCCTTGACATTCAGGACGATGTCGGTGACATCCTCGACCATGTTAGGGATGGTCATGAACTCGTGCTGCGCACCATCGATCTGAATAGCCTCGACAGCGGCACCCTCGAGCGAGGACAGAAGAACGCGACGAAGGGAGTTACCCAGCGTATCGCCGTAACCACGCTCGAGCGGCTCGACGGAGACACGAGCAGACGTCTCGTTGATCTCTTCGACCTGAACCTGAGGCCTAATGAATTCTGACATGTATTACCTCCAGCCTCAGCAGCCCGGATGGACTACTTAGAGTAGAGCTCGACGATGAGCTGCTCGTTGATATCACCGCTGATCTGCTCACGCGTCGGCAGAGCGAGCACGTTACCAGACAGCTTCTCGATATCGACCTCGAGCCAGCCAGGAACCTCAAAGCGCTCGGAGGAAATCAGGGCCTCCTTGATGGGGAGGAGGTCACGGAACTTCTCGCCGACAGCGACGACGTCGCCGGCCTTGACGCGGTAGGACGGGATGTCCACGCGCTTGCCGTTCACGGTGAAGTGACCATGACGGACGGACTGACGAGCCTCTTTGCGGGTGCGGGCGAAGCCAAGACGGAAGACGACGTTGTCGAGGCGAGACTCAAGGATGATCATGAGGTTCTCACCGGTGACGCCGTTCATCTTGCGGGCCTTGTTGAAGTAGCCGTGGAACTGCTTCTCCAGAACGCCATAGATGAACTTGACCTTCTGCTTCTCGCGCAGCTGCATGCCGTACTCAGATTCCTTGCGACGGCGCTTGGGCTGACGGATAGATTCCTTCTTGCTGCTGTAACCGAGCTCAGCGGGATCGATCCCGAGCTGACGGCAGCGCTTAAGAACAGGAGTCCTGTCGATTGCCATATTGATACGATCCTTTCAGTTACACGCGGCGACGCTTCTTGGGGCGGCAGCCGTTGTGCGGAATGGGGGTCTTGTCCTGGATGCTCGAGACCTCGAGGCCAGCAGCCTGGAGGGAGCGGATGGCGGTCTCACGACCGGAGCCGGGGCCCTTGACGAAGACGGAAACCTTCTTCATACCGTGCTCCATGGCCTGCTTGGCAGCAGCCTCGGCAGCCATCTGGGCAGCGAACGGCGTGGACTTACGGGAGCCCTTGAAGCCCACCTGGCCAGCCGACTTCCAGGAAATGACGTTGCCCTGGGGATCGGTGATCGAAACGATCGTGTTGTTGAACGTAGAACGAATGTGAGCCTGGCCCACGGAAATGTTCTTACGGTCCGCGCGCTTCAGACGGGCAGCGCGAACGTTCTTCTTAGCAGTAGCCATCTATCTAGCGCTCCTTATTTCTTCTTCTTAGCACCGATCTGACGCTTCGGGCCCTTGCGGGTACGAGCGTTAGTGTGGGTGCGCTGACCGCGGACCGGGAGGCCCTTGCGGTGACGAAGGCCACGGTTGCAGCCGATGTCCATAAGGCGCTTGACGTTCTGGTTGCGCTCACGGCGGAGGTCGCCCTCAACCATGATCTGGTTCTTATCGATATAATCACGGATGGCGTTAACCTCATCCTCGGTGAGGTCCTTAACGCGCGTATCCACGTTAACGTTGCACTCGACGCAAATCTTCGTCGCAGTGGTGCGGCCGATGCCGTAAATGTAGGTCAGACCGATCTCAACGCGCTTCTCACGCGGGAGGTCGACACCATTAATACGGGCCAACGTAGTCTCCTCTCTTAACCCTGACGCTGCTTATGACGGGGGTTCTCGCAAATGACGAGGACCTTGCCATGGCGCCTAATGATTTTGCACTTATCGCACATCTTCTTGACCGAAGGACGTACCTTCATCGTTCTTCCTTTCGGTAGCGCTCAAACTACTTCCCTACTATCTACTCGCCCAGCCGCAGGCGTTTAAAACTATGGCTGGTCTTCACACACAATCCGACCGTAGGTTGAGCTAAGCCTGCAGTCGGAAATGGAGTGCGTGTATGCGTGCCGCTATTTGTAGCGATAGGTGATGCGGCCGCGGGTCAGGTCGTACGGGGAAAGCTCCACGACAACCCTGTCACCGGGGAGAATACGGATGTAATTCATTCGGATCTTGCCAGAAATGTTGCACAGAACCGAATGACCGTTCTCGAGCTCGACCTTAAACATGGCATTGGGCAGCGGTTCCTTTACCGTACCCTCGAGCTCAATTGCGTCTTCCTTCTTCACAAGCAATCATCTTTCTCTAGAAAACGACAGCGATTGAGTATTCTACAACACGTATGCACGCATCGTAATAACTTCGTAATGGCTCCACAACTAAGTGGAACTTGTTACATTTCTCCGCCTTGGAGCGAACACCAAGCACCTTGGGCATCCGTGGTCAGAATCACCGGACCGTCATTGGTAATGGCGACGGTGTTCTCGTAGTGCGCGGCGGGCAGGTGGTCGTTGGTCGTGACGATCCAACCGTCGGAGCCCGTGCTCACATGGTTGGAACCCATCGTAACCATCGGCTCGATGGCAATGACCATGCCGGCCTGGAGGCGAACGCCCCTCCCCTTCTTTCCATAGTTAGGAACGTTGGGGTCCTCGTGCATCACGCGGCCAATGCCATGGCCCACATAATCACGAAGCACGCCGTAACCGTGAGACTCGGCGAGGGACTGAACGGCATAACCGACGTCCCCGATATGGTTACCGGGAACAGCCTGCTCGATGGCAGCCTTAAGGCAATCACGCGTGACCTCGCACAAAGCCTTGGCTTCGGGCGTGGGGGTGCCGACGAAAAACGTCCAAGCATTATCGCCGACCCAACCGTCGACAACGGCTCCCGTATCGATGGAGATGATATCGCCATCGCGCAGGATCATGTCGGGGTTGGGAATACCGTGGACCACGGCATCGTTGATCGATGCGCAGATGGTCCCCGGGAACCCGCCGTAACCCTTAAAGGCCGGGGTGCCGCCATGCATGCGGATAATCTGCTCCGCGAGCTGATCGAGCTCAAAAGTCGAAACGCCGGGGCGCACCATGGCTCCAACGTGGCGGAGCGCCATCTTAGATAGCGCTCCTGCCTTCTTCATCTGCTCGATTTGCGTTGCAGACTTAATCTTGATCATAGACCGAGAGCCTCTTTGACATCCCCGTACACGGTCTCGCGAGCCTGGTCACCGTTGACCGACTTGAGCAGACCCTGACCACGATAGTAGTCGACGAGCGGGCTCGTGGACTTCTCGTAGACGTCGAGACGGTTCTTGATGGTCTCGGGCTTGTCGTCGTCGCGCTGATACATCTCGCCGGCGCACTTGGGGCAGGTAGCATCGGCAGCGGTGCCGGTGTAACCGCAGGCTCGGCAGGTGCGACGCGAAGACAGACGATCGATAATGACCTCGGGGGCTACATCGACCAGAAGGGCACAGTCGATCTCGCGACCCATGGCGGAAAGCTCGGAATCGAGCGTCACAGCCTGGGCGGTGTTGCGCGGGAAGCCGTCGAGGATGAAGCCCTGTTGGGCGTCATCGGCGGCAAGGCGCTCCTTGACAAGGTCGATCACGAGCTGGTCGGGAACGAGCTCGCCAGCGTCCATGTACTTCTTAGCCTGAATACCAAGCTCGGTGCCACCCTTGACGGCAGCACGCAGCAGGTCGCCCGTGGAAATATGGGCGACGCCAAACTCGGCGACGAGCTCCTGTGCGACGGTGCCCTTACCGGCACCCGGAGCTCCGAGCAATACGAGGTTCATGAGCAATCCTCCTCTAGCCTATTTAAAGAATCCATCGTAATCATACATCTTGATCTGGCCTTCGAGCTTATCGACCGTGTCGAGCACGACGCCGACCATGATGAGGATGGACGTGCCGCCAAATGCCTGGATCAGATGGTTACCCGTGAAGGAGAAGATGATCGAAGGCACGATGGCGATGAGCGCCAAAAAGACAGCGCTGGGAAGCGTAATCTTGTTGAGCGCGTTCTTGATGTAGGCCGCGGTAGCCCTACCCGGACGGACGCCCGGAATAAAGCCGCCCTGCTTCTTAAGGTTATCGGCCGTGTCATCGGGGTTGAACACCATGGAGGTGTAGAAGTACGCGAAGAACACGATGAGGACAACGTTAAGCACCCAGTTGAGCCAACCGGTCGAAAGCGCGGAGGCAACTGCCTGAATCCAGCCGATGCCGGGGAAGAACACGGCAATCTGAGCCGGGAAGTACAGCAGCGCCGAAGCGAAGATGATCGGCACGACACCCGCGGTGTTGACCTTGATGGGCAGGTAGGTGGTCTGGCCACCCATCATGCGACGGCCCACGACGCGCTTAGCGTAGGAGACCGGGATGCGGCGCTGGCCGCGCTCAAGGAAAACAATCAGCGGGATAACCAGCAGGATGATGGCGCAGATGATCACCATGGTGATGATGCCACCGGCATTGCCCTCGGTGCTGGAGAAGATCGCCTGCGGCAGACCGGCCATGATGTTCGCAAAGATGATCAGCGACATGCCATTGCCGATACCGCGCTGGGTGATGAGCTCACCAATCCACATGATCAGCATGGCGCCCGCGGTGAGCGTACCGACAATCATGAGGTCGAAGATGATCTCGGGAGCGCCGGCGCCATTGAAGCTGATGCCGAAGCTCTTAAAGAGGAAGAGGTAACCCACGGAGTTGAGGATTGCCAGAGCCAGGGTGAGGTAACGCGAATACTGCGTAATCTTGGTCTGACCGACCTCGCCCTCGCGGGCAAGCTCATGCAGGGAAGGCACGACGGCCTGGAGCATCTGGAGGATGATCGAGCTGGTGATGTAAGGCATGATGCCCAGCGAAAACACCGACACATAGCTCAACGCGCCGCCAGAGAAAAGATTCAGGAGGGCCATAGCACCTGCGGCGACCGAATTGTTATCGGTCGAGAAAAGGCCCAGCATTCCCTGGAAGGGAATGCCGGGCACAGGAACGTGCGCACCAATGCGGTACACGACGAGCATAGCTATGGTAAAAAGAATCTTTTCGCGCAATTCTTTGATGCGGAAAGCATTCTTAAGACCATTTAGCACGGCAGCTCGACCTTTCCGCCGGCGGCCTCGATCTTGGCCTGCGCAGAAGCGCTGACCTTGTCGACCTTGACCGTGAACTTCTTGGTGAGCTCACCATTGCCGAGCACCTTGACGGGCTCGAACTCGCTCTTGGTGATGCGAGCGGCCTTAAGAGCGGCACCGTCGATCACAGCGCCGTCCTCGAACTTACGCTCGAGACGCTCAACGTTAACGGCGGTGTACTCGATACGACGGGGGTTGCGGAAGCCCGGAAGCTTGGGCAGGCGCATAGCCAGCGGAGTCTGGCCACCCTCGAAGCCGGCACCCTTGGTGCCGCCAGAGCGGGAACCCTGGCCCTTCTGGCCGCGGCCAGAAGTGGTGCCGTGACCCGAAGAATTGCCACGGCCGACGCGCTTACGGTTCTTGGTGGAACCGGGCGCGGGAGTAAGATCGTGAAGCTGCATTTGCTACTCCTCTACAATCTCGACAAGGTGCTTGACCTTGAAGATCATGCCGCGGACGGACTCGTTGTCAGCAATCTCGCGAACCTCGCGGATCCTGTGGAGACCGAGGGCACGGACAGTACGGACCTGGTCCTGCTTGCAACCATTGGTGCTGCGGACCTGCTTGATCTTGATGGTGTCAGCCATGCTTAGTTCTCCTTACCGACGAACATCTCGGAGACCGTCAGGCCACGGCGAGCCGCGACGTCCTCAGGGCTGGAGAGCTCCTTGAGGCCCTCGACGGCAGCCTTGATGATGTTGAGGCCGTTGTCGGTACCGAGGGACTTGGACAGGACGTTCTTGATGCCAGCAAGCTCAAAGAGGGGACGCACAGCGCCGCCGGCGATAACGCCGGTACCCTCGACAGCGGGCTTGATGATGATGCGGCCGGCACCAAAGTGGCCGAGAACCTCGTGCGGGATGGTGCCCTGCTCGGTCACCGGCACGTGGAACATGTTCTTCTTGGCATCGAGAGACGCCTTGGAGATGGCCATGGGCACCTCAGCGGACTTGCCCATGCCAACGCCGACGTTGCCCTTGCCGTCGCCAACGACGACGAGAGCGACGAGGCTCATGCGACGACCACCCTTGACGGTCTTCGACACGCGGTTGATGTAAACGACGCGCTCCTCGAACTCGGAGGCCTCGCGCTGCTGCTTCTGATTACGAGCCATGTGCTACATACCTCCTAGAACTCGAGACCGGCGGCACGAGCACCGTCGGCGAGGGCCTTGACGCGGCCATGGTAGATACGGCCACCGCGATCGAAGGCGACCTTGGTGATGCCGGCCTCGATGGCGCGCTTGCCAACGAGCTGACCGACCTTCTCCGCAGCCTCCTTGTTCGAGGTGTGGGTGCCCTTAAACTCGGCCTCGAGGGTCGAGGCAGAGACGAGCGTCAGGCTGGAGCCCTTGCTGTCGTCGATGATCTGGGCATAGATGTTGGCGTTAGTACGGGTCACGCGAAGACGCGGACGCTCGGAGGTACCCGAGACCTTGCCGCGAACACGACGCTGACGACGCTTGAGGCCTTCCAGCTTCGCCTTATGCTTGTTCATACGTAAACTCCTAAAAAGGTTGATCTTGCCAGCACCTGACGGGGTGCTGGTCTTATGCGAGTGAGTCGGTTACGACTACTTGGCGGCCTTACCCAGCTTGCGGCGGATGTGCTCGCCAACGTAGTGGATACCCTTGCCCTTGTAAGGCTCGGGAGGACGATGGCCGCGGATCTCAGCGGCGATCTGACCGACCTGCTGCTTGTTGATACCCTTGACGTTCACGTGGGTGTTGTCGGGAACCTCGAAGGTGATGCCCTCGGGAGCCTCGACGATCACGGGGTGCGAGAAGCCCAGGGAGAACTCGAGGTTCTTGCCCTTCTGCTGCACGCGGTAACCGACGCCGGCGAGCTCGAGCTTCTTCTCGAAGCCCTCGGAAACGCCAACAACCATGTTGTGGATGAGGGCACGGGTGAGGCCGTGGCGGGCACGGGTCTCACGCTCGTCGTCGGGACGGGAAACGGTGAGGACGTTGTCCTCGACGTTGATAGCGAGCTTCTCAAAGACATCGAGCTCGAGCTGGCCCTTGGGGCCCTTGACGACAACGTTGTTGCCGTTGACTGCCACTTCGACTCCGGCGGGAATCTGGACAGGCTTATTACCGATACGAGACACGGTGATCTCCTTTCCTTCTACCTACCGAGCGAATTACCAGACGTAAGCGATGATCTCGCCGCCGACGTTGTGCTTGCGAGCATCGCGGTCGGTCATGACGCCATGGCTGGTGGAAATAATGGCGGTACCAAGGCCACCGCGGACGCGGGGCATGTCGGCAACGCCGGTGTACTTACGCAGGCCCGGCTTGGAAATGCGGCGGATGCCGTTGATGACCTTAGCCTTCTTGGGACCATACTTAAGCGTGATGTGCAGAGTCTTCTGGGGAACGGTGTCCTCGACATCGTAGCCCTCGATGTAGCCCTCCTCGTGCAGAACACGAGCGATCTCGACGAGCTTCTTGCTGCTCGGCATGGAGACCGTGGCCTTGTTCACAGAGTTAGCGTTACGGATGCGCGTAAGCATATCTGCGATCGGGTCTGTAAGGTTCATACAGATTCTCCTTCGTTCTTGATGAACACGTGCTCTTGGTTCTTCGCCGCCCTTAACGGCAAAGCCTTTTTAGCGCGTTTTCCCTGTTCCAAACTGATGCTTGAAACGCTGGTAGTGACTTACCAGCTGGCCTTCTTAACGCCGGGAAGCTCGCCCTTGAGTGCAAGCTCGCGGAAGCAGACACGGCACAGGCCGAACTTGCGGTACACAGAGTGCGGACGGCCGCAGCGCTGGCAGCGCGTGTACTCACGAGTAGAGAACTTCTGCTTGCGATTGCACTTGACGATCATCGATGTCTTAGCCACTTATATCCTCCTCACATAGAGTATTGTTCGCCCCAAGCGCCGCCCCCTTGTGGGAACGGCGCTTATAGGGCAGGTGAACCTATTTCTTGAACGGGAAACCGAAGGCGTCCAGAAGGGCCTTGGCCTCCTCATCGGTGTTGGCGGTGGTCACGAAAGTGATGTCCATACCACGCTGGTGATCGACGGAGTCGAAGTCGATCTCGGGGAAGATGAGCTGCTCGGTGACGCCCATGGAGAAGTTACCACGGCCGTCGAAGCTCTTGGCGGAGATGCCGCGGAAGTCGCGGATACGGGGGATCGCGACGGAGGTCAGACGATCGAAGAACTCCCACATACGGTCGCCACGCAGGGTAACCTTGCAGCCGATCGGCATACCGGCGCGCAGGCGGAAGGTAGCGATGGACTTGCGGGCACGGGTGATCATCGGCTGCTGACCGGTGATGGCGCGCAGGTCGCGCACGGCACCGTCGATGGCCTTGGAATCGGTAGCGGCCTCGCCGACACCCATGTTCACGACGATCTTCTCAAACTTGGGGATCATCATGACGTTCTCGTACTGGAACTTGTCCTGAAGCTGCTGCTTGACCTCGTTGTTGTACTTGGTCTTCAGACGCGGCACATACTTCTCTTCTGCCATTGTTCACTCCTTCTTGGGGTTTTAAGCACGGGGCGTGGCCACGATGGGTTGTCCTCGTGCCTCCTGGCTGCATCCGCGCCGCTCATGGCATTTTGCGGTTTGGACTCGACGCAGCAGGAGCCGACAAAACAATCGGTACTATACGCGCATCGGGAGCGTATTTCCAGAAAAACCTCGTCTGCCTGCACAACTCCACAACTCCCCCGCACAAATGGGTCCCAAAAAGCTGTTGCGGTGAAATAGGGACTGTTTGGCGGCCTAACAGGCTTAAACAATCCGTATTTCACCGCAACTTATTGGTGGGGATGCGATTAGCGCTTGCGGGGGACGAGTTTGGTGCGGCGCAGGTGGATCATCTCGGCGGCGATGGAGATGGCGATCTCCTCGGGGTCCTCGGCCTCGATGGCAACGCCGATCGGAAGGTGCAGCTCGTCGATCTGGTCCTGCGTAAAGCCTTCCTGCTCCAGGCGGGCGCGCACAAAGGCCGTCTTGCGGCGCGAACCCAGACAGCCCAGGTAGGCAGGCTTGGCACGCATGGCCTGAATCACCACGTCGATATCGGACTTGTGACCCGCCGTGGCGACGACTACCAAGTCGCGCGGACCGATGGGACACAGCTCGCTCAGGTTCTTGTAATCGACCAGGCGACGATCGTAGACACCGGGCACCCATTCGGGCGTCAACGTGCCGGGGCGGTCATCGCAGGCCACGACGGCAAAGCCCGCCGCCGTGAGCACGCGCGCCGTCGCGGCGCCCACGTGTCCGCAGCCAAAGATGTAGGTCAGGCCCTCGGGGCAGAGCGTCTCGACGTGCGCCGCGGGAATCTCGGAGGCGGCGTTAGTGTAGGTGACGTTACTCCCCTCCTCCACCAGTGAAAGCCCGGGGCAGCCCGCAATGGTATGGCGCGATGCCTCGCCATGGTACTCGGCCACATCGCCCTCGAGCGCGCTCGCGATAAACGGTTCAAAGTCGATGACGAAGTCGCCGATGCGCCGATAGACCAAGACGTCGGCAATTTCCTGGAACAACGGTGCCTGGGTCGCATCCAGATGTAGGTAGCACAGGCAGATGGCTCCGCCGCAGATCATGCCGGTATCGGAGTTCTCGCCGCCCATGGTGTAGCGGACCAGACGCGATTGCCCCGCGGCCAGCAGCTCTCGCGCCTCGTCCAGCGCAAAGAGCTCGATCTTGCCGCCGCCGATGGTGCCCGCCTGGCTACCGTCGGCAAAGACGGCCATCCAGGCGCCCACGCCGCGCGGCGACGACCCCGCCGTGCCGGCTACGACCACGAGCTCGCACGTCTCGCCAGCACGCAGGGCGACAAGCGCCGCATTCACAACATCGAGCTTTTCCATTGCCGCCTTCTATCCTCTAAAGATATCGGTGAGCATAGCGAGTGCCTCGAGCACGCCGCCGCCGACCGACGTCGCCTTGTCCGAAATGTAGTTGATATAGCTGGCATCGCCACGCGGATCGACATCGGCGCATTTAAAGCCCTCAGTCACCTGCACGCCGTTCGCCAAAAGCCCGCGCAGGCAGCCATCGATCTGCGTGCACATGGGCGTATCGTCCGCGTAGCCAATCACGTCTCCGGCGCTCACGATGTCGCCGATTGCGCGGTCGGACCGAAACACGCCGGCGGCGGGGCTGTGGATAACGCGCTCCTTGCCATAGCCGGCGATCACGCCCGGCACGCCCGTGTTGGGCTGGGGCGAGCCCTGGGTAATGACGCGGCCCAAAAAATGCCCGCGCATGGTCTCGACCACGGCGTCGCAATCGACCGGCGCGGTAAAGCCCGGCCCCACGGCGATGACGGTAGGCGCCATGTCGCGCGTGGTGCCCAGGTTGCGCTTGGCCAAAATCGCGTCGACCACAGCTGCGGGTTTAAGCTCATCGAGCATCTTGGCCTGAGGGTCCACCACGACGGCAACATCCCCCGCTTGGGTAATCTCGAGCGCCTCTGCCGGCGTCTGCGCCAAGCGAGCGCGAATGCCCTCGACCTGGACCTCGCCCAGGCGAATAGCCTCGCAAAAACTGATTGTGCGGCGGATGCACGTGGGAACCGCGATATCGGCCATAACGACCGACACGCCGGCGCGCACCAAGCGAGCGGCGACACCCGTGGCGATATCGCCGGCGCCGCGAACATAAACGAGCATTCCCGGGGCACCTCCCTGTGCTACGGTTTGAGCAGAGCAAAAGCGGCTCGACCGCTACTCTGATGATTATTTATTATCACAGTATTATACGGCGGTGAACAGATGGAAACGGTTAGCGGCAATCTTGCCTCGGCGCTCAGGATCGAGCCGGGCATTACCGCGATTATCGGCAGCGGCGGCAAGTCGACGTTGCTGAAGACGCTGGGTCTCGAGCTCATGCGCGCCGGCGGCAGGGTGCTTCTCTGTACCACCACGCACATGTTTCCCGTCGCCGGCGTGCCATGGGACGGGTCGAGCCGTCGCCTGAACGCCGCGCCTTGGAAGCCGGGGACCCTGCATGTTCCCGGCTGTACCTGCGAGGCATGCGCGGGCATGAGCCGCGGAAGTATCTGCCAGGCGGGCGTTTTGGACCCGGAGACAGGCAAGCTCTCCTCCCCTGCCGAGCCGCTCGACCAGCTGGCGCAGCGCTTTGACTACGTCCTGGCCGAGGCGGACGGCAGCAAGCGGCTCCCGCTCAAGGCCCACGCCGCCTGGGAGCCGGTGATTCCCTCTGGCACGGCCAACATCGTCTGGATCGCCGGCGCCTCAGGGCTCGGCAAGCCCATCAACGAAGCCGTCCACCGCCCCGAGCTCTTTTGCGAGCGTTGCGGCTGCGAGCCTACCAACATCGCCACACCCGAGCGCGTCGCCATGGTGCTCAATGCCGAGATGCAGGCGCTGAAACTCAGCACCGCACGCGTCATGCTCAACCAAGTCGACACGCTCAGCGACCCCATGATGGCCGACCGCTTCGAGGCAGCTCTCGACCGCCCCGTCGTCGCCAGCAGCCTCAAGTAGCCGGCCCCATCTCCTCAGTTGCGGTGAAATACGGACTGTTTGGCCGCCCGACGGCCGCAAACAGTCCGTATTTCACCGCAACTGAGGAGGGGACACGGCATCTTTGCTGCTAGCGGGGCACGTAGCGGCCGGGCTGGGCTCCGGTGGGCTCGCCATCGCGTGCCGCCAGCACGCCGTTCACAAACACGGCCTTGGCGCGGCCATGTGCCTCAAAACCCTCGAGCGGCGTGTAGTCCACAGCCTGATGCTGCGTCGCCGCGCTAATGGTCCAGCGCGCCTTGGGATCCCACACGCACACGTCGGCATCGGCGCCCTCGGCAAGACAGCCCTTACGCGGATACATGCCAAAGATGCGCGCCGGGTTCTCGCTCATCAAGCGGCACAGATCCTCGGGACCCAGCTGTCCCTCAAAGCTCGTAGCGATCGCGACAGGACGATGCTCCACGCCGGGTCCGCCGTTGGGAATCGCGCGGAAATCGTCGCGTCCGCGGTCCTTTTGCCCGTGCAGGTTAAAGCTGCAATGATCGGTCGCAATAGTATCGATCTCGCCGGCCACAAGCGCCTCGCGCAGCGCGGCGCGGTCACCGGCATGGCGCAGCGGCGGGCTCATCACGTACTTGGCGCCCGCAAAGCCGTCCTCGTCCTGCTCCAGATAGCAAGTATCGTCGAGCATCAGATACTGAGGGCAGGTCTCGACATAGATATTCTTCTGCCCGCGCGCCTTGGCGGCACGGATGGCCTCAAGACCCAGCTTGGTCGAAAGGTGCACCACATTGACTGGAGCGTCCCCGGCTAAGTGCGCCAGATACAGCAGACGACTCACGGCCTCGGCCTCGCACACGTCCGGACGGCTGAGCGCATGCCCCTCGGGCCCATGAATCCCCTGCTCGTACACGCGCTTCTGCAGTTCATTCACCAGCGTACCGTTCTCGCAATGCACGCAGAGCATGCCGCCCACGCGCTTGAGTTCCTCCAGCACCTCGAGCGTCTCGGCGTCGTCCAGGCGCAGGTGGTCATAGGCAAAGTAGGTCTTAAACGACGACACGCCCGCCTCGCGCATGGCCGAAAGATCGGCGCGGTTGCGTTCATTCCACTCGGCGAGTGCCATATGAAACGCGTAGTTGGCCGTGCAGGTTCCGTCGGCGCGGCGATGCCACTCGGCCAAGGCATCGGGCATGGTCACGCCGCGATCGGCCGTCGCGTAGTCCACGATGGTCGTCGTACCGCCGCAGGCAGCCGCACGCGTACCGGTCTCAAAGCTATCGGCCGTCCAATCCATGCCAGTCCAGCACTGCATGTGCGTGTGGCCGTCGATAAAGCCGGGGAACACCCAACAGTCGGTGGCGTCCTGGACGGTATCGCCCTCGCCCGGCTCGATTGCCGCGGCAATCCGCACAATCTTATCGCCCTCCATGGCAAGATCGGCGCGGCGAAGCCCCTGGGGCGTCACGAGCGCGCCGTTTTTGATGATGATCATAATTGCTCCTTATTGATTGATGCAGTTGGCCACGCGATCAAAATACGAGCAGGCGGCGATATGCTCCGTTATGCGTTGCTGTCCCTTGGCGGTATCGACGTCCCACAGCTCGTAGGCACGCGCCTCGACCAGCACCACGTCGGTACGGTCCTTGAGGATCGAACCGCCGCCGTCCTTGCCCTCAAGACACATAAGTGCATCGAGCAGTTCCGCCGGAAAGAGCACCGGGCTCGAAGGCTCACCGTTGCACGCAAGACGCACCGGATGTTTGCGGCCACACTCGTCAAACGCACGAACCATAGCCTCAAATGAACCCGAACTCACGAGCGGCTGGTCGCCCGGCAAAAAGAGGCAACCTTTCCAGTTGCGTTCGACTCCCCATGAAAGGCCCGCACGGACGCTTTCGCTGCGCAGCTCGCCGTCGTGCAGCACGCACGGGCAATGCTTGTCCTCGCAAATCTGAGCGACCTCGGGCCAACGCGTCGAAACCACGACGTCAAAGCCCCGGGGAACCGAATCGATGGTCCGGGCAATCAGCGGCTCGCCATAGATATCGGCAAGCATCTTGTTAGAGCCAAACCGCTTGCCCTCGCCCGAAGCCATAATGACGCATCCAAGTTTCATGGTGATACCTCCCCTGAAACCATCGTACCCATAACTCGCGCCGCGGGCATCCACATCGAAAGCGCTTATCCCGCACGCCCACGATGCAAAAAGGGGGCACCCCGCCGGTTGGCAGAGCGCCCCCTTTACATGGCTTACCTCAGCCCGGCTTTAGGCCTGGAGCCAACGGGCGGTGTTACGCTCGTCGAGGGCCTTGAGGGTAGCGGCGGGATCGGCAACCTTCTGCAGGAACATCATGGCAGCGATGGCGTACGGCTTGTAGCTGGCCTCCTTGTACATGCCCACGCGGTGCATGTCGAAGACGTCGGCGTTAACCTCGCCGTGCTCGCAGGAGACACCGGAGATGTCGGCGGGCAGCGGGTGCATAAAGATGGTGTCCTGGCCGTTGGCGGTCTTCTCCATGAGCTCGGTCGTGGAGCACCAATCCTGATGGGTAGCGTTCTGAGCGAGCAGTTCCTTCTCGAGCGCAGCGATGCCGGCGTCGTCGCCCTCGGCGTACAGGTTGGTGCGCTTCTCCATGGCGGCAAACGGAGCCCAGCTCTTGGGGATCACGATGTCGGCGCCCTCGAAGGCCTCGGCCATGGTGTTGACCTGCTTAAAGGTGGTGCCGGACTCGGCGGCATAGCTCTTGGCGCGCTCGACGACCTCGGGCATGAGGTCGTAGCCCTCGGGGTGGGCCAGGGTGACGTCCATGCCAAAGCGGGGCAGCAGGCTGATCAGCGACTGCGGGCAGGACAGCGGCTTGCCGTAAGAGGGCGAATAGGCCCAGGTAACGGCAACCTTCTTGCCCTTAAGGTTCTCAAGACCGCCAAACTCGTTGATGAGGTAGAGCATGTCGGCAGAGGACTGCGTGGGGTGGTCGGAATCGGACTGCAGGGAGATGAGCGTGGGGCGGTGATCCAGAACGCCGTCCTCGTAGGCCTGCTGGACAGACTCGGAGACCTCGGCCATGTAGGCGTCGCCCTTGCCGATGTACATGTCGTCGCGGATGCCGATGACGTCGGCCATGAAGGAGATCATGGTAGCGGTCTCGCGGACGGTCTCGCCGTGGGCGATCTGGGACTTCTTCTCGTCCAGGTCCTGCAGCTCAAGGCCGAGCAGGTTGGCTGCCTTAGAGAAGGAGAAGCGCGTACGGGTGGAGTTGTCACGGAACAGGGAGACGGCCAGACCCGAATCGAAGATCTTGGACGAAACGTTGTTCTCGCGCAGCTCGCGCAGGGCGTCGGCGACGATGTAGAGCGCCTTGAGCTCATCGGTGGTCTTATCCCAGGTGTGCAGGAAGTCGCTGCCGTACATGCCCTTAAAATCGAGGCCGTTCAGCTGCTCGACGAGCTCGGTAAACTTGGCGTCCATGTAAATATCCTTTCCAAAGATGAAACGATTGCAATGAGTAGATGTGCTCCGGCATGCGCGTGTGGCTAGAACATGCAGAGCACTATGACGAGGACCCGCTACCGTCGAGGAAGCATGGGAGATAACGACCGCGGGCCCCAAGTCAACAGGGGGTGCCGGGGACACGAGCTGTCCCCGGCTCAACAAGATCGAGGAATGGGACTAATCGATCTTGTTGTTGGTCAGACCGGCGCGGAACACGGTGGCGTCGCCATCGGCCTGGCTCGGATCGTAGAGGTTCAGGGCAGCCACATACATGGCGGCAGCGGTGACCAGGTCGTCCTTGTAGGTGACCTCGTTGGGAGCGTGAGCCTGAGACTCGGCACCCGGGCCGAAGCCGACGCAGGGGATGCCATAGCGGCCCTGGATGGAAACGCAGTTCGTGGAGAAGGTCCACTTGTCGCACAGCGGGCGACCGGTGCGCTTGTCCATGCTGGGCTCGCAGCCGATGCGCTCGTCACCGAACATGGCCTTGTGGGCGTCGACGAGGGCCTTGACGTGCGGAGCGGTCTCCTTGTTGATCCACGTGGGGAAGTAAGCCTCGGTCTCGTAGACCTCGCCGGTCCAGGACGGACGGTCGTACATGTACATGGAGACCTTCACGTCGTCGCCGTACTTCTTGGCGGCCGGCAGGTTACGGATCTCTTCCAGGCAGGACTCCCAGGTCTCACCGGCGGTCATGCGACGGTCGATGGAGATGGCGCAGGAGTCAGCGACAGCGCAGCGGCTGGGGCTGGTGTAGAAGATCTGGCTGACGGTGCAGGTGCCGCGGCCCAGGAAGCGGGCGTCCTCGAAGTGCTCGGGGTTGTACTTGGGGTCGAGCATCTTGACGAGGCCCTTGATGTCGGTCGACTCGTCACAGCCGTTGTTGTTGAGGGCGCGGACGTCGGCGATGATGTCGGCCATCTTGTAGATGGCGTTGTCACCGCGGTCGGGAGCGGAGCCGTGGCAGGAGGTGCCGTGAACGTCGACGCGGATCTCCATGCGGCCGCGGTGACCGCGATAGATGCCGCCGTCGGTGGGCTCGGTGGAAATGACGAACTCGGGCTTAATGCCGTCCTTGTTGTAGATGTACTGCCAGCACATGCCGTCGCAGTCCTCTTCCTGGACGGTGCCGACGACCATGATCTTGTAGCCCTCGGGGATGAGGCCCATGTCCTTCATCATCTTGGCAGCATAGGTAGCAGAAGCCATGCCGCCCTCCTGGTCGGAGCCGCCGCGGCCGTAGATGATCTCGTCGGTTTCGTAGCCCTCATAGGGATCGGCATCCCAGTTCTCGATGTTGCCGATACCGACGGTGTCGATGTGGGAGTCGATGGCGATGATCTTGTCGCCCTCGCCCATAAAGCCCATAACGTTGCCCAGGCCGTCGACCTTGACCTCGTCATAGCCAAGGCTCTCCATCTCGGCCTTAATGCAAGCGACAACCTCACCCTCCTCGCAGGACTCAGAGGGGTGGCTAATCATTGCGCGAAGAAAACGCGTCATATCAGCACGATGGGACTCAGCAGCGTTTTTAATTGCCTCGAAATCGAGTTCCTTAGTCATAACAGTCAACCTTTCTACAAGGGTTTACCTACAGGTAGATATTTCAGATAGATCACTTGTGCCAAGCAGCGTGAGGTCGAGTACCCGGCAAGCAAGTAAACGTAGGAGGCGGACGGAGGACTTTGCTCCGTCGCGAGTTCCGCACGAGCCGGAGAGCACTTAATGTGCTCTCCGTGCGAGCAGGACTGTCCGAGCAGGGAGTAAAGTCCTCCGGCTGCCTCCGGACAGGTCAGTCTGCTAGCAGGTCGGATACTCGCCCTCCCAGACGATGCGACGGTACTGATCCGGGTCCGTGTCACCTTCCGTGGAGAAGCAGAGCACGGAGCTCGTCTTGTCCAGGCCGATGAGTTCCTTGAGCTCGGCGTACTCGGGATCGAGCATGAGGGTCTCGACCAGGCCGGTGGTCACAGCGCCGGACTCGCCGGAGATGACGCGCGGGTCGCCCTTCTCGGGGGCGCCCAGGGTACGCATGCCGCGAGCGGTGACCCAGTCGGGGCAAGACACGAAGGCGGTGGTGTGGTTGCGCAGGATATCCCAGCCCAGGATGTTGGGCTCGCCGCAGCACAGGCCGGCCATGATGGAAGGCATGTCGCCGTCCACGATACGCGGATCGCCATCGCCGGCGGCAGCACCCTTGTACAGGCAGGCGGCAGGCGCGCACTCGACCACAACAAAGGTCGGCGGGTTATCGGGATACAGGTTGGTGAAGTAGCCCACCACGGCGCCGGCCAGCGAGCCCACGCCAGCCTGGACAAAGACGTGCGTCGGGCGGTTGATGGCCATCTCGCGCAGCTGCTCGGCAGCCTCGGAAGCCATGGTGCCGTAGCCCTCCATGATCCAAGACGGGATCTTCTCGTAGCCCTCCCAGGCGGTGTCCTGAACGATAACGCCGCGCTCGCAGGCGTCGGCCTCGGCGGCCGCCATGCGCACGCACTCGTCGTAGTTGACCTCTTCGATGGTCACCGTGGCGCCCTCGGCGGCGATGTTATCGAAGCGGGGCTTGGTGGAACCCTTGGGCATGTGCACGACAGCCTTCTGGCCCAGCTTGTTGGCAGCCCATGCCACGCCGCGGCCATGGTTGCCGTCGGTGGCGGTAAAGAAGGTAGCCTGGCCAAAGTCCTTGGCAAGCTGATCGGAAGTCAGGTAATCGAAGGTGCACTCGGCAACGTCCTTGCCGGTCTCGTCGGCAATGTAGTTGGCCATGGCAAACGAGCCGCCCAGGACCTTAAAGGCGTTGAGGCCAAAGCGATAGCTCTCGTCCTTAACGCACAGGTTGGACAGGCCCAGGCGCGCAGCCTGACCGTCCAGACGGGCAAGCGGAGTGACGGTATATTGAGGGAACGACTGGTGGAAGGCGCGGGCCTTCTTCACGTGGTCGAGACTCATGATTCCCAAGTGCTTGTCATCGCTCTTGGGCATCGTGTTGCCCGCCCACTGGATCTTATCGGCCATACGGTGAACTCCTTAAGTCCTCTCTTGCCGGCCCCCGCATACGCGTTTCAGCCCATTCCCATTCATGCGACTGAACTTTTATGTGGATGCCAAACAAAAAGTTTGTTAGCACTGTTCTATCACACTTTTTGCTTGGCAAACCTAACAAATTGTTTGTTGCCGTAATCGGTACCTTTTCGCCGACGAACGGTCACATAACGCAGTGACACTTTCGCTATTTGCGAACAGGTGTGGTTTATGGCAAAGTGTGCCCAAACTAATTTTTAGGAAGGTACCTATGACCCCCGCACAGATTGAGTTCTATAAGCGCCTTGCACACGGCCTGGCACTCCAATTTGGCCCCAACTGTGAAGTCGTCGTCCACGACCTGGAGACCGAGGACGTGGACCACTCCATCGTAGTGATCGAAAACGGCCACGTCAGCGGGCGCAAACTGGGTGACGGCCCCAGCCATATCGTGTTTGAGTCCATGCACGAGGGCGCCACCGACGTACACGACCGCGAGCCGTACCTCACTAAAACCACCGACGGTAAGCTGCTCAAATCGTCGACGATCTTTATCCGCAACGACGAGGGCAAGCCCGTCGGCATTTTGGGCATCAACTTTGACATTACGCTTATGAAGGCATTTGAGCGCTCGCTCGACGCTTTTACCGGCACCGGCGGCACGGGCTATACCGAGCCCGAGCCCATTACCAAGAACATCGGCGACCTGCTCGAGGACCTGCTGCACGAGTGCGAGCAGTTTGTGGGCAAGCCCGCGGCGCTCATGACCAAAGACGAGCGCATTCGTGCCATTGGCTACCTCGACCGTCGCGGTGCCTTCCTCATTTCCAAGTCGAGTGAGCGCGCCTGCGAGTTCTTTGGCATCTCCAAGTACAGCTTCTATAGCTACCTCAATGAGGCCAAGGCGGCGGCCGGCGACAAGTAGGCACTCGCCTGGATTGCCCCTCCCTTTTTGGGCGCGAGTTCTGGAAAGCACGAATCCGAGACCGAGCCGCTTGGGAAGTTCCATATAATCGATGTCATTAGTATTTCGAAAGGATGGGACAGAATGGCGTTGAGCAAGGCATCATGCACCGGTCGCGGATTGATTCCGGCAATTGGTGGACATGTGCACCGCATGTTCGATGAGGGTGAAGACGACCTGTTTTCGCTGAGCCTTGACGACGTGATGGATGATCGCCCGTGGACCGCCGACGAACTCATGGGCGGCGGCGGGGCTCGCCCGTCAAGCCCCAATCCCGCACTTGCGCCTGAGCCCGTATCTGCGCCGACTCCTGCGCAGTCGCCTGTTTCGACGCCCGCGCCTACGCCCGCACCCACTTCGGCGCCCACGCCCGCTCCCCGCCCCGCAAGCGACCCGTCCGAGACGGCGGCATTTCTCGCAGCAGCGACGCAGGGCAAATCGGCCGACAGCACCGTTATGTACAGCGCCCAGCAGTTGCCTGTTCCTGCGGCACGCAAGCCTCCGGTCGCAAGGCTCGATGAGCCCGTTGCCCATCAGGTTGCCTACGATTCCTGGGCTGCAACCGATCTGGATGAGACCTCTACCGGCATGCCGGCGCTCGATGTTCCAGTTAACCCGCTTTTTGCCGCCAACACGAGCGCCGCGGACTATGAGGGCGGTGCGGCATATTCCGGTTATTCCGATGGCTATGCTGGCACCGGTCGCATCGAGACCGAGGATTATGGCACCGCATCGAGCGATTATCTCAACGATCCGTACGCCGCCACGCCTGCACCGGAATATGACCCGGAGGCCGCGTCCGCGCCGGCGTATACCAAAAGCACGGGCGAAGAGCGCTTCGCCGATTATTACGCCGAGGAAAAGGCGCTGCGTTTCTCGGAATTTCCGCAGGCAGTCAAGGTTGCCTTTATCGCCATTATCATTGCCCTGCTCGGTGTCATTGCGTTTGAGGGGTTCCAGCTGTTCCGCGGCCCCACCCAAGCGGAGTCGGAGACCCAGCAAAAAGAGGACGACAACCAGTACCTGGACATCAACACCCTCAAGGGCGACCCCAACGACGAGGACGACGAGTAGCGAGGGCTGAAGGCGACCACAGGATCCCGCATTCAGCACCGACTTCTAAGTGCTGTTTTGTCATCCAGCCACACTTTTCCGAAGTTTTAAGGTGCCTATCTCGACACTTTTCCGTACTTTTACACGGCTGATTTCGACACTTTTCCGGATGGAAGCCGAATAATCACTTGGGAAACCAACGCCATCCGCGCGTCATTTCGCGGATGGCGCTTGATTTCTGTCCGTACACGTTGATAGACCCCATCGTGCCCGCAAGGAGCGGGCGCGTTTTATCCAGAGTCGGGGTAGAGAGTTGGCTCCACGATCCCGACACCAACCGGCCAAGAGGCACGGTGGCCCTGCCAATATCGATGAAAGGAGTCCGTATGGACAATTTCTCCGTGCGCAGTGAGCGCAACTTCCACAACCTGGCAGCCAAGCCAAAACGAATGCATCTTCTGGACAAGCCGAACGGCTATGCCTCGGCCATGGTCAAGAGCAGTCTCCCCCACCAGATGCGCTTTACCGTGCAGGCGCTCGAGAAAGAGCTCTACACCGCCGGCGACCCGCACGTACTGCAGATCAAGCTGCTTGGAGACGACTCGCGCGAGCTGTCTAGCTGGAAGCTGTTTGCCGACGGCACGTGCGTCGCAAGCGGTTCGGGTGACTTTGCCCGCGAGTGCTTCTGCGAGGGAGCTGAGGTGTTTCTGGACCTGTGTCGCGACGCCGTCGAGACTGCCGAGCTGTGCCAGTGGAGCGAGAGGGAGTACGAGCTGTTGGGTGCCGCGCGCGGGATTGCGGGGGGGGGTGTAGGAACAGAAGCCTCATGACGGTGGCCTCAGCTGGAATGACGTATCGCTCGATAAATGATCTCAACAACGTAGCCGATGCGCCGCATTTCACCTCAAAGGCATTGAGCGATCAGGAGGCGTCCAGCATTTCTTTGATATCCCCAATTGATTGTTCCGAGAAAGTCTCTTCATGTCCTTATAATCGCCCTTACGAGAAACGTGGACGAGACAGGCGTCCATATGCCGTCTCTAAACTAACGAGCCGTTCGCGGAAAGAACATCTGGCTAGCATGGGCCAAAGATATACTGGTATCGCTGCAACAATTATGGAAGATCGGCACCACCAATGACCTCCTTGAAATTCTCCAGGCGCTTCGCGCTTAGCCTGCTCGCCTCGCTGTCCGCCACCGTAGCGCTTGCTTTGCCCTCAACCGCCCTAGCCGCGTCGGACCCGAACCCGCCCAGCATCTCCAACGTGACGATATCCGCGACGACAGTCACGGCCGGCTCCACGCTGCATGTCGGCTATAGCGTCGATGACCCTGACGGGGTACGGTCCGTCACGCCCATAGTCGAAGTCCTTGTCGAAAACGATACCGGAGACCATGGAATCAGTTCCCGTCTCGCCTTCTCGTCGACCGGCAACACGACCGCGGGCTTCGATATCTCCACCTCCCCGAGCGACCGGCCCTGCAGGTACCGGATCATCGGCCTCGGCGTGACCGATAGTCTTGGATGGGTTACCGATGTCTACGACACGACGTATGCCGAGGAGAAGGGGCTCGACTGTCCGACCTTCACCACCGACCCCCTCGAGTATGAGGTGACCGAGGGACCCGAGGACCAAAACCCGCCGACCGTGTCCTCCGTGTCGCTCTCGAGCAGGGAGGTCGCAACCGGTGCCGACCTCCACATCTCTTGGACCGTCTCCGATGCCGACGGCGTTCGCTCCGTTTCCCCCATACTGCGGCAGGGCTGGGAGAATTCGGACGACGGCTGCTCTGTTTCGTCAGCCTATTATCACGGAGGCTCGTCTATCGACGGGTTTGACCTCACATTCGACAGCAATAGGATCGGAAGGCACAGGCTGATCGGCCTTTCGGTCACCGATGGCCTAGGGTTCGAGACCGATGTGCACGAGAGTTCCTACGCCAGGGCCAACGGCATTTCGGGCGCGACTTTCTCGGTTGGCGACCCGAGCGAGCTGTGCTTCGAGGTGACCGGCAGCGCGATCGACCGGAACCCGCCCACGGTCTCGAACGTTTCCATCTCCGCGAAGAGGGTCCCCGTCGGCGGGATCCTCCGTATCTATTGCAATGTAGGCGACGCGGACGGCGTAAAGTCTGTCTCCCCGATCCTCGGCGACCCCGGCTATGTCGAGGACCCGAACTCTTTAAAGACCCGCAAAACGTTGAGCTGCAGCTACGATGCGGCAAGGGGCTATATCGAAATCGAGTTCCCCACGTCGCTCTCGATGGGCTCGTTTGAAATCCAAGCCCTCGCGGTCCTCGACAAGACGGGCCACGAGACCTTCGTCTACAGCTCCGCCTACGCCGAGCGTAACGGCAAGACCGGCGTTCAGACCTTTGATGTCGACGACGCGGGGGACGTCACCTTCGACGTGACCGCTCCGCTGTATGCCGCCACCAAGGGCGACGGGCAGGCGTATGCAAAGGACGGCGAGGCCGGTCTGACCTTCCGCTTCAGCGGTCCTCTCGATGAGTTCACGCGTCTCCTCGTGGACGGAACTGAGGTCTCCGCCGAGAACTACACCGCAACCAGGGGCAGCACGATTATCGAGCTCAGGCCGTCCTACCTGAACACGCTCGCCGGCGGCGGACACACCGTCACGGCCGTCTGGAAGGACGGGACGGCGACCGATGCGTCCTTCACCGTGGAGGGGAAGGCCCAAGGGGAGCAGGCGGGCGGAAAGACCGACGTAGATTCACCCGGCGACAACAAAAGTGATCCTGCCACTCCTGAAAAGGACGCCGACGAGGCGGCTACAAAAAAGTCGGGACGCACGACAGCCGATGAACCAAAGCTCGCTGCAACCGGCGACTCCACTTGGATGGCCAGCATCGCATTGGCCATGGCGGCCACGGCCTGCTTCACGGCAGCGAGAAGGCTTGAGCCCAAGCAGCATAGGCACGAACAGTAGCTCAAAGCGAACTCAACTGGGAAGGGCAGATGGATAGCCGTCCTTCTCTTATAATCAACCCAATCCGCTGAAATGCAATCAGTTAACGAGTTTCGCCAGACGCTCGGCCTCTACCCCGCTCTAGCAAGCCACCAGGCGATGAGATAATGCCCACGACTATCAACGTAAGCAAGGAGCGCGCTATGGCAGACAACGAGACCAAACCCTCGGCGAACGACGGCCGAGAGGAGCTCGTGGCAAAACAGCTCGCATCGACCAAAATCCACCTCGCGCTCACTCAGAAGCGGGTGGACGTCTCCGGCGCCATCAAGCTACCGCTCGAGCGAATTCCCCAACTCGGCGTGGCGTTCGCCTCGCTCCCCTCGATGTTTCGCGCCGTCACCAACACGGTGAGCGTGTCCACGCTGCTCCAGGCGACTGACAAATATGGTAACCCGCTCGATCCGTCGAAACTCAACACGTTCAAGGACGGCAGCGGTCTCACAGGGGGCTACCGCGACGCCGCCAAGGGCCTTGGGCAGGCGCGCTTCCACGTAGTCGAGGGCGACATCGCCACGAGCGTCACGCAGGTGCCTTACGATCCAACATCGCTATTCATGGCAGCCGCAATCGCGCAGATAAACCAAAAGCTCGACTCCATCCAGGAGTCCGTCGACGAAATGTTCGAGTACATGCGTCAGCGCGACAAGGCCAACATGCGTGGCAACCTCAAGACGCTCGCAGACATCCTCAACGGTTACGGCCTCAACTACGGCAACGCCACCTACATGGCAAACGCCCATATGAAGGTGCTCGACATCAAGCAGTCGTCCGCGCAGGACATGGAACTCTTCCGCTCGCAGGCACAGGCGGATCTGAAAAAGAAAGGGTTCATCGAGGTGCGAGACGGCTTGGGCAGACGCCTCGACAAGGTGCTCGACTACCTCAAAGACTGCCAGCTCGCCACCTACATCCACGCGTTCTCGCTGTTCCTCGAACCCATGCTCGCCCAGAACTTCGAGCCCGCAAAGCTCGCGGACGCCACTGCGAAGATCGAGGCTGATTCGATCGCGTACCGCGAGCTCTACACCGACTGCTACAACGCACTCGAAGCGGGGGCTGTCGACACCGTCGATGCGGCACTGCTGGGCGGTATCGCGTCCGCGGGCAAATTGCTCGGTCACGCCATCGCAAAGACCCCCGTGGGCGACCATACACTCATCGACGAGGCGCTCGAAGGCGCAGGAGAGAGCATCGGAAAGTTCAACGACAAGCAATCCGAGAAACTCCTCGAAAAGCTCCATCAGGCAAAGACGCCCGACGTCACGCCGTTCAAGCAGAGCGTAAAGGAGATCGACACCCTCTACAACCGCCCCGCGCAGATCGCCGTGGACGCCGAGAACGTCTACATCTTGCCTGCCAAGCAGCAGGAAGAGTAACGATACGCGACAGGCACGCGCCATGCAGACAGCTAACGCCCCTACCTTCCCGCCGCCTTCAGCTTCAGCAGCAGGTCGCCCAGCTCGGGGCACTTGCTAGAGAGGCGTGTCTGGGCCCGCTCGCCCATCCCCCAACGTTGGCGGACTTCTTGGGCGCGCGGACTCACGTGATAGTCCCCGTCCATCACCTGCTTGAGCAGCTTGGCGGTCACGCGCGCATCGGCTAGGGCGCTGTGGGCATGGCCCGTCGACTCGTCAAACTCGATGCCGAACCACGTTGCCGCGTCGCCCAACGAGACGCGCCCGTGGCTGCCAACGTCCATGATCGAGGTGTAAAACGCCTGCAGGTCGGCCCAGTCCGTAGGAAATGTGGAAAGGTCGATGTGCTTTGCCTGGCACTCGGTCAAAAGCTGCCGACGGTCCGCACCGCTCCAACAGACCACCTGGGCGGAGTAGCGACCGATCCAATCGCTGAGCCTTTTTATCACCATGTAGAGCGGATCGGCCATCGCGGTGTCCACGGCCGATATCCCCGTGAGCTCGCGGACGGGATACGCAACGCCTTCGGTAAATTCCGTCTGCACAAACTGCGAGAACTCGCCCATAACGTTGCCGTGGTAATCGAGCTTAACGGCGCCGACCTCGATAATCTCATTGCGCAGCCCACGGCGCTGGCGCTGCTTTGGCACCGGCGCAAACTCAAAGTCCAGCACAATCTGGCGCGCAAAGTTCGTCGTATCGATAGCCGAGATACACGGCGTCTTTTCAGCTGACACGGTTAGGGCCTTTCTCCGTTGCTTGCCGCTTGTTACATAAGCGGCTACATTGCCGTAAGGATAGGTGGCCGCGCGGACATGAAAGCTGGGCGCAATACCATGCGCTAATCACACGCCATGCAGACGGCCCCAAGAGAGTCGCCCGCTCTATTCAAATGGATGAAAAGATTTAGGCCCGGTGACTTGAATCAGCGGTCATCCCGGGCCCATCAATATGCAGTGTACCTACAGAGGGCTGGTTAATCAAACGGGCTTTCGGTGACGAAGACCTGCGCGTCTAGCCCCAATCGCCCAGCGCCGTCTTCTGCCGCCCTTACGAAAGGCTGCTATTCGAGGGAATCACGTTGCTGTTATTATCGAACATATATTCGTATTTATGACCGCGCTTTGATTGAATGGCAGTTGTTGACGGCAGTTCCATGTGCCGGGCAGCGCCCTCCATGCGACGGGAGGTGATGCCCATGACCGATCTGATTGATTTCGTGAAGCTCCTGACCGCTTTGGTCTCGCTCCTCACGGCGCTTATCGGACTTTCCGAGGCACTTAAGCAGCGTACGAAGCAAAAGAAGAGGGGTCGACGCCGTTAAGGCATTGACCCCTTAATCGAAGTAACGGCGCTGCCCAGCTATCCACAACTTGGGCTGCCGTCGACCTTACTCTACCCACGGACATTGAGTTTAACAAATGGTTTTTTCGGTAGCGAAGCCTCGGTCCCTCAGCCGCTCAGCACCTGCTTCCTACTCCAGCCACCATTCCATATCCACGGAGCACTCGACCTCGATAGGCTCTGGCTCCAGCACCGTCTCCTCGGAGCCTCCGGACGCCCCATCGGGAGCACACGCGGCAACACAGTATGTTCGACCATAGCCCGCCGCCCGACTGTTATACGAGATATGCTTGACGCCGCCCAGCATAGACCCCGCCGCAACGGCAAGTGCCTGCGCGTTGCCGCGAGCACGTTCAACCGCACGGGCAATCAGGGCGTCTTCCGCCGCGCGCTGATCCGCCAACTCAAATCGAATGCTCATGTCGGCATGTGACTCGCAGGTATTGAGTGCGGTCCACACAGCAGCAAAGTCAGTCGAATCGACAGGCGCGGCAACCGTACCGTACGCATAGTAGTTGTAGCCCACAATCGTCGCCTTCTTGCGCGTCATCTGCGCATAACAAGTGTACCGACAGCATGTTAATTCGCTATCCAAACCAAAGGGCGCCAGCGCGGCGGCTACGCGGGCGCGATCGGTGTTGTAATCCTCCAGGCACGATTCCTTGGTGGTGCGGCGACCACCAAAGCCAATGCTAAAGATCACGCGGTCGGGCATAACCTCGTCCTCTATCTCGGCGCCAACGCTCACATAACCGGTCTTATCCGTTGCCATGACATCCGTCCTTTCCACGAATGGCTACGTTGCGGTAAGCGTAGCCACCCGTGCGGACACAAAAATGGGATGCTGTGCCACGCGCGCCAGGCACGCGCCATGCAGATGGCCCCAAGAGAGTCGCCCGCTCTATTCAAATGGATGAAAAAGATTGAGGCCCGGTGACTTGAATCAGAGGTCATCCCGGGCCCATCAGAGCTCGTAGAGCTCTTGGTTGCTTTGGTCTCGCTCTTCACGGCGCTTATCGAACTTTCCGAGGCACTCAAGCAGCATTCGAAGCATAACAAGTCGCTGCCATTAAGGCACCGACCTCTTGACCAAGCAACGGCGTTTCCCAGCTCTCCAGAACTTGGGCTGCCGTCAACTTTATTCTATCCGCGAGCATCTGGTTTACCAAATGGATTTTCGGTAAAGGAAGCACGGCACGCCCGCAAAACCACTACGCCCCAAGTGCCGCCATGGGAATCACCGCCACGCCGTCGTCGCGTGTGTAGGCAATGCTCCCCTTTCCAACCACGACCGCCAAAAACGCCGGCGCGGCATTCTGGGCGGCAGGATTGGAGAGCACTTTCCTCTCCAGCGCCTTGAGATTTCTCGCTCCATCGTCTGCTTTCGCATCACTCAGCTTGACCTCGATGGCTCCCCAGCGCCCGTCGTGCTCAACGATCAGATCGACCTCAAGGCCCTTCTCATCTCGGAAATAATGGACACTGTTGTCGACACCGCCGTAGGTGGAAAGGAACACGCGCACGTCGCGCAGGACGAGATTCTCAAAGAGCATCCCCAGCGTTTGCATATCGCCAAGCAGCCGCTCAGGGGTAGCCCCCAGCAACGCCGCCGCAAGTGACGGGTCACAGAAGTAGCGCTTGGGGCGCACGCGAACGCGGGCCTTCGAGCGCATGGGCGGCTCCCATCCGCACAGGTCCTCGGTCAGCTTGAGCCTGTTGAAGAGGTCCAAGTACGCAGCGATGGTCCTCTCGTCGGGGCCCGCCTCACCGTACGAGGCGTCCTTTACGAGCGTCTTGTACGTGACAGCCTGGCTCTCGTTCATGGCAAGAGCTCGCAAAAGGCCGTGTGCAAGCTCGGGCGACATGCCCTCGTCCAGCACGTTGACGTCGAGCACCGAGTGCACGTACTGGCTTGCCGTCTCTCGCGCAAGATCTTCCGAAAGCCCAAGATTTGCAGGCCAACCGCCCCTGCAGCACCAGCGGGCGACGTCATCCACCGTGCTCTCGCGACGCTGAGGGGCAAAATCCTCGCCCTTAAAGAGGCTTGCCAGTGACACGAGCGGCTCGCCGTCGCCCGACTCACACAGGGCCATGGGGCGCATTGACAGACGGGCGATCCTACCCGTGCCGGAATGACGAACATGGCTGCGCTCCTCGCTTTTGAGCGCGGTCGAGCCCGTGAGCAAAAGTGTCCCCCGTTCGTTGCCGCTCGCGTCCACGAAACGCCGGGCGGCATCCCAAACCTCGGGCACCTCCTGCCATTCATCGACCAGGTGTGGCGCATCGCCGATGAGCGCCAGGCTTGGGTCGACCTCTGCCGCCGCACGCTGCGCAGGCTCATCGAGCCTGGAGACGCTCGCCGAGCGAGAGAGCGCCGTCCAGGTCTTGCCGCACCATTTGGGGCCGTTGATCTCCACACAGCCAAACGCCCGCATAAGGGTGTCGAGGCGCTCCTCTATGAGCCGGGGCCTATATCCCTTTTGGGTCAATCTCTTTGGTGCATCCATAGACGGCCGTCCCTCTCTATCACGCGATATGCGAAATTACGCCATTCTCAATGCTGATTTTACGCTACTTTCAATGTAGTTTTTACGCCATGACAGATGTAGTTTTTACGCCATTTTCATTGAAGGTTTTACGCTTGGCATCCTTAGCGCGACCCATTCCGAGCATCACATCAGAGCGTGCTTGGTTATCTCCGCTCGCACATCTCGGCAAACGAAATCAGCTTGGCATCTCCCCTGCTCGCCGCAGCTTCCTGACATCCTTGCGTAAAGCCTCGCTTCGAGAAGATCGCATAGCTTTTGTGCTGCCGCCTAAAGAGCTCGCTTCGATGCACGAGCTTTTGCAGCACGTCTTCGCCCACCGGTTCATTGCGCCATTTGCACTCCGCAAACAGAGCAGTGCTCTCGCCATCGTCAACAATCAAGTCGATTTCTTCCTGCGTATGCGTGCGATTATCCGTCCCCCACCAGCGCCCGACGCTCGCCGGAACCACATCGAGCTGGCCCGCGCGCGCGAGTTCGTACACGTATTGTCTGCATATAAGCTCAAAGACCGTACCCATGTAATCCGATACGTGTGGCTCAATGCGCTTATACGCCATCTCGGCCATATCGTTTTGAATCAGCCCGATGTTCTGCGGAACAAACTTGTACCAGAACCTAAACATCTGATCGCTCAGCAGATACACGGCTCGCTTATTACTCGTCTCGTTTAGGGGCAGCTCGCGCTCGACAATCCCAAGCGACGCCAGCTTATCCACATAGCTCTTTACGTTGCTCGCAGGGATTCCCGTAGAGCTCGCAATCTCCGAGATCTTCGAGCGCCCCTGAGCAATTGCTTGCACGATCGCATCATATTGCTCGGGATTGCGGCACTCCTGCAATAGCAGGTTACTCGGCTCCTCAAAGAGATAGCCCGTAGGAGTAAGAAAAAGACGTTTGATGTTGTCCTTGAGCGGTGCGGCAGGATCGACTTTCTCGATATATGCAGGAATGCCACCCGTCATGCCATAGCAAACTGCAGCGTCTTCGCGACCCATGCTCTGCCACAGGCCGAGGGTCGTCATAAAATCGAGCGGCATGATCTTAAACTGGGCCGTACGCCTACCGTATAGCGGACTCTCGTAGCCCAACACCTGCTCTTCCATAAACGAAAGCGACGACCCGCACAGGATAAGCATAAGCTTGGTCTCTTTGTACAAGTGATCGATCTTGTCTTGCAGCAACGAGCTGATCTCGGGATTCGATTGGGCGAGATAAGGATACTCGTCGATCACGACAATCAAACGTTCCGTGCGAGCCATGGTAGCCAACGCATCGAACGCCTCGTCAAAACTACGAAACGACACGCCAGCAACACCAACGGAGCCCGCAAGTATCGCCTGGCTAAAGCCATGCAGGTTTGCCTCTGCATTGGTACGACGAGCTTGAAAGTAAATAGCCTTCTTGCCTTGGATAAACTCTGTGATAAGACGCGTTTTGCCCACGCGACGGCGGCCGTAAATCACAGGCATCTCAAAGGAGCCCGTGCCATACAGTCGATTGAGCTCGGACATTTCCACTGTTCTTCCGATAAACATAGGGCCATCCTTCCTTTGCGTTATAGCTAGCTATATTATACCTTCCTATAATATAGCTAGCTATAACGTAATTCGACAAGCGGCGCACACGAAAGGGGCGGTACACCACCGCACGTGGACCGTTCCGGAAAATGCATCCCGTTCTGAAGCCAAAAACTGGGCCGTAGTTTCCGCCAAACATGCCATCCGTTCATCCCATTCTGAGGCTTGAATCCGGAACACAGTTTCCGCTCCAAACAAAAGGCCCCGGCTCGCGATGGAGCCGGGGCCAAAGGTGCAGCATATACAGTTGGTGTTGTGCGCGAACAGCCCATCAGCAATGCCGTCTGCGCCCTACCCACGGTGACGGGCGCGGCTGTACGGCGTATCCACCATGGGCAGATCCAGACGCAGCTTGCCGTCGAATGCGCGATAGGCGTTCTGCACGGCGGGCGCCGTGGGGATCGTTGCGATCTCGCCAATGCCCTTGCCGCCATATGCCACGGGCAGCAGCTCGTCCTTCTCCACGTAGATGGCGTGGATATCCGGAATCTCGGGCGCACGGAACAGCCCGAGCGTACCGTACCTTGCCTGGGGCACGCAGTCCTTGAGCGGCCAATCCTCGGTAAGCGCGTAGCCCATGCCCATGAGCACGCCGCCTTCGATCTGACCCTGGATGGAGATGGGGTTGACCACCTTGCCGGAATCGTGCGCGGCATAGACCTCGCTCACGCGACCGTCATCATCCAGAATGACCACATGCGTGGCAAAGCCGTAGCAGATGTGGCTCTTGGGATTGGGAACGTCGGCGCCCAGTTTGTCGGTCGGCTCCAGGTACACATAGCTAAACTCACAGCCCTCGAGCGCCTTGATGGCGGCCGCGGGATCCTGAGGATGCATACCCTGGCCGGCGACGAGCTCCTGCGTGCGTAGCTGGTAGGCGCGACCGTCGTCGTACTCGATCTTGACGCCGTCGCCATGCGCGCTCACGGGAGTATCGGGTGCGGGCTTGCCGGCCTCGATGTCAAGCATGGCGTCGCGCAGCAGGAAGGCGGCGCCGCGCACGGCCTCGCCGGTCACGACCGTCTGACGTGAGCCAGACGTGGTACCGGAGTCGGGAGCGTTCTCGGTGGAGCACTCGCCGTTGGCAATGCAGCTCAGCGGCAGACCGCAGGCCTCGGCAACGTCCTGCAAAAAGACGGTGTTGCAGCCCTGGCCGATATCGGACGTGGCGGCATAGACCACAGCCACGCCGTTCTCAACGCGAATCTTGCAGCGGCCGGCATCGGGCAGGCCCACGCCCACACCGGCGTTCTTCATGGCGCAGGCAATGCCGGCGTGGCCGGGATGTGCGTAGTAGGCATCCTTGACCTCGAGCAGCGTCTCCTTAAGCGCCGTGGAGCAGTCGGCAATCTGGCCGTTGGGCAAAACCTCGCCCGGCTCGATGGCATTACGGTAGCGAATCTCCCACGGATCCAGGCCGACCTTCTCTGCCAGCAGGTCGATTAGGCTCTCAAGCGCAAACTCGGACTGGCAAACACCAAAGCCTCGGTACGCACCGGCGGGCGGGTTGTTGGTGTAGTAGCCAAAACCGCGAATGTCGGTGTTCTGGTACTTGTAGGGACCGACGGCATGCGTACAGGCGCGCTCGAGCACCGGGCCGCACAGCGACGCGTAGGCGCCGGTGTCAAAGTTGATCTCGCAATCCAGGCCGGTAAAGTTGCCCTCGGCGTCGCAACCCAGCGTAAAGGTGCCGTCCATGGCATGACGCTTGGGATGAAAAGCAAGCGACTCAGCACGCGTGAGCTTGCACTTCACAGGACGCTGGAACTTATAGGCAGCGAGCGCGGCCAGGTGCTGAATGGACACGTCCTCCTTACCGCCAAAGCCGCCACCCACGAGCATGGTCTCGACGACCACGCGCTCGGGTTCGCTATCCCAGCCAAACATGTGGGCGCACTCTTTGCGTGTGTCGTAGGCACCCTGGTCGGTCGACTGCACCTTGACGCCGTTCTTGTACGGGAAGGCGACAGCGCACTCGGGCTCCAAGAAGGCATGCTCGGTAAAGGGCGTGGTAAAGCGCTGCGTCACGGTAAACGCGCTCTCCGCCAGCGCCTTGGCGGCGTCGCCGCGCGTCACGTGACGGCTCTGGCACACGTTATCCTTGAGCTCCACCGTGTTGCCGAAGGCAAAGAAGCTGTCGTGCAGGCGCGGAGCGTCGGCAGCCCTGGCCTCGACAATGTTGCGCACGGGCTCCAGCGGCTCGTAATCAATCTTTACGAGCTTCTTGGCCTTCTCGAGCGTCGCCTCGTCCTCGGCAACCACCAGTACAATGGCATCGCCCACGCAGCGGGTGATATCGCCCTGGGCGATCATGACGTCCCAGTCCTGGATAAGGTGGCCGACCTGGTTGACCGGCACGTCCTCGGCGCGCAGAATGCCCACCACACCGGGCAGGGCCTCGGCCTTGGAGGTATCGATGGAGAGCACGCGGGCACGCGGGTACTTCGAGCGCACGGCGCTGGCATAGGTCAGGCCCGGCTGGTCGAGCTCGTCGATGTCGTCGGGGTACTTGCCCTCGCCGAGCACCTTCTTGCGCACGTCGATACGGAAGGCGCGCTTGCCCACGCCGTAGTCATCGCCGCGCTCCAGGTCCTCGTCGATCTGCTTTTCGCCGCGGAGCACCGCGGCTGCCAGCGAAATGCCCTCGATAATCTTCTTGTAGCCGGTGCAACGGCAGACGTTGCCGCGAATGGCGTACTTGATCTGTTCCTCGGTGGGCTCGGGGTCCTCGGCGATGAGCGCCGCACCCGCCATGACCATGCCGGGGATGCAAAAGCCGCACTGCACGGCGCCCACGGCGCCAAAGGCGTACACAAAGGCCTCGCGCACGTCCTCAGACAGGCCCTCGACGGTCACGATGTTGCGGCCGGCGGCAAGCGCGGTGGTCAGCACGCACGCCTTGACGGCCGCGCCGTCCACGTGGATGGTGCAGGTACCGCACGCGCCCTCGGAGCAGCCGTCCTTGGCGGAGTGAATGTGCAGATCGTCGCGCAGGTAGCGCAGCAGCGGTTTATTTTGGGTCGTCGTGCGCTCGATGCCGTTAACGGTAAAAGTGAATTCCTGTGCCATGGTGATTCCCTTCTACACGCCGGCGGCGATGCCGGTGCGGTCGTGGATAGCGCCATGCGGGCAGACGACGGCGCACATGCCGCATGACAGGCAGTCCGTGCCGTCGATATGGGCGCAGTTGTCCTCGATGCGAATAGCGCCGGCAGGGCACTTTTTGGCGCACATACCGCAACCGATGCAGCTCGTGTCGCAGATCTTGCGGGCGATGGCACCCTTGTCGGTGTTGTTGCAGCGCACCAGGATGTTCTGGTAGCCGGGAACGAAGGCAATCACGCGCTGCGGGCACGCCATGCCGCACAGGCCACAGCCTGTGCACTTGGAGCGGTCCACGCGGGCGACGCCGTCGACCAGCGCGATGGCACCGTGGGGGCAGGCCGTAACGCAGGCGCCACAGCCAATGCAGCCTTCGCTGCAGCGGGCGTCGCCGCCTGCGGAGGCGCAACCACTTCCGCAGGCAACGTAGGCCACGTGATGTTGAATGGATTTGGCCATAAGAGACTCGCCTATTTCTTAAGAAGGTACGAATAGTTGTCGCGCACGGCCCTGATGGTCAGGCGGACGGCCTCGGGTAGACCGGTGTTGACGGCATCGACCGAGACGGTGCGGACCGTGCCGGCGACGCGGACCTTAAAGTGGTCCTCGTCCACGGCCAGGAAGCCCTCGTTCTCGGAGTTCTCCATGTCCTGCTCGCTCCAGAACAGGGTGAGCTTGTCCTTGTAGGGACGACCCTCCTGGTAAGGGCAGAACACGGCGCAGTTGCCGCACTCATTGCACATGCCGTCGACATGGACGACCTGATGCTTGGCCAGGCCCGGCACCTTAATTGCCACGTTGGCGCGGTTGGGGCACACGTCGCAGCAGACCTCGCACACCGAGCCGCAGCCCAGGCAGCGGGTCTTGGTGCAGTTGCGCTTGTCGCGGCACAGCGACCCCTTGCGCTCGTAGCAAGTGTCCTCGCGGCCGGCCTGCTCGTTGCAGTCGGCGTACTTGTTAAAGTCCACGTCGGCGATGGCACGGGCGACCTCGGCGGCATCGGCGATAGCCTCGACCACGGTGGCAGGACCGCGGCGGCAGTCGCCCGCAGCCCAGACGCCCTCGACGCCGGTGGAGGTAGCGGCAAGGCGGCCGCGACGGTCGTGCTCGACGCCCGCGGCATCGTACAGGCTGGCGTCGATGCCCTCGCCCACGGCGCAGATCACCGTGGTGGCGGGAAGCTCAACAGTCTCGCCCGTGGCGACGGGGCTGCGGCGGCCGCTTGCATCCGGCTCGCCAAGCTCCATAACATCGCAGGTCAGCACGGCGCCGTTGAGTGCCTTAGGTGCCAGCAGCTCGCAGAACTCAACGCCATCGGCAAGAGCAAGATCGAGCTCTTCCTCGTCGGCGGGCATCTGCTTCTTGGTGCGGCGATACACCAGGCGCACGTTCTTCACACCAGCCAGGCGCTTGGCCACGCGGGCCGCATCCATGGCGGTGTTGCCGGCGCCAATGACTACGACGTCCTCGCCCAGCTCGAGCTTCTCGCCCTTCTTGGCGGCCTCGAGGAACTCCAGCACGTCGAGCTCGGCGCCCTCGCCCAGGCCGGCGGAACCGGGCATCCAGGCACCAGTGGCCACGACCACGTCGGTGAAGCCCTGGGCCTTGAGCTCGTCGATGGACTCCACGCGGGCGTTGAGCTGCACCTTGGCGCCAAAGGCCAGGCAGAGCTCTGCGTCGTGGGAGATATCGTCGCTGGCGATACGGAACTCGGGGATCACATGACGGACCACGCCGCCGAGCGAATCGCGGGCCTCAAAGATAGTGACAGGCACGCCGGCGCGCGTCAGGAAGAACGCCGTCGCCAGGCCGGCCGGGCCGCCGCCGATAACGGCAACGTTGCGCTCGCCGTCGTTGGCGATGGCCTGGGTGCGCAGCTTGGGCAGCACGGCGGTCATGGCCTCGCGGGCGGCCTTGAGCTTGCTGGCGCGGATCTGGGCGCCCTCGGGCTCGTAGAACGCACGCTCGCAAGCGCGGCCGCAGGGATGCGGGCAGATGGTGCCGGTAATGAACGGCAGGGCGTTGCGCTCGATGATGATGTTGAGCGCGTCCTCGTAGCGGCCCTCGTCAACAGCCGCCAGATAGGCGGGAATATCCTGCTGGATGGGGCAGCTCGTGCGGCACGGCGTGGTAAAGCAGTCGGAAAGCGGGCTCTTGCCGGCGACCTTGCGGTCGGGCAGCGGGCGCAGCGGCTTCTTGTAGAGCAGGTTGGTGAGCGAGTCGGTCTGAATCGCGGTCACGGCCTCGAGCGAGACGCCCGCAAACGGCTTGCCATCCAGGTCGGTAAACTCGCCGGCCATTTGGCTAAAGCGCTCGTAGCCACCGGGCTTGAGCACGTCGGTCGCCAGGGTGACGGGCCAAATGCCGGCATCATACAGGGCGCGGATGTTGTAGACCGTGGCACCACCGGAGTAGCTGATGCGCAGTTTACCATCGAACTGCTCGGTAATGCGGCGGGCAGCCTCGATAGTCAGCGAGAACAGCGAACGGCCGGACATGTACATCTCGGTGGAGGGCAGCTCGTTTCTCGTCACGTCGACGGGGAACGTGTTGGTCAGCTTGACGCCAAACTCCAGGCCGCGCTCGGCGCACAGGGCAATCAGGCGCTCGAACATGGGCACGGCATCGGCCCACTGCAGGTCCTCGCGGAAGTGCGTATCGTCGAAGACGATGTAGTCAAAGCCCAGCTCGTTGAGGCGCTGACGTGCAAACTCATAGCCCAGCAGCGTGGGGTTGCACTTGATGTAGGTGTTGAGGCCCTTCTCGGTGATCAGATAGGTCGCGATGCGCTCGATCTCCGCCGGCGGGCAGCCGTGCAGGGTGGACTCGGTGATGGAGTTGGAGACGCGCGCCGGGATGGACTCGACAAATGCGGCGTCGACATGCTCAAACTTGTCCAGGTTAGCGAGCGCCCAGGTGCGGCACTCGTTCCAAACCTCGGAGCCGCTGGCGTCCTTCATGCCCTCGATGTAGGCGTCGACCTTGGGGCTCTTGATACCCTCCAGGTCATAGCCCACGGACATGTTGAAGACAAAGCCGTCCGGGCTACCCAGGCCGCACTCGCGAGCGATGAGGTGGCAGGCGAACCATGCCTTCACGTACTCGGCAAAGGCCTGCGGAACCTCGAGCTCGGTCGACCACTCGCAGTTGTAGCACTCGTCCTGCGCCACAATGCAGGGCTTGTTCACACACTTGGAGAGCTCCTCGCCGTCCATAACCTGAACGGTCTTGAGCTCAAAGAAGCGAGAACCGGCCACGTAGGATGCCACGATGTTCTGGGCAAGCTGCGTGTTGGGGCCGGCGGCCGGGCCAAACGGAGTCTCGATGCGCTCGTCAAAAATGGGAAGCGCGCCCTTCTGGTTGGTCGTGACCATCTTGCGCACGCCAAAGACGGCGCCCTGAGTCTTGTGCTCCTCGATGATCCAGTTCATCAGCTGCGAAAACGGGATCGGCCTCATGATGTCGCTCATAATGAGCTCCTCTCTGTAACGCCCGGCGAGACCGCGCGGCGGGCGCAAATACGGTGTAGCGCTAGCACAGCGCCGGCGACCCCGCGGAGGTCGCCTATACGCGCGTCGGATGCGGCGAAACATTCGGCGCGCGTGAATCTACTTGTAATTAGTAGGCGCGATCGTTGAGCGTGCTCCAGAGCTTCTTGGACTCAGCCATGGTCCACGCGTTGATCTTGTCCTCATCGATACCGACAAACTCGCGATCCTTGTACAGGACGCGGCCGTTGATGATGGTGGTGCGGCAGTTTTTGCCCATCATGCCAAAGAGCATGTGGCCGTCGATGTTCTCCTCGCTCAGCGGCGTAAAGGGCTTGTAGTCCATTACGATGACGTCGGCGGCAGCGCCGACCTCGAGCACACCGAGTTTGCGATCGAAGTACTTGCTCGCCATCTTGGCGTTATTCTCGAACAGCATCGTCATGGCCTCGCACCAGCCCACGTTGGGCATAGCGGCGTTGTGGCGCTGAATGATCAGGAAGACCTTAAGGCTCTCGAGCATATCGTGGGTGTAGGCGTCGGTGCCCATGCACACGGGAATGCCGCGGCGGAAGAACTCGAGCACGGGGGCGCAGCCCACGGCGTTGCCCATATTGGATTCGGGGTTGTTGACCAGCCAGGTGCCGGACTCCTTGACGATATCCATCTCGGCGGGCGTCACGTGAATGCAGTGACCCAGCATGGTGTCGGGACCGAGCAGGTTGTGCTGCAGCAGGCGCTCGACGGGGCTGATGCCGCCGTGGTTGAGGCGGGAGTCCCACACATCGTTCATGCCCTCGCACACGTGGATGTGGAAGCCGGTCAGGCCATTGTTGGCCTCGGCCATCTTATCCATGGTCTCGTCCGACAGCGTAAAGGTGGCGTGACCGCCAAACATGGCGGCGATCATGTGATTGTCGTTATCGCGACGCTCCTTGGCGGCCCACTGGGCAAACTCGGCGTTCTCGGCAATAGCCTGGTCGCACTTTTCCTGACCACGGCGGTCGGAAACCTCGTAGCACAGGCACGAACGCATGCCCAGCTCCTGAGCGGCGTCCTTAATGGTAAAGAGGCTGCCCGGAATCTCGCAGAAGCTCGCATGGTGATCGAAGATCGTGGTAACGCCGTCGCGGATGGAATCCAGAATCGTGGCATAGGCGCTGGCCTTGGTGCCGTCGAGCGTCAAGTTGTCGTCAATCTTCCACCACTGCTGCTCAAGATTCTCCAGGAAGTTGGTGGGGTTGCAGCCCTTAATGGCAAGGCCGCGGGCCAGACCCGAGTAGATGTGGGTGTGGCAGTTGATAAGTCCGGGCATGATGAGGTTGCCCTGGGCGTCGACGTACTCGGCATCCGGGTACTTGGCCTCGAGCTCGCGCTCGGGGCCCACTTCGACGATCGTATCTCCGTCAATAGCGACTGCACCGTTGGGAATGAACGGAGTCTGAGCGTTGCGGGTAAAGACGGAACCGTTAGCGACCAGAAGCATGGATGCTCCCTTCAACATCAGAGGCGGGGTTTGACACCTCTGACATAGCGGAGTGCGAAGCGCCGGCCTACACCGGAAACGGGCCCTCTCCCGTCAACGCTTCACCAAAGGGACAAGCCCTTTGAAGTGCGGCTTGGCGCCGCATGGCGCCGGCGGACGAGGCGATGCGTCCGCCGGCGAATAGCACCGAATTGGTTACTTCTTGCTCTCGGGCAAGACCAGATCAACAGCGGCATCCTTGGCGGCATCGATGTGCTGAGCCACGACCGGCGTCTGCGGAAGGATCAGGTTGAGCACGATGGCCATGATGGCAGTGGGGGTCACGGCGTTGGAGCCGATGACGGTGGACACCCAGGTGGGCATGCCCTCGCCGGCAAGGCAACCGCTGGCCATCCAGATACCCAGGCCAAAGACAACGGAGGTGCCGACGATGGTGGTGGTGCGCTGCGTGAGGCCCTCGCGGGTGAACATGCGCACACCGTTCATGGTGATGGTGCCAAAGACGCCGACGGTCGCGCCGCCGATGACGGGCTGCGGGATAGCGGAAAGGACGGCAGAGAGCTGCGGGAACAGGCCGGCGATGGCAAAGACGGCCGCGATGATCACAAAGACCCACTTGTTGACGACCTTGTTGGAGCAGATGATGCCCACGTTCTGGCCAAGGGCGCTGGTGGGAAGACCGCCCAGCAGGCCGCCGACCATAGAGGTGAGGCCCTGGGACACGATAGCGCCGGAGAGCTCGCGCTCGGTGGGCATACGGTCGATGGAGCCCAGGCAGGCGGCGGAAACGTCACCGATAACCTGGATGGCAACCATGGGGAACACGACAGCGAGGGTAATGCAGACCTCGGGATCAAACTCGAGCGCGTAGGGCATGAGCTTGGGAAGGGCGAAGACCTGGGCGGTAGCGACGCTGGAGAAGTCGATCATGCCAAAGGGGATGGAGACGATCATGCCAACGATCATGCCAAAGAACACAGATCCCAGCTTGAGCGTGCCCTTGCCAAAGTTGGCGAGCGCAAAGACCACGGCGAAGGTGATAAGAGCGACGCACCAGGCCTGCGGGGTGCCCCACAGCGGCGTACCCATACCGCCGGCCATATACTTGACAGCCGTGGGATAGAGAGAGACGCCAATGGAGAAGATGACCGTACCGGTCACGACGGGCGGGAATAGCCACTTAATCTTGCTGTAAGCCAGACCAAAGAGGACCGCGACGGCGCCGCCGACGATCTCGCCGCCCAGCAGCGCACCAAAGCTAAAACCCGAGGCACCCATGGCCTGGAGGGCCGGGAGGAACGCGAACGAAACGCCCATGACGATGGGCAGGCCGCCGCCGATGCGACGGAAGGGAGCGAAGGCCTGAAGGGCCGTGTCGATTGCCGAAAGAATGAGCGCGACCTGGATGATGTCGGTGCTCTGCTGGCTATTAAAGCCGTAGACGCCGGCCATGATGACCGCCGGGGTAATGATGCCGGCAAACGATGCCAGTACGTGCTGAAGGGCACACGGGATCATTTCCTTAACGGGAGGCATGCCTTCGCGAGTGAACAGGGCTTCAGTGCCGTTCGTAACCGTCTCCTGGGTCATTTGACCACCAATCCTCGAAGTAGTTGTTTTCGCATCTAACGCTCTATTGTGACGCAGTGCGGGGTTGAGGTTGTGCCTTCATTGCATATCGTATTAAAGATGATTCTCATTCTCAATAATAATTTTTTGTTATCAGACTATTCTTCAGCTGAAATAACGCATTTCCGCAGGTCAGGAAAGTGTCTGGTCAAAATACCATCTAACTTTTCTTTTGGTCAACCGTTTACCGCTAAATTCCTACCGTTCGTCTGCATTACGCAATGTACCTGCGGATATACGAGATGATGGGCAGCGTGTTACCATGAGAAAAAATTGTTATGAACATTTCCGATTTCACCCAAAGGAGTTGCCCGTGAACGAGACCGTACGTCGCTTTTTGCCGATGGTCGATTTTCTGGAGCAGATACTCGGAAAAAACAGCGAAATCGTGCTGCACGATTTCTCGGATCCCGACCACGCCATCGTTGATATTCGCAACGGCATCGTGAGCGGCCGCAAGGTCGGCGGTCCCGCCACCGATCTGGCACTCAAGATCATGCACGACGCCAAGTATCGCGACCTGCCGTTTATTACGGGCTACGAGGGGCGCGGTGCCGGCGGCAAGACGTTGGAGTCAGCGACGTACTTTATCCGCGAGGACGGCGAGATCGTCGGCATGCTCTGCGTCAACACCGATCTTTCCACGATACGCTCCATCAACGCCATGACTCAGCAGCTCATGGCCTGCTTCGACGCTGTGCCAAGGCAGGCGGAGCCCGCGTCTATCGAGGTCGAAAGTCTTTCGGAGTCTACGCAGGAGCTCATCGACCGCAGTATTTCCGAGTTGCTGAGCGCGCGCGGGCTGGATGTAGCGTCGCTTGGTCAGAGCGACCGCGTGGACGTCATTCGCCACCTCAACGGCAACGGAGTGTTCATGCTCAAGGGTGCCGTGGCCTGCGCCGCCACCGCACTGGGCATCTCGGAGCCCAGCGTCTACCGCTACCTGCAAAAAGTTCGCAAGGAGGGCTAACGAGCAAAATGGAGCGCGGCTCCACAAGCGATCCGTCACTTAACAAAAGACCCTGCAGCTCGCACGCGCTGCAGGGTCTTTTTGCATGTCATGTTTAGTTGTTGCCAACGCCTTAGAGAGCGGCGACGACCTCGATCTCGACCAGACCGCCAGCCGGAAGGGCGGCAACCTGGAAAGCGCTGCGCGCGGGGAACGGGGCCTCGAACTTGGAGGCGTAGATCTCGTTCACGGCAGCGAAGTCGGCAATGTCGGCCAGGTAGACCGTGGTCTTGACGACATCGGCAAACGTAGCGCCGGCGGCAGTCAGCAGGGCCTCGACGTTAGCAAGGGACTGCTTGGCCTGGGCCTCGACGCCCTCGGGCATCTTGCCAGTTGTGGGGTCGATGCCCAGCTGGCCGGACAGGAACACCATGTTGCCGGTCTGGATACCGGGGGAATACGGTCCGATGGCTGCGGGTGCGTTATCGGAAGACACGACGGTCTTGCTCATGTTTTTCTCCTTACGATCAGATAGAGAGCGTGAGCGCGGCGTTCGCACCGGGAGGCACAATTCGGTCTGAACACCGCGCTTGATTTGGGATAGTACTCAAGGTTTCTGTTTGATGCAAGAATATTATCAGCTGGAGAGAATATTTTATCGCCCAACGGCGCCCGTTGGCAGCTGAACGGTTCTCCACGGGGTCAGCCAGCCTAAGCTGCTGAAGACTTTATCCCGCTTGGAGCACGGGCATCGCCTGCCGCAACGGCACCACTATACTTTTGAATATCTGAGCATTTTGAAAGGCAGGATATGACCGCAACCGCCAGTCGAACCACCAACCGCAGACCCGAGCTTTTGGCGCCCGCCGGAGGGCCCGAGCCCTTTGCCGCCGCACTCGCCGCCGGGGCAGACGCCATCTACTGCGGCATGGGCAGCTTCAACGCCCGCCGCAAGGCCACCAACTTTACCGACGAGGCCTTTGAGCAAGCCTGCCGCGCCGCACATCTAGCCGGGTCGCGCGTCTACGTCACGGTCAACATCGTCATCAAGCAGTCCGAGATGAGCGATGCGCTGCAACTCATCCATCGCTGCTCCACGCTGGGCGCCGATGCCTTCATCATCCAGGACTGGGGCCTGTTCTTTGAGGTCAAGCGCACGATGCCCGGCATCGAGACGCACATCTCAACCCAAGCAAACATCCACGACGACCGCGGAACCCTTTGGTGCCGCGAGCAGGGCGCCGACCGTGTGACCCTCTCGCGCGAGCTTTCCATCGACGAGATTGCCGCCATTCACGATGCCGCGCCCGATGTGGACCTTGAGGTCTTTAGCCATGGTGCCATCTGCTTTTGCTACTCGGGCCTGTGCCTGCTTTCGAGCTTTGCCATGGCGGGACGATCGGCCAACCGTGGCATGTGCGCCCAGCCCTGCCGCCTGCCCTACAAGCTGATCGACGAGAACGGTCGCGCACTCTCCCCCGCCGGCCGCGAGCGTGCGCTATGCCCACGTGACACCAACACTTCACAGCTTGTTCGCCGTCTGTATGACGCCGGCGCCGCGTCGCTCAAGCTCGAGGGCCGCATGAAGGCGCCCGATTACGTGTACTCCATCGTTGATGTATATCGTCACGAAATTGACGACATGCTATCCGGAGCCACCGTTGCCAAGGACGAGGAAGCCGCCCGCCAGCGCCAGCTCAAGCGCTGCTTCAACCGCGACTTTACGCACGCCTATCAGGACGGCACCTCGGGCGACGAAATGATGAGCTACGAGCGTTCCAACAACCGCGGCCAGATCGTGGGCACGGTGCTGGGCAGCCGCCCGGCCAACCGCGATGTGCGCGGTCTCAAGCCCGACGACCGCCGTCGCCGCGCCGCCATCGCCCGCATTGAGCTGTTTGAGCCCGTGGGCAAAGGCGACCTGCTGGAGCTTCGCCACGATAACGAGTTTGACCAGTTCCTGACCACCATTGCTGCCGATGATGCCGCCGCAGGCGACATCATCGAATGTCGCGTACCCCGCAGCATGCCCGAGGGCTGCCGCGTCCGCGTGATTCGCAGCCAGCGTGCCATCGACGCCGCCGGCGCCGCGCTCAAGCGCGATGTGCTGCGCCGCCGAGCTGTTGATGCGTCCGTCGTGGCGCGCCTGGGCGAGCCGTTTACCGTCACACTCACCTGCTGTGACAGCCCCGCGCTCACCGCCACCGCCACAGGCTTCACCGTCGAGGCCGCCAAGACCCGCGCCGTCGAGGCGGCAGACCTGGTTGAGCATGTGGGCCGCATGGGCTCCTCGCCCTTTGAGGCAGCGAGCTTTGACGTTTCGCTCGACGCCGGCTGCGGCATGGGCTTCTCCGCCGTTCACAAGGTGCGCGCCGCCGCTTGCAAGGCGCTGGAAGAGGCCATTCTGGCGCCGTACGAGGAGCGCGCGAAAACTCTCGAGATTCCGGTGCTCGACAAATGTACGCGCGCTATGCCCGAGCATTACCGCGATGAGCCGCAGATCTGCGCCGCCGTCACCACGCTCGAAGCCGCCGAGGCAGCTCGCGCCGAGGGCGCCACGCGCATCTACATGACCACCGATGCGCTCGATGCGGCCGAGCTCTCCCCCGCCGATGCGTTTGAGCAGGGCATCGTACCCGTACTCGACGAGGTCTGCCGCGCCGTCGACCACGAGCGCGTCGATCCCTGGATCAATGCCGGAGCTACCGTCGCCGTCGGTAATATCTCCGAGCTCGCCGTAGCCGCGCAGGCCGGCGCCACGGCCGAAATTCGCTCTTGCCTGCCGGTGCACAACACGCCCTGCATGGAGGCGCTTGCCGAGCGCGGAGCCGGTGCGTTTTGGCTCTCGCCCGAAATCACGCTCGACGAGATTGTCTCGCTCGGTGCCGCCGCGCCCGCGGCTTTGGGCATCACCGTCTTTGGCCGCCCGCGCGTCATGACAAGCGAGCATTGCATTCTGCAGGTTGCCAACGGCTGCATCCACGATTGTGTCAACTGCCGTCTGCGTGCCCGCAAGCTCTCGCTCAAGAATATCGACGGAAAGGTCATGCCCGTCCGCACCGACATCCACGGCCGCTCTCGCCTGTACGATGCCTGCCCCATCGACCTCACGCCGCAGATTCCTCAGCTGCTCGATGCCGGCGTGCGTCGTCTCATGGTGGACGGAACGCTGCTCGAGGCAGATGAGGTGGGCCGTGCCGTCGCCCGCGTCCGTCGTGCCGTCGAAGCCGCGCAGGCCGGCCGCAAGCCCGCCGCCCGCCTACGCGGGGCGACCTCGGGCTGCATGTTTGTGGGAATCAGCTAACCGAAAGGCTTACACGTGAACGAAGAACCTCAAGTCCTCTACTGCGACGCCTGGCTCATGGCCATCGACAAGCCCGCCGGCATGATCGTCCACGGCGACGGCACCGGCGAGCGCACACTCACCGACTACGCCAGCGACCTGCTGCTGGCGATGGGCGACGGCTTTGCCGCGACCGATATGCAGCCGCTCAACCGCCTAGACCGCGACACCACCGGCGTGGTGCTGTTCTCGCTCGACAAGCAGACGCAGCCCGCCTTTGACCAGATGGTCATCGACCACGCTTTCGAAAAGCACTACCTGGCGCTCGCCGAGGGCAAGATCGACTGGAACGAAAAGCTCATCGACAAGCCCATCGCCCGCGACCGTCACGACAGCCGCAAGATGCGCGTCGGCGCCAGCGGCAAGCCGTCTCAGACGCGCGTGAAGGTGCTCAAGCGTCTTAAGAGCCGTCGTGGCCTGCCCACGCGCTCGTATATCGATGTCGAGCTGCTCACCGGCCGCAAGCACCAAATCCGTGTACATCTGGCGAGCGAGCGTCATCCCCTGGTAGGCGACGAGCTCTACGGCACGCCGCGTCCCTGCGGCCTGATGCTCCATGCCCACAGCGTGTCCTTCACGCATCCCGTAACCGGTGAGCACATCCACATCGAAGCCCCCTGCCCCTGGGAGCCCTAAACCACCACAATGGGGACAGGCACCTTCGCGGTGGTTTTGGCCTTAGCCCGTCCCCTGCTGCTAGACCGTGATGACGTTGTCCATTGCCCGGTACTTGGCGGGGACCTCGCCTGCGGTAATAATCGTTGCGTCGCGGAAGTCCGCGAACTTGACGGGCGCCACCATGCCAAATTTACTGGCGTCCGAGATTACGAAGCGTTTGGCGGTATGGCGCATCGAGATACGCTTGACCTGTGCTTCCTCGATATCCGGTGTGGTGAGACCTTGCTCGGCCGCGATGCCGTTGGATCCCCAAAAGCCGCAGTTGAAGTTATAGCGGTCCAGGGTTGCCAAGGCATCGGGGCCAACGAGCGCCTCGGTCTCGGGTTTGAGCTCGCCGCCCAGCACCACGGTACGCATGCCGCGCAAAGCAAGGTGCTGAGCATGGAGCACGGAATCGGTCACATAGGTGACGCCGTCGAGACGCGGAAGATGCTCGATGAGCTTGAGGGTCGTTGAGCCCGAATCGATATACACAAAGCTATCGGGCTCCACCAGGGCCGCGGCACGAGCACAGATGCGCTCCTTGTCATCGTTATGGAGATCACTGCGTTCGCTGATCGTCAAGTCGCGCGTCACGTGCGCGCGCTCCAGACTCGTCGCACCTCCGTGCACCTTGGCGATACGGTGCGCGCGGTCGAGCGTTTGCAAGTCACGGCGAATGGTGGACGGTGTCACGCCCAGGGCCTCGGCAAGTTCCGGCACGGTAACCGAGCCGGCCTGCTGCACCATCGACACGATCGCATTGAGCCTATCTTCCGCAAGCATCGCTTACTCCTCCTCGGGGTAGACGACTCCCCAATCGGCGCGGAGCTTGGTCATGAGCTCCATCACATCAGAAGCATAATCCAGAAGCTCACGCTTGGAATCGTCGCCGGCGACGGCCTGCTCGAGGTCAGCCATCTCGTAGCACAGGGCATAAGCCTCGGTGCCAGCGTGGACCTCCTCACGGCGACCGTCCGCAGTCCACACGATGGTCGCATGGTCGGCGCGCGGATACTCGTTGACCTCGATATAGCACTTGTCGAAGCTAATGACCGAACGCTTGGGCTGCTTGGAGTGGAGCGTGAGGCTCACCACGCCCAGCTGCTGTTCGGCATTACGGCAGACGATGCCGCCTGCAACGTCAACACCGGTCTCGCAGGTGTTGCCCAGCGAAACGACCTCAGCGGGCTGGCTTGCCATAAAGAGACGCATGACGGACAGGGCATACACGCCAATATCGAGCATGGCACCGCCAGCAAGGTTGCGGTTGTAGAAGCGATTGGTCAGATCGCCGTACTCCTTATAGCTACCAAAGTTGAGCTGAGCAAGGTTCATACGGCCAAAGTCGCCCGCATCCATGCGACGGCGCAGCTCCTGATACAGCGGCATGTGGAGCACCGTGGTGGCATCCATAAGAACCACGTTGTGCTCGTCGGCGATGGCACGGGCCTCGTCAAGCTCGGCGGAATTGAGGGTAATGGCCTTCTCGCAGAGCACGTGCTTGCCGGCGGCCAGCGCAGCACGCAGATAGGTGATATGCGTGTTGTGCGGCGTGGTGATATAGACGGCGTCGATGTCCGGATCGGCGTAGAGGTCCTCGACCGTCTCGTACACCTTCTCGACGCCATACTGCTCGGCAAAAGCCTGGGCTTTGGAAAGCGTACGGTTGGCGACACCCGCGAGCTTGCGGCCGGCCAGCGCGAGGGACTGGGCCATTTGGTTGGCGATAACACCGCACCCGATCACTGCCCAACGAAGCTCGGGAGCCGTAAAGATGTCGTTTGGGAACGGCTGATTCTGGACCGAGGCAAACGCCGCCTTTGCGGCTGCCTCGGCGTCGAGCGGAGCCTGTTTGGAATCTGCCATGATGTGCCTCCTGAGTCATCGGAAGTCCTTCATTTCTAACAACCCTATAGTCGCACAATTGCGCGCGTATCTGCTCGTGTTTGCGTATTTATTTGTTTATCGGTCATTATTTAGCCATATTTTGCACATTTTTACGCGGTCATACGCATTAACACGCAATGCTATGCGCGATAATGCGCATGCGAGGATCCTTGTAAAGGATAAAGAAGCGGAACACCAAAGCCCAAAAAGGCAGAGCAGGCTGTCTTGCTCTTCCCCTCTAGGGGCATCAGGCATCAATGGACCGTCCCAAACTGCCGACACATGGGGACTGTCCCCAACTGCCGGGACTACTCATTTAAGTCTGTCCCCAATGAGCACAATCACTCATGTAAGTCTGTCCCCAATGAGTATTTAAGTCTGTCCCCAATGAGTAGGGATAGAAAAAGGCCCGGATGCCGTGGGGCATCCGGGCCTTTGCTGGCAACTTGTTGTTGCGGGCAGCTTAGAACTTGTGGCCGCACTTCTTGCAGACGCGCAGCTTGTTCTTGCCGTCCTTCTCGTGACCGACGCGGGTAACCTTACCGCACTCGGGGCAAACGAGATTGACGTTGGAGGCGTCGATGGGAGCCTCCTGCGAAACGATGCCGCCCTGCTGGTTGGCAGCGTTGGGCTTGACGGCCTTCTTGACGACCGAAACGCCCTCGACAACGACCTTGTTCTCGGCGGGGAGAGCACGCAGGACAACGCCCTGCTTGCCGCGATCCTTACCAGAGAGAACCTGGACCTTATCGCCCTTCTTGATATACATATATCTCCCCTAACTACAGGGTCTCGGGAGCGAGCGAGACGATCTTCATGTACTTCTTGTCACGAAGCTCACGAGCGACAGGCCCGAAGATACGGGTGCCGACGGGCGAACCATCGTTGTTGATGACAACGCAGGCGTTCTCATCAAAGCGAATGTAGGAGCCATCCTTGCGGCGGATCTCCTTAACGGTGCGAACGACGACGCAACGGACAACGTCCTTCTTCTTGACGTTGGCGCCAGGGGTAGCCTCCTGGACAGCACCGATGAACACATCGCCGATGCCTGCATAACGACGCTTGGAACCGCCAAGCACCTTGATGCAGCGAATCTTGCGAGCGCCGGAGTTGTCGGCGACGTTCAGCATGGTTTGCATCTGAATCATGGTAGATGTTCCTCCGAACTAAGAACCGAAGAGAGGTGCGCAGCCTTTACGCGGCCCGTGGTATGCAAGCCAGGCATACGCACATCTTCGGAAACGTACAAGTCGTAAGAGCGACTGCTTATTTAGCGCGCTCGACGACCTCGATGAGGCGCCAACGCTTCATCTTGGACATAGGACGGGTCTCCATAACGCGGACAGTGTCGCCCACGCCAGCCGTGCACTCCTCGTCGTGAGCGTGCAGCTTCTTGGAGCTGGTCATCATCTTGCCGTACTTGGGGTGACGCTTGCGCTCGGTGATGGTGACAACAATGGTCTTGGCACCGGAGACGGAGGTAACGACACCCGTACGGACCTTACGCGAGTTACGCGAATCAGTCATGTTCTCTCCTTAGGTCCTACTCGGCGACAGCGGACTTCTCCGCTGCGATCTCGCGGGCGCGCTGCTCCGTGAGGACGCGAGCGATGTCCTTCTTCACGGTGTTGACGCGAGCGGTGTTGTCCAGCTGGCTGGTGGCCATCTGGAAACGAAGGTTAAAGAGCTCGGCGCGCATTTCCTTCAGCTTCTCAACGAGCTGAGCGTCCGAGAGCTCACGAATCTCTGCGGGCTTCATTAGTTCTCCTCCTTGGCGGCGGCGGCGTCCTCAGCAGCCCACTTGGCCTCGAGAGCGGCCTCCTCAGCCATCTCCTTCTCGATGCGCTGCTCAGCGTTCTTAGCAGCAACAATCTTGGTCTTGATGGGAAGCTTGTGCTGTGCAAGACGCAGAGCCTCGCGAGCGACCTCCTCGGGCACGCCCTTGACCTCGAACATGATGCGGCCGGGCTTGACGACGGCCACCCACTCCTCGGGGTTACCCTTACCAGAACCCATGCGAGTCTCGGCAGGCTTCTTGGTGATGGGCTTATCGGGGAAGATCGTGATGTAGACACGACCGCCACGCTTCATGTAGCGGGTCATGGCAATACGAGCGGCCTCGATCTGACGGTTGGTGATCCAATGGGCCTCGAGAGCCTGGATACCAAACTCGCCGAAATGCAGCTCGGTATTACCCTTGGCCTGGCCCTTCATGGAGCCACGCTGCACCTTGCGGTGAAGAATACGCTTAGGGGCAAGCACTACTGACCCCTCCTCTCGGAGTTACGACGACGAGGACGGGAAGAGCCCTCGAGTGCAGGGTTGGGAACAGGCTGGCCCGGGAGCTTCTCGCCCAGGTAGATCCAGACCTTCACGCCGCAAGCGCCCATGGTGGTGCTGGCGACAGCCGTGCCGTAGTCGATCTTGGCACGGAGGGTGTGCAGAGGCACGCGACCCTCGCGGTACCACTCACGACGGCCCATCTCGGCGCCGCCGAGACGACCGGAGCACTGGATACGGATGCCCTTAGCGCCGGCCTTGCGGGCGGACTGGACAGCCTTGCGCATAGCGCGACGGAAGGCAACGCGGCCCTCGAGCTGCTCGGCGATAGACTGAGCAACGAGGTTGGCGTCGAGCTCGGGGCGCTTGATCTCGACAACGTCGACGGAGAGCTGGCCCTTGGAGACGCCAGCGACCTTCTCGAGCTCGGTGCGGAGGGTATCGATCTCGGCACCCTTCTTACCGATGACAACGCCGGGGCGAGCGGTGAGGATGATGACCTTCACCTTGTCGCCAGCGCGCTCGATCTCGACGCGGGAGACAGCTGCGCGGGAAAGACGCTTCTCGAGGTACTTGCGGATCTCGAGATCGTTACCGAGGGTCTTAGCGTAATCCTTCTCTGCGAACCAGCGGGAGCGCCAGTTCTCGGTGATGCCAAGACGGAAGCCGGTGGGGTAGACTTTCTGACCCATACAGCTTTACGCCTCCTTTCGAGGAGCAACGACGACGGTGATGTGGGAAGTACGCTTCAGAATGCGAGAAGCGGAACCCTTGGCGCGGGGACGGATGCGCTTAAGCGTCGGACCCTCGTCAACATAGGCAGCGGCGACAACCAGGTTGTCGGCACGCAGACCGTTGTTGTTCTCGGCGTTCGCAACGGCGGAACGGAGAACCTTCTCGACATCCACGGCGACGGCGCGGTCGCAGAAGTGGAGGATGTCGAAGGCCTGAGCGACAGGCTTGCGGCGGATCAGATCGACCACCAGGCGGGCCTTGCTGGGGGAAACACGCACGTACTTAGCGACGGCGCGAACCTCGGTGGCCTCAGTTTCAATAGACTTAGTTGCCATTTACGGTTAACCCCCTATTTGGCCTTGTGGCCACGGAACGTACGAGTCGGCGCGAACTCGCCGAGCTTGTGACCAACCATGGACTCGGTAACATACACGGGCACATGCTTGCGGCCGTCGTGGACGGCGATGGTGTGACCAACCATCTCGGGGAAGATGGTGGACGCGCGGGACCAGGTCTTCACGACGTCCTTCTTGCCAGCCTCGTTCATCGCGGTGATACGCGAGAGAAGGCGAGTCTCCACGAACGGGCCCTTTTTGAGACTTCTGCTCATAAGTGCTTTCTCCTAAAACTCGGTATCCGAAATTACTTCTTACGGCGACGAATGATGTGCTGGTTCGAGACCTTCTTCTTCTTGCGCGTACGAAGGCCCTTCGTCGGCTTACCCCAGGGGGTAACGGAGGGACGACCAGAGGTGTGGTTCTTGCCCTCGCCACCGCCGTGCGGGTGGTCGACAGGGTTCATGACGGTACCGCGGACGGTCGGGCGCACGTTCATGTGACGCTTACGGCCGGCCTTGCCGATGACGATGTTGGAGTGATCGGCGTTGCCGACCTCACCGACGGTGGCGCGGCAGGTAACGAGGATGCGGCGCATCTCGGAGGAAGGCATACGGACGATAGCGTACTTGCCCTCCTTACCCATCAGCTGGCAGGAGTTACCGGCGGAACGGGCGATAGCGGCGCCCTTGCCCGGCTGGAACTCGACGGCGTGGATGAGCGTACCGACGGGGATGTCGGCGAGGGGCAGAGCGTTGCCCGGCTTGATGTCGGCGTCAGAACCGGACATGATGGTCTGACCGACCTCGAGGCCCTTGGGGGCCAGGATGTAGCGCTTCTCACCGTCAGCGTAGTGCAGCAGAGCGATGCGAGCGGAACGGTTCGGATCGTACTCGATCGTGGCAACCTTGGCGGGCACGCCGTCCTTGTTGCGCTTGAAGTCGATCACGCGGTAACGACGCTTCACGCCGCCGCCCTGGTGGCGGGTGGTGATGCGGCCGTTGTTGTTACGACCGGCCTTCTTGGGCAGGGGCTCGAGAAGAGACTTCTCGGGCTTGGTGCAGGTGATCTCGGAGAAGTCGGAGATCGTCTGCCAACGCCTACCAGCGGAGGTCGGCTTAAGGTGCTTTACAGCCATTACAATCCCTTTCAATAGGAATCCGTTAGCCATCGCAGACAGGGATTCGAGGTTCTGCCTCGGGTGCGATGACACCGGACGTATACACGGTTCCGGGCGTGTCCATTTTATACGCCCAAAACCTTGAGCTCCCGCCTCCCCTATTTGGGAGGCATGAGCTCACTCAACAGCAGCGAGTCTTAGGCCTGGTTGCCAAAGACCTCGATGGTGTCGCCCTCGGCCAGCGTGACGATGGCCTTCTTCCAAGAACGGGTCTTGCCGGCGACATAGCGCACACGCTTGGTCTTGGGCTTGACCGTCAGGGTGTTCACGCGAACGACCTTGACGCCGAAGATCTCCTCGACAGCGTCCTTGATCTGATACTTGTTAGCATCCTTGGCGACCTCGAACGTGTACTTGTTCAGCTCCATGCCGGAGAAGGAACGCTCGGACACGATCGGACGGATGATGATCTCGTGGGCGGTCATTTATGCAAGCACCTCCCCGAAGTGAGCGGCGATGTCGGCGGGCATCAGCACGGCGTTGTTGTTGACGAGATCGTAGGTGTTGGCCTCGTCAGCGGTGATGATGAACGTCTTGGGAATGTTGCGGAACGACAGGTAGGCGTTGACGTCCTCATCGCGAACGATGATGGTCAGACGCTTGCCCTCAAGGCCGAGAGCCTTGAGCATGGCGACGGCAGCCTTGGTGGAAGGCTTCTCGAAGCCGTAGTCGTCGACGAGCACGAGCTCGCCATCGGCCAGCTTGGCGGACAGCGCGGAGCGCATAGCCAGCTTGACCTCCTTGTTGTTCATACGCTTAGCGTAGGAACGGGGCTTGGGGGCGAAGACAACGCCACCGTGACGCCACTGGGCAGCACGGATGGAACCCTGGCGGGCACGGCCGGTGCCCTTCTGACGCCAAGGCTTCTTGCCGCCACCGGAAACCTCAGAGCGGCCCTTAGCGGACTGGGTGCCCTGACGCCAAGAGGCCATCTGGCACTTGACGATGTGGTGCATAACGTGGATGTTCGGCTCGATGCCGTACACCTCAGCGGCGAGCTCGGCCTCGGCGACCTTCTTGCCCTCGCTGTTCTTTACTTCAAACTTTGCCATTTAAGTGTTCTCCTTGGTATGACGCTGGGCTAAATGGGCTGGGCCCTTAGGCCATACGGATGGCGACGAGACCATTCTTGGCACCCGGGACAGCGCCCTTGACCAAGATGAGGTTCTGCTCGGCATCGATGCGGACAACGGAAAGGTTCTTGACGGTAACGCGCTCGTTACCCATGTGGCCGGCCATCTTGACGCCCTTGAGGACGCGCGCAGGATAGGCGCACTGACCGATAGAACCGGGGTGACGCTGGAAGTGAGAACCATGCGTCATAGGACCGCGGCGCTGACCCCAGCGCTTGATGCGACCCTGGAAGCCCTTACCCTTGGAGGTACCGATGACGTCGACCTTCTCGACATCAGCGAAATCAGCGACGGTGACGACCTCGCCGACCTTGTGCTCCTCGCCGTTCTCGACGCGGACCTCACGAAGGAAGCGGACAGGCTCGACGCCAGCCTTGGCGAAGTGACCAGCCATGGGCTTGTTCACGTTCTTGGCCTTGATGTCGCCGAAACCGATCTGGACGGCGTCATAGCCGTCGGTTGCCTGAGTTTTAACCTGCGAGACAGCGCAGGGGCCAGCCTGGATGACCGTGACGGGAACGACGTTGTCGTCCTCGTCCCAAACCTGGGTCATGCCAATCTTGCGGCCGAGAATCATGCTGATCAAGATATGATCCCAACTCTCGCGTGATCTTGGGACAATGCGTACACCACCGAGCGTACGCCCCTAGAGGACCACTACTTACACGACGTGCTCCCCAGCCTTGTATTTCGCCCGGACTACCTGACAACCCTATTAAGCAGGCATTTTGTCCAGCCAGAATACTCCCTGGTTTCACACAGCTGTTTAGTATACACGGCTGCGGGCGTATCCATCGAGATTCATATTTCACTCACATTGTTTACGCAGGTAAAGTGCGTGGCACGTCTCCCGAGCACGGCGAGGGCCGGAGAAATATATTAAGGTCCCTGCTCTACAGTCCTGCGCAAGACGGAGAGCACATTAAGTGCTCTCCTTTGCGTGCGGAACTCGCGATGACCTTAATATATTTCTCCGGCCCTCGCCGTGCTCGGGAGACGACACGCTGATGTCTGCTTAACTCTGCTCGCTCAGGCTAATGACTTTGCTGGGGATCGATGATTTGCCGCAAGGTAAACTTGGATTGAGGCGTATCGCCCTCTTCTCCCGACTTTTCCTCATCGAAATCGAAGATCATGATGGCGCAGTTGGGGAGTTTTGTTGGGAGCTCAAAGTCCTCTGGGACGGCAGCCTTGATGAATTGGCGGCTGGCGCTGCCGTGGCTTACTGCTAGAAGGGTTTCGATACCATCGGCGTCCATGATATTGGTGAGGGTGTCTACCATGCGCTCTTGCAGCGCCTGGCTTCCTTCTCCTCCGAATGGGATTAAGTCCTCGCCTGGATCCCAGACGTCGGTGGGTAGCGCGTCGTGCGGGCCTTCTTCGAAGGTGCCGTAGCAGCGCTCGATAATGCCTTCGCAGGGCTCGGCTGCTGCGTCCGGGCCGAGGAGCTCGCATGCGACGAGCTGAGCTGTGTCCATGGCTCGGCCTAAGGGTGATGAGACCACTTTGTCGGGAACGACGCCGTGGGCCTTGAGCCATGCGGCTGCCGCCCGTGCCTGCTGGCGGCCCAGATCGGTGAGCGGAGAATCGCAGCGACCCTGGACGAGCTTTTTGACGTTGAATTCTGTCTGACCATGGCGGAGTAGATATAGACGCTTCATGCTCTCCCCTTCTGTATAACCAGCTTTACCGGCGCAGCCCTACTCGTGGGTATGGCCTACGTAGTCTTCGTCGATCGTGATCTTGGTAATCGACTTGGGATATTCCGATTCGACCCGTTTCGCCAGCGCGCGCTTTAGGTCCTCGGCGCTCATCTGCAGATCCGAGGGTCGCACGCAGTCAAAGATCACGTTGGTGTGCGTAGGACCCGGCACGCAGCGCAGATCGTGAATTGTAAGACGGCTATCGATCTGTTGAGCCATGGCGTTGATGCGCAAACGCATGCTTGCCAGCTTGGGGTCATCGGTCACGATGGGATCGTAATGGAGCGTGACAATCATGCCGTCTTCGTTCCTAAACGCCTGCTCAATATTGTCGAGCGTGTCATGGCTTTCCAGAGGGCTGGCCTCGGCTGCCATCTCGGCGTGAGCGCTTGCGAACTTCCTGCCCGGGCCGTAATCGTGAACCATCAGATCGTGAACGCCCAAAACGCCGGGATAGCTCATGATCTTGTCTCGAATGTGCTTGACCAGCTTAGGATCGGGCGTCTGGCCCAAAAGCGGGCTCACCGTATCCTGGATGAGTTCAAAACCGCTCCAGCCAATATAGGCACCAACGGCAAGGCCGACCCAAGCGTCAAGGTTGATGCCCGTCACCTGCGAAACAATTGCGCACGCCAGTACGGCGCCCGTGGCAAGAACATCGTTCTTGGAATCCTGCGCGGTCGCATGCAGCGTCTCGGACTCAATGCGATCGCCGAGCTTTTGGTTGAGGGCCGCCATCCAGAGCTTTACGACCATCGAAAGCACTAGAACTGCCACCAGGGCAAGCGAGAACTCGACAGGTTCGGGGTGGATGATGCGCTCAACCGAGGACTTCACCAGCTCAACGCCGATCAGCAGCACGAGCGCCGCCACGACCAGACCCGAGAGATACTCGTAGCGGCCATGTCCGTAAGGATGCTCGGGGTCCGCCGGCTTGCTCGCCAGCTTAAAGCCCAGCACGCTCACGATATTCGAGCTGGCATCGGACAGGTTGTTCATGGCATCCGCCACAATCGAAACCGATCCCGACAGCACACCAATTGCGCCCTTCGCAGCACAAAGCGCAACATTAGCGAGAATACACACCATGCCCGTCAACGTGCCCACGCGCGCACGGTCGCCCTGCGCACGCTTAACAATCCACTCGACCATCTTCATCAGCCCCCACGGTACTGCCTATATATATCTATTGCTCAAACGGATTGTAGTGTAGCCACTTTGTCCCCCAGATACAAAAAGGCCGCGACCCACACGGGCCACGGCCTTGGAGCATGGCAAAGGAATCGTCCTTGTGTCGCACAGGTTTACGCGCTTACTTCGGCCACGCTCTTCGAGGTTTCGGGTGAATCGGCTCCGTCCCCCGTCGTCTGTCCCTTCGCCGGCACCACGCCAAAGCAGTAGCTCAGCGCCGCAGACACCGCAAATGCCACACCGCCGGCAGCGCAGCACCACAGCAGGTTCGAGATGCCGCCCGTGGCAAAGCCAATGACCATAAGGACATTCGTCATGCCGATGGTATAGGCCGTAACGTGGCCCACGGCCGCAACAAGGCCTCCGACGGCGCCGCCAATGGCCATGCACGTCAGGCACCTGCCATATTTAAAGCCGCAACCGTACAGCGCCGGCTCGCTTACGCCGCCAAGAACACCCGAGATTGAATAGCCCAGCATGAGCGCCTTCTCGTCCTTATCCGCAACGCGAAGCGACGCGCCAAAGGGCATGCCCCAAACGGCGAACGTTGCCATCGTCGCGGCGATCAGGATGCACGAATCCGTTCCCACACTCATAAACTGCGCATAGGCGAGCGATAGGACAACGTTGCTGACGCCGGCGATCTTTAGGAACTCCCAGCCCGCAGCAAGCCCCATGAGCGTGAGCAGCGACACGATGCCACCGGAATTGCCAAGCATAAACATAAGCTGGCCCAACAGCATGCCCAGATAGCTGCCCGCCGGCGCCGTAATACACAGCGAAACCGGAACCATGACAAGCATGGTCGCAAACGGAACGAACGAAAACGCCACGGCCTTAGGGATAACGCGCTTAAAGAAACACTCCACTCGCCATAGCACGGGCACCGAGATGAGAACCGGAATAACAGTCGTCGTGTAATCGTTGACCGGCGCAGGAAGCAGACCATACACGGAAGTCATCGATGCCTCCGTCGTCGATGCGGCATCGACAAGCTTGAGTAAATCGGGTGCAATCAATACGCCGCCCAGCATCATGCCCAGCTGCTCCGAGCAACCGAGCTGGCGGGCGGCCGCCCAACCAAGATAAATGGGCAAAAAGTAGTAGCCGGCGTTATAGAGCCAACTGTAGAACAGGCGATAGATATCGGAATCGGCAGACCACAGGCCCAGCATGCCTTCGCCCATAATGACAGCGACGGTGCGGAACAACGCCGCGCAGACAATAAACGGCAGCGCCGACATCATGCTTTTGGACAGATAGTCCACCACGGCCATGGCGTTTGATGAAACCGACGTTGTAAACGAGGTGTTAGAAACTTGTAGCATGGAACGCCTTTCCCAATATGACATGCGGGCTGTCCCTTTGTCACATCGTGCGGTACTGACCGATTGCGCGGTACTTTTCGTAGCGGAGGTTTGTGAGGGTCGCCTCGTCGAGCTGCCCAAGCGTATCGAAGGCATCAAATGCCGAGGACATGACGGCACCGGCGATCTCCTCATGCGACAGGCCCCTATCGTCAACAATGCCGTCGATGATGCCGAGCGCCAGCAGATCGGGAGCCGTGAGCTTCAGCGCCTCGGCAGCCTCATTCGCGCGGTCGGTATCCTTCCACAGGATCGACGCACAGGCCTCGGGGCTCACGACCGAATAGGCCGAGCTCGAGAGCATCAGGATGCGGTCGGCCACGGATAGCGCCAGCGCGCCACCAGAGCCGCCCTCGCCTGTCACCACCGAGACAATCGGCGTCTTGAGGCCGCTCATCTCCATGAGATTCTGGGCAATCGCCTCGCCCTGGCCGCGCTCCTCGGCACCGATGCCGCAAAACGCGCCCGAAGTATCGACCAGGCACAGAACCGGTCGACCAAACTTTTCGGCCTGGCGCATCAGACGACGCGCTTTGCGATAGCCCTCGGGATGTGCCATACCAAAGTTGCGGCGCATACGCTCTTTGGTCGTGGTGCCGCGCTCGATGGCGATGACCGTTACGGGGCGTCCATCTTTCCAGCCAATGCCAGCCACCACAGCGGCGTCGTCGCCAAAGTAGCGGTCGCCGTGCAGCTCCACAAATCCATCCAGGCCCAGCGAGATCATCTCGCCTGCCGTGGCGCGATCTGCCGAGCGGGTCTGCTTGACAATCTCGAGCGCGGTTTTTGGTGCGGCCGAGCGCTTGAACAAGTGTCCCAGCTTTTTGCCGCGGCGACCCGTATGCACGATCTCATGCGGTGCCCCCAGGCCGGGCGCGTGTCCTTCGTGCAGCGCCAGCAGCTCGCCTACCGTGAGCGCAATCTCGCCACGCGGAACAACGGCATCGCAAAAGCCGTGCTCCAGCAAAAACTCGGAGCGCTGGAATCCCTTGGGCAGGCGCTTGTGCATGTTCTGCTCGATCACGCGCGGGCCGGCAAATGCCGTCAGGGCATCGGGCTCGGCCAGGATAATGTCGCCCTCCATGGCAAAGCTCGCGGTTACGCCTCCGGTCGTGGGGTCGGTGAGCACCGTGATATACAGGCCGCCCGCCTCGCTGTGGCGCCTAACCGCCGCAGAAATCTTGGCCATCTGCATAAGCGATGTCACGCCCTCTTGCATGCGCGCACCGCCCGAAACGGTAAAGCCGACAACTGGCAATCCAAGCTCGGTCGCTCGCTCAAATGTGCGACAGATCTTCTCGCCCACCACGGAACCCATCGAGCCCATCATAAAGTTGGCGTCCATAAAGAAGAGCGCGGTATCGCAACCGCAGATTTTGCCCCTGCCGCACACAACGGCATCGTGCTCGCCCGAACGCTCGCTCACGCTCTTGAGCTTGTCGGCATAGCCGGGAAACGAGAGGAAGTCCTCCGGCGCCAGACTGGCATCCCATTCCTCAAACGTGCCCTCGTCAATCGTCATGCGCATGCGGTCGCGCCCGCTCACGCGAAAGTGTTTGCCGCAACGAGGGCAGACCTCGAGGTTGTCGTGCAGGCGCGCCTCATCGATCACGCGGCGGCACTCCGGGCACTTGATAAACACGTGGCGCGCGGGAAACTCGGCGCACGACTCGGTCATCGGTCCCTCGAGGACGTTGACCGTCTTCGCTTTTCTATTCATCAGCATAGAGATGCCCCATCAGATCGGTGTGATACATGCCCGACAAGAACTCGTCGTTTGCCAGCACGTCGAGCTGAAGCTCGCTGTTTTCGCTCACGCCCTCAATCACGAGCTCGCCCAGGGCCGAGCGCATCTTGCGAATGGCGCCGTCACGCGTGGGCGCACACACGATGAGCTTGCCAAGCATGGAGTCGTAGTACGGCGGAACTTTAGCACCGGTAAACATGGCGGAATCCCAGCGCACGCGCGGACCACCCGGCACACGCAACGCGGTGACCGTTCCGCATGACGGCAGAAAGTCCGGCGTTTCGGCATTGATGCGGCACTCCATGGCGTGGTTGCGGACCGGCATGTCCTCCTGCTCAAAGGGCAGAGGCTGGCCGGCTGCCACGCGCAGCTGCCACTTGACCAAGTCGGTATCGGTCACAAACTCCGTAACCGGATGCTCCACCTGCAAGCGCGTGTTCATTTCCATAAAGTAGAAATTGCCGTCGTCCGAATACAGGAACTCGATGGTACCGGCTCCTTCGTAGCCGACGGCACGAGCCAGGTCACGCGCTGCCTTGTGCATGCGAGCACGAATGTCGTCGTGTCCGTCGAGGCACGGCGCGGGGCTCTCCTCGATTAGCTTTTGGTTGCGCCGCTGCACCGAGCACTCGCGCTCGCCGAGCGAAAACACATGGCCCTGCTTATCGGCCATAATCTGTACCTCAACGTGATGCGCCGGCGCGACGAACTTCTCCATGTAGCACTCGCCGTCGCCAAAAACGGCCTCGCCCTCGGCGCGTGCTTCAATAAAGGCCTTTGCCGCATCTTCCACGCGCTCGACCTTACGAATACCGCGACCGCCGCCGCCCGCACGCGCCTTAATAAGCACGGGGCAGCCAATGCGCTCAGCCTCGGCCGTTGCCTCCTCGGGACTTTTGAGCAAATCGCAGCCCGGCACGATGGGCACGCCCGCCGCGGCAGCCGTTCGACGTGCGGCGTCCTTGTCGCCCATGCTGTCAATCACCTTGGCCGAAGGACCAACAAACGCCAGGCCATACTTGTCGCAGTCGCGCACGAAGCTCGCCTTCTCGGAGAAAAAGCCATAGCCGGGATGAATTGCCTTAGCTCCCGACTTTACGGCACAGGTGAGCACAGCATCGTCGTTGAGGTAGCTCTCGGCAAGACGCGGACCGCCGATGCAATACGCCTCGTCGGCAAGCTGCACGTGCAGCGCGTCCGCATCGGCCGTGGAATAAACGGCGACGGTCTTGATGCCCATATCGCGGCACGCGCGGATAACACGGACCGCGACTTCGCCGCGGTTGGCGATGAGCACTTTGTCGAACATGAAGCCTTCCTTAACTTTCGTGCATGAGTGCAAAAGACATATCGGCGCGGCAGCAAACCTCACCGTTGACGCTCGCAGTACCCGTCGCAAAGCGGAACGGCCCGCGCGCACGCGTGATGGTGCACACCAGATCAACCGTGTCGCCCGGGCGCACCGGACGCTTAAAGCGCACCTTGTCCAGACTCGTGTAGAACGGCGTCGCGCCGCGCGCTTCCTCATCGCCCATCAGCAGCACGCAACAGTTTTGGGCGAGCATCTCGCACTGAATCACGCCGGGGACCACCGGGTTTCCCGGAAAATGCCCCTGCAAAAAGTACTCGTCGCCCGTAATCGTGATCTTGCCGTGGGCCTCGTCGCCCACCAGCTCGGCCTCGTCGAGCAAAAGCATCGGTTCGCGATGTGGCAACAGTTCCTTAAGCTCTTCTTTGTTCATGGATATCACCTATCCGATCCTCATGAGGCAGCTGCCAAACTCCACGAGGTCGCCGTCGGCCACGCAGATCTCGAGCACCTCGCCGTCTGCCTCTGCCGTTACCTCGTTGAGAACCTTCATGGCCTCGATGATGCAGAGCGTCTCGCCGGCCTTGACCTTAGAGCCCACGTGCACAAACGGCTCGTCGCCCGGCGCCGGGGCAGCATAGAAAACGCCGACCATGGGAGCGGTCACCTCGGTGCCCTTGGGCTCCGGTGCGGCGGCAGGTGTCTGCGCGGCGGGCTCCGGTGCGGCAGGCGCGACTGTGGGAGCTGCAACTGGAGCGGCCATAGCGCTCGGCATGGGCATGGGCACGGCAACCGGCTGTGCGGCGCTCGCGCGCTCGAGTTCGACCGCGGTGCCATCGGGCTCCTCAACGCGTACGCGCGTGAGGCCGCGGTCCTCCATAACATCGGCTATCTCGGCAAGTCTTTTGGAATCCATGCTCTAGCTCCTCGTATATCTACGCAGCGCGATGGCGGCGTTGTGTCCGCCAAAGCCCAGGTTGGTCGAAAGCGCCCAGGTAAGGTCAGCGCGAACCGCGCGATTGGGCGTGTAGTCAAGATCGCAGGCGGGATCGGGCGTGTGGTAGTTAATGGTCGGCGGCACCACGCCCTGCTCGAGCGCCATGGCACAGGCCATGACCTCGATGGCGCCCGTGGCACCGATCATGTGGCCGGTCATCGACTTAGTCGACGAGACGTGCGCGGCGCGCGCCGCGTCCTCGCCGAGCGCACGCTTAATGCCCGCCGTCTCGGACGAATCGTTGAGCTTGGTCGAGGTGCCGTGGGCGTTGATGTAGAGGCCCTCGGAAGGCTTAACGTCGCCCTCGGCCACTGCCAGCGATATCGCACGGGCGATACCTGCCGCATCCGGGTCGGGACTCGTGATGTGGTAGGCGTCATCGGTGTTGCCGTAGCCCACGACCTCGGCGTAAATGTGCGCACCGCGGGCCCGTGCATGTTCCATGCTCTCGAGTACCAGCACGCAGGCGCCCTCGCCCATCACAAAGCCGTCGCGGTCTGCATCGAACGGGCGGCAGGCCGTCGCGGGATCGGGGTTGGTGGTCAATGCACGGCAGGACGTAAAGCCCGCAACGGCATCGGGGATAATGGCGGCCTCGGCGCCGCCCGCGAGGATCGCGTCGGCATAGCCGTGCTTGATGGCGCGGAACGCCTCGCCCACCGCATGGGCAGAAGTCGCGCACGCAGTCACCACGGGCAGGGTCGGGCCCTTTGCCTTATGGCGAATCGCAATGTTGCCCGAAGCCATGTTGGGAATCATCATCGCAATCATGTAGGGCGATGCGCGACGAGGCCCGCGATCGGCAATCGTGTGGACGTTGTCGACAAGCGTCTGCATGCCGCCCACGCCCGAGCCCACATAGACACCCAGGCGATCGCGATCGACCGCGCCCTCAACATCGAGGCCCGCATCGTGCATGGCCTCATCCGACGCCGCCATCGCAAACTGTACACAGGGGTCGAGATGCTTGGCGTCGTGCTTGCCAAAGTACTCGTTGCCGTCAAAGCCCTTGACCTCGGCCGCCACTTTAACGGCGAACGCATCGGTATCGAAGTGCGTGATCGGGCCGATACCGCACGTGCCGGCGCACATGGCCGCCCAGGTGGCAAGCGTGGTATTGCCGAGCGGCGATACGGCACCGATGCCGGTGATTGCAACTCTCTGTTCCATCATGGTCTCCTCATCCAAGCCGTTGTTCGGCCCTGGTTTCTACATCGCCATTCCGCCGTCGACGCGCACGACCTCGCCCGTAATGTAAGCGGCCGCATCGCTCGCCAAAAAGCGCACCACGCCGGCCACTTCCTCGGGGCGCGCCATGCGCTTAAGGGGAATCTGCTCCTCGGTTGCCGCACGCACCTTCTCCGAGAGCTTTGCCGTCATATCTGTCTCGACAAACCCGGGGGCGACCGCGTTCACTCGTACGCCGCGGGGCGCAAGCTCGCGCGCTACCGCCTTGGTCAGGCCGATAACGCCCGCCTTGGAGGCAGCATAGTTGGCCTGCCCGGCATTGCCCATCAGGCCCACAACCGAGCTCATGTTGACGACGCAACCGCCGCGCTGGCGCATAAAGGTCTTGGTGAGCGCGCGCGTCGTATTGAACGTGCCCTTGAGATTGACATCGAGCACGCGGTCGAAGGCATCGTCGCCCATACGCATGAGCAGGCCGTCGCGCGTGATGCCAGCGTTGTTGACGAGCACCCAAATGGAGCCAAAGTCATTGAGAACCGTCTCCACGCATGTGTTGACGGCATCGGGGTCGGCCACGTCACATTGATATGCGCTCGCCGTGGCGCCTGACGCCTCGCAGGCTTCACACGTCTCGCGCGCCGCGTCGACGCTACCGGCATAAACGACGGCGATATCGTAGCCATCCTCCGCCAGGCCCACGGCACAAGCGCGACCGATGCCGCGCGAGCCGCCCGTGATCAGCGCCACACGACGTGAATCGTCGCGCTCGAGCGCGCCGTTGTTCAAATTGCCCATGTCGTTCCTTTCGGGTTACAGCCCTGTGGGCTATGCGAGCTCGTCGGCAATAGCTGCGACCTGTTCGGCCGTTTCGCACGAATACACGTGAACGTCGCTCAGCGTACGCTTGACCAGGCCCGACAGCGTTTTGCCAGGGCCGACCTCAATAAACGTGTCGATGCCCTGATCCTGCAGAGTGTGCAGCGTGTCGACCCAGCGCACGGCATGGCTCACCTGGTTGGCCAGCACGTCCGATACTGCTCGCGGGTCCGCCGGATAGGGCGCCGCCGTCATGTTTGCCATGACCGGAATCAGCAGCGGAGACGGCGCGTGGCCGGCTTGGATATACGTTGCCAGCCCCTCAGTCGCCTCGGCCATATAGGGGCTATGGAATGCACCCGACACCGCGACCTTCATGGCGCGGCCGCCAGCCTCTTTTACCAGGACGTCGAGGGTCTGCAACTCATCGGGCGCTCCGGCCACAACCGTCTGCTGCGGGCTGTTGTAGTTGACCGGCCAGCAGTCCTCGCCGGCCTGTTTTGCCAGGTCCTCGACTTGCGCCGCATCGAGCTTGATGACGGCGCGCATGCCGCCCGGATGGCGCTCGGCAGCCGCGGCCATCAATGCCGCGCGCTCACACACGAGCTCAAAACCCGCTCGCGTATCGAATGCCCCCGCAAAGGTGAGCGCGGCGACCTCGCCCAGCGAAAATCCCGCACAGGCGGCAGGCGCCACGCCGCGCTCACGCAGGGCGACAGCCGCTGCCAGGTCATGAACGAACACGCACGGCTGCGTGTTCTCGGTCTGCGAGAGCTCCTCCTTGGAGGCGTTCCGGCACTGCTCGCTGGTTCCCGGACGCACCTCGTCGGCAATGGCGAACACCTCGGCAGCCGCCGGCGATGCCTCGATCAGGTCGACGCCCATCGCGGGGTGTTGGGCACCCTGACCGGCGAACAAAAACGCTACGCTACCCATGTGGACGCACCCTTCAGAACGCGCTCGGCACCATCGACCAGGTCGTCAACGATTTCACGTGCGCTTTGGCGTTCGTTGACCATGCCGGCAATCTGCCCACACAAAAACGAACCCTCTTCGTAATTACCGTCCTTTGCGGCTTTACGAAGCGCGCCCGTGCCCATGGCCCCGAGCTCCTCGGGGCTTGCGCCCGCCGCCTCGTTCTTGGCATACGCGTTGGTGAAGGGGCTCTTAAGCGCACGCACCGGATGCCCCGTCGAACGGCCAGTCGCGCGCGTCGAGGTGTCTCCTGCCTTGAGCACCAGCTCTTTGTACTGTTCGGATACGGTGCACTCGTTTGCGACCAGAAAGCGTGTTCCCACCTGGACGCCAGCGGCGCCAAGCATAAAGGCCGCTGCCACGCCGCGACCATCGGCGATACCGCCAGCTGCCACAACGGGGACATCGACCGCGTCGACAACCTGCGGAACGAGCGCCATCGTCGATGTCTCGCCAATATGTCCACCCGATTCGGTGCCTTCGGCAACCACGGCGGTGGCCCCACGACGCGCCACGAGACGCGCCAGCGCCACCGAGGCAACGACCGGGATGACCTTGATGCCGGCGTCGTTCCAAGCCTTCATGTACTTGGTGGGATTGCCGGCACCCGTCACGACGACCGGCACCTGCTCGTCAATCACAACCTGCGCGACCTGGTCGGCAAACGGGCTCATAAGCATGACGTTCACACCAAAGGGCTTATCCGTCTTGGTGCGCAGCTCGTGAATCTGATCGCGCAGCCAGTTGGCGTCGGCATTCATGGCCGCGATGATTCCCAACCCGCCGGCCTCAGACACGGCCGATGCCAGCGAGGCATCGGCAATCCAGGCCATGCCGCCCTGGAACACGGGCTTTTCGATGCCGAGCAGCTCGCAGAGAGGAGTCTTGAGCATCTCTACTTCCCCAATGCCGCCTCGACCGTATCGGCGAACTCGCCGACCGTCTTGGGGTTCTCCTCGGTATCGAGCTCAATGCCAAACTCGTCCTCGACGGCGACGAGGATCTCGACGGTGCCCAGGCTGTCGAGGCCAATCTCCTCGAGCGTGGACTCGGGCTTCATCTCGACGTCGTCAAGGCCAGCGGTCTCGCGGATAACGTCGCAAACGCGCTCGAAGGTCTTCTGATCTGCCATGGTAGTTCTCCTTTGTTTGTGCCCTAGGGGCGTTTTTATTTCCTATGTGCGACTACTTCCAGCGAAGTAGATAGCCACCTATATCCAAACCGGCGCCAAATCCAACGAGGGCGATGGTGTCGCCCGCAGTCAGTGCGTCGGTACGTGCCAGCCGGTCAAGCGCAAAGGGAATGCAGGCGCTCGAAATGTTGCCGGTCTCGCGCAGCGTTCGAACCACGCGCTCGTCTGGCACGCCGAGGCGCTTGACCGCCTGACTCAGGATTCGTTCGTTAGCCTGATGGAATACAAAATGATCGATGTCTTCGACCGAAATGCCCGCATCGATCGCAAGCTTATGGACCGTGTCGCAGATGGCGTTGACGCCGAACTTGAACACGCGGCGGCCGTTCATGGACAGCACGCTCGCGCTATCTGCGGAAGCCTTAAACGGCGAGGTACCGACCAGACCGGGAACGCGCAACGTCTCGACGTCGGGCGCCGTCGAAAGCTCGACGGCAAGGGGGCTGTCTCCCCCAGCTTCTATCACTGCAGCACCCGCGCCGTCACCAAAGAGCACGCACGTGGCGCGATCTGTCCAGTCAAGCGCGCGCGTCATCTGCTCGGCAGCAACGACAAGCACATGCTTGGCTCGTCCTCGGGCGATATAGCCCTCGGCGACATCGAGCGCAAATACGAAGCCGGCGCAGGCCGCCGAGACATCGAAGGCAGGGCACGTCGCGCCCAGACGCTCGGCAACGGCACATGCCTCGGCGGGAACGAGATGGTCACCCGTTGTCGTCGAGCAGACGATCAGATCCAGCTGGCTCGCGTCGATTCCGGACACCTGGAGTGCCCGCTCGCTCGCCGCTACGGCAAGGTCGTCAAGTGACTCGGTGGAGCAGACGTGGCGGCTCTTGATACCTGTGCGGGTAAAAATCCACTCATCCGAGGTATCGAGGAACTCAGACAGCTCGTCATTGGAAACACTGCGCTTAGGAAGCGCCGAGCCTGTTCCAAGAATCGTGAAACCCATCACTAACCTCCTTTGAGTTGTTGACGTGTTTACATCGACCAAGAGAGGATAACGCATTTCAGTCGTTGTTGACGTGTTAACATTAAATTGTTCAAATGCGACAAAGGCTTCACATTGTGTCTATCTCTCGACACCATTACGCGATTGCCTTATTACCTTAGGAGGTAGCAGCTGTTATGGATTCTCGTTTAACGGTGGTCGACGTAACCGGATCGACCAACGATGACCTGCTCGAAGCAGGAAAACAGGGAGCGCCGCACGGCACAGGACTTGCCGCCCGGGCTCAGACAGCAGGACGCGGCCGGCGCGGCCACAAGTGGGATTCAACCGCCGGCAACCTATTGCTTTCGATTGTTCTGCGCCCATGCGTTAATCCTGCAAAGTACTCTGGTCTTGCCGCCGTCAGCGGCCTAGCGGTGCTCGAGGCGCTCGAAATGCAGGGCCTTGCAAACGAGATTGACCTCAAATGGCCCAACGATCTGGTCGCGCGAGGGCGCAAGCTCGGCGGCATTCTGGTCGAGGCCGCACGCGATAACGAAGGCAAACCTTTCGCCGTCTGCGGCATTGGCGTCAATGTGAACTATGTGCCCTCGGAGGTTCCCGATGGCGGCCTGCCGGCAATCGGTCTCTTGGATCTCAACGAGAACGTTCCCGCCGTCGACATGCTCCTCGATGAGGTCTACCACGCGGTCGTGAACGCAGTAGACGCGTGGGCAGAACACCTCAACGCCAAGGAAGAAGACGCCGGTCCGCTCGCGCCCGTCCACGACGAATATATCGCTCACCTCAATTGGATCGGGGAACACGTTCTCGCCCGCTCCCCTGCCGGACATGAGCTGGCACGTGGCATCTTTAAAACCGTCGATGCCTTTGGTCGCGCGTGTATCGAAGCGGAAAGCGGCGTGCGATCCTTCCATTTTGAGGAGGCATCGCTGCGCCCCTTGAGCGAATAGGGCGCCGCAGCCACCTACTCGGCAGCAATACCCGGCAGTCCAAACCATCATTCAAAACAAAAGAGCCCCGCTACCGTAATGGTAGCGGGGCTCTGTAAGCTATGAGCGATATCGCTTAGAGCTTGATGTCGATGTCGACGCCAGCGGGGAGGTCGAGACGCATGAGCGAATCAACGGTGCCCGAGGTGGGGTCGAGGATGTCGATGAGGCGCTTGTGGGTGCGCATCTCGAACTGCTCACGGGAGTCCTTGTTCACGTGCGGCGAGCGGATAACCGTGTACAGGTTGCGCTCGGTGGGCAGGGGGACAGGACCGGAAACGCGAGCGCCGGTCTTCTGAGCGGTCTCGACGATGAGCTTCGCGGACTGATCGACGACCTCGTGATCATAGCCCTTGAGGCGAATGCGGATCTTCTGGGTAGCCAACTTAAACCTCCAAAGAGTGCGAGAGATGTTCTCGCGGATTACGTAACAGGGAGCTCGAACTTAGGCGTTCTTGCTCATGACCTCGTCCACGATGGACTTGGGCGCGGGCTCATAAGAGTCGAACTGCATCGTGTAGGATGCACGGCCCTGGGTCTGGGAGCGAAGGTCGGTAGCGTAACCGAACATCTCGCCCAGCGGCACCTTGGCACGGATGAGCTTGCTGTTCTTGCGATCCTCCATGCCCTCGATCTTGCCGCGGCGACCGGAGAGGTTGCCCATAACGTCGCCCATGTACTGCTCGGGGGTCTCGACCTCGACAGCCATGATCGGCTCAAGCAACTGCGGGTCGGACTTCTTGAGAGCGTCCTTGATAGCCATGGAACCGGCAATCTTGAAGGCGGCCTCGGAGGAGTCGACCTCGTGGTAAGAACCGTCGAACAGGGTGACCTTGACGTCGAGGACCGGGAAGCCGGCGATAACACCGGTGTTCAGGGCCTCCTGGATGCCCTTGTCGATGGACGGGATGTACTCCTTGGGCACGACGCCGCCGACGATAGCGTTGACGAACTCGTAGCCGAAGCCCTCCTCCATCTTCTCGAGCTTGATGACGGCATGGCCGTACTGACCGCGACCACCGGACTGACGGACGAACTTGCCCTCAGCCTTCTCAACGTCGTGACCAGCGGTCTCGCGGTAGGCAACCTGGGGCTTACCAACGTTAGCGTCAACCTTGAACTCACGGAGCAGACGGTCGACGATGATCTCGAGGTGCAGCTCACCCATGCCGGCGATGATGGTCTGGCCGGTCTCGTGGTTGGTGGACACCTGGAAGGTCGGGTCCTCCTCGGCGAGCTTGGTCAGAGCCAGGGACATCTTGTCCTGCTCGGCCTTGGTCTTGGGCTCGATGGCAACGTCGATAACGGGCTTAGCGAACTCGATCTTCTCGAGGACGATCTCCTTGCCCTCGGCGCACAGGGTGTCACCGGTGGTGGAGTTCTTGAAGCCGACGCAAGCGACGATGTCGCCGGCAGCGGCGTCGTCACGGTCGATACGCTCGGCGGCGTTCATCTCGAGGATGCGGCCGAGGCGCTCGCGCTGACCGTTGGAAGCGTTGACAACGTAGGAGCCGGACTCGGCGCGGCCGGAGTAAACGCGGACATAGGTGAGCTTACCGACGAACGGGTCGGTCATGATCTTGAAGACCAGGCCGGAGAAGGGCTCGTCGAAGGAAGGATGACGCTCGATCTCCTCGCCGGTGTCCGGATCGGTACCGGTGACAGCCTCGACGTCGAGCGGGCTGGGCAGGTAGTCGACGACAGCGTCGAGCAGCTCCTGGACGCCCTTGTTCTTGTAGGCGGAGCCCACGAAGACGAGGTTGAGCTCGTTGGCCAGAACGCCCTTGCGCAGAGCAGCCTTGAGCTCCTCGACGGTGAAGTCCTCCTCCATGAGGATCTTCTCCATGAGCTCGTCGTCAAAGCTGGCAGCAGCGTCGAGGAGCTCCTCGCGCTTGGTGGCAGCGATGTCGGCGAACTCAGCCGGGATCTCGTCCATCGGCTCGGGGTAGGTCATGCCCTTGTCGTCGGCCTTGAAGTCCCATGCGGTCATGGTGACGAGGTCGATGACGCCCCAGAAGTTGTCCTCGGCGCCCATCGGGACCTGAGCGGCCACGGCGTTAGCGTCGAGACGATCCTTCATGGTCTCGATAGCGTTGAAGAAGTCAGCACCCACGCGGTCATACTTGTTGATGAAGGCGATACGGGGGACGTTGAAGGTAGAAGCCTGACGCCAAACGGTCTCAGACTGGGGCTGAACGCCGGCAACGGCGTCGAAGACGGCGACAGCGCCATCGAGGACGCGCAGGCAGCGCTCAACCTCGGCGGTGAAGTCAACGTGGCCCGGGGTGTCGATGATCTGGATGCGGTAGTCCTTACCGTCCTTGTTCCAGAAGCAGGTGGTAGCAGCGGAGGTAATGGTTACGCCGCGCTCCTGCTCCTGAACCATCCAGTCCATGGTGGCAGCGCCCTCATGGACCTCACCGATCTTGTGGGTCTTACCGGTGTAGTAAAGAATACGCTCGGTCGTGGTGGTCTTACCAGCATCGATGTGGGCCATGATGCCGATGTTACGGGTATCGGAAAGCTTGTACTTAGGCTTAGCCATGTTAGTTCCTTACCTTAACTTACCAACGATAGTGAGAGAACGCGCGGTTGGCCTCGGCCATCTTGAAGACGTCCTCACGCTTCTTGACGGAAGCGCCCAGGCCGTTGGAAGCGTCGAGGATCTCGTTGGCGAGACGCTCGGCCATGGTCTTCTCCTTGCGAGCGCGGGAGAAGTTGACAATCCAGCGGATGCCCAGAGCGGTGGAACGACGGGAGTTGACCTCCATCGGGACCTGATAGGTAGCGCCACCGACACGCTTGGGCTTAACCTCGAGCGTGGGCTTGACGTTGTCCATAGCCTTCTTGAAGGTAGCGAGAGCGTCGCCACCCTCGGACTTCTCGGCAACGATCTCGAAAGCGGTGTAAACGATGCGCTCAGCGGTGGCCTTCTTGCCGTCAAGAAGGACCTTGTTGATGAGCTGAGTCACCAGGCGGTTGTTGTAAACGGCGTCAGGCTGAACCTCACGACGATTAGCTGCTGCACGACGCGGCATGTGAAATCTCCTTAAGTGTCTACCGTGCGGCGCTCAAGACGGCACACGGCGAAAGTATCAAAACGTTATCTGGCTTATTTGGCCTTGGGGCGCTTAGCACCGTACTTGGAACGGGCCTGCATACGGTTCTGGACCGGAGCAGCGTCGTAGGCGCCACGGATGACGTGATAACGGACACCAGGGAGGTCACGGACACGACCGCCGCGGACGAGCACGATGGAGTGCTCCTGCAGGTTGTGGCCCTCACCCGGGATGTAAGCAGTAACTTCGATGCCGTTGACAAGGCGAACACGGGCAACCTTACGAAGAGCCGAGTTCGGCTTCTTGGGGCTCGTGGTGAAGACGCGGGTGCACACGCCGCGCTTCTGGGAGTTGTGCTGCAGAGCAGCGTTCTTGGACTTCTTGGGCACGGAACGACGGCCCTGGCGAACCAGCTGGTTAATAGTAGGCAAAGCGTACTCCTTCTCGAATGATTCCAGCTTTCTGTAAAGTGCAACGGCTTGAATCGAGGGGTCAGCATCCCCCTACGAAACACGCAGTTCGATAGGATACGTGCCGTTAGCTGTGTCGTCAACAAACCACGCCGCCGGGCGTATCCCAAAATTGGCACATTTCCGCAAAGCCTACACAAAAGGAATCCCCTCCTGTGCGCGGGGGCGGATTCCCGGTCCGGGCGGCCCGCTGTTTAAGTTTGCTGCTCTACAGTCCTGGCTCGCACGGAGAGCACATTAAGTGCTCTCCGGCTCGTGCGGAACTCGCGACAAACTTAAACAGCGGGCCGCCCGGACCGGGAATCCGACGTGCTCGTCGGGGCAACGTTCCCCGGCAAAAAGGGACAGGTTTATTTTGGTCGGTTTTATCTGGGAAAACGCTGCTCTTCAGCGCTTGTCCGCTCTCACCTATCACATGTAGATCGGCGGCGTTTTCGGAAGTATGCGGCAAATTTTGATCTTGCTGAGCACACGAGGGTTTTGCGATAACAAACCAACAGGTAGGGCGCTTGAGCATATGCGGCGTGGTCGGGCCATCAAGATTTTGCCGCATACTTCCGAAATTCAGTCGAATATCACTCGTAATAACCGCCTATTTAACGCAAAATGGGCCGTTTCCCCTAGTAGGAAGCGGCCCCAAATCTTACGAATAGACGATGGTAAAGGGCTCTTTCGTTTCGGTCTCCCCTGTTGATGTATACCTCACAATTTCAAGGGTTACCGAGACAACTTGATCGACATCAATCAACTTCGTTGGCACCCAGATGTTCTCTCCGCTATTGCGCCCATAAGAAAAATATAAGTTGAACACCCCTGCGTCGTCATCTTCGATAATCTGCTCCGATCCATCCTTGTAGCTGACGGTCAGCTTATTATCAACTGCTTCATAGCCCAAATCATCGATGTGCGTCTGGATGGAAAACGGGCTAATCTCAAGAGGCGAGTCACCGGAGCGGAGTTCCTTTGTATCGACGTACGCTCCAATATTGAACTCGGGTGTCGACGCCTCAAACCGCCTCGCACTCTCACCTTCACCCTCGGTCCAGTGGATATTCCAGGTGACAGCATGTTGCAAATCTCGCTCGCGATCCATAGCGGCAAAGTACATCGTGCCATTAATGACAGTATCGCTTGATGTGTCCTTATCAATTGTGCTGCGTGTGTCAGGCCATTCCTCGCCGAACTTCATATCGGGCGTGCCGATGCCCTGCTCTTCTTCACCATAGAGAACAAGTTCGCCAATCTCTGCTGCTGGCTTGTAGTAGTTAACTCCATTTGGATTGGACAACGTAAACGTCACGGCTCCGCAGCCGTTTTGGTCGATTGCCATCTCATGGATATCAAGCGTATAGCCGTTGCCCTCGACGGACAGATTAACCTCCTGGACTGCGCCTTCCAGGCTTTGGGGCGCGATGCCATCGCCAAACTCTCTGGTGTAGGTATATTTAGTTCCCGATGAGCCGCCGTTGGTCCAGGTAATGGAATCCCCGTTGCCGTGGTTTCCCCAGGCAGAGGCAAAATAGCTGGAATTGACGACGGCGTAGGCGACCCCTCCGGTCGCCAGCACTCCGGCAAGGCATCCGATCACGGCAACATACAGAGGCTTCGCGTGACCCTTTCGGCGAAGCGGCTCACCAGCAGCGGCATAAAGAACACGGTCAGCAAGATCGCTATCGGCTTGGACGGACTCGAAGGCCTGCTTGATTTGATTGGATTTCACGGTCGCCCTCCTCTAGGATGAACTTGAGCTTCGATCTGCCGCGAGCCAAACGCGTTCGAACAGTCGCGGCTGGCACATGCAATAACTCGGCAATCTCTGAGGTCGAAAAGCCCAGATAGTAATAGAGCATGATGGGAACACGGAATCGTTCCGGAAGTCGCATAACGTCTGACAGGACCGCCTTGGTCTCCTCCTGCGCCGTCGAAAGCGAATCGGCCAGGTTCTCAATATCCTCCACACGCCTCCATGGCTTTCGAAAGAGAGATTTGCATTCATTGATCGTGACCCGGATAAGCCATCGACGAAGATGTTCCCAGCTTTCAAATTGCGCATCGCTTTTGAGTAACTTCAGAAAGACGTCTTGAGCGACATCGTCGGCATCGGCACGATCGCGCAGATACGTCAATGCGATTCGAAACACGACATCTCTGTGATCTTCAACCGCCTGTCTAAATGCTTGTTCTTCCATAATCACCTCCCGGTGACGTTAATAATTCTTGGTGAGGCCCTCACCTTAGATACGCTCTTGTCGGGCGAAATGTTTCAAATTCAAGCATGAAAAACCGACCAAAATAAACCTGTCCCTTTTTGGCATAAAGGAATCCCCTCCCGTCCCGGGAATCCGACGTACTCGTCGGGGCAACGTTCCTCATCAAAAAAGGCCCGCCCCCCTGTTGGGAAGCGAGCCTTTATAAGGGCGGTTAACGTACTAGGAAATTACTCCTCGTCGTTGTCCTTGGCCTCTTCGGCGTCGTCGGTGTCCACGAGCTGGTTGAGCAGCTCGTCGAGGGAAGCCATGTCCTCGTTGATGGCACCGTTGGCGGGAGCCTTCTTGTCGTCGATCGGGGCGCCCAGGAGCTCCTCGTCGGCGTCGGCGTGATGCGTCGGCGCAGCGGAGGTGCCCAGCAGGATATCGTCCGGACCGTCGGGGCTAAAGACCATCTGCAGCAGCTGCGAGAGGTCTTCCTCGTCGGCAACGTCGTCGTTGTTCTCGAGGATGTAGAGCAGGTCGTGGGCCTCCAGGCCGTCACGGAGCTCCTCGATCGCCTTGGCACCGATACCATCGATGCGCAGCAGATCCTCCTCGGACTTGCCGACCAGGTCGCCGACCGTCTCGATGCCGACCTCGCTGAACTTGTTGGTCCAGCGCTGCGACACGCCCAGGTCGTCGAACAGGTACAGGCGAGCCTTCTCGGCGGAGATGGTGTGGCCGTTGCGGGTGAACGAACCGTCAGCACCACCAAACTCGTCGTAGCCGGCCCAGTCGAGCTGCTGCGGGAGCTGCTCGTCCAGGTCCTTGAGCTCCACAGGAGCCCACTCGGGCAGCGACTTGGCGTTGGGCGAAGCCGGGCCGTCGATGTCCACGTAGCCGTCGGCCGTGCGATACGTCAGCTTGGCGTTGGCGTACGGCTTGAGGCCGGTACCAGCCGGGATCTTCTTACCGACGATGACGTTGGACTTAAGGTCGAGCAGATGGTCGACCTTGCCCTCGATGGCAGCCTCGGTAAGGACGCCGGCGGTACGGATGAACGAAGCGCTCGACAGCCAGGAGTCGATGTTGGACGCGACCTTGAGCGTACCCAGGATGACGGGCTCGGCCACGGGAGCCTGACCGCCCAGACGGGCAACGCGCTCGACCTCGTCGGCGAACTCGTAGCGGTCGACGTACTGACCAAGCAGGTACTTGGAGTCGCCGGGGTTGGTGATCTGAACGCGACGCAGCATCTGACGTGCGAGCACCTCGATGTGCTTGTCGTTCAGGTCGACGCCCTGGCTGGTGTAGACGTCCTTGACGCTCTCGACGAAGGTGTGCATCGTCGACTCGATGTCGGTCAGCTTGCGCAGGTTGCGGAAGTTGACGAAGCCCTTGGTGATCTGGTCGCCGGCGCGAACCTCGCAGCCGTCCTCGATCTCGGGCATAAAGCGCACCGAAGCGGGGACGCGACGCTCGTCGAGGACACGGGTGTGATCCTCGGAGTCGGTGAGCGTCAGCACGTACTCGGACTTCTCGGGCTTAATCGAGAGGTGACCGGAGTACGGAGCCAGCTCGGCCTCGCGACCCAGGATCTTCTCGTTGACGTTGCCGACGATATCGAACATACGGCTGACCGTAGGCAGACCCTGCGTAATATCGTCGACGCCAGCGACGCCGCCGGAGTGAATGGTACGCATCGTAAGCTGCGTACCGGGCTCGCCGATGGACTGGGCGGCAATAATGCCGACCGCGGTACCGATAGCGACCGGACGACGGGTGGAAAGATCCCAGCCATAGCACTTCTGGCACACGCCGTACTTGGAGCGGCAGGTGAGCAGCGCGCGGAGCTTGACCTTCTTGAGACCGGCATCGACCATCTTCTGGATGTCGGCGACCTTCTCGATGTAGCCGTCCTGCTCAAAGAGCACGGTGCCATCGGGAGCCACGACGTCCTCGATGAAGCAACGGCCGACGAGGTCGGTGTTGAGGTCGGTGGTGCCGGGGATGATGAGGTTGTAGGTGACGCCCTCGTGCGTACCGCAGTCCTCCTCGCGGACGATGACGTCCTGGGCCACGTCGACCAGACGACGGGTCAGGTAACCAGAGTCCGAGGTGTGGGATGCGGTATCGACCAGGCCCTTACGGGCGCCGTAGGTCGAAATGAAGTACTCGAGCGGCAGCAGGCCCTCGCGGAAGTTCGCCTTAATGGGAAGGTCGATCGTCTCGCCGGACATGTCTGCCATCAGGCCACGCATGCCGCCGAGCTGACGCAGCTGGGTCTTAGAACCACGGGCGCCGGAGTCGGCCATCATGTAGAGCGGGTTCTCCTCGTCGAACATGTCGAGCATGAGCGCTGCAACCTTATCGGTACAAGCGGTCCACTCGTTAACGACTTCGATGTGGCGCTCCGTCTCGTTGATAAAGCCCTCCTCGAAGTACTCGTTGATCTGGTCGACGTTGGCCTGGGCGCGGTCGAGCAGCTCCTGCTTCTCGGCAGGGATAAGAGCGTCCCACACCGAGATGGTGAGGCCGGCGCGGGTAGCGTAGTGGAAGCCGGAGTACTTGATGGCGTCGAGGATCGGGCCGACCTTGGCCTCGGGGTAACGATCGCAGCAGTCCGCAACCAGCTTGGCCACATCGCCCTTGACCATCTTGTAGTTCATGAACTCATAGTCTTCGGGCAGGCACTGGCGGTTGAAGATGATGCGGCCGATAGAGGTCTCGAAGCGCGCAGTCTTGTTGCCGGTGACGTCGTAGTCGACGAACTCGTTCTTGCCGTTCTTGACGCGGAAGATACGGGTGCCGTCCTCGTTGATGACGTTGGCATCGGCAGCGGACACGCGGACCTGGATCTTGGCCTGCATGTCGACCTCGGAGCGGCAGTCATAGGCGTGCAGCGCGTCGTCGAAGCTCGAGAACACGTGGTTCTCGCCCGGCAGACCCTCGCGAACCTGGGTGAGGTAGTACACACCGATGATCATGTCCTGCGAAGGGATGTTGACCGGCTTGCCGGATGCCGGCGAGCGCAGGTTGTTCGCAGAGAGCATGAGCACGCGGGCCTCGGCCTGAGCCTGGCTGGACAGCGGCACGTGGACAGACATCTGGTCGCCGTCGAAGTCGGCGTTGAAGGGCGAGCAGACCAGCGGGTGCAGGTGGATAGCCTTGCCCTCGACCAGCACCGGCTCAAAGGCCTGGATGGACAGACGGTGCAGGGTCGGTGCACGGTTGAGCAGCACGACGCGGCCGTCGATGACCTCTTCGAGGATATCCCACACAAAGGTGGCACCGCGGTCGATAGCGCGCTTGGCGCCCTTGATGTTCTCGACCTTGCCAAGCTCGACCAGGCGCTTCATGACGAAGGGCTTGAAGAGCTCCAGCGCCATGGTCTTGGGCAGACCGCACTGGTGCAGCAGCAGCTTGGGGTCGGTAACGATTACCGAACGGCCGGAGTAGTCGACACGCTTGCCCAGCAGGTTCTGACGGAAACGACCCTGCTTGCCCTTGAGGGCCTCGGCGAGCGACTTGAGCGGGCGACCGCCACGGCCAGAGACCGGGCGACCACGACGGCCGTTGTCGAACAGGGCGTCCACGGACTCCTGGAGCATGCGCTTCTCGTTATTCACGATGATCGCAGGGGCGTCCAGGTCGAGCAGGCGCTTGAGTCGGTTGTTACGGTTGATCACGCGACGGTACAGGTCGTTGAGGTCGGACGCGGCGAAACGGCCACCGTCAAGCTGGACCATCGGGCGCAAATCGGGCGGAATGACCGGAATGACGTCCAGGATCATGTTCGCGGGGCTGTTGCCGCCCTTCAGGAAGGCGTCAACGACCTCGAGGCGCTTAACGGCCTTCTCGCGCTTCTGCTTCTGGGAGTCCTCGTCGGCGATGATGGCCTTGAGCTTCTCGGCCTCGGAGGGGAGGTCGATGGCAGCGAGCAGGTCGCGGACGGCCTCGGCACCCATGCCGCCCTTGAAGTACATCGAGTAGTAGCGGGTCATCTCGCGGAACAGCGGCTCATCGGAAATGAGGTCGCGCTCGCTGAGCTTCATGAAGGCGTTGAAGGCGTCCGTGCGGAGCTGCTTCTCGTCCTTGCACTCTTCCTCGATGTCGACGATGCCGGAGGCGATCTCCTCGGGGGTCAGCGGCTCCTCGTCGGAGAACTCGTCAAAGTTCTCGGGGTTGCCCTGCTCCTTGAGGGACTCGATCTGGCGGGCGCACTCGGCATCGATCTCTTCCAGATCGGCGGCGAGCTCCTCGCGCAGGCCGTCGGCGTCGGCCTCGCGAGCCTCGTAGTCAACCTCGGTGATGATGTAGCTGGCGAAGTACAGAACCTTCTCGAGGTCCTTGGACTTGATGTCGAGCATACGGCTCATCGGGAAGCTCGTGGGGCTCTTGAAGTACCAGATGTGGGACACGGGAGCGGCGAGCTCGATGTGGCCCATGCGGTCGCGACGCACCTTGGCCGAGGTGACCTCGACGCCGCAGCGCTCGCAGACGATGCCCTTAAAGCGGATGCCCTTGTACTTGCCGCAGGAGCACTCCCAGTCCTTGGCGGGACCGAAGATCTTCTCGCAGAACAGGCCGTCCTTCTCGGGCTTGAGGGTACGGTAATTGATGGTCTCCGGCTTCTTGACCTCACCGTGCGACCAGGAACGGATCTGGTCGGCGGAGGCAAGGGAGATCTTTACCGAGTCAAAATCAGTAGCTTCGAAATCTGCCACAGTCAACTACTCCTTATCAGTGGTCGTGGCGGCGACAGCCTCGGGTGCCTCGGCGGTCTCGGCATCCTCGGCCTCGACGTCGGTGTCAACGCCGGCGAGCGCAGCCAGGTCGTCGAGAGCAGAGGTCTCCTCGGCGGTCACAGGGGCGGAGGCGTCCTCGTCGGCATCGTGCATGGGCTCGATGTCCAGTGCGAGGGAACGGATCTCCTTGACGAGAACCTTGAAGGACTCGGGGATACCCGGAACCGGGACGTTCTCGCCCTTGACGATGGACTCGTAGGTCTTGACGCGGCCCACGGTATCGTCGGACTTGACGGTCAGGATCTCCTGCAGGACGTTGGCAGCACCGTATGCGTACAGTGCCCAAACTTCCATCTCGCCGAAGCGCTGGCCGCCGAACTGAGCCTTGCCGCCCAGCGGTTGCTGGGTAACCAGGCTGTAAGGGCCGGTCGAACGGGCGTGGATCTTGTCGTCGACCATGTGGCCGAGCTTGAGGATGTAGGACGTACCCACGGTAATGGGCTCGCGGAACTCCTCGCCGGTGCGGCCGTCGAACAGGCGGGTCTTGCCGCGCTCGTCAAGCTGGGTGACAAACTCGGGGCGCATGTGATCGCCAAAGGCAGCGGTGGCCTTGTTGAGCATGTTCTTGTTGGCGCGACGGATGACCTCGGCGATCTCGTCCTCCTTGGCGCCGTCGAAGACGGGCGTCGAGACGAAGAACGGACCGGGGACATACTTGTCGGAGTCGGCATCCTCGGTATCCCAACCGCAGGCAGCAGCCCAGCCAAGGTGGCACTCGAGCAGCTGACCGACGTTCATACGCGAAGGAACGCCCAGCGGGTTGAGGATAACGTCGATCGGGGTACCGTCAGCCATGTAGGGCATGTCCTCGACCGGCAGAACGTTACAGATAACGCCCTTGTTGCCGTGGCGACCGGCGATCTTATCGCCCTGCTGGATCTTACGACGCTGGGCGACGTAGACGCGCACCTGCTCGTTGACGCCGGGGGCCAGGTCGTCGCCGTTCTCGCGGCTAAAGCGGACGACGTCGATGACGCGGCCATAAGCGCCGTGAGGCATCTTAAGGGAGGTGTCGCGAACATCGTGAGCCTTGGCACCGAAGATGGCGCGCAGCAGGCGCTCCTCGGCGGTCAGAGCGCTCTCGCCCTTAGGCGTGACCTTGCCGACCAGGATGTCGCCAGGGCCGACCTCGGCGCCGATGCGGATGATGCCGTCCTCGTCGAGGTTGGCAAGCATGTCCTCGGAGAGGTTCGGGATCTCGCGAGTGATCTCCTCGGGGCCGAGCTTGGTGTCGCGGGCGTCGATCTCGTGACGGGTGATATTGATGGTCGTCAGCAGGTCCTCGGCCACCAGGCGCTCGGACACGACGATACCGTCCTCGTAGTTGAAGCCTTCCCACGGCATGTATGCCACGGTGAGGTTCTGGCCCAGTGCGAGCTCGCCATGATCGGTCGAAGGACCGTCGGCCAGAGGCTCGCCCTGCTCAACGGTGTCACCGACGCGCACGAGCGGACGGTGGTTGATGCAGGTGGACTGGTTGGAGCGCTGGTACTTGGCCAGGTGATACTCGTCCATGCCGCCGGCGTGCTTGACGATAATCTTGGAGGCGTCGGCATAGATGACTTCGCCGGCGTTCTTGGCCAGGGTAACCTCGCCGGAGTCCAGAGCGGCGCGACGCTCCATGCCGGTACCGACATAGGGAGCGGCGGGGTGAACCAGCGGCACGGCCTGACGCTGCATGTTGGCGCCCATGAGCGTACGCTTGGCGTCGTCGTGCTCGAGGAACGGAATCAGCGTGGCTGCGACGGAGAGCATCTGACGCGGCGAGACGTCCATGTAGTCGACGTCCTCGACAGGCACGTCGGCGGGAGCGCCGAAGGAGCCGTCGAAGTCGCGGGTACGGGCGATCACGGTATGCGGACGGACGATCTTGCCCTCGGCATCGGTCGTGATGAACTCGTTGGTCTTGGGATCGAGCGGCGTGTTGGCCGGCGCGATGACGTGCTTCTCTTCCTCGTCAGCGGTCATCCAGTCGATCTGGTCGGTGGCAACGCCGTTCTCGACACGACGGAACGGGGCCTCGATGAAGCCATACTCGTTGACGCGGGCGTAGAGGGCGAGCGAGCCGATCAGGCCGATGTTGGGGCCTTCGGGGGTCTCGATCGGGCACATGCGGCTGTAGTGCGAGTTGTGAACGTCGCGGACGGCCGTCGGCACGTTGGTGCGGCGGCTGGAGCCCGACTTGTGGCCGGCAAGGCCGCCAGGGCCGAGTGCGGACAGACGGCGCTTGTGAGTCAGACCGGTCAGGGGGTTCGCCTGGTCCATGAACTGCGAGAGCTGCGAGGAACCGAAGAACTCCTTGATAGAGGCCACGATCGGACGGATGTTGATGAGCGACTGCGGGGTGATCTCGTCGATGTCCTGGGAGCTCATGCGCTCACGGACGACGCGCTCCATACGGCTCATGCCGATACGGAACTGGTTGGCGACGAGCTCGCCGACGGTGCGAATGCGGCGGTTGCCAAAGTGGTCGATGTCGTCGACCTTGAAGCCCTGCTCGCCGGCAGCGAGGGACAGCAGGTAGCGAAGCGTAGCGACGATGTCCTCGTCGGTGAGCACCGTGACCTCTTCCTCGGTGGTGAGGTTGAGCTTCTTGTTGACCTTGTAACGACCGACGCGGGCCAGATCGTAGCGCTGCGGGTTGAAGAGCAGGCCCTCGAGCAGGCTGCGGGAAGCATCCACGGTGGGAGGCTCGCCCGGGCGCAGACGACGGTAAATCTCGATGAGGGCGTCCTCGCGAGTGAGGGCGGTATCGCGCTCGAGGGTGCGCTTGATCACATCGGAGTTGCCGAGCAGCTCGATGATATCGTCGTTGGTGACGGCGATGCCAAGGGCGCGCAGGAACATCGTGGCGCTCTGCTTGCGCTTACGGTCGATGGAGACCATGAGCTGGTCGCGCTTGTCGACCTCAAACTCGAGCCAGGCACCGCGGGACGGGATGATCTGAGCCTTGTAGATCTGCTTGCCCGAATCCATCTCGGAGCTGTAGTACACGCCCGGGGAGCGGACGAGCTGCGAGACGACGATACGCTCGGTACCGTTGATGATGAAGGTGCCCTGATCGGTCATCATGGGGAAGTCGCCCATAAAGACGAGCTGCTCCTTGATCTCGCCGGTCTCCTTGTTGGTGAGACGGACGTCAGTCAGAAGCGGGGCCTGATAGGTCATGTCCTTCTCGCGGCACTCCTCGACGGTGTGCGCGGGGTCGCCGAACTGATGCTCGCCGAAGGTAACCTCGAGAACATGGTTCTGACTCTGGATGGGGCTGGATTCCTTGAACGCCTCACGAAGGCCCTCGTCCTTAAAACGCTCAAAGGATTCCCTCTGAACAGAGATAAGGTTGGGGAGCTCCATGGCCTCCGGGATTTTCCCGAAGCTGACGCGCTTGCGCTCAGTGGCAGTGTATGCGTAGGTCACCAGGTTTTTCCTCCTTCACGGAAATGCTCGGTGGATTGGCGAGGCATAGCTTCGCCAGTTATCGCAACTTAATAGTTTATCAGGTACCGACCGTTGAGCAAGAAAAGCCTTGACGCGATTGAGTTTTTGGAGTAGCAAAGTTTTTCGACAGAAAACATGCAGGTAGATATAGGTATATCGAACATAAGTTCATATATTTTCTGTGAACAGAGAGCCAGCAACCGCGGCTTTTATAAAAAACGGGCGCAGACCGAAGTCCGCACCCGTAAATGTCGATGCCCGAAGGCTTACTTGCGCATCAAGCCGCCGCGCTCGTCGATGGCGTCCCAGAAGGCATCGGCAAAGCGGGGGTCGCTTGCAGCCATGAGGGCGTTGGTAGCCATCCAGCCAGACGGGGTACCGGTATCGTAGCCCGACAGCGGGTCGATGACGACGGCATACATGGCCTCGCGGTCGAGCGAGCGGGCCATGGCGTCGGTCAGCTGGATCTCGCCGCCCTTACCGGCCTGCTGATCGGCCAGCAGATCCATGACCAACGGGCTCAGCAGGTAGCGACCGACGATGTACAGGTTGGACGGAGCCGCCTCGGGAGCGGGCTTCTCGACCAGGCCGCCGATACGCCAAACGGCACCGGGCTCGTCGTCGGCGGCATTCTCGAAGCCCTCGAGAGCGCCCACGCGATCGCCGGCGATAACGCCATAGCGGCTGACCTCCTCGGGAGCGCACGCGGCAACGGCGATAACAGAAGCGCCACCGTGTTCCTTGGAGACGGCAAGCATCTTGTCGCAGATGTCACGGTTGGGCACAACGTAATCGCCCAGAAGAACCAGGAAGTTCTCCCCTGCCACAGCGTCGGCAGCAGAGCGGATAGCATGGCCGAGGCCCTTGGGCTCGTACTGATAACGGAAGTCGACCGGCATACCGCCAGCGTGGGCGACGGCATCGGCATAGGCGTTCTTGCCGCGCTCGCGCAGCAGGTTCTCGAGCGAGCGATCGGGCTGGAAGTAGTTCAGCAGCTCAGGCTTGCCGGGAGAAGTAACGATGATGGCATCGTCGACCTCCTCGGGGTCGAGCGCCTCCTCAACGACATACTGAATGACGGGCTTGTCGAGCACCGGCAGCATCTCTTTGGGCGTGCACTTAGTGCCAGGCAGAAAACGCGTGCCAAGACCGGCGGCGGGGATGATTGCCTTCATATTATTCAAGGATCCTTTCGCAGGCGCAGAATGCGCCCTGTGCGTGCGGCACGGCGGCCGCAGACCAAATTGCGATACCGAAGTATCTTACCGCCGGAGACATACGTCGCCGTAAGGCAAACGCAATTCTTCAGCAGGTCAACGCAAATTATTGCTCGAATGGTGCAATTTTACGCCCCAGCGGTAACGGGATTGGCACGGCGAAGACAACGATGTTCTGCGTGCCGAGCAATGGGAATGAGGGGCCGATACAAAAAAGACGGGGCTCGCATAGCGAGCCCCGTCTGCAAAGAAATCTGGCGAGAGAGCCTGATTACTTGAGGGTGACAGCAGCGCCAGCAGCCTCGAGCTTCTCCTTGGCAGCCTCGGCGTCCTCCTTCTTGGCACCCTCGAGAACAGCCTTGGGAGCGCCCTCGACGACCTCCTTGGCCTCCTTCAGGCCAAGGTTGGTGAGCTCACGGACGGCCTTGATGACCTGGATCTTGTTGTCGCCGAAGCCCTCGAGCACGACGTCAAACTCGGTCTTCTCCTCGGCCTCAGCAGCGCCAGCAGCGGGAGCGGCGACAACAGCGGCAGGAGCAGCGGCGGAAACGCCGAAGGTGTCCTCGATAGCCTTGACGAGCTCGGAAGCCTCGAGAAGGGTCATTTCCTTAAGAGCATCGATGATCTCATCGGTGGTAAGCTTAGCCATTTCTAAGTCCTTTCGGTTTCCGTGCGGATGCACGGAGATCAGTTAAAACACGGCGCGAATGCGCCAGGGGTGCGGCGTTGCCGCCGCGGGTGAAAACAGCGACTAGGCTGCCTTCTGCTCGGAGACCTGCTGGATCGAACGAGCGAGACCAGAGGAAACGCCGTTGACGCAGACAGCGATGTCGCGAGCGAAACCGGAGATGAGACCGGCGATCTGGCCGAGAAGCTGATCCTTGGTGGGCAGCTCGGCGATAGCCTTAACATCATCAGCGGAAACGGCCTTGCCGTCGGAGATACCGCCCTTGATCTCAAGGACGCCCTTGGACTTAGCGGAGAAGTCCTTAAGGGCCTTAGCGGCCTCGACCGGCTCGGACTCGTAGAACACATAAGCGACGGGGCCGGCGAGGATCTCGTCGAGCTCGGGCTGCTCCTGGTTCTTGAGAGCGATCTTGACCAGGTTGTTCTTGTAGACCTTCATCTCGGCGCCGCACTCGCGAAGCTGATGACGCAGCTCCTGAGCCTGCTTAACCGTCAGACCGTTGTAGTTGACGACGAACAGACCGGCGTTCTCGGCGATACGAGACTCGATCTCTGCAACCTTGTCGATTTTGTACTGCTGGGGCATGAATTACACCTCCTCGAATTCTTTCCGGGCACGGTCCGCCACAAGGACGTGACGGGGGCATGTCCAAAAAGAAAGCCCCCGCGCTGCATGAGCGACGGGGGCGAGAAGACATATCAACTCGACCACCTCGGCTGGCGGGATATCCCATTAAGCTCGCGGGCGATGCCCGTTTGCACCGGCTGTCTCTGGCAGCGGATTCGTGCGTGAACCGAAAGTATTATGGCGGGGACCCCGGCGTCGGTCAACGGGAAACCGGGCTGCACACAATTCCACCATTCCGGCCACGTCGCCGAAGGCCGGGCGCAAGGTTTTCGCTCGGTCAAGTCCTGGCTCGCACGAAGAGCACATTAAGTGCTCTTCGGCTCGTGCGGAATCTACGAAAACCTTGCGCCCGGCCTTCGGCGGCGCGGCCTGCGGTGACTTTGGGGCAGCCCGGTTTTCCGTTGAGCGACGCCCCCACGCATAATCCTTATGTCGGTGGGCTGATGTGTTGCGTCCCGTTGGGCTATAAGGTTGAAATGAAGGTGGACAGGCGATTTAGGCCTTCGTCCAGATCTTGGTCGGAGACGCAGTAGCTTAGGCGGATGTGGCCTTCGGTTCCGAAGCAGTCGCCTGGGACTAGGGCTACGTTTGCTTCTTTGATGGCTTTGATGCAGAAGGCTTCGCTTGTTAGGCCGAATTGTTTGATGCTCGGGAAAGTGTAGAAGGCTCCTGCGGGCTCTACTGCGTCGAGGCCCATAGCGTTTAAGGCTGCGAGCACGCGTTTGCGGCGGGCTCGGTAGACTTTGAGCATGGGGGTTGGGTCGACGGTCAGGGCTCGCGCTGCTGCGTCCATCTCAAATGAAACGGCACTCGATACTAGGTATTGGTGTGCTTTTGCGATCTCGGCGATGACGGGGGCTGCCGCTGCGAGCCAACCCAAGCGCCAGCCGGTCATGGCCCAGGGCTTGGAGAAACTCTCGATGATCACTGTCTGCTCGCGCAGCTCCGGGTGTCGCTGGGCGAAGCGCTCGTAGCCATCCACATAGACGAGACGGTTGTAGACGTCGTCGCAGACTACGTAGATGCCCGCCCGCTCTGCCACGCGTGCCACGGCGTCGAGCGATGCCGCGTTGAGGATGCAGCCCGTGGGGTTGTTGGGCGAGCAGATGACGATGGCCTTGGTCGCCGGCGTCACGCAGGCACGAAGCGCTTCCTCGTCGATCTGGAATTGCGCGGGCTCCGTATCCAAAAAGACCGCCTTGGCGTGGTTGGCCACGACGATGCTCTCGTACAGGCCAAAAGCCGGCGTGGGGATAATGACCTCGTCGCCAGGATTGAGCATGGCCATAAACGTGGCCGACAGGGCCTCGGTCGCGCCATCGGTCAGGATGACCTCGTCAGCCGAAAACGAAAGACCCGCGTCGCCCATATATGCGGACAGTGCCTCGCGCAGGACAGGGCGTCCGTTGTTGGGCGGATAGTGTGTGTCGCCGCGGTCGAGCGAGGCGGTCACCTCGGCGCTGATCACGTCGGGCGTGGGAAAATCGGGCTCGCCGAGCGCAAGCGCAATGCACCCCGGATGCTGGGCGGCAAGTGCGTTAATCCGGCGGATGCCGGAGGGCTTGAGCGTGGCAAGCGAAGTATTCATGGGCAGGCGCATGGCGTTCCTTTCGTAAGGGTTGCACTAGGATAGCGCGGCGAGGCGTCACCAGACGGTGTAACCTAAACGGAAACCAACCGGAAAGGAGGCGGCATGGAGACGACCGCACGCGGCGATGTACCAAAAACGTTGCAAACCATTGCGTATATCAGCATTCCCAATAGCGCCGATCTTGAGTTTTTGCTCTGGGACCTGCAGGATGCCATCGCCGCCTATGCTCAGCTTTCTGGCACCGCGCTCCCCCGCCCGATCGATTTGGAGGCGGATGATGCCGGTGCAGTCGATGGCATGGTGCTCGCTGTTGATGATGCATGTGATGATGAGGCTATGATCACTGTCGAGGAGATACTCGATCGCTTTAAGAATACAGACGCGCGCGTCTATGTCGTCGTTCAGGCCCTGTCCAAAAACACCAAGCAGGCGGACGAAGCCCTCGACCGCCTATACCGGGCATGTATTCTACGTGACCTGCCATGGTGCGACGGCGTTGTCATCCGTGCCGGCAGCGGCATCGCAGCGCTTCGCCACTCCCCGCGTATGGGCCTCTTGCGTCGGCCATTTTCGGAAGCGATAGATAAGCTTGTGGGCGCTGTGCGCATGGGCTGCTCCATTGAACATGCGCAGCTGCTTGGCGGTGGCAATGCCGGTAGCGTCGATGCCGACGGCATGGTGCGCGTCAAGCCCGCGCTGCCCGCACCGATCTGGCATGCCATCATGAAACGCCTCAGCACCCGCGCCCAATCAGATATCTAAATTACAGAGCGCCCCAGTCAACGGCCTCGCGCCAGCGCTCGACAAGGCGTTCCAGGCGCCATGCCGCATTGGCGGGACTAGTCGACGGCAGAACGATGGCCGACAGCCCCGTGCGTTCTTGTAGATAGCGCTTGAAGAGCCGACCAGCTGTACCACCGTTGCATATCACCTGCTCAATGGGAGCTGCGCCGGTAATGCGCTCGACATGCGCCGGAACGACGTTTTTGATGCTGGCGTCGCTTGAGCCCTTGATGTCACAGCCCTCGATCACGTCCCACAGGGCCACGCCGCCGTTCAGCAGCATGGCCCGCTTGGCGGCAATCGAGGCATCGAGCGTCGCGGGCTCACCGCTTGCCAAAGGATTGCCCTCGTTGGGCGGCACGGGCACACCGAGGCACGCGGCCATCACGCGCCAAAAGCGGTTCTGGGGATTACCGTAATAGAAGGCATTGGCGCGCGAGAGCACCGAGGGAAACGACCCCAGCACCAAAACGCGCGAGTGCTCGTCAAACACGGGCTCAAACCCATGCTCAATATGTTGATAGCCCTCGTCTGGCGCGGCCATGGCCTAGGCCCTCAACAGATAGCGCACCTCGTAGGGCGCAAGCTCAAAGGAGCCCGGCAGCTCGACCGTGGGCGCATCGTCGGCAAGCAGATCGACGAAGGAGCCGTTGAGCTCGCCGGCTCCAAAGGTATAGGGCTCGTTCACGGCGTTGACCGCCACGAGCACCGTCGCGTCATCGCAGGCGCGCTCGAACAGCAGCTGCTTGTTCTGGATCACCACGTTGCGATAGGCACCGTAGTTGAGGGCACGGGCTGCCGCGTCGTTTGCCGAGCGCAGGTGCGCCAGCTGCGTGACAAATGCCGTCAGCTCGTTGGGCGCGGGCTCATCGAGCGCAGGACGTAGCGCCCAATCGCCATCGGGGCCGCCCTTTTCGCCGGCAATCCCCCACTCGCTGCCGTAGTAGACGCACGGAATGCCCGGCATACCAAAGAGCATGCCGTAGGCGGGGCGCAGGCAGGACTTGTCGGTGAGGATGCTCGCCAGGCGCGGCACGTCGTGGTTGTCGACAAACGACAGCAGATGCTTGCCGCGATAAATGCACCAGGGGTCGCCGCCAAACTGGCGATGAAGCGAGTGGGCAATCTCGAACATGTTGACCGAGTTAAAGCTGGAGTACAGGCCCTTGTAGCACTCGTAGTTGGTGCAGGAGTCGAGCATCTCGTCGTTGACGATCTGGTTGTAGTCGCCGTGGAGCGTCTCACCAATCAGCACAAAGTCGGGCTTGAGCTCACGGGTAAAAGTATGCAGGCGGCGCATAAAATCGCGATCGAGCATATAGGCGACGTCCAGGCGCAGACCGTCGACGCCAAAGACTTCGGTCCAGCGACGCACGGACTCAAGCAGGTAATCGACCACGGCGGGGTTTTGCAGGTTGAGCTTCACAAGCTCAAAATGGCCCTCCCAGCCCTCGTACCAAAAGCCGTCGCCGTAGCACGAGTCACCGTCAAAGCTGATGTGGAACCAGTCCTTGTACGGCGAATCCCACTTGCGCCCCTGCACATCACGGAAGGCCCAAAAGCCGCGACCGACGTGGTTGAAGACGGCATCGAGCACCACGCGGATGCCATGGACGTGCAGCGTCTCGCACACGGCGGCAAAGTCGGCGTCCCCACCCAGGCGACGGTCTATATGGCGCAGGCTGCGCGTGTCGTAGCCATGACTATCGGACTCGAGCGGCGGGTTGATGAGCACGGCGCCAACGCCGAGTTCCTGCAGGTAGTCGGCCCATTGGGCGATCTTCATGATGGGGGCATCGGGGCTAGCTGTGGCATCGGCGGCCTGGGCGAGCTCATCCTCGGCAACGGGGGCGGCGTTTTCGCGCGGAGCTCCGCAAAAGCCCAGCGGATAGATCTGATAGAACGTCGTCTCGTATGCCCACATAGCAACCTCCCGGTAAGCGCAACACAACGACATCCATTGTATGCCCGGCTTGTATCCTCTTCCCCAAAATAAGTTGCGGTGGAATAGTTCCTGCTTGGGCCTTCAGAAGCCTTAAACAGGAACTATTCCACCGCAACTGATGAGGGAACGTGATTAGGCGATAGGCTTTGCGCGGCGAATGGCCGGGAACATTACCGTGATGGCGAGGATGACGCCCACGGCGGCGATTGCGCCACCCACGAAGCCGATCCAGGCAATACCTGGGCCCGAAACCACGGCTCCGCCGATCGCGGTACCCGTGCCAATGCCCAGATTGAACAGGCCCGAGAAGATCGACATGGCGACGGCCGACGAGTCCGCCGGCGTGTGCTTGATGAGCTCGGCCTGAAACGCCACGTTAAAGGCCGTGGCGCAGCAGCCCCATAGTGCGCAAACAGCGAGAACCGCAGCGAGCGACGATGCGGCCGGGCCCATGAGCAGCAGGGCCACCGGCACGCCGGAGAGCGTAATCGCGAGAAACGGGAACCGGTGCCCATCGAACAGCCGGCCGAACAGCCAGCTTCCGAGCAGACCAGAGCAGCCGAACGCCGTCAGCGTCATGGTGATGGCGCTTGCGTCGACATGCGCGACCTGAGCCAGGAAAGGCTCGATATAGCTATAGCCCGCGTAATAGCCGGTCGCCATGAACACCGTGACCACATAGAGCGCGATGAGGAACGGGCTCTTGATCAGCTCGGGCAGCTGCTTGAGCGTAAAACGCTCGCCCGCTGGCATGGTGGGGAACACCGTGGCCTGGTAGACGACCGCGACAGCAGACAGCGCTCCGACCACGGCAAACGTCATGCGCCAGCCCACGGCCAGGCCAATGGCACGGCCGAGCGGCAGGCCGAAGATCTGTGCGATGGAAGAGCCCGTGGCGATCATGCTGATAGCGAGCGCCCCATGGCGCGTGTCAACCAGGCGCGACGCCATGATCGAGGCGACCGACCAGAACACGGCGTGCGCGCAAGCGACCACCAGGCGCGCGCAGACCAGGATGGGATAAGTCGGCGCCACAGCGGACAGAAACTGGCCCAACGAAAACACGGCCAGCACGCCCAGCAACATCCGCTTGAACTCAAAGCGCGAAGCGAACACCATGAGCGGCAACGACAGCAGCATGACGCCCCAGGCATAGACCGAGATCATGATGCCCGCCTGGGCCTCGGTGAGCGAGAACGACGTGGCGATATCAGTCAAAAGGCCGATGGGCATAAACTCCGACGTGTTGAACACGAACGCACAGCAGGTGAGCCCGACGAGCGGGAGCCACTGCCTGAGCGTGATGCCGTCTTGCCTTGCCTGACTCATATATAACGTCTCCAATCATTTTGAGCGGAGGCGATTATATAGCAACGGCCCCGCATCCGTCAGCAACAGATGCGGGGCCGAAAACAATTCGATACACAGAGGTTGCACCGTCAATAAATAACTAAGCCAACCCCAGCAATATGCCCGCCGAATGCACGACAAACGCTACGATCCAGGCGACCGTCACCTGAAACGCGAATACGGCAACGGCGTAGCGCGCGCCCAGCTCGCTCTTGACGGCGCCGATCGCAGCCACGCACGGCGGGTACAGCAACGTAAAGACCAGGAACACATAGGCAGTAAACGGCGAAAACATGGTCGACAGTGCCGCGGGCGAGGTCGCGCCCAAAAGTACCGTGAGGGTCGAGATGACACTCTCCTTGGCGATAAGTCCGGTGACGAGCGCCGTGGATGCACGCCAGTCGCCAAACCCAAGCGGCGTCAGCGCCGGCGCGATGATGCTGCCGAGGCCCGCAAGCAGACTCTGCGACTGATCGGCGACCACATTAAAGCGGATATCGAACGTCTGAAGGAACCAGATGACCACCGTAGCGGCAAAGATAATGGTAAAGGCCTTGGTAATAAAGTCTTTGGCCTTATCCCATGCCAGCATCACTGTCGTCTTGATGCTCGGCAGGCGGTAATTGGGAAGCTCCATGATAAACGGCACCGGGTCGCCCTTAAATGCCGTGCGGTTGAGCACCAAAGCTGCGATACAGCCAACCGCAATACCAATCAGATAGAGCGAGACCATGGCGGGAACCGTCGCCTGTGGGAAAAACGCCCCGCACAGCAGACCGTAGACCGGCAACTTGGCCGAGCAGCTCATGAACGGCGTGAGCATGACCGTCATCTTGCGGTCGTGCTCGGATGGGAGCGTACGGGTCGACATGATAGCCGGCACGGTGCAGCCAAACCCGACGAGCATGGGCACAAAGCTGCGGCCCGACAGGCCAAAACGACGCAGCACCTTATCCATGACAAAGGCGACGCGCGCCATGTAGCCCGAGTCTTCCAGAATGGAGAGGAACAAGAAGAGCACGACGATAATCGGCAGGAAGGTCAGCACGCTGCCCACACCCGTAAGCACACCGTCGACAGCCAGCGAGCGCACCACGTCGTTGGTGCCGAACGCCTTGAGGCCCGCATCGGCCGAGGCGATGATGGCAGCGATGCCGTCCTCCATGAGTCCCTGCAACGCCGCGCCGATCACGCCAAACGTCAGCCAAAAAACGAGACCCATGATCACCAGGAACGCCGGGATGGCCGTGTAACGACCTGTCAGGATGCGGTCGATCTTGACGGAGCGCACGTGCTCGCGGCTCTCGTGCGGCTTGACGACGCAGCGCCCACACACGTCGCCGATGAAGCTAAAGCGCATATCGGCCAGCGCGGACAGGCGGTCGGTGCCGGCCTCGCCCTCCATCTGGGTAATGATGTGCTCGATGGCGTCGAGCTCGTTGCGATCCAGGTGAAGCGCCTCGGTCACCAGCTCGTCGCCCTCAACCAGCTTGGTCGCCGCAAAACGCACGGGAATGTGCGCCGTCGCGGCATGGTCCTCGATAAGGTTGGCAATGCCGTGAATACAGCGATGCAGTGCACCGCCGTCTGGGCCATCGGGTGCGCAGAAGTCCAGGCGGCCGGGACGCTCGCGGAAACGCGCCACATGCAGGGCATGGTCCACCAGCTCGCCGATACCCTCGTTGCGTGCGGCGCTAATGGGGACGACCGGCACGCCCAACAGACTCTCGAGCAGGTTGACGTCAATGGCGCCGCCGTTGGTCGTCACCTCGTCCATCATGTTGAGTGCGATGACCATGGGGCGGTCGAGCTCCATGAGCTGCAGCGTCAGATACAGGTTACGCTCAATGTTGGTGGCGTCGATGATGTCGATGATGGCGTCCGGGCGCTCGTCGAGGATGAACTGACGGCTCACGACCTCTTCGCCTGTGTACGGCGACAGGGAGTAAATACCGGGCAGGTCGGTAACGCTCGTCTCAGGGTGGTTACGGATGGTGCCGTCCTTGCGGTCGACCGTCACGCCGGGAAAGTTGCCGACGTGCTGGTTGGAGCCCGTAAGCTGGTTGAACAGGGTGGTCTTGCCGCAGTTTTGGTTGCCGGCGAGGGCAAAATGCAGGGGCGCACCCTCGGGCACGGCCGTCTTGGCAGCACGGGGTGAATACGTCCCCTCGCCGAGTGCCGGGTGCTCCGTCGTGCCGATTGCGGCGTTAGCGCGCGGACCCGTATCTGTGTCGTGCACATCCACGAGCTCAATGCGTGCGGCATCGTCCTTGCGCAGCGTCAACTCGTAGCCGCGTAGGCGAATCTCGAGCGGGTCGCCCATGGGGGCATACTTCATCATGGTGACTTCGGTGCCCGGCGTTAGGCCCATGTCCAAAATATGCTGACGAAGTGCCTGGTCGTCGGATGTCACCGATGCGACAACGGCGTCCTTTCCAATCTCGAGTGTATCGAGCTTCACGTCCGCGTTCCTCCCCCGGCGCCCACAGGGCGTTGCATTTATGTTCACCATGGCTAACCGTTTGCCATGGCTAACCAATTTAACCATGCATGATAGCGCGAACATACGGCAACGTTCAATCGGCAGATTGGTGCAAAGGGGGTCAGGCAGGAGAGTTCAGGGACACAGTTTCCCAATGAGGCCTCTCGGGGAAACTGCGTCCCAGAATTCTGGCTCGAAACGGGACGCGTTTTCCCTTTGGAGCCATCAGCGGAAGCTACGTCCCGGAATCGACGCTCAAACTGGGATGCGGTTTCCGGACGGCAGGCCAAAACGAAGTTGCGGTGGAATAGTTCCTGGTTGAGGCTTCAGCCCGCCAAATCAGGAACTATTCCACCGCAACTTAAGCTGACGAATGGATCGCAAGGGGGCCCGCCAATGTTGCGCAACAACGGGCGAGCGTTCGCCCTTAGCATGAGGACGGAAGAAGATGCACCCGGCATTCGCGCGGGCGCCGTTTGAGGGGAGTTTGCCCATGTTCTGCCGAAATTGCGGGTCGAAGGTCGAGGACGGGGCCAGGTTCTGCCCCGTGTGTGGCGAGTCCGTCGTTGCTGAATATGAAGCCTCGGCCGAATCGCAGGGCGACCATCAGCCCGCCCCGGCAGCCAAGGCGCAGCCGACAATGCCGGCACCGGCGAAGGGCAAGTGCTCGAAGAGGCCCCTCGTAATCGCCGCCGTCGTGGCCGCGCTGCTCGTCATGGGCGGCGGCGCCGGCTACTACTTCGGCATCTACGCCCCCGAGCAGGCACAGGAGGTGGCAGAGCAGGAGGCGCTCGCGGCGAAGCACGCCGTGCGCTTTAGCGTCTCGGCCCAGGGCTGGGACACCTCGGCAGGCGCGAGCAGACTGCCGGTTCATATTACTGGCAAGGAGGAGCGCGGCAAGAAGGTCGACGCCGTGCGCTACGTGGACAGCAGCGGCGAGGGCGTCGAGCTTCGCCGCGGCAGCTACAAGGTGGAGATCGCCGCCTCCCCCATCGCGGCCGACGGCACGGTCTACGCCGTCCCCGCCGAAAAGCTCAGCATCAAGCTGGACGAGAAGGCCGCCGAGAAGAAGATTGTCGATGCGGGCGACGTGGCGCTGGAGTCGGTCGAGGCGTCCGAAGTGACCGACGACCAGATCGCCGCGGCAAAGAAGTACGCCGAGGAAGACGAGGGCGCCAAGGAGGCCGGCTTCGATATTGACGCCGAGGCGCTCTCGACCGCCGCGACCAAGCGCCGCGACGACGCCGTGGCAGCCAAGCAGGCCGAGGATGAGGCAAGGCGCCAGGCGGAGGAAGAGGCGAGGAAGACCGAGGAGGCAAAACGGGTAAGGACCATCGAAACCGATTACTTCACTATGGTCCTTCCCGACTGGTTCCCCATCGATCAGTTTACGGTTCAAACAACCGACCATGCAGACCAGGGGGATGGGATGGGTGCATATACCATGGTCCTAGTAACCGCAAAAGATAGCTTTTATCCAAACGGGAAAAACAACCCAAACTTATGTCCAAACTTCGGCATCTGTGCTGACACAAATGGCCTGCCCGGTGTTGGATGCGCTTTTTATAAGGAGCTCGGCGATACACAGGGCCATACAGTTCGAGTCTGGGGCGGGTCATATGGCGAGTGGAACGGAAAGACAATCGACGATAGGCCATTCGGAATGAGCGGCGATGATTACGCCAACCTCCTCGCGTCCTGCATCACGCTGAAGTAGCCGACCACCGCCACCCAAAATGGTCCGCCTTCCTCCGTCCCCGGCGGATCACGAATCACAGTTCCCCAAGCGACGCCCTTCTGGAAAGCGCATCCCACCATCCGGGCGGATTCCGGGATACCGTTTCCCGATGGGGCCTCTCGGGGAAACTGCGTCCCAGAATTCTGGCTCGAAACGGGATATGGTTTCCCAAACAGGCCTCTTGCGGAAAATACATCCCGGAATCCCCGCTAGAAACGGGACGCGCTTTCCCAGTCGAGGCCCTATAGGAAACTGCGGCCCGCCTTCGAGGGCAAAACCGGGACGCAGTTTCCGGGCGGGGCATCAAAAACAAAGTTGCGGTGGAATAGTTCCTGCTTGGGCTGGTTGAGACCTTAAATAGGGGCTATTTCACCGCAAGTTATTGAGGGGATGTCCGTCCTCTTACAGATGGCGCTCCAGAAAGCGGAAGGCCAGGCGGATCCAGGGACGGACGGAAACCTGCTTGTCCTCGTTGTCGACCGCGGTATTGGCGTTGCCGAGCGAAAGGCCGTGGCCACCCTGGTCAAAGACGTGCATCTCGCATGCAACGCCCTCCTCGGCCATGCGCTGCGCAAACGGGTAGACCTGCGCGACCGGCGCCGTCTTGTCGTCCGAAACGCCCCACACAAAGGTCGGGGGCATCTGGCGCGTAACGTGCGTGGTGGGGCAAATGTCGGTCAGGTGCTCATCGGTCGCCTCGCCACCCGTCACCATCGACAGATAGTCGTTGAGCAAATCGCGTCCCGTCTTGCCACCCGTCTTGGGCACGCGCAGGTCGATGCGCGGGTCGCGCGTCTGCATATCGCGCACATAGGCAAGGTCGAGCAACGGATAGCCCAGCACCACGGCGTCGGGACGAATATCCTCCGGACGAGCCCCGGCAAGGCCCGCGAAGGGTCCGGTCTTCCACTGCGTTGCCAACGAGGCGCAGATCATGCCGCCCGCCGAGAAACCCACGATGCACACGCGCTTGGGATCGACATGCCACTCGTCGGCGTTGGCGCGCACGGTAGCGACCATCTTGGCGAGGTCCGCCTGCGGGTGCGGAAAGCTCACGTCGCCCGTGGCACTCGTCACATAGTTGAGCACAAAGGCCTGGTAGCCGCGGTCCAAAAATGCAAACGCCACCGGGTCCTGCTCGTGCGGAGCGATATGCGTAAACCCGCCTCCGCCGCAGATGATCACCGCGGGGCGGCGGCCATTGGGCTTGTCAGGCAGCGGCTCGGCACCCAGATACGTAAACGTCGCCGGATAATCCTCGGTCGGCTCCTCGCCCCACAGCGCATGGTTCTCAATAATCATAGGTGCTCCCTCCGTGCGATTCGTGCGCACTCGTTTTTCGCACCTTAGCGTACCCCACTTGAGCCCGCGGCGCAGAAACACCCCCGCAATAAGTTGGCCATCAACTGATATATCACATAATCCCAGCTCAGGGCCATCGTTAAGCAGCGTAAAATAGGAGCGCTGACCGTGCTGGGAAACACGTACGAAACGTTTCCGGCAAACCACACGCGTGCAACATGCGCGCCTGATACGTTGGAGGCATTTATGGGTCTGCTCGATTCGCTTAAGTCCACCTTCACCTCGACCGGCGAGGCGTCCGTTCCGCCCGCAGCAAGCTTCGCTACCCGCGAAGGCGTCATCTATGCCCCCGTCAACGGCGTGCTCGTCAACCTGAACGAGGTTCCCGACGAGACGATCGCCTCGGGCATGCTTGGCCAGGGCTATGGCATCGAGCCCATTACCGGCACCATCTATGCGCCCGCCAACGGCCGCATCGGTGCCACCACTGTCACCAACCACTCCATCGGCATGATTACCGAGGACGGCCTGCGCGTGTTCATCCATGTTGGCCTGGGCACCGTGGAAATGAACGGCAAGGGTTTTGCCCGCTTTGTCGAGATGGGCGATGTGGTCAAGGCCGGCCAGCCGCTCATCAGCTTCGACCGCGACGCCATTAAGGCCGCCGGCCACGAGGACATCGTGACCGTCATTGTCTCTGAGCTCGACCGCCTCAAGAGCATCGACCATGTTGGCGAGTCCGGCACGCTTATCGGTGGCAACCCGCTCGTCAAGCTTGGCGATCCGCTGCTGGTTGCCAAGACCAAGTAGCCGAGCATCATCGCATAAAGGCTCAACCACCCGTGCATCTTTGCCGCATCTGTGTTGTTGTTTTTGCCTATGTAGAGGTTCTGAAACGTTTCTATATAGGCAGCTGAGCATCAACGCAGGTGCGGCTTTTGCGTAGCGAGGCATCGTCCCGCGGCATGTTGTTCAACCGCACGAACCCCCTTCCTTTGTCCGCGCAGAGCGCTAGACTGCTAGGTCGACATTGGAGGAAGATCGATGCAAAACACACCCACGGGCGCCGCACATGCCGCGCCTCAACGCAACCAACGCATCGTCGCGCTCGACGGGCTCCGCGCCCTCGCCATCGCCGGCGTCGTCCTATATCACCTTCGCCCCAGCCGCCTGACCGGCGGTTTTTTGGGCGTTACACTCTTCTTTACGCTGAGTGGCTATCTCGCCACCAAAAGCATTATGCGAGCCACGGCACGCGACGGATTCTCGTACCCGCGCTATATCTGCCGCCGCATTGCGCGCATGATGCCGCCGATCGTCGTGACCATCGCGTTTACCGCCGTCGCCACCTACATCGCGGCCCCGAGCCTACTCCCTAAGGTGCAGCAGGACGCCCTGCCATCGGCACTCTTTTTGAGCAACTGGTTCTACATCTTCCGCAACGTCTCGTATTTCGCCGCTGCGGGACTCCCCTCGCCGCTCACGCACCTGTGGTTCTGCGCTGTCACTATGCAGTTCTATCTGGTATGGCCGGTCATCCTTATGGCACTGTGCGGCAAAACCAGGTCGCGCAACACCGCCATCGGCATCACGATCGCATTCGCGCTTGTATCGACGGCGACCATGGTCCTCATGTTTAATCCCACCGCCGACACATCGCGCGTCTACTACGGAACCGACGCCCGTGCCGCCGAGCTTCTATGCGGAGCCTTAGCCGCCATCGCCGCGCCGCGTCTGCGCGAGATGCTGAGCGGTGACATCCATACCCCCGGCGCCAACAAGGGCGTCTCAAAGGTCAACGCGATTTCTATCGCGTGGCTCGTTGCCGTTATAGCCGGCGCACTCATGCTGACCGGAGAGAGCGCCTGGCTCTACCGCGGCGGCTTTTTGCTGTTTGCCCTGCTCACCGGACTCCTCATCATCTGCGTGCAGAATACGGAGTGCATCGTGCTCCGTCTGCTGTCAGCCAAACCACTCGTCTGGTTGGGGCAACGTTCGTTCTCGGTTTATCTGGTGCACTATCCCCTACTGCTTCTTATGAACCCCGCAACCCGCACTACCCACATCGCCTGGTGGGAGCAGGTATTACAGCTTGTACTGATTCTTGCGGTAGCCGAGGTTTTCTATCGCCTCGTCGAACGCCCTTGGTCCCACAAGCCGACCCAACAGGACAGCACGGCAAGAAAACACGTCCTCGCGCCCGCCATGGTGCTCCCCGCGCTTGGCGCCGCATGCGTCGCCGCACTTGTCTTCGCGCCGCTTGACTGGGCAGGCATCGCCACCGCCCGCGCCGAGCAGCTCCGTCCCGAGCTTGCCCAGAACGCGACCTCGTCCCAGGACAACGGAGCCAACGACAAGGGCGCCGAGCCTGCATTCGGTAAAGATTCCCAGCCCAGCGACACCGCATCCGATGACGCCACCAAGCAAAAACCCAAAGAGGGGCCTATCGCCGAAAAGGTCCCCAAGAACCTTGACTGGAAGAACTTTACCTACGACGAGGCGACCGGGACCTGCGATGCCCGTGTGCTCATGATCGGCGACTCGGTCACCGCAGGTGCCCAATCTGGCATTCAGGCGGCGCTTCCCAACGCCCACATCGACGGCGTGGTAAGCCGCCAGTTCTACACCTTCCAGGATGTCTATGCACAGGACAGTGCCAACTACGATCCAAGCGTGGTCATCTGCGCGCTTGGCACCAACGGCCTCATCCGCGACCCCCAGCAGGTGCAGGACGTGATTAATGCCGTGGGCGGAAAGCCCATCTACTTTGTGACCGTGCGCGTGCCGCTCGAGCTGCAGGACCGCAATAACCAGATGATTCGTGACGTCTGCGCCCAAAACGACAACGCCGGCGTCATCGACTGGAACGGTGCCTCAGAGGGCCACAGCGAATACCTCGTCGACGACGGCACACACCTCACCCAGGCGGGAATCGACACCTACGCTGCTCTCATACGCCAAGCCATCTGCGGGCACTAGGCACCGCAAAATCGGCGCTTGCGCGGTGCCCACGTCACGCTCATACATCGAGCTTGACGTTTTGCTACGCCCCCACTCGCGGGTTAGAATGGTTAACTGTTTGGAAATAATCCGTACAACCGTTATGGGAGGATACGTGAACCGCACCAAAATCGCGCAGCTCTATGCTGATGCCGAGTCGCTCGGCGGCCAGACCGTCACCGTCGCCGGCTGGGTCAAGTCCGTCCGCGACATGAAGAACTTTGGCTTTGTTACGCTCAACGACGGCAGCTGCTTCCGCGACCTGCAGGTCGTCATGAACCGCGAGGCACTCGACAACTACGACGAGATCGCCCATCAAAACGTCTCGGCCGCACTCATTTGCACCGGCACCGTCAAGCTGACCCCCGATGCTCCCCAGCCTTTCGAGCTTTCTGCCACCTCCATCGAGGTCGAGGGTACGAGCGCCCCGGATTACCCGCTGCAGAAGAAGCGCGCAACCGTCGAGTTCCTGCGCACCCAGCAGCACCTGCGCCCGCGCACCAACCTGTTCCGCGCCGTGTTCCGCATCCGCTCTGTCGCGGCTGCCGCCATCCACCGCTTCTTCCAGGAGCAGGGCTTTGTCTACGTCAACACCCCCATCATCACCACGAGTGACTGCGAGGGCGCCGGCGAGATGTTCCGCGTGACCACGCTCGACCCCAAAAATCCGCCCCTCACCGAGTCCGGCGAGGTCGACTGGAGCCAGGACTTCTTTGGCAAGCATGCAAGCCTCACCGTGTCCGGCCAGCTCAATGCCGAGAACTTTGCCATGGCCTTTGGCGACGTGTACACCTTTGGCCCCACCTTCCGTGCCGAGAACTCCAACACCACGCGCCATGCCGCCGAGTTTTGGATGATCGAGCCCGAGATGGCCTTTGCCGACCTTAACGACTACATGGATAACGCCGAGGCCATGCTCAAGTACGTCCTTAAGGACGTCATGGCAACCTGCCCCGACGAGCTCAATATGCTCAACAAGTTTGTGGACAAGGGTCTGCTCGAGCGCCTGGACCATGTCGCCAACTCCGACTTTGCCCGCGTTACCTACACCGAGGCCGTCGAGATCCTGGAACAGGCAGTCGCTGCTGGCCACCAGTTTGATTACCCCGTCAGCTGGGGCATCGACCTGCAGACCGAGCACGAGCGCTTCCTGACGGAGGAGCACTTTAAGCGCCCGACCTTCGTGACCGACTACCCGGCCGAGATCAAGGCGTTCTACATGCGCATGAACGAGGACGGCAAGACCGTCGCCGCCGCCGACTGCCTGGTTCCCGGTATCGGCGAGATTATCGGCGGCTCCCAGCGCGAGGAGCGCCTGGATCTGCTCGAGGCCCGCATCAAGGATCTGGGCATGAATCCCGAGCAGTACAAGTACTACCTTGACCTGCGCCGCTACGGTTCCTGCAAGCACGCCGGCTACGGTCTGGGCTTCGAGCGCTTGGTCATGTATCTGACCGGCGTGGGCAACATCCGCGACGTCCTGCCGCACCCGCGCACCGTGGGCAACGCCGACTTCTAATCGTCGGACGCTAGCTCGCGTCACCACACGCCAACGCTCATCGCATAAGCGTCTCTCGACATCGGTCGAGAGACGCTTTTTTTCAACAGCATCCGTCAAGCTTTTGGCAAGTTTTTGGTCAGTTGAGCAGGGCTGTTGAAAACTCAACCCGCCGTTTGCCGACGACTACCGACCGCCCAGAGCGCCCTGCGCCCCTGGGAAAGCCCCACGTCCTAGGCTCCATACCGTCGCCACCCAAAACGGAAAGGACGTGGGCACGATGACCGAAGCCGCTGTTGAAACCTACGACACCACGACTAGAGGCGCCGCCTCGATGGCGGCCTATCGCGCCGTTCGCATCCTGCAACTATTAAGCGAAAACACCGGCGAGGACAAGGCCATGCTTTCCGATGAGTTGATCCGGCGCCTCGCTCATCCCGACGACCCCGCCCGCATGCCCATTTCGGCGGCGCGGCACAGCATCTACACCGCCATCTCCGCACTTCGCCATGCCGGATACGAAATTGAATACAAGCGCGGCGTGGGGTATCGGCTCTTGACCCGTCCGCTCACCGACGAGGAAATCATCCGGCTCCACGGCATGGTCATGCGCAACCGCTCCACACCCGTCGCCATTCGAAAAAGCATGGCTCAGCACTTGGTCGCCATGGCGAGTGCCGACGTTCGCGGCTACCTTGATGCACCCGAGCCCGCTCCAAGTGCCGGCAGCAAATCCACCAAGGCCACGCGCACGCCCGTCAAGCGCATCGACACCTGCGAGCTCATCGAGCAGGCCATCGACCACGGAACCACGGTGAGTTTTGATATTTCGAGCGTCACGGCACGTGGCGAAACCGAGGTGGTGCGGATGACGGTCCGGCCCTTTGCCATCAGGCAACGCGATGGCGTCTCGTATCTGCTGGGAACGGTCTACGACACCCGAGGCGCCGACGACACGTTGCGTACCGTAGAGATCGGCCGCATGAAAAACGTCAGCACGCGCTTGCTCGACGGCAAAAAACTCTTTGCCGCGCTAGACGATGAGAACGCCTCCGCCGCATAAGAACCTCCGCCGTCCATTCGACTACCCGTACCGCCCATCCGGTTCTGTATTAAAAAACCCGCCAGGTTATTGTAAAAATGGACATCCGCGCTACTATAGTTCCACTTGCACTTTGTTTGAGTGCAGTGTTTCCAGCCATTTCTATACTGGGGGTAACGATATGAAGGATATCGCCATCAGCCGCAGGAGCCTTCTGGTCTCTGCTGGCCTGCTCGCGCTCGCTCCGCTCGCCGGATGCGGCGGCAACTCTGGTTCCGGCTCTGCTGCCGCCGGTTCCGACTACACCGTCGGCGTTCTGCAGCTCACCGAGCACTCCGCACTCGACGCCGCCAACGACGGCTTTGTCAAGGCCATCAAGAAGAGCGGTCTTAAGGTCAAGATCGATCAGAAGAACGCCCAGAACGACCAGTCCACGTGTAAGTCCATCGCCGACAAGTTCGTGGGCGATGGCGTCGACCTGATCTATGCCATCGCTACGCCCGCCGCGCAGGCCGCCGCCGGCGCCACCGCCGATATCCCCATCGTGGGCTGCGCCATCACCGACTACGCCGCCTCGGGCCTGGTCCAGGACAACGATAAGCCCGGCACCAACGTCACCGGCGCCTCCGACCTAACCCCGGTCGCCGAGCAGCTCGAGATGATGCAGAAGGTCCTGCCCGACGTTAAGAAGGTCGGCTTGCTCTACTGCACCGCCGAGTCCAACTCCGACGTCCAGATCAAGGCCGCCAAGAAGGAGCTCGACAAGCTGGGCTTGAAGTACACCGATTACACCGTCTCGAGCTCCAACGAGATCCAGTCCGTCGTCGAATCTGCCGTGGGCAAGGTCGACGCGCTGTACTCCCCCACCGATAACACCATCGCCGCGGGCGCCTCGCAGGTGGGCCAGATCTGCAAGGAGAACAAGCTTCCCTACGTGACCGGCGAGGAGGGTATGTGCATGGCTGGCGGCCTGTTCACCCTCTCCATCAACTACGAGGATCTGGGCTACGCCGCGGGCGAGATGGCCGTCAAGATCCTGAAGGGTGAGGCTAAGCCCGAGGATATGCCGATCAAGCACCTCTCGAGCAAGGACCTAGTCGTCGTCAAGAACGACGAGATGGCCGAGGCTCTGGGCATCGATCTTTCTGCTCTGGACGAGTAGCGCCATGCGCGGTAGCGCGTCTAGGGCACGCACTCGCGCCGTTGCCGTGTTATTCAATATCTGAGCCACAGGGGCGAACGCCAAAGACCGGCGTTCGCCCTGCTTGTTACGGATGAGACAAAACATCCGGCCGCAGCTCTTTTATGCATTGTTACCGCTATCATGGTGACTCACGTGTCCACCCTATCCTAGGAGGTATGAAGCATGCTTATTGCATTGCAAGGCGCCGTTTCGCAGGGCGTCCTCTGGGGCATTATGGTACTTGGCGTGTTTATCACGTTCCGCCTGCTCGACATCCCCGATATGACCTGTGACGGCAGCTTTGCCCTCGGCGGCTGCGTCTGCGCCGTGCTCATCGTCAATAACAACGTCGACCCGCTGCTCGCTGTTTTGGCCGGCATGTGTGCCGGTGCCATCGCGGGCGCCGTCACGGGCATTTTGACCACTGTCTTTGAGATTCCCGCGATCCTCGCCGGAATCCTGACGCAGATCAGTCTGTGGTCCATCAACCTGCGCATCATGGGCAAATCCAACACGCCCATCCTTGCCAAGGGCACCATCTTCTCATCCGTCAGCCACATGACGGGCCTGCCGCAGTCCACCGTTGCCATCATCCTGGGCATTGTGCTGGCCGTGGCCATCGTCGCCATCCTGTACTGGTTCTTTGGCACCGAGATCGGCTCGGCGCTGCGTGCCACCGGCAACAACGAGTACATGATCCGCGCCCTGGGCGTCAACACCAACTCCACCAAGATGATCGCCCTCGTGCTCTCCAACGCCCTTATCGGCCTTTCGGGTGCGCTCATCTGCCAGAGCCAGAAGTACGCCGACATTGGCATGGGCACCGGCGCCATCGTTATCGGTCTTGCCGCCATTGTTATCGGCGAGGTGCTCGGCCGCCTGCTGCCCGGCGGTCTCACGCAGTTTAGCGTTCGCCTGGCCTCCGCCGTCTTTGGCTCCGTGGTGTACTTCCTTATCCGCGCTATCGTGCTGCAGTTGGGCATGGACGCCAACGACATGAAGCTGCTCTCCGCCGTGATCGTTGCCGTGGCCCTGTGCGTGCCCGTGGTTTGGGAGCGCTATAAGCTCCGCAGCTCCTACACGAAGGGGGATGAGGCAGATGCTTAAGCTCTCGCACGTCAAGAAGACCTTTAACAAGGGCACCGTCACCGAGAAGCGCGCGCTCACCGGCGTCGACCTCACCCTGAATGACGGCGACTTTGTAACCGTGATCGGCGGCAACGGCGCCGGCAAGTCCACGCTGCTCAACATGATCGCCGGCGTGTATCCGCTCGATTCAGGCGTTATCGAGCTCGACGGCACCGACATCTCGCGCCTGAGCGAGTCGCAGCGCGCCAAGTATCTGGGCCGCGTGTTCCAGGACCCTATGCGCGGTACCGCTGCCGACATGCAGATCGCTGAGAACCTTGCCCTTGCCAAGCGCCGCGGCCAGCGTCGCGGTCTTTCGTGGGGCGTCACCAAGGCCGAAAAGGACGAGTACGTTGAGCTACTTAAGCGCCTTGACCTCGGTCTGGACACGCGCCTCAACGCCAAGGTCGGTCTGCTTTCGGGCGGACAGCGCCAGGCGCTCACCCTGCTCATGGCCACGCTCACCAAGCCTCGCCTGCTGCTACTCGACGAGCACACCGCAGCGCTCGACCCCAAGACGGCCTCCAAGGTGCTTAACCTAACCGAGGAGATCGTCGACGAGAACCACCTGACCACGCTCATGGTCACGCACAATATGAACGACGCCATCCGCCTGGGCAACCGTCTGATCATGATGCACGAGGGCCACGTAATCTACGACGTGGCGGGCGATGAGAAGAAGTCGCTCACCGTCGCCGACCTGCTGCAGAAGTTCGAGGAGGTCTCGGGCGGCGAGCTCGCCAACGACCGCATGCTGCTGAGCTAAACCTACCAAAAAGGGACAGGTTTATTTTGGCAGGTTTTACCTGCGCAAACGTCAAAACCGCCGCAAAGGGACAGACGCCCTTGCGGCGGTTTTCGCATATTATGTCGATAATCCGATATTCAACCAGACATTCTGGCTAAGGACTAAGGAAACTGCCATGAAAAGACTCCCCCGCCTTGCGTTAGCCGCCGCGTTGTTTGCCGGCTCGCTCGCAGGCATCCCAAGCCTCGCTTTCGCGGGGAACCTGCCCGCCGCTATTGACGGCTCCGTGGCCATCATGCACACCAACGACATCCACGGCAGCTACAAGTACAGCTACAACGAAAGCAAGGGCACCGGCACCGTCGGCTTCGACGGACTGGCAGTTCTCTATAGCGCCCAGGGCAACGCCCCCGATCTTTTGCTCGATGCGGGCGACACCTTCCACGGACAGTCCTTCGCCACCATGAGCGAGGGTAAGAGCATCGCCGAGCTCATGGACACCTTCTACGCCAACGGCTACGACGCGACCACGCCAGGCAACCACGACTGGAGCTACGGCGCAGACAAACTCCGCACCATGACCGGCTACAGCACCACCGGCACGCCCTTCGCCATGCTTTGCGCGAACGCAACGTCCACGAGCGGCGTATGGAGCTCGAGCATCACCAAGACGCTCGACCGCACCTGGGAGGACAGCGAAAATCACTCAACGTTCGCCTACCAGATCAAGGTCGGCGTTGTAGGAGCCATGGATGAGTCGCTTGGCTCCTCGTTGCGTGCAGACCTAGTCGCGGGCACCAGCTTCTCGAGTGCCGCGAACGCCATCAATGCCGAGGCAGAGCAGCTGCGCAGGGAGGGCTGCGATGTTGTTGTGTGTATCGCGCACACGCTCGACGCAAAAACCTTTGCCACGCGACTCCGTGGCGTCGATGCCCTTATCGCAGGCCACGAGCACATCAACCTTAACGAGAAGGTGACGGGAGCCGACGGCAAGACGATCCACGTTGTTGAGGCAGGCAGCGCCTTTGCCGAGGTGGGGCTGCTTTCCATTCCGTACAAGTACGACACGAATGGCACCGAGACGACCGACGATGACACGGTCACGGTCCCTGCAGACGGCAGTGACGAGAAGCTCTACACCGCCAAGAACGTCAACGACCTTTTGGCAGACCCCGACAAGGGCTCCGACTACCAAAGCCGCCTTGAAGACGTCCGCAACAAGATCAAGCCGCTCGACGAGGCCTTTGAAAACGAATCGAACAAGGTGCTCAGCACATCCACCACCAACTATTTCTACGGCGAGGACGCCGCAGGCACGCATGGTTGGGAAATGGTGCGCACCACCGATTTCCGCCCCAGTAAGGAGGGCGACACCACCAAGGCCCAGACCATCGGCCATGTGATTTGCGGCTCCTATCTTGCCCTGACGGGCGCGGACCTCGCTATCGAAAACGCTGGCGGCATCCGCGGCGGCATCGCGGCGGGCAACGTGACCGCCGGCAACGTCATCGCTATCTCGCCCTACGGCAACACCGTGGAGACCTGGACCATGACCGGCGCTGACTTCCTCGCAGCGCTCGAGCACTCGCTACAAATTAGCGACGATTGCAACGACAGCTACAAGCTTCAGCAGGCTTATGTGGCGGCCGGTCACACCGAGCAGGAGGCGCAAGACAAGTACAAGTGGCGCGATGACTCTGGCAGCGTTCTCTCCTTTGGCGGCATCAACGTGACGATTGATTGGACGCAGCCCGAAGGCAAGCGCATTGTGAGTGCCACACTCACCAAGGACGGCAGCACGCTCGACCCCGCCAAGGCCTATACCGTCGCCACCAACAACTACATCATCACCAGCACGACCGACTTCCCCACCTTCACAAACGCCACCAAGCACACCGAGTGGGGTACCTGCGAGTCAGCGCTAAGGGCGTTGATCGGGCAGAACAGCTGGGAGAGCAAGATGGCCTCGCTCGCGGGCACCATCAGCTTTGGCTCCGCTGCCGTGGACCCCACGCCCACACCGGCCCCGACGCCTAAGCCCTCGCCTAAGACGGACACGACGACCACGAAGGTCATCACCAAGAAGACGACCGGCAAGCTCGCCGCAACGGGAGACCGCACGCTGGCAGTAGTTGGCGCGTGCCTTATCGGCGGCATCATCGTCATCATTCTCGGCATTATCTGGAAGCGTCGACGCTAAGCTACACCGCCGGGCCTTGCAGCCCCACCGCGTAAACCTTATATCGAGCACAGAAGCCCGTCCGAATTTGATCGGACGGGCTTCTTGGTGGGTATCATGGTTGGACGATCATTAGGAGGTTTTCCCTACATGGAATTGTTTGAGCCGATTCTTCATTTCTTTGAGCAACGGTGGGTCCACAACATCATCTGGGCCGTCATCTTGGCGATAGGCACCGCCGTCGCCGCCAAGGTCGTATCCAAGACCCTGAACCATCTGCTTAACCGAGACGATAACCCGCTTCCGGCATCGAGTATCTTCATCAACATCACACGCGCCGTCATCTGGATGATCGGCGGCAGCTTTATCCTCGACAACTGTTTTGGCATTAATGCAAACGCCCTCGTCGCCGCTCTTGGCGTCGGCGGCATCGCCATCTCGCTCGGCTTTCAGGACACGCTGTCGAACCTTATCGGCGGTATGCAGGTGACCTTTATGGGCATTATCAAACCCGGCGACAATATCGAGGTCGGCGGCGTGTCGGGCGTGGTCCAAGATATCACCTGGCGTCACACAACCATCGAGGACGCCTGCGGGCAGACCATCATTGTGCCCAACTCCAACATCTCCAAGAACACGCTCGTGCATCTGATGCCCTTTGGGCGCGTGGCCGTGCCCGTTGCCGTAAAGGACACGTCTAAGTGGGCTTCCCTTGACGCGCTGGCAGACGAGCTCACGAGCGCAACCAAAACGGCCGTCTCGCCCATCTCTGGCTTTGACAAGGAGCCGTACGTGCTCTTTAGCGAGATCGGCGACTTTGGCGTTAAGGGCAAAATCATCTTTATCGTCAGCGACGATAGCACCACTTTTACGGCAGCCGACGCCTGCATTCGTGCCATCGCCCCCATCATCGCCTAAACCACCACAAAGGGGACAGGCACCTTTGTGGTGGTTTCGCATCGTGGTACCATGGTTCATATCGTTGTTTAAACGACTAAGGGAGTAGACACCATGGAAGAGGCCTATCGTCAAGCACGCAAGCGCGGCGAGCAGGGACGCCGTCGCGCCATCAGCCAAAGCGAGCATCCATACCTTACGGACCTCGATAGCTTGGTTGCTCAGCTCCCCTTAGGTCAGCGAGAGAATGTCGGCCTGCGGGATATTCCGCTCGAAATGGTCGTCGGCACGGTCACCAAGGGCCGTCAGTCCGCCTTTTCATGCAACTTTATGCCCTTGCTGCCGTTTAACACCGAGTTCGCCCGCAAGTGGTCCAACCTCTACGACATCCAGGTGACCGAGGGCTATCGCGACCCCATCATCGTCACCGAGTTTATGCATCGGTTTTACGTCCAAGAGGGCAACAAGCGCGTCAGTGTCCTCAAATTCCTGGACGCTCCAACGGTTTCGGCTAAAGTCGCCCGTCTCTACCCCGGCAAATGGGATTCCGTCGAAAGTCGCCTATACGGCGAGTTCTGCGCGTTTTGGCGTGTCTGCCCCCTATACGAAATCGAGTTCTCGCGCGAGGGAAGCTACGAGACGCTCGCCAAGATGCTCGGTCAGAACCTTATCGAAAAATGGCCCCAGAAAAAGGTCGACTACCTGCGCCACACCTTCCTGCTCTTTAAGCGCGCCTACCTTCGCGCAGGCGGCGACCACCTGGACATTACGCCCGCCGACGCCATGCTTGTCTACCTCAATGTGTACAACCAGGACCGCCTGCTGGATACGCCGACGGATATCGTCGTAAACCGCCTGTGCATGATTTGGCGCGAGTTGGTCATTGCCGGCAAAAGTGATGAAGAGAAGGTCGATCTTGTCGAGGCACCGAGTGTCGATGAGGAAGAGGCGCCCGCCAAGTCCACCTCCGGCGTGCTCAACTTCTTTATGGGCAAGACCGTCTACTCGGCGGCCAACCCCCTGCGCATCGCCTTTATCCATGAGTTCCTCTGTGCGACGTCGAGCTGGGACAGCCTGCACGACCAAGGGCGTCAGTATCTCGATGAGCACTTTGGCGGTATCGTGCATACCGAGGCGTTCGAGGACTGTCACGATCCGGATGTGTTCTACGCCGCCGTGGAAACGGCTGTCAAACATGGAGCTAACGTCATCTTCTCGACCTCGCACCGCCTGATGGAATACACGCTCAGAGCTGCCGTTGAGTATCCCCAGGTGCGGTTCCTTAACTGCTCTATCGGCCTTCCCCACCAAAGCGTCCGTTCGTACTTTGGCAAGATGTACGAGGCCAAGTTCCTCCTGGGCGCCCTTGCCGCCAGTATGGCGGACAACCACCGTATCGGCTACCACGCGTCGGTCTTCGCCTCGGGCGCGCTTAGCGAGATCAACGCCTTTGCGATTGGCGCCTCGCTGCTCGACCCGCGCGCGCAGGTCATCCTCACCTGGGGCGATGTTCCCGCCGGTGGTCTTGCCGAAGCCATGTGCCGCGAAGGCGTAAGCGTCATGACCGGCGCTGACATGTCAAAGTCGCTCGAAGACCCAACGGCCTACGGGCTTCACCGCTTGGTCGACGGCAAAGTCACCGGCATCGCCATGCCCGTATGGAACTGGGGCCGTTACTACGAGCTCATCGTTCGCAGCCTTCTTCACGGCACGTGGGACGAGACCAGCGACGACAACCAAGTGCGCGCTGTCAACTACTGGTATGGCATGAGCTCCGGAGTTATCGACATCCGTTACGCTCCGGGCCTACCCTACCAAACGCGCAAACTCGTGCAGTTGCTCCGCAACGGCATTGTCGAGGGATCCATCAACCCCTTTGGCGGCGAGCTCCACAGCCAGAACGGCGTGGTACAGATTGAAGGCTTCCCTCCGCTGCCGAGCACGCAGATTGTCGAGATGAATTGGCTGGCGGACAACGTGGTAGGCACCATTCCGCAGCTCGACGATGAGCCGAAAGTCCCTGCCCTATGAAAATCCTTGCAATAGCCGATACCGAAGAACGATGCCTTTGGGAGTGCTTTCGCAAGGAACGCTTTGAGGGAGTCGACCTGATTTTGTCCGCCGGCGATCTGGACCCGGACTATCTTGAGTTTTTGGTTACGGTCATCAACAAACCGCTCATCTACGTGCGCGGCAATCACGATGACCGCTACGCACGTCATGCACCGGGCGGATGTATCTGCGTGGAAGACAGCGTGTACACGTACCGAGGGATTCGCATTGCGGGCCTTGGCGGGTCCATGCGTTATCGCGACGGCGCCAACATGTACACCGAACGCGAGATGTCCAAGCGCATGCGTAAGCTGTCGCGTAAGGTTAGGATGGTCGGCGGGTGCGACATTCTGCTTACCCATGCACCCGCCGCCGGTATGGGTGATCTGGACGATCTGCCGCATCGAGGATTCGAATGCTTTAACACAGCACTCGAATCCTGGAATCCCGACTACATGGTGCACGGACATGTGCACCAAAGCTACGGTTGCGATTTTCAGCGCGAGCGTCAGCATGTGTGTGGAACGACGATCATCAACGCCTGCGGCTATACGCAGTTTGAGCTCGACCAGACGCACTACCCCATCCGCGGCTGGCAAGCAGCCTGGCTCAACTCACAAACCATGCGCCGCGAGCTCAAACGCCACGAAGCCATCGAGTCCTCAACGGCCAGAACACCCTGGTAACCACCACAAAGAGGACACTGTCCCCTTTGTGGTACTTTTGACGCGATAGCAAGAAACCCGGTCCTGCAAAAGGCAGAACCGGGTTTCTTTAGCAATGCTTGCTGTACTCAGGCAGTAACTAGCAGTTACTCAGCCAGGAAGTCACGCTGGACAGCGGGATCGACCTTGACGCCAGGGCCCATGGTGGAAGACACGGAGATGGACTTGACGTACTTGCCCTTAGCAGAAGAGGGCTTGACGCGCAGGATCTCGGTGTACAGGGCAGCGTAGTTCTCGACGAGCTGCTGCTCAGAGAAGGACTTCTTGCCCAGGGGCACGTGGCAGATGCCGTAGCGGTCGGCGCGGTACTCAACGCGGCCAGCCTTGAGCTCGGAGACCATCTTGGCGACGTCCATGGTCACAGTGCCGAGTTTGGGGTTCGGCATGAGACCACGGGGACCAAGGATCTTACCGATGCGGCCAACCTTGGCCATCATGTTCGGCGTAGCGATAGCGGCGTCGAAGTTGATCTCGCCCTTCTGAATCTGGGCGACGAGCTCGTCGGAACCAATGATGTCGGCGCCGGCAGCCTCAGCCTCGCGGGCCTTCTCGCCCTCGGCGAAGACGGCAACACGAACGGTCTTGCCGGTGCCGTGGGGCAGGGAGATGGAACCACGGATGTTCTGGTCAGCCTTACGAGTATCGATGCCCAGACGGAAGTGGGCCTCGACGGTCTCGTCGAACTTGGCGGTGTCGAGCTCCTTGATGAGCTTGGCAGCCTGAAGGGGGGTGTAGAGCGTGGCGCGGTCGATCTTCTCGGCAGCGGCGTTATAGCTCTTACCATGCTTAGCCATGTGCATTACCTCCTGTGGTTAAACGGGCGTGAGCCCTCCCACATCGTATCGTGTGCCCTATTGCACACATTTAACGGGCACCCCGGTCGGAGCACCCGTCGTTACCATAAGAAATCGTTACCCAGCGATGGTGACGCCCATGGAACGGGCGGTACCGGCGATGATCTTCTTGGCGGCGTCAATGTCGTTGGCATTGAGGTCCGGCATCTTGATCTCGGCGATCTTGGTGAGCTGCTCCTGGGAGAGCTGACCAACCTTGTCGGCCTGGGGCTTAGCGGAACCAGACTTGAGGTTCAGCTCCTTCTTGATGAGGTGAGCCGCCGGCGGGGTCTTGGTGATGAAGGAGAAGGACTTATCCTCGTAGACAGAAATCTCAACGGGGATGATGTCGCCCTTCTTGTCCTGCGTCTCGGCGTTAAAGGCCTGGCAGAACTGCATGATGTTCACGCCAGCAGCGCCCAGGGCGGGGCCGACGGGAGGAGCGGGGTTAGCTGCACCAGCAGGAATCTGGAGCTTAATGACGTTGGCAACCTTCTTCTCAGCCATGGTCATTCCTTTCGAATCACGAGTGTGAAGTACTTGCTATATCGTAAGCACGCACGTGTTAGAAGCACTCCTGAGATGAGCAGTCACAGAAGAAGCACGCTCGCGCGAACGGACGAAAACTTAAGCGATGACAGCGACCTGGTTAAAGTCGAGCTCGACCGGCGTCTCGCGGCCAAAGATCATTAGCGTGACCTTGAGCTTGCCAGCCTCGGTGTTAACCTCGGAGACCTTGCCATCAAAGTCGGTAAGCGGGCCATCGGTGACGCGGACGGACGTGCCGACCTGAATATCAACCGAGGTGCGCTTGGGCGAATCGCCCTTACCGGGACGACGAGTCATCTTGTTGTACTCGTCGCGGGAAAGCGGTGCGGGCTTACCGTTGCCGCCCAGGAAACCGGTGACGCCGGGCGTGTTGCGAACACACGTCCAAGCATCGTCATCCATCTCCATGCGGACCAGGACATAACCCGGGAAGATCTTGGAATCCTTGGTCTCACGCTTGCCACCCTCTTTGATCTCGGTGACGCGCTCCATAGGAATCTCGATATCAAAGATACGGTCCTGCATGCCCATGGTCTCGATACGATGCTCGAGATCGGACTTTACGCGGTTCTCGTATCCGGAGTAAGTGTGAACGACGTACCAACGCTTAGACATGGTTTAGCCCCTCAATCCAGAGAACAGAGCAAGAGCCTCGCCAAAGCCAGCATCGAGCAGAGCGATGACGACGCCGACGACGACCAGAGAAGCGCAAACGACGACCGAGTAGTTCACGAGCTCCTTCTTATCGGGCCACGTGACACGCTTCATCTCGGACTTGACCGAAGCGAAATACTTCTTGGTGCGGGCGAAGAAACCAGGCTTCTCGTTCTTCTTGGACTTCGCAGCCTTCTCGTTCTTCTTGGCAACGGCCTTCTTGGCCTCAACCTTGGAGTTGGCGGCAGCGCTGTTGGCAGGTGCCGGCTGCTGAGCCTTCTTCTTGTTCTTCTTGTTGGCCATTTGGGTTACCTCCGCGCAATGCGCTTATACATGAGTAAACCGTAAGCCCCCAAGTGGGAGCTTACGGAATAATGACTGGCACGCCAGGAAGGACTCGAACCCTCAACACTCGGTTTTGGAGACCGATGCTCTACCAATTGAACTACTGGCGTATGTGACTAGAGACTAGCGAGTCTCTTTGTGCAGCGTGTGGTGACGGCACCAGGGGCAATACTTCTTGATCTCCATACGATCAGGCATGGTCGACTTGTTCTTGGTGGTCGTATAGTTGCGGCGCTTGCACTCAGTGCACGCAAGAGTAACTAGAGTACGCATGTATCCTGAACCTTTCATTTCCGCCCCGTACGGGCACGAGTTGTTACTTTATCAGCTCCACGTAAGTGCTGTCAATGAAAACCTCGAGTCAATTGGTTCTCGGTGGATCCATTCATATTTGGAACACATCAATGAAGCCATCGAGAGCTAATCGACGGTGCATCCAGGACCATTATCGATCCTCTCGACACCAGCAACGGCTCAATATCCATTGCAGAAAAGAACCCGGCACCCATATAAGTGCCGGGTTCTCTAAGTCAGCTATATCAAAGAGCTAATTTACTCAATGATCGTGGAGACGATGCCCGAACCGACGGTGTGGCCACCCTCGCGGATAGCGAAGCGCAGGCCCTCCTCCATGGCGATCGGGTGGATGAGGTCGCCCTCGATGGTGATGTGGTCACCAGGCATAGCCATCTCGGTGCCCTCGGGGAGCTTGACCGTACCGGTAACGTCGGTGGTACGGAAGTAGAACTGAGGACGATAACCATCGAAGAACGGGGTGTGACGGCCGCCCTCCTCCTTGGTCAGAACGTAGATCTCACCGGTGAACTTGGTGTGCGGGGTAACCGAACCGGGCTTGCAGAGAACCTGGCCGCGCTCGATGTCCTCGCGCTTGATGCCGCGGAGCAGCAGACCGACGTTGTCGCCAGCCTCGCAGAAGTCCATGGACTTACGGAACATCTCGATACCGGTAACGACGGTGTTCTGGGTATCCTTGATGCCGACGATCTCGACGGGCTCGTTGAGCTTGAGCTCACCGCGCTCGACACGGCCGGTAGCAACGGTACCACGGCCAGAGATGGTCATAACGTCCTCAACGGCCATCAGGAAGGGGAGGTCGTTGTTACGAGCAGGCGTCGGGATGTACTCGTCGACGGCCTTCATGAGCTCGCGGATAGCGTCCATCCACTTGGCGTCGCCCTCGAGAGCGCCCAGAGCGGAACCACGGATGACGGGGATGTCGTCGCCGGGGAAATCGTACTCGGAGAGGAGCTCGCGGGTCTCCATCTCGACGAGGTCGATGAGCTCGTCATCGTCGACCATGTCGCACTTGTTCAGGAAGACGACGATGTAGGGAACGCCGACCTGACGGGCGAGCAGGATGTGCTCGCGGGTCTGAGCCATGGGGCCGTCGGTAGCGGCGATGACCAGGATAGCGCCGTCCATCTGAGCAGCACCGGAGATCATGTTCTTGACGTAGTCAGCGTGGCCCGGGCAGTCAACGTGAGCGTAGTGACGGGCAGCAGTCTCGTACTCGACGTGGGAGACGGAGATCGTAATGCCGCGCTCGCGCTCCTCGGGAGCCTTGTCGATGTTCTCGAACGCAGTGAAGTCAGCCTTGCAGCCCTCGGTCTCGGAGAGAACCTTGGTGATGGCAGCGGTCAGCGTGGTCTTGCCGTGGTCGACGTGACCAATGGTGCCGATGTTAACATGCGGCTTAGTGCGCTCAAACTTCTCTTTGGCCATAAAGCCCTCCTCTTAACAGGTCGTCCCCGGACGGGACTTTGCCTTTATACCATAGTGGCCTCTCAACATACTATTGAGAAGCCACCGTGTTACCTATGGTAGCGGTGACTGGATTCGAACCAGTGACGCCACGGGTATGAACCGTGTGCTCTAACCAACTGAGCTACACCGCCGGATGGAGCCTGCAACCAGACTTGAACTGGTGACCTCTTCGTTACCAACGAAGTGCTCTACCGACTGAGCTATACAGGCACTTGACGGGTGGGAGCTATAGGATTCGAACCTATGTAGGCAGAGCCAACGGGTTTACAGCCCGTCCCCATTAACCACTCGGGCAAACTCCCAATCGTTCAAGTATCCGCAGGTTCTTTGGTCTTTTGGACCGCCGCCCCCGCGAACGAAGAAGATAATACGATGCAACCTTGGGGGCTGTCAACGAAAACCTCTAGATACACGGCCCCGGGCGTATCTATATACCTTTGACCTGCTGTTTTGTTGAGTTGGGATATGAGGGACGGTGGTTTTGGATACTGAGGTGACGTTTCCCAAGGTAACACTTTGGTGTAGTAGAGTACCCCTTCAGGATCGAGCTTCGATAACAGCCTATTTGCACCTATATATAGGTCGAGATCGGGGCTTCCCAGACAGAAGATTGCTCTTCCCAGGCAAAATCGAGCGTGGATTTTCTTCCGTTTGAAATCGAGCGTGGATAATCTTCCACTTTGCCGTGCCATCGAATCCAAAGTGGCAGATTATCCACGCTCATTCACTAAGCGGAAGATTTTCCACCCTCGTGCGTCCGAATATCCTCGCTCGACCAGGATGACTGGGACCGGTCCGACCTTTGTCTCGATCTGTAACATTTAGAGAACATTTTCTCCCCTATCTGTTACAGATCGAGATGTTTCGCAGAGACCCCAGCTTACGTCTCAATCTGTAACAGTAAGAACGGTTTTCCGCCCCTTCGTGTTACAGATCGAGACAAACCTGAAGCTAGGTTGCGCCAAACCCGCTGACTTATCGACAAAAAAGAAACGGGCCCTGTCCCACAAGGGAACAGAGCCCGAAACTCTCATGGAGCCAGTGACAGGAATCGAACCTGCAACCCACTGATTACAAATCAGTTGCGCTACCGTTGCGCCACACTGGCACACTTGGCGCTTTCGCGCGAAGCCAGTTAAGAATAAAGGAATTGCGGACGGGGTGCAACAGACCCTTTGACCGACCACATCTCAAAACCCTTCGTCAGAACGAATAGTTTTATCCGTTCGCCAAAACCAAAAACTATTCGTTTTGGCGATGCCAAGCCGCAACCCATTGATTACAAACAAGTTGGTTGGTCAATCGAGAAAGCAGCTCCCCATAGAAGGTTTCCTACCTCCCGCGCAGGGCCTTGAGCTTGGCCAGCGCCTCGGGGCTCAGGCGGCTGCCCAAGGTCATCTTGATCTGCGGAGCTTCCTCTGCCTCGTGAACGTCGTTATCGATCTGTTTGATCTCGTCCACCAGCATACGGCTCGAGATACGCGTGACACCCTTGCCCATGACGACGGCCTGGATCGTGCCGTCGCTCGACACCACAGAGCACGCACGGCCTTCCTCGCGTGCCTCGATGCAGAGCTTCTGTACCACGGTATCGGCAGAGACGCCCGTCGGCGAAAACTCGATGCGCACGCCGCGGGCCGGCAGGTTGGGGCGCTCGCTGGAGATGTTGCCCGCGCCGTCAAACACGATCACGGCCTCGTAGCGGCCCTGGGCAAACGCGGCGACGTCGTTGATGAGTGCAGTTCGCGCCATATCGTGGACGTCGCTGGAATACGGATCGTCGGAATGGTCGTAGACGAGCTTTTCGTAGCGCGGCGTGCAGTGGATCACGTTGTAACCGTCGACCACCAGCAGCTCGGGCTTGTTGGAGTGCACCGTCGAGACTGGGTCGGCGATAGCCTGCGCAAACGCATTGCCGCCCACGCCGTAGGTCGCGGCCGAAACAATCGGCTTGGCCGAGCCCTCGCCAAAGCGCTTGGCCTTGGACTTGGCACGGTTCTTTTTGGACATGCGTTACTCCTCCCCCATGAGCTCGCCGGCGTTGCGGCGCAGCCACTCAAAGCACAGCGCCGTGGTCGCCTGGGCAACATTGAGGCTCTCGGTCATGCCGCGCTGGGGAAGCTTGGTCAAAAAGTCGCATTTCTCAAGCACCAGGCGCGAGATGCCGTCGCCCTCGGAGCCCATGACGAGCGCCACGCGGCCCTCGAAGGGAGCATCCCAGCAACTGCCTTCGGCGTGCTCAGAGGCACCGCCCACCCAAAAGCCAGCGGCCTTAAGATCGTCGAGTGCACGGGCGATGTTGGGCACCTGCGCGATAGGCAGATGCATGACGGCGCCGGCTGAAGTCTTGTAGCTGCCCACGGTCACGCCGGCGGCACGCTTGTTGGCGATGATGACGCCGGCCGCGCCCACAACCTCGGCGGAGCGCACGATGGCACCAAAGTTGCCGTCGTCAGTCACATGGTCGAGCACCACGACAAGTGCTGGGCCCTCGCCTGCGCGGTCGAGAATATCGACGACATCGGCATAGGGGAAGTTGCCAACCTCGAGCGCGATGCCCTGGTGAGCGCCATGGCTCGACAGTGCGTCGAGCTGCGCGCGCGGCACATACTTAATGCGGACACCCGCGGCGTTGAGGTCGTCGACCAGGCGCGACAAGGCGGCGTCGCGCTCCCCGCCCTCGGCAATGAGCACGCACTTGATGGGAAAACCGGTGCGTAGCGCCTCGGCGGCAGCACGGCGACCTTCGATAAACTCGCCCTTGGGGACCTGAGCGTTGTCGCGGTTGCGCTGCGGACGCGCAGACTGAGCCTGGGAGCGATCGTGCTGCTGGTCGCGGCCATCACGCTGCAGACGGCCGGTACGCTGGTCGCGACGGCTGCCACCCTTGCCGGGGTTATTGGAACGAGACCCCCCTCGCTTGCGGTTATCAGCCATGTGAAAATCCTCGAGATATAGAAACTGAAATGGACGAGACGCCCTAGGAGAGGTCCGAAAATCACGCCTTCGGCATTATTTTCAGGCCAGTCCCGAGGCGTCCCTACTCAAGCGCTTTGCCTCTAGAGAGTCTTGATGCGGGTGCCAGCGGCCGTATCCTCAATGGTGAGGCCCAGGTCCTTGAGCTGGTCGCGGATGGCATCGGCCAGATCCCAGTTCTTGGCGGCGCGGGCCTCGGCGCGGGCCTCGAGAATCTTGGCAGCAGCCTCGTCCACGTCGTCGCCCGTGTAGGCGACCAGGCCGGCGGCAACGCCTAGCAGACCCAGCGGCAGCTCGACCTTGGGCTCGGGGAGCTCGACGCCAAGCGTATCGAGCAGCTCGGCCAGCGTGTCGGCGGCGGCAAGCGCGGCGGCCTTGTCGGCTGCGTCGCCCGCCTGCTCCAAGTACTGGTTGCACTCGGTCACAAAGCCAAAGACGGCACCCATGGCACCAGCGGTGTTAAAGTCGTCGTCCATGCACTCCTTAAAGGCAGCACGAGTCTCAGCGGCCTTGGCGGCAAATGCCTCGGCGGCAGCCGCATCGGCATCGGCCGTCGCATGGTTCGCGGCCCAGCGCAGGTTCTCGACCGTACCGGCGATACGCGTGAGTGAGTTCTCGGCACCCTCCAGACGCTCCCAAGAAAAGTCGAGCGGCGAGCGATAGCTCGTCTGCAGCATCAGCAGGCGCAGGGCGGCAGCGGAGTGCTGCTCGAGGACCTCGGCCAGCGTAAAGAAGTTGCCGAGCGACTTGGACATCTTCTCGCCGTCTACCAGCAGCATGCCCGTGTGCATCCAGGTGTTGGAGAAGCCCTGGTGCCAGGCGCAGGTGGCCTGGGCGCACTCGTTCTCGTGATGCGGGAAGGCAAGGTCGGAGCCGCCGCCGTGGATGTCGATCGGAGTGCCCAGGTAGCGATGCACCATGGCGGCGCACTCGGTGTGCCAACCGGGACGGCCCTCGCCCCAGGGGCTCGGCCAGCTGGGCTCGCCGGGCTTGGCGGCCTTCCACAGGGCAAAGTCGAGCGGGTCGTTCTTGTCCTCGTTCTCCTCGATGCGCGCGCCAACCATAAGGTCGTCGATATTGCGGCCCGAGACCTGACCGTAGTTAGGATCGCTGCGCACGGCAAAGTACACGTCGCCGTTATCGGCGGCGTAAGCGTGGCCCTGCTCGATAAGCGTCTTGATCATGGCGATCATGGGGCCGATCTCTTTGGTGGCGCGGGGGCGCACATCGGGATCGAGCACGTTGGCGGCGCGCATGACGCCGATGAACTTGTCGGAGAACTCCGTCGCGACCTCGGCAGCCGTACGGCCCTGCTCGTTGGCGCGCTTGATGATCTTGTCATCGACATCGGTGAGGTTCTGGGCGAACGTGACCTCGTAGCCGCTCGCGATGAGCCAGCGGCGAATCACGTCAAAGCTGATGAACGTGCGGGCGTTGCCGATGTGGATGTTGTCGTAGACCGTGGGGCCGCACACGTACATGCGGACCTTGCCGGACTCGATGGGCTGGAACTCTTCCTTTTTATGGGTAGCGCTGTTGTAGATACGCATTCGTTACTCCTTAACGGTTTTCTGTAGCAGGCAGACGGCCCAGGCGCCGATCCCCTCGCCCTGGCCTTCCCAACCGAGCTTTTCGGTCGTAGTGGCGGCGACACCCACGTTTTCGACGTCAACGCCCAGGGCATGGGCAAGGTTGGCGCGCATGGCATCGCGGTGCGGGGTGATCTTGGGTTGCTGACAGGCAATGGTGCAATCGGCATCGACAAACTCAAAGCCCAGCTCGCGCGCATAGTCCATCACGCGAGCGAGCAGCACCATCGAATCGGCACCCTCGTAGGCGGGATCGGTGTCGGGGAATAGCTTGCCGATGTCTCCCCCGCGGCAGGCGCCCAGAATGGCGTCGGCCAAGGCGTGCGCGAGCACATCGGCATCCGAGTGGCCCAGCAGGCCGCGCTCGTAGGGAATGTCGACACCGCCGATGATACATCGACGCCCCTCCACCAGACGGTGAACGTCGTAGCCATGGCCAATGCGCAGGTTACTGAACATGGGGAAGGTCCTCTCCCTCGGCCATACGGCCAAGCAGAATCGCGGTTACGGGACGCAAGTCCTCGGGCACCGTCACCTTAAGGTTATCGCGCGGGCTCTGGACGCAGCGGACGCGCCCACCCATGCGCTCGACCAGCGACGAATCATCGGTGCCGATAAAGCCCTCGGCAATGGCTGCAGCGTGGGCGCGCTTCATAGCATCGACGCTAAAGATCTGCGGCGTCTGCGCAGCCCAATAAAGCTCACGCGGCGGCGTCTCGACGATGTTATCGCCGTCGACGATCTTGAGTGTGTCGATCGCGGGTTGACCGCACACGACACCGTCGAGCGAGCGGTCGCCCACAAGCACGTCGATCGCATGATCGATGGCCTCGGTCGTGATGAGCGGACGAGCGCCATCGTGAATGGCGACGTATTCAAAGCCCGCCGGCACCGCGTGCACGCCGGCACGGGTGGAGTCCTGGCGGGTATCGCCGGCATCGGCAAAACTGATGGGCGTGTCATAGTCAAACGGGTCGATGGCCAGGCGGCGCATCTCGGCACGGCGCTCGGCAGGGCAAACCACGACGATGTGGCCGACCTTATCGCTACGGTCAAACGCGCGGATGGACCAGCTCATAAGCGGACGGCCCGCTACATTGACGAGCTGCTTGCCGCCGGGGTTACCAAAGCGCTGGCCGCTGCCACCGGCAACGACCACGGCGCATACGGGCGCCATTATGCGTTCCCCTGTTTGGTGCCCTTCATGCGGTACAGGGAGTCCGCAAGAATGGCAGGGTTGTTAACGCCAAAGTCGCCCAGGCGCTCCGGATCCTCGCTGATGTCATCCATGAGCTCCTGCAGCGAGCCGTACTCGTCGACGATCTTCTCGGCCACGCCGTCGCGCACGACGGACACGCGCGAAAGCGTGCGCAGGCCCAGCGGCGTCATGACGGAGTCCTCGTCCAGGTCGTCATAGCCCAGAACCGCCGCCACATGCTGCGGGTCGGACAGGTCCTTAGGCGTCATGCGGCTCAGCTCGGCGCGAATCTTCTCGGCGTTTGCCTCGGAGGAATCGCTTGCGTAGTCGCGGATCATCAAGTCGTATTCGGTATCCATGCTGGAGCCCGCGAGCTGCTCGAGCTGCATCTGCACGAGCTTGCCCTGGTTACCCAGCTTGACGATGCAATCCTTAAGCTCGGTCTTTGCCTGTTGCATGATCTCGAAACTCGAGAAGATGCCGGTGATGTCGGCGAGCGTGACGTAGTCGTCGAGCTCAAGGGCCGTCAGGCGCAGCAGGGAGCGATCGAGCGACTGACGGGTAGTCTGGAGCGTGGCGACGAGCTGGTTGACCGAGCTCATGATGGTGGTGACGGGCTGGATCTCGTAGCTCTTGCCGTGAACGTACACGTTGACGACGGCACGACGAGCCGAAACCGAGATCACGATGGCGTCGGTGAGCACCGACATGCGAGCGGCAGTACGGTGACGCATGCCCGTCTCACTCGTGGCGAGCGAGGGATCGGGATTGAGGTGGAAGTTGGCACGCAGGATCTGGGTGAGGTCGCCATCGATAACGATGGCACCGTCCATCTTGGAGAGCTCGAACAGGCGGTTCGAGGTAAACGAAATGTTGAGCGGGAAGCCGTCGTTACCGGCGGCGAGCACGTTTTCGGTGTCGCCGACGCAGATAAGGGCGCCCAGGTGACCGGCAATGATCATGTCGAGGGCGGTGCGGATCGGCTGACCGGGGGCAGTCAGGCGGATGGCCTGTTCCATACGCTTTTGCAGCTCGTTCTTATCCAAGGCATCGCTCCCATCGTATACGCTCCATAAACGTCAATAAGTTTCTCACGGTTTGCCCCTGTGACGCCCGCAAAATCCGATGCTTACAGAATGAGCGAACACAGCTGAGAGCCCCAATCCAAATGAGCTGCTTATGTGGTAGCATCGGGATTCGCATAAATGAGGGAGTAGTCGCGTGATCGGGTTCGCCTCCGGTGGCGCGGCAAGTCAACACACTGGCCGATGCGGCCTGGCTTGCCTTAATGAACGAGACTCGTGGCTGTGCGCGCAACGCGTACGCCACGGGTCTTTTTTGTTACTCCCCCAAGAGGTACACGCGGGCCCGCCCGCAGAGAGGGAGCCAGACTATGGGACTCGCAGAGCTCGTGTTGCTCGCCGTTGGCCTTTCGATGGACGCCTTTGCCGTATCCATCTGCAAGGGCCTTGGCATGAAGAAGATCAACCTTAAGGTCGCCGTAGTGCTCGGCCTGTTCTTTGGCGGCTTCCAGGCAGGCATGCCCGTGATCGGATGGGCGCTTGGCAGTCAATTCATGAGCATCATCGGCCCCATCGACCACTGGATCGCCTTTATCCTTTTGGCCTTCATCGGCAGCAAAATGCTGTGGGAAGCCTTTACCGAAGACGAGGATGAAGACGACGGCAAGGATGCCGAGAAGATTGAACTGGGCGAGTACCTGATCCTCGCCATCGCCACCTCAATCGACGCCCTGGCCGTGGGCATCTCGTTTGCCGCGCTCTCGGTTGACATCGTGCCCGCTGTATCGCTTATCGGCGTCACAACGTTTATCTTCTCCGTCGCCGGCGTAGCGATCGGCCACACCTTTGGCGCGCGCTACGAAAAACCCGCCACCATCGTGGGTGGCGTCGTGCTCATCCTCATCGGGCTTAAGATCTTGCTCGAGCATCTGGGGATCCTCGCGCTGTAACGAATAACGGCCGCCCGGCATTACGCCAGGCGGCCGTTTTCATAGCCAGCCGTTTTAGAGCGGCTTCACAGGCGACCTTTACGCGGCAAGGCGCTTGAGGACGTCGATAAGCAGCTCGTAGAAGCGCTCGGCAGAAGCGAGCTCCATGCTCTCGTCCGGGGTGTGGACATCGGAGAGCGTCGGACCCACGGCGATGGCGTCCAGGCCGTGCAGGGCCTCGGCAAACAGACCGCACTCAAGGCCGGCGTGAATGGACTCGATGCGCAGCTCGGAGCCAAAGAGCTCGCGATAGCTCTCGACAAAGACGTCGCGGACCGGCGAATGCTCGGCATAGCTCCAGCCGGGATACTCGAACTCGAACTTGGCGTCGAAGCCCAGGACATCGGCCAGCGTCTGCAGGCGGTCCTTAAACTCGTTCTGCAGCGAGGTGATCGAGGAGCGCGGGGACAGCATGATCTTGACCTCGTCGTCAGAGGTGGCAACCACACCGATGTTGGAGGAAACCTCGACGGAGCCGTCGGTGGCGACGTTGCGGCGAATCACGCCGTTAGGGGCAAGACGCAGGGCGCGGATGAGGGCAAGCGCGGACTTCTGGTCCATGGCCTCGACCTCGGCGTCGTCGGTAATCTCGACGGTGCAGGTAAAGCCGGGGTCGAAGACCTCGAGCTCGGCAGTGACGTCGGCGATGATGCCCTTTGCGATCTGGGCCGCGGCCTCGGCGGCAGCGTGGTCGGCGTAGACCAGCTCGGCCTTGCACTCACGGTTGATGGCGTTGTCCTTGGTGCCGCCGTTAAAGCTAACGATGGCGGGCTCGCCGGCAACCATCAGGCGGTCGATGATGCGGGCCATGATGAGGTTGCCGTTGCCGCGCTCCAGGTGGATATCGCTGCCGGAGTGACCGCCCAGCAGGCCGGAGATCTCGAGTGTAAGGGTGCTGCCGGTCTTGTGCTCGCGCACGATCGGGCAGGTGTAGGTAACGACGACGCCGCCGGCGCAGCTGACGGTGGCCACGCCCTCCTCCTCGGAATCGAGGTTGATCATGGTGCGGGCGCTGATCTGGGACTTGTCGAGCGTCTCAGCGCCAACCAGACCAGTCTCCTCGTCGGTGGTGAACACGCACTCGAGGGCCGGATGAGCAATCGAATCGTCGTTGAGCACGGTAAGCATCAGAGCGACAGCAATGCCGTTGTCGGCGCCCAGGGTAGTGCCGTTAGCGGTGAGGACGCCGTCCTTTACGACCAGGTCGATACCATCGGTCGTAAAGTCGTGCTCAACGGAGCCCAGCTTGTCGCACACCATGTCGATGTGGCCCTGCAGCATCACGGTCGGGGCATTCTCGGCGCCGGCAGAAGCGGGCTTGCGAATGATGACGTTGTAGACCTCGTCCTGATAAACGTCGAGGCCGCGCTCCTTGGCAAACGCAACCAGGAAATCGCTGATGCCCTTCTCGTTGCCAGACCCACGGGGGATCGCGCTGACCTCCTCAAAGAAATGGAACAGCTGGGCGGGCTCGTAGCCAGTAATCTTGTAGTCCATGGTGCCTCCTTGGCGCAACTGGTTAGACAATAAGACATGCGCCTTGTATATTCCCAGACTTTACGTGCATAAACCAGTCGAAAACGACGAGCGCTCTCGCATCATCGGCTAACGGTGGGGAAACGTCACTTTATCAAGATAAAGCAGCTTAGACGGGCCGCGCCGAAGGGACGTTGGACCCTTCAACCAGCCTCAACGCCTGTTGAACGTTAATGCATACACCATTGGTATGTTTGATGAGATTTTTGTCCTCTGTCACGACGTAATCGGCATCAATGCGATTGGCGACGCCCAGCATCAGGTCGTCCTCAAAGTCGTTGTGATGATACTTGAACACAAAGGAGTCGAAGATCTCGTCTGCACCGACCGAGGCAATAATCGACTTTTGGCGAATCAGGCGAACACACGCCCACGCTGTCTCGTCGGCACCGGCGATGGCCTCGGGAGTGAGAGCCCCCTCACGGCGGGCGTCGGCCTTCATCGTCCTCCCCAGAATGTAATAGACGTCTTTGACAGACAGGGAGGACGAGAAGAGGACGATATCCTCCGCTTCCGCCGCGCGAGAAAGGAGCTCGACTATCGGCCTGGTCGCATTCGTACGAGCGAGAAAGTAATCTAGCCAGACGTTCGTGTCGATCAACAGCTTGAGCACACGTTTCGTTCCGACGCCGCTCATAATTCGATCCAATCGCTGAATCTCTCGCTCATCATTTGATCGTATAACTCGTCGTAATCAAAGGCTTCATCGGGGCTCGGCCTCTGAATCGAGAACCGCTCATAAAAATTCGAAATTAACGCAGCCCCTTCCGAGACGCGGGACGAACTCGCCTTCGATCGTATGTCGTCAGGCAGGACTTCGTCATCATTCTTTTTTGCGACGGGCATATGACCGTTCTCGGTCAAGTACTGCCACAGCTCCCTCACAGCTTGTGACGGCGTCATGCCAATATGAGTCAGTACGGCGTCTCCTGCCTCTTTGAGCTGGCGATCTATACGCACGTTCATCTGAACTGGCCGCGTGTCGAGTATTGATGTAGGCATATCAACTCCTTTGCTATACTGAATCTCAATTTCAGTATAGCACAGCAGATTGAAGCACATTTCAATAGAAACGGGGGCGCCTCCTTATCGGAAACGCCCCCGTTATACAAGGTATGTTTAATCCCTACAGCGCACCAGAGCCGGCTTGCATCATGCCGCCGGGGCCCGAGGTCACGCCGCCGCTCACGGGCGCGGCGTTGCCGGTGTGTGGCGCCGCCGGGGCGGTATCGCCACCGAGCGTGCCCGCCGGACGCGGTGCCGGGATCTCGCCCGTGCCGTGGCTAAAGACAAACTTGCCATCGGCCACGTCGCACAGGACGGTATCGCCCTCGCCCCACTCGCCGGCCAGAAGCTCCTCGGACAGCGGGTCCTCGATGAGCTTTTGAATAGCACGGCGCAGCGGACGCGCACCGTTGGTGAGGTCGGTGCCCTCGGCCACAATCTTGTCATAGGCCGCATCAGTGAGCTTGATGTTCATGCCGTTGGCGATCAGACGCTGACGCAGGTCGTCCACCAGCAGGTGCGCAATCTTGGTGAGATTCTCGCCCGAGAGCTTCTGGAACACCACGATGTCGTCGATACGGTTGAGCAGCTCGGGGCGGAACAGGCGCTTGAGCTGGCCCATCGCGCGGCCGCGGATCTCACTCGACGTGAGACCTTGCTCGCCGGTGGTGCCAAAGCCCACGCTCGCATCCTGCGCAATCTCGCGGGCACCCACGTTGGACGTCATGATGATCACGGTGTTGCGGAAGTCGACCGTCTTGCCCTGGCTATCGGTCAGGCGGCCCTCCTCCAGCACCTGCAGCAAGATGTTGAAGATATCGGGGTGCGCCTTCTCGATCTCGTCGAACAGCACGACCGAGTACGGGTGGCGACGAACGGCCTTGGTGAGCTGGCCGCCCTCGTCGTGGCCGACGTAACCCGGAGGGCTTCCGATGAGCTTGGAGACTTCGAACTCGCTACCGAACTCGGACATGTCGAAGCTGATGAGCGCATCCTTGCTGCCAAAGAGGTACTCGGCGAGCGTCTTGGCGAGCTCGGTCTTGCCCGTGCCGGTGGGACCCAGGAAGATAAAGCTGCCGCCGGGGCGACGCGGATCCTTGAGCGGCGAGCGGCTGCGGCGCACGGCCTTGGCAACTGCCTCGACAGCCTCATCCTGACCGATGATGCGCGTCTTGAGCACGCTTTCGGCCTGCAGTAGGCGACGGCTCTCGCTCTCGGTAAGCGAGGACACCGGCACGCCCGAAGTCACGGACACGATGTCGGCAATCTGGCTCACGTCGATGGTGAGCGGGCTGGCGTCGAGCTCGGCCGTCCAGGCAGCCTTGGCCTCGGCGAGTTCAATCTCGGCGGCCTTCTGCTGCTCGGTGATCTCGGCGGCCTTGTTCATGTCGTCGCTCTCGGTGGCCTCCTGCGCGGCGGCCTTGAGCTCCTCTATGCGATGCTCGGCCTCGCGCACCGGCTCGGGCGCGCGATTCGCGGCGATTCGAGCGCGGGCACCGGCCTCGTCAATGAGGTCGATGGCCTTATCGGGCAGGAAGCGATCCTGGATGTAGCGGTTGGAAAGGTTCGCGGCGGCCTCGATAGCACCCTGCGTATAGCGCACATGGTGGTGCTCCTCGTAGCGCGGCTTGAGCGCAGTCAGGATCTTGACCGTGTCCTCGACGCTCGGCTCCTCGACATCGATGGTCTGGAAACGACGCTCGAAGGCCGGGTCCTTGGTGAGGTACTTGCGGAATTCCTCGGCCGTGGTGGCGCCGATAATCTGGAAGGCACCGCGCGCGAGCACGGGCTTGAGCATGGAGCTCGCATCGATGGAACCCTCGGCAGAACCGGCACCGATGATGGTGTGCATCTCGTCGATAAACAGGATGACGTCGTCGGCTTCGGTCGCCTCCTGGATCACGTTCTTGAGGCGCTCCTCAAACTCGCCGCGATACTTGGCACCCGCCACGAGGCCCGGCAGGTCGAGCGTCCAGATATTCTGGTTCATGAGGTTCTCGGGCACATTGCCGGCAGCGATCTGCTGAGCCAGGCCCTCGACGATGGCCGTCTTGCCCACGCCGGGGTCGCCCAGAATAAGCGGGTTGTTCTTGGTGCGGCGCGAAAGAATCTCCATCATGCGCTGGACTTCCTTTTCGCGACCAATCACGGGGTCGAGTTCGCCGTCGCGCGCCTTCTGCGTGAGGTTGGTCGCGAACTGCTTAAGCGTATCGGTGCCACTCCCCTTTTGCTGAGAGGCATCCGAGCCGCTAAAGAACGGCAGGCCCGCACCGGGACGACCAGCGCCGGCGCCGGCGAGCGGACGCTTCTTGTCCTGGTCCTTGGCGGTGAGTTTCTCGATAGCCTTTTTGATGGAAGCGGACGACACACCCAGGCGCATGAGGATGTCCATGGCCATGCCGTTGCCCTCTTCGACGATGCCGATCAGCAAGTGCTCGGTCGACACGTAGGTCTGGTTGTTCTCACGCGCCACGCGGAAGGAGCGCTCCATCACGCTAATGACGAGCGGCGTAAAGGCGAGCTTGGCCGCCTCGGTCTCCTCACTGGGCTCGGGAACCGTGGTCTGGACCTCTTTGAGAGTATCCATGATGTCATCGTAGGAGATGTCGAGCGAACGCAGCGCCTCGGCGGCAATGCCCTCGTCCTCCTTAGCAAGCGCGAGCAGCAGGTGCTCGGTGCCCACCTTATTTGAATGAAGATCGAGCGCCTCTTGCTTGGCCATAGACATGACCTTACGCGCACGATCGGTAAAACGGTCTAACATGCTAGTTCCTCTTAGACGAGCTAGTTTTTTCAAACGCAAAGCGCCGCCCCGCGGCAGCGCTTTGGTCTCTTTACCCATATGGAGTATATGTTAACCGTTGGGACCTTTTCCGCACGGAGCCGCGCGACAACGTCTACAAAAAAGGAATCGCTCCGGTCTGTTTGGGAGTCTGGTTTTGAGCTGCTGTCTAGCAGGCGGGCTCGGCGTCCATGCCCTCGGAAATGCTGGCAACCTCCTCGGCAGTGGGAGCGCCCGGCATGTGCACGAGTTCCATGTGCGGCTCGGCAAAGACCGTGCCCATGGGGAAGGCGCGGCGGAAGACAAAGCGAGCAACCGGACCAGCCACCAGCAGGTTCCAAGGAAGAGCCATGATAAAGTTGCGCGGGATGTTGATGAGCCACATCATCGGCAGCACCTGCATATTAGCAAGCGGGCCGCCGGGCATGTGGAACAGGCCCTCGCACGCACCGTAGAGCGACATGATGATGACCATAGGAACGACCATGCAGGAGCTAACGGCGAGCGTCATGGCAAGCGGCGAGCTCTTGCCCGGCGTGACCAAGTACTTAAAGGCGAAACCCTTGGCGAGCGGGCTGGCGACGAACCAGTCGCAGCACATGGCAAAAATGCAGGCAACGGGGAAGCCGAGCCACGCAGCGGCAACGACCTCGCCGTTGATGGCCCCATGCTGCAGGGCAACGTTGTAGATGCTCATCCAGAGTACCATGCAAAAGCACATGATAAAGGTGAACAGCAGGCTCTCTCGTTTATTGATAGGCATGAAGGGCAGATTCCTTTCCGTGTTACGTCGCGGCGGCGCCAACAAAAACGGGCGGGCGAGATGGAGTTACTGGGACTTCATCTCGCCCGCCCGTGGTACGTGCGTCTGCGACTACTTATGTGGTGGAACCAGCCTAGCACGAAACGCATGCGCTTCGTAAGCGTTGAGTTTATGAAGATGCAGGGCACCGATAATCCCCCGACCCCATAAGTTGCGGTGGAATACGGACTGTTTTGACCCTTTAAGCAGCAATTCAGTCCCTATTTCACCGCAACTCATTTGGTGCAAAGTAACCTGTCCCCCTTGCACCAATTAGCTGGTGTGGCGCCAGCGAGGGTCGGTGAGCGTACGCGCCACACCCAGCCCAACGGGCAGAAACGCTACGATGAGCACTGCGCGCACAAACCAGCCGAGCATATTGACTGTGTCGAAGGTGCACATGTAATACATAGAGCGATAGAGATACAGACCGGGCACCATAATGACAATCGAAGGCACCGTGAGGGCGATGCGCGGGTAGGTGAGCTTGACTTCGGCCAAGCTTGCCAGCAGACCCGATACCAACGCGCCGATAAACGCTGCTGCCTCGGGAGGCATTCCCGTGCTGAGGCCCAGGAAGGGAATCATCGTCGGCGCATCGACAAGGGTCAGACGCAGGGTATTGGACACGGCGCCGATCAACCCAGCTGCCGCGGCCATCTTTACCGGGCTGTTGAACATCACCGAGAAGCCGAATACGCCAACGAAGCTCATCACCACGCGCAGGAGCGTAAGAGCAAGCGGCGAAAGGCCGAGCGGCGCAAAGTCGTCCGGCGCCAGGCCAACACACTCGGCAACCATCCAACCTACGAGCGTCGCCATCACAATAATCGATACGGCATATGACAGACGTTCGATACCGCTTCGCATGTCGAGCTTAGCGATGTCGAGGCCTGCCGTAATGAGCGGAAAGCCGGGAATCACAAAGAGCATGGCGCCGATATAGCCTTCTTGGTGCGACATTGCCCCCGGTATGACCTGGCCAAGGCCGAGTAATGCCAGCAGATACGAAACGCAAGCGAGCGCAACGCCGGTCGTCAGCGCGCTGAACTGACCAAGGCCTTGCTTGAGAATATGGGAGCGGGCAAAGTTGCCGACACCCGCGCCCACGAACGCGCATGCCATCTCGATAGGGCCGCCGCCGAGCAAAAAGACGAAGGCGCCACAAGCACAGGCCGCCGCAAGGCCCTGTTGCCAAGGCGCGTAATCAGGTTTTGAACTCTCAACGGTCTTGAGCATCTCGTGATACTCATGCACCGTAAAACGGCGACCATAGGTCTCGATTTCCTTGAGGAAACTCTCCATCATCCAAATGCGATGAGTATTGACCCCCGTTGTGGGTAGGCTGACGACCTCATTAAAGCAGTGGCCATCTTCGATGCAGGTGCACTCAAACGATAGGAGACTCAGGTCGACGTGGATGGTGACGCCGAGCACGTCAGCAACACGATTCATGGTATCGCGTACACGCCAGGCACCCGTTCCGCTCGCGAGCATAAGCATACCGGTGCGGCAGATGATGGATGATTTATCGGTGAGCGGCGCATCGACGGCAAGTTCATCGCCTGCCGTCACGATCTGGTGCCAGTCAGTTTTCATATGGAGCGCGCCGGCACGAACACCGTGGTGCATGGGGGCTCTCGAAAGCAGCGAGTTAAGGCGCGAAGACTGTGGGGGCTCCGTTGATTCGTCCTCAATCTCATCAGTCTCTTCATCGACCAGATCAAAGGAATCAAGCGGCGCTGGCTCGCGACGGTCGATCAGCTCCTCGTCCTCATCATCAAAGTAATTGAACTGATCGAGCATGTCCTCTTCGATTGCACGCTCGCTCGCATCGTCCATCCCGGTGCTCCCTTCCTATCGACTAACCCCCATCCTAGACAGCGACGGCTAAAGGAAACATAAAAGAGACGACTGTCATGCGAGCCATGTGGGCAATATCCGTTGGGTAGTCGTTTAAGAACGTCCCCAATGACTACATCGATGTTCTAAGTGTCAACCAAGTCAACGCCGCAGATAGAGGACGGACAGACACTATGACCCAATCCAGGGGCACGGAAACGACAGGAGCCCCCGCTCGTGACCGCGGGTCGGGGCTGCGACAATGTTGTTGAAGTGCCAGAGGCGCAGCCGCGCCGCAACGAGGTTGGGAGGCTCCCGTGCCTAGATATTCTACCGCCTTCGGAATGGACGTACACCTCAGGTCCACCACCGTCTGCGCGCTCGACGCGGAGACGGGCGAG
>DBGDDN010000027.1:0-14488 GCA_048343195.1 Collinsella sp.
CCGGCGTGTTGGCACCACCAGCGTAGTGGCGGCGGGGAGGCACGGTGGCCATTATTCGGTGACCGGGATTGGTCAAAATAGTTTGACTATTAGCGGCTAAAATCGCCCGGCGCTAACACTGGCAGGGCCTAGACGTACGCGAGCTGCTGCGTGCCGAGTGCTACCGGGACATGATTGACGACTTGTGGGACCCAGAGGGGAGCAGGGCCTTGTTGGAGGCCGTGGCGGCAAGCCCTCGCTACCGTGGCGTGCACGTTTGCGGCTATCGTGCCGTGAGCGATGTGGTGGCGACAGAGCAGTTTGCAGCCATGGCGTTCCGGTTTCCGGCGGGGTTTAGTTATCTTTCCTTCCGGGGGACCGACAGCACGATTGTGGGCTGGAAAGAGGACTTTAACATGGCGTTCCGGTGTCCTGTGCCGGCCCAGGAATCCGCGGTGCGTTATGTGGACGAGGCGGCGGATGCGATTGACGGACAGCTTTTGTGCGGAGGTCATTCCAAGGGTGGAAACCTTGCGGTGTACGGTGCGGCGATGTGCTCCGATGTCGCCCGTGAGCGAATCGAACGGGCATATTCCCATGATGGTCCGGGCTTCGTCGAGGAGTTTCTGAACGGAAACGCCTTTGCCGATCTTTCCGGTCGAATCGACAAGACGCTACCTCGGTCGTCGATCTTTGGCATGATGTTCGAGACGCAGGAGGACTATGCCATCGTTGAGAGCACCGAGTTCAGCCTGCTGCAGCACAATCCCTTTAGCTGGGTGGTTGATGGTCGCGACTTCGTGTACTGTGAGCGCCTGTCCGCCGGTGCTCGATACGTTGATGGTTCCATTCGCGAGATGCTGCTTGCAGTGTCGCCTAGCGAGCGCGAGCGTTTTGTAGATGCGTTGTTCTCCGTGTTTGAGGCTACGGGTGCTGAGCGGTTTGCGGATATCGCTGGGAATCTGCGCGAGAGCCTACCCGTGATGCTCCAGGCTGCGCAAGGCTTTGACAAGGATACGCGACGCTTTGTTTCGCAGACCATCGTGGCAATCCTTAAATGCGCATTGCTGCCCAAACGACCCCAGATCGACATGCCGGCTGCCGGCAAGAGTTTGGCAGAACAGCTCGAGGCTTGGCAGTCCGAGCTCCTGCGCTAGCCATTGGTGCAAAGCAACCTGTCCCCGATGCACCAATCTTCGATGCGCCCGGGGCGGGCTCGACCGCTATACTGGTTCGTGCCGAAATCGATCTAGAACGGAATGCCGTATATGAAAATCAATCACGCTATTCTGCATATCCTGGACTTTGACTCTGCCGTCAACGTCATGAGCCAGCGCGAGCTCGATATCGAGAGCCGTACCGTGCGCAACTTCGTGACCACGCATCTGCGCCGCGCACGCACCTCGGCCGACAATAAACGCGCCACGTTTGCCGAGAACTCTGCGTTTGGCGGCGAGCTCAAGGGCTATTTCTTTGGCGAGCGCGAGTTTGTGGACCTGTCGCAGCAGATTGCGGAGTTTATCTCCTCCGAGCTCACCAAAGCCGAGAAAGCCGAGTCCACCGACGTGCTGGTGGCCGATTTTGACGACGATGAGGATGCCCGCTGGTTTGCCGTGATGCTGCTGGGCTCCAAGCAGGCTTTTATGCACGAGGTAGGTCGCGAAGAGGGCGAGGTGCGCAACGACATTGCGCGCCACTACGCCATTCTGCCGAATCCCTCGCAAAAGGTGCCGAGCTATGCAATCGTGCGTGCAAGCACCATGGAGATCGGCTATGTGGACAAGAAACGCAAGATCGCCGGCGAGGACCGTATGCTTATCCCCGATGGCCTGCTGCAGTGCGACACGGGCGTATCGGGCAAGGAGGTCATCGACACCGTGACGCGTGTGGTCGAGGAAGTCGCCGAGGAGCACGGTGCCAATACGGCCGTAGCGCTCGCCAAGGTTAAGGCTGCTGTTGCCGAGAAGGTCGAGGATGACGAGGAGCTGCCGCCTTGGGATATCGTCGACGAGGTCTTTGAGGACGAGCCGGTCATCAAGGAGAGCGTGCGCGCGGCACTGACCGAGGAGAAGGTGCCTGAGCGTGTGCCCGTGGAGCGCAAGCAGGTCGAACGCGCGGCGGTGCGCAATCATAAGATCCGTACCGACACGGGTATCGAGATCAGCTTCCCGGCCGAGATGGGTTCCAACTCCGAGTACATCGAGTTCGTCAATGAGCCTAACGGCCTCATCTCCATCGAGCTCAAAAATATCGGTAGCATCGAGAATCGATAAGTTGCGTTGCGCCTACAGCGAGAAAGCAAAGGCCGAAGCCCTTCGGGACTTCGGCCTTTTTTGTTTTCGGCTTGGTTGCTGACATTACCCCGCAGGTTGAGCACACGTCAGCGAAAACGCCCCTAGGCGAGCAAGGTGACGCGAAAGAGGAGGGCATTGACCTTCTGGTCATGCCCGACGATTGAACGTCAGATTGCCGTTCTGGGGCGTTTGCAGCGTCGAGGCGTTACGGCGTTTGGTAAAACGCCGTAACTATTAAAGCTGGCGCAGGCCCTCTTCCAGGCCGGTCTTGCTGTCGGTCTTCTCGTCGCGCATCTTGATGACGCGGGCGGGGACACCGGCCACGAGGGCGCCGGCGGGGACATCCTCGACGCACACGGCGCCGGCGGCAACGACAGCGCCCTTGCCTACGTGCACGCCCTCCAGGACCACGGCGTTGGCGCCGATCATGACATCGTCCTCGATGATGACGGGCGTGGCACTCGCGGGCTCTACGACGCCTGCCAGCACGGTACCGGCGCCGATGTGGCAGTTCTTACCCACGGTGGCGCGGCCGCCCAGCACGGCACCCATATCGATCATGGAGCCCTCGCCGATGACGGAGCCAATATTGATGATGGCGCCCATCATGATGACAGCGCGGTCACCGATCTCGACGCGGTCGCGGATGATCGCGCCCGGCTCGATGCGGGCGTTGATACCCTTAAGGTCGAGCATGGGGACGGCGGAGTTGCGGCAGTCGTTCTCGACATCGTAGTAGTCGATGGAATCGGCATTGGCGTCGAGGATGGTCTTGAGCTCATCCCAGTCACCAAAGACGGTCTTGCCGCGGCGGCCGCCGTAGACGTGCGCATCGCCCCAGGCAACCTTCATGCCGGGCTTCTCGCGCACGTACAGTTTGACAGGCGTCTTCTTGGGCGCGGTGGCGATGTAGTTGATAATCTCTTGGGCATCCATTTCGGCTGCGTTGCTCATATACTGTTTCTCCTTTACGCGGGCTTGGTTAATGATTGGTTAGGCAAACATGACCTGATCGAAGGTGTAGAAACCGGGGTCGCGGACGACGAGCTTCTGGGCGGCGGCAAGGGCGCCGTTGACAAAGATCTGACGGCTCGTGGCGCGGTGGGTGAGCGTGACCTCCTCGTCCTGGCCAAAGAAACTCACCTCGTGCACGCCGGCGACGGTGCCGCCGCGCAGCGAGTGCATACCGATCTCCTTGGGGTCACGCGCGCCGCACATGCCCTCGCGACCGTAGACAGGATGATAACCAGCCTCGGGCTCGGCCTCGACCACGGCGTCGAGTAGCAGCTTGGCGGTGCCGCTGGGGGCATCGACCTTTTGGTTGTGGTGCGTCTCGACGATCTCGCAGTCAAAGCCGGGCAGCTCGCGTGTGGCCTGTGCTACCAGATGACGCAGGGCTGCGATACCGATGGAGTAATTGCCGGAGTGCATGATGCGGGCGCTCTTACCCAGCTCGCGCAGGCGGTCCATCTGATCGGGCGTGTAGCCCGTGGTGCCCGAGACCAACGCGGCACCCGTGCGCTCGACATAGGCGACGACGGCATCGAAGGTCACGACGTTCGAGAAGTCGATGATGACGTCGGCTGCCGGGGCGCCCTCGAGCTCGGACAGATCAAAACCGATCTGGGCGACGATATCAAAAACGGGCTGACCGGCGGCGTCGACAACGCCCTCGGCGGTGGTGCGGATGAGCGAGCCCATGCGGCCCGTTCCCATAATGACGGTCTTAATCAAGCAGACCAGCTCCCTTCAGAGCATCGGTAAGTGCGGCGCGCGTGTCGTTGGCCATGTGGCATAGCGGCATGCGGTAGTTTGCCTCGATCATACCCATCTGAGCGAGCGCTTCCTTGACGGGGATGGGGTTGACCTCGCTAAAGAGGGCGTTGATGAGCGGCTGACCGGCAATCTGGATATCGCGGGCACGTGCCACGTCACCGTCCAGATAGGCGCGGCACATGTCATGCACGAGCTGCGGCTGAACGTCGGCCCACACGCTGATGGTGCCCGAGGCGCCCAGGCTCATGAGCGGCACGGTGAGCGCGTCCTCGCCCGAGTACATGCGGAAGTCGTCGGACAACAGGTGGGCAATCTTGGCCGCGTAGGCGACGTTGCCCGAGGCTTCCTTAATACCCATGATGTTGGGGTGCGCGGCCAAGCGCTCTACGTTGCGCTCGCTGATGCCGCAGCCGCAGCGGCCGGGGATGTTGTACAGGATGCAGGGGATGTCCACGGCGTCGGCGACGGTCTTAAAGTGCTGGTAGATACCCTCTTCGTTGGACTTGTTGTAGTAGGGGGTGATGAGCAGCAGGCCGTCGGCTCCCAAGCCCTGGTAGGTGAGCGACTTGGTGAGCATGGTCTGCGTGGAGTTGGAGCCCGAGCCGGCGATGACGGGGACGCGTCCTGCAACATGCTTGACCACGGCGGCGACGACGGAGTTGTCCTCGTCATCGGTCATCGTGGCGCTCTCGCCGGTGGTGCCCAGGGTGAGGATGGCGTCGGTGCCATTTTGCAGGTGGAAATCGATAAGGCGCTCGAGCGCGTCGAAGTCGACGCTGCCGTCCTTTTTAAACGGTGTGACGAGGGCGACGATTGAGCCCTCGAGATTGCGGATGTCCATGTTCTTCTCCTTCGCTTCCGCGATCTGGATGCGTTTGTTCCATTGGGCGGCGACGGCCAGGCGTTCGTCTTGGGCGCGACGACGAGCACTTTCGGCGCGCGACTTTGCCAGCAGCTCGCGGCCGCACGGCAGCACGTCGAGCGTGGCAAAGTAATCGCCCGGGCGCTCGGCGCGACGAATGAGATCTGCCGAGCCGTCGGGGCGCAGCAATACCTCGGCGGAGCGCAGACGGCCGTTGTAGTTGTAGCCCATGGAGTAGCCATGCGCGCCGGTATCGTGGATCACGAGTACATCACCCATGTCGATCTGCGGCAGCTCGCGGTCGATAGCGAACTTATCGTTGTTCTCGCACAAGTTGCCCGTGATGTCATACGTGTTCGTAACCGGTGCTGCGGTCTTGTCAGGGCCACCCGGCTGTCCCATCACCGTAATGTGGTGGTAGGCACCATACATAGCGGGACGAATGAGGTCGACGGCGCTTGCGTCCACGCCGATATAGTCCTTGTAAATCTGCTTCTCGTGGATGGCCTTGGTGACCAGGCATCCGTAGGGACCCATCATAAAGCGACCCATCTCGGTGCAGATTGCCACATCGCCCATGCCGGCGGGGACCAGAATCTCGTCGTAGGCTGCGTGTACGCCCTCGCCGATGGCGTGGATGTCGTTAGCCTGCTGCTCGGGCAGGTAGGGGATACCCACACCGCCGGACAGATTGATAAAGGCGACATGTGCGCCGGTCTCGCGCTCCAGGCGCACGGCAAGTTCAAAGAGGATGCGTGCGAGCTTGGGGTAGTAGTCGTTGGTGACGGTGTTACTGGCAAGGAAGGCATGGATGCCAAAATTCTCGGCGCCTTTGGCCTTGAGCATACGGAAGGCCTCAAAGAGCTGCTCGGTGGTCATGCCGTACTTGGAGTCGCCGGGGTTATCCATGATGCCGTTAGAGAGCTGGAACAGGCCGCCCGGATTAAAGCGGCAGCTGACCGTCTTGGGGATGGGGCCCGCGACGCGCTCAAAGAACTCGATGTGGCTGATGTCGTCAAAGTTGACGATGGCACCCAGCTTGTCGGCGAGCTCAAAGTCGGCCGCCGGCGTGTCGTTGGACGAGAACATGATGTCGTGGCCGGTGATACCCAGCGAGCGGGCAATCATGAGCTCGGTATAGCTCGAGCAATCGCAGCCGCAGCCGTATTCGTTGAGAATGGAGATGAGTGCCGGGTTAGGATTGGCCTTGACGGCAAAGTACTCCTTAAACCCCGGATTCCAAGCAAAGGCGTCGCGCACCTCTTGCATGTTGCGGCGGATGCCCGCCTCGTCGTATAGATGAAACGGCGTGGGGAACTGCTCGACGATATGCTCGAGTGTCTCCTTGTCCACAAACGGCTGCTTGGCCGCATATGCCTCGTTGGGGGTCAATGCCATGTCCCGTAAACCTCGCTATCCAGACGGCGCCATCTGCGCATCGAATCCGCATAGCGTGGACCCAATGTCCGGATAGCGCTCCCGCATTGCTGCAGACAGTCCTGCGGGTGTTTCCCGCAGGCCCACCAGGCTGTTCGTGCCCGAAAAACCCAGTTCGGCGGGTTTCGCCTCCCCACGGGGTCAAAGTCTGCCGACTCGCCCGCGGATCATCGTGCCCGCGCCTCTATCAAAGTGGTACAGACCCTACCACGAAGCACTTTATCAAACAAGAGTATTTGTATATAACGTTTAAAAAATGCAGCGGTATGCTAGAAACATGCACACAACAATCCTGCGTCACAATAGATGACAACTGATGCGCTCCACGAAAGGACCCTCTATGACCGAGCTCCAAGAACTCCGTCGCTATCGACGCGATCTCCATCGCATTCCGGAGCTCGATTTCGATCTTCCGCAAACCATTGCCTATATCGAGGACGTGCTGGCGCCGCTCGCCTGCGAGGTAGTTCATCCGTGTCCGAGTTGTGTCTGTGCGTTTTTCGATGCTGGCGTGGGCGCCTCGCATGCTATGGCGATTCGTGCCGATATGGACGCGCTGCCCATCGAGGAGGCGACGGGCGCGGCTTTCGTCTCGATGCATCCCGGCAAGATGCATGCCTGTGGCCACGATGGGCATATGGCTATGGCACTTGCCGCTGCAACCAATGTGGACCGTACGATTCGCGAGCAGCCGGGTGCGCTTAAGCGCAACGTGCTCTTTGTGTTTCAGCCTGCCGAGGAAACGACCGGTGGCGCAAGGACGGTGTGCGAAAGCGGCGTGTTCGAGCGCTATGGTGTCGACCGCATCTTTGGGTTTCATGTTTGGCCCGACCTGCCCGCCGGTACGCTGGCGAGCTGTTCTGGCCCACTGTTGGCGCGCTCGAGCGAGACGCATATCCACATCCACGGAGCGAGCATCCATATCGCCAAGACCTACGGCGTGCCGGTCGAGGAGTCGCACGATGCGGCCCTGGCGGCAGCGAAGTTTTTGGTTGCCGAGCGCGAGCTGATGGACGGGCTGGGCGACGATGAGCCCTGCATCGGTAAGTTCGGCTTGCTGCAGGCCGGTACGGTCTGCAATGCGGTGGCGGGGGAGGCGCACGTCGCCGGCAGCCTGCGTGTATTTACGGACGATATGTTCGACCGTGCGCGCGAAGGCGTACGCCGCGTGCTGGACGAGGCCTGTGCCGCGACGGGCTGCACGTATGACCTGGACTTTGCCGAAGGGTACCCGCCGGTCGACAACGATCCTGACCTGTTTGCCCGCATTGCGCCCGTCCTGCCCGAGTTGCAGCTCGTTGACGAGCCGTTGCTGATTGCCGAGGATTTCGCCTTCTATCAGCGTCATCTGCCGGGGGTGTTTTTCTTGCTGGGGACGGGCGTACCAGCCGGGCAAGACAACCCAAGTGACGCCGAGGGCTGTCCCGCTTACGCGACAAACGCCCTGCACACCGATACCATGCTCTTTGACGAGGAAATCCTGCTCAAAGGCCTCGACGTCTACAAACAATTACTTACGCTCGATTAGGTTCCTGTGTCAGTTACTCAGAATATACGAACAAATGTACGCTATAATATGAGCGCTATCGGGTTTGCTTTGAGTAGAGACAGGGGATGGCTTGGAATGTTGAAATCGTCGATTACCACAAATGAGGAGGCTGCGGGCGGCCTGCTGTCGCTGGTAACTCCAGGGGAGCTTCTTAAGGAGGAGTTTCTTGTCCCCATGGGCATTTCCCAATATCGTCTTGCAAAGGAGACCGGGATTCCGGCTCAGCGCATCGGGCAGATTGTTTTGGGCAAGCGCCGTGTGACGGCTGACACCGATCTTTGTCTTTGCCGCTACTTTGGTCTGACGGATGGCTATTGGCTTCGCGCTCAGATGGCATTTGACCTTGAAGCCGAGAAAAGAAGAATCGAGCCGGGGCTCGACAGGATCGTTCCTGTCCAGCGGGCTATCGCAATGTAGATCACGAGGGCACGGGGAATAGGGCAATGAACAAACAACGCCGGCCAACTGCCGTGTATAGTCCGGGTGGGTGCGGATGTGGCTTGTTGCTGCTTCCGGTTGTTGTTGTGAGCATTGGCGTGATGTTTGCGCTTGCTGGGGTGGCCGCGGCGGCGCTCGTGCTGCTAATTGTGGCCATTGGCGTGACAATCTGGCTCTATCGCTGCCGCGAGCAGCGTCGTGCCGACGGCAAGTCTAATGTCGGATGGATTATCTTTCTCGTCATTGCCTACCTATTGAGCATCAACTATCTGGTGTTCTTTGTTTTGCTGATGATTGGCACCTTTACCGGAGAGCCCGTCACGGTGGGATAGGTTTTGCCTGAGTCGGGCGGGTACGCTGTCGATCGATGGCCCCGGGATGACCTCTGATTCAAGTCACCGGGGCTCAATTTTTACCCATTTGCAGTCTCCATGGCAGAATAGGCGGCGACCGACACCCGCGAGTGGCTTGGCATTAGACTGTTGTCAACAGCCGAGATCGCCCTCGCGCATCAGGCTGACGAGCCCCGGCAGTAAGGAGCGCCATGAGCCGAATCATCGACGTCGCAGGAACCAAGCTTTCGATCCCGGAGGGATACCTGCCCATGCAGCCCATGCCCGACGACCCTCCCGGATCCCTGCCTTTGGGCATGGAGGGGCCGTCCGCCATGTGCTTCCTCATGGTCTTCCCCATCCCGCACGAGCAAGCCATGCCCTATGACGATCCCGACGAGGTGATCGAGGGCATCCACTGCTCCCTCGCGCAAGACCAGGGGCTCGTCGAGGTCAACACCCCCGCGACCGCCAAGGGAAAACGGGTCATTTACAGCGTGGTCAAGACCGCCGTGCAGCCCGCGGGCACCCAGTACGCGCTCACGCTCAACCTCGAGTGCCCGGTGCACGACCTCTGCATCCAGGGCTTCTTCGATGAGGCCGGGGCGACGGGCATGCGCGATGCCGCCGTCTTCTCTATGACGGGCGCGTCTCCCGACGATTGGCGGCGCGACCCCTACGACCGCGCCATCACCGATGGGTACCTGATGAATCGCTCCGAGCTTCCGGAGTACGACCCGGCGTTTCCCGACCACCCGCTGAGCCTGCTCCGCTCGCTCGTGTGCGAGCTCGTCGAGAGCAACTAGGAGGCCGACGGCGGGTCGAGCTCGTTGGCGCTGTCTGCGGCCTCGGGGCTCGGTTGCGGGCGGCTGGCGGCTCTCCGGTGCGGAAGGGCTACGAGCCTGATTGCGTTGGGGTATCGCTTAAGGAATGTGGACATGCCACCTTGCGACTTGGTAGTGCCGCTTTTCACCTCAATGGCGACCGTCTTAGATTGATCGCTACAGACGAAATCGACTCCGTCCTGCCCGCCTCTCCACCATTGAACCGAAAAGCCCTCTTCGGGGGCTCGGGTCAGCAGGTATGCGCCGATGGCGCTCTCGATGAGATGGCCTCGCAGCGCACTATCCTGAAGGAGGAGATCATTAGGACGGTTTGCCGTTGCTGTAATCAGCGAGATGTCGTAGGCCATGAAGCGCGGCGACGAGCGGCGTTGCTGGAGCACGTTGGGGCTGTACTTAGACAGGCCGCATAAAACGCCAGCTTTTCCAAGGATGTCGAGATAGTGGGCGACGGTTGTCGTGTTCCCTGTTCCTTGGAGCTGGTCTACGAGTTTCGCGTAAGAGACCTCCTGCGCCGAATACTGGGTACCTGGTTTGCGCGTGTTTGCGCTGGTACACAGCTGCCCTCCTGATGTATGAGGATGGTATACGGCTTATTGAGTGAAACGAACTATGGCCAGGTAGTGTGTGCTGCCTGGCCATAGTTGTGATAGTGCGAGAGATGCTTGGCTGTTCGGCTTCTTGCTTGCGAAGGATGATGGCCTCGACGCCGTACGCCAGGTCGAAGTCGTCCTTTTCCAGATAGTCGAACGCGTTGAGCTTCATGCCGTTGGCGATGAACAGTGCGACGGCTACGGCAACCATAACCAGCAAGATGGCGGCGCCTGCACCGCCGGCGGTGTCCTCTGAGACTTCAAGCAGGGCAGGCCGTTGCGTACGGAGAGGCTTGCCGCTTCGGCCATGCTGCCCATAACCATCGTGGGGAGGGGGAGGCGATGCACAGCCCGACACCGACGGCAATGGGCGGTGCGCACGTTTGGACGGTATCCAGAAACGTCTGCGCCTGTCTCGCCGCGGCCCTCGCCGGCGAATTCCGCGCCGTTGTCGGTGAGCATGGCGCGGAACACGCAGCGCATCCCGTCGGCAGCAATGTGCTTACGGGCCTCCACCGATCTACGTGCTTCATCATGTCGGCTTTGAGCTTTGCCTCCTCGTTCCATTTCATGTGATTGTCGTAGCTCCCGGAGCATTCGACCACATACCTCTAGGATGCACTCGATGTCTTCTGGCGTCGGTTGCCTCCTAGTAGCCCGAGTCGTAACGCTGGGCGGCAACGACCTTCTTAATCTCCTCGAGGCTGAGGAACATGTCTCCGAGCATGTGCTTTCGCCAGAAAGGTTTGAAGCATCGCAGCATTCGGCGGTACGCCTCGAGTCGGGGGCCGTGTGAGTTGCCACCATCCGAATACTTCCTCAAAGGTTCCGCGAGCTCCTCGTAGCGCCCATCCGCAAAGAGGTATTTCATGTATCCGGCGAGTCGGCCCTCCTCCATGTCGTTGTAATCGAAGCCCTGAGGAGATATGTCACGCTCGTTCACCTCGGTCCTCTCCTCTTCCGGTAGGTCCTCGTAGGACGCTCTGAGAACGCGGAACATATCGAGGATGTCGTACAGCTCCTCGCAACGAGCGTTGGGAATCTCCGGCAGAAGGGCTGCGAAGACCTCAGGGTACTCGCGCACGTAGCCCTTCTCGAAGATCTCCGCGTTGCGCTCATAGTACTCGGTATCGTTCTTGTTCTCAGCAAGGGCAGCGAGGATGAGCTCCTGGTTGCGGAGGATGAGGCGGTTGACCGGCCCGATTGTCAGGGGGGCCATCTCCTCGGGGTAATCAGGGCGGGGGTTACCCACTATTGACCCGAGTGCCTCGGTGACCACCCCCGAGATGGTGTTGCCGGATTCCTGCGCCAACCCTTCAAGCTTGGTCTTGAGATCATCGCTGACCCGGATCGAAATGGTTGCCATCTGTATACCTCCTTAAAGGTGTTCTACTGTCATGTCTTACTGTATGACACTTACTAGATGACGTCAAATGTACCAAGACAACCGACCTGTGGCCGGCTTGGAGAATGCCTGCAACGGTAACGTTGAAGGCATTTTTCTTGCCCGCCTGTCACGGGGGGTGTCGTGGAGGGTGATCAGGATGGCGCGGTCGAGGAGGCCCAGACAGAGCAAGGGCAGCCGGAAGAGCTGCAGGAGCGGGAAGCGCAGCAGGTAGAGCAGGCACCGGATTACCGGGAACTGCTCGACCGGCAGGATGCCCGCATCGCGGAGCTGGAAGCACAAGCACAGACGGCAGAGGCCGCCAAGAGCCAGGATGCCGCCGACAAGCTCGTGGCCGAAATCGAGCGGGTGCGCGCCGAGGCCTCCGAGGAGAAGGTGGCCTACGAGCTGAGGTTCGCGGGGGCGAAGAACGTCACCGCGGCGAAGGCGGTGCTTCGGCGAGCACGGCGGTGACGTACGCAAGCTCAAGTCGGCGGCGGCGTGGCTGCAGGAGCGTAAGTGCCCGGACGAGTACGGCAAGGCCGACCGGCGCGGGGACGACGGCAAGCCCTCGCAGCCAAGCGTGGACGAGCTCGCACGAGCGGTGATCGCGGGACGCTACGGGGTCGGCGAGGCCCGCAGGAAGGCGCTCGGGAGCCGGTATGCCGAGGTGCAGCGCCGGGTGAACCAGCTGCTCCCGTAAGGGGCCTCGGACGGCACCCCTGGTGGTCCGCCCACCGCCGTGGCGCTGGCGCGCACGCGTGCGGGCTGGTCAAATAACTCGGCCCCTCAGCAGATTCTAGAACGGGATGTCACCGAAATCGAGTGCTTCCTGAGTGGGCTCTGCAATAAGCTTCGTCTTCGAGTAGAACTCCCAAAGAAACAGACCGACAGCTGCGGTCGCGTTTACCACCAGCTCGGCCCAGAGAGGGTCGTCGATGACATAGTCGTCCGGCGCGCTTCCGTGGGCAGACGATTTGTCGTTGCGGAGGTCCGATACCGCTGAGGCCATGCCGAGAAGGCTCGACGCAAGCCTGTTCACCTCTTTGGGTGCTTCCTTACCGCTCGCAAACCCCAGAGCGGGGATCACTTTGTTTGAGAGTGCCTTGCCGACATCTCTCGATATGGCCTCGCTGGTCAGATCGAGACCCCCGTCTGCCACGATTGTCTTCAAGACGCTCTCGAAGGTCGAATTCGCCAGCGCCACGGCATCGTCTGGATGGGAGCCTACGTTCTTTATCGCGCGTTCGAAGTTCTCCTGGGCGTTAGGGTTCTGGTCCTTAAGTGTGTTCTGAAACATGGGAATCGAGGGCAGCATCCCTGGGGTTTCGATTCCGAGGTCTATAGCGATCTTGATGAGCACATCAGGAGGCATGCCGTGAAGGGTCCTGCGAACATCTACGTCCCCATCGATGTTCCTTGCGATATCGAAGTTGTTGTTCCAGTAATCCCACTGCTCGACCCACTTCTGCAGGTAGTAGTCGATGTCCGAGTTATCGCCGAAGTCGTCGAAGAGCTTCTTTTCCACTCGAGCGATCAGGCCCATCATGTACTTGGGAGATATCGCCGCATATTGCGCGGAGTATGTCTCTTCCTGGCTCACTGTCGAACCTCCCTCAATCCAGTTCGATCGCGGTCGCGGGGACGTCCTCACGTGGGACGGCCACGAGAGCGTAGCTGCAGACGTTGAGCATGGCGGCCATGGTGTCGCAGCGGGGCGTGGAGCCCCTCGACGTGGAGTTGTTGACGTAGTTGGGGGCCTTGCCGAGGGCGGGGCCGATGTGGGTTATGGGAACGCCGGCGGTCGCGGCCGCCTGCTTGAGGGCGTCGTTGGCGTACATGGGTGGATCCTTTCGAGTCCGCTTACGGCCCCATGGTACGCGACAGCGGAATAGTTAGGCAATCGCAGAAGATTTTTGACCCGCGGACGTTAGGTAGTTGCAGAATGCTGGCACAAGGGTCGCAACGACGCGACCCCCGACGGGATGGAGGACGCCATGGGCAAGCGAATCGAGCCGGCAGCGGCCATGGCGCGTACTACCTCGGTTGACGCGAACGCGCGGCGGCTTTTGCCCACGCTGGGCGGCAAATAGTTTTCACGGTTGGTCTCCGGCGCCGTTTACGTGACTGCGACGGAACAGTACGGGACGGTACGCAACGTTTATGTCCGCACTCTCTGCTACCATTTAGCCATGCTGATTACGCTGCGCTTTTGTGCCGCGGCATTTCTTCTCGAGAGGCGGTCGCTTTATGCCGACATTGGACTGGATGGGCAAGGATAAGGTGGTCAACCACCATCGCGACGTGCCCTTCCGCGTGCTTGAGCGCGTGGCGGACAAGGGTGTGCTTGACGCAGACGGCTCCGACTGCGGGAACATGGTCATCCACGGGGACAACCTCGAGGCGCTGAAGGCGCTACTGCCGGAATACGAGGGTCGCGTCGACTGTATCTACATTGATCCGCCGTACAACACCGGTGAGGAGAAGTGGGTTTACAACGACAACGTTAACGATCCACGGATTCAACGCTGGATTGGAGAGGTCGTCGGTCCCGAGGGTCAAGACTTTACCCGTCATGACAAGTGGCTTTGCATGATGTACCCGCGCCTCCGCCTTCTCCGTGAGCTCCTGTCCGACGAGGGATTCATCGCTGTGTCCATTAACGACGTCGAGACGTCGAACCTTGGCCTTTTGCTTGACGAGATTTTTGGCACTGGCAACAGGCTCGCCTGCGCTCCCTGGCGCTCCGAGAAGAGCGGCGGCAAAGAGAAGACGGCGCTCAGAACGGGACATGAATATATTTATTTTTACAGGAAGAGCGATCGCTGCAAAATCAGCCTAGAAGAGAAGTCCACTGGCCTTGATTATCGACTTCATCCGAACACCTCCCACATTCATCCGTACATGTACGGATGAATGTGGGAACCCGATACCCTGAGGGCCGGACCGGCCGGCCCCGGGAGATCGGAGGACGGCATGTCCGGAAAGAGGAAGAAGGGTTC
>DBGDDN010000028.1:0-25334 GCA_048343195.1 Collinsella sp.
CCGTTCCTTCAACTGGGAAAAGGGCGCCCCCGGACCCCAGGAGGGGCCGCGGGGGCGTTCGGCTAACTGCGGGAACGTCCTATCCGCTCAATGTGTTCGGCTGAGATCGGAAATCAACCGGACAGACTTAAATGACCAGTCGTTGTAGTCATTGCGGACATTCTTGGTTTAAGGCTGATCATTTAAGTCTGTCCCCAATGAGTAGGTGCGGAAAGGGTGTGAATGTTTGAATTACGCGCTATGATGTGCCCTTGCATAGAGAGCCTGGCGGAATGGTAACGGTCGCCGGGACACGTTTTTTGAAAGGACTATCATGTCAGAAGAACTTCGTTCCATCCCGCCCCAACACGGGTCCTTTGTTTTTACGTCGGAGTCGGTGACCGAAGGTCATCCCGATAAGATCGCTGACCAGATCAGCGACGCCGTCCTCGACGCAATCCTCGCCAAAGAAATAGAGCTCCAGGAGCAGGGTTACATCGCCCCCAACGGCGTGCCTGCCAACGTGGAGAACGTCCGCTGCGCCTGCGAGACCCTCGTGACCACCGGCACCGTCATCGTCGCCGGCGAGATTCGCACCCAGGCCTACGTCGACGTACAGGAAATCGCCCGCGGTGTTATCCGCCGCATTGGCTACAACCGTGCCAAGTTCGGTTTTGACTGCGACACCTGCGGCGTTATGAGCCTCATCCACGAACAGTCACCCGATATCGCCCAGGGCGTTGACGAGTCCTTCGAGACCCAGACCGGCGCTACCACCGACCCGATCGACCTGATCGGTGCCGGCGACCAGGGCATGATGTTCGGTTATGCCTCCAACGAGACCAAGACCCTCATGCCCATGCCACACTACCTGGCAAGCCGCCTAGCCGAGCGCCTGGCCGCCGTGCGTCACGACGGTACCCTCGCCTATCTGCGTCCCGACGGCAAGACCCAGGTCACCGTGCGCTACGAAGACGGCAAGCCCGTCGAGGTCACGACCATCGTCATCTCCACGCAGCACGCCGCCGAGATCGAGGACATGGGCAAGATCGAGGCCGACCTCATCGAGCACGTCATCACCCCGGTCATGGCCGCCGAGAACATGCCGTGGGACAACGCGGACATCTACGTGAACCCCACCGGTCGCTTTGTCGTGGGCGGCCCCATGGGCGACACGGGCCTCACCGGCCGCAAGATCATCGTCGACACCTACGGCGGCTACGGCCGTCACGGCGGCGGTGCCTTTAGCGGAAAGGACTGCACCAAGGTTGACCGCTCCGCCGCATACGCCGCGCGCTGGGTCGCCAAGAACGTGGTCGCCGCCGGCCTGGCCGACCGCTGCGAAGTCGAGCTTGCCTACGCCATCGGCGTTTCCAAGCCCCTTTCAATCATGGTCGACACCTTCGGTACCGCTAAGGTCGCCGAGGACAAGATCGTTGAGGCCGTAGAGAAGACCTTCGACCTGCGCCCGGGCGCAATCATCCGCGACCTGGACCTGCGCCGCCCCATCTACGAAAAGACGGCAGCCTACGGTCACTTCGGCCGCGAAGACGCCGACTTCACCTGGGAGAAGACCGATCGAGTCGAAGAACTCAAAGCAGCCTGCGGCCTGTAATTGGGAACCACCAAGGCAAAACAAGCACGCGCTTTCAAAAGAAGTACCGCCCCCAAGCGGTACTTCTTTTTTTATTAATCCGGTGGTGAAGATGCTTCGATATGAGTCTACACTACGTCCCTAGCTAATGAATTTTGCCATCTAGCAGTTCCAACCATGTATCCTTAGTCCCGAGGGGCGGGGCATAAGGTCGATCGCGAGTTCCGCACGAGCCGGAGAGCACTTAATGTGCTCTCCGTGCGAGCAGGACTGTCCGAGCAGGCGACCTTATGCCCCGCCCCTCGGGACGACGGGACAGATTAAAGGAGCACCCATGGCAGGCAAGCCGCAAACACTAGCTACGACCTCGGCATTCGAGATCTTGGGCCCCGTCATGGTCGGCCCCAGCTCATCGCACACCGCCGGCGCCCTGCGGTGCGCCCAAGTTGCCGCCAGCCTGCTGGAAGGCCGCATCACCAAAGTCACCTTTGGCCTGTGGAACTCCTTCGCCCACACCTACCGCGGCCACGGCACCGACCGTGCGCTCGTCGCGGGCATACTGGGCCTCGACACCGATGACGAGAACATCAAGCAGGCCTTCGACCTCGCACGCGAGCAGGGCCTCGAATATCACTTTGGCATCAAGGGCGACGACGCCTCCATCCACCCCAATACCGTCGACATCGACATGGTCGACGACACGGGCGCCACGGCACAGGTCCGCGGCGAGAGCCTGGGAGGCGGCAAGATGCGCATCAGCCGCATTAACGGCGTCGGCGTCGACATCTCGGGCATGTATTCCACGCTCTTCGTGGCGCACAAGGACGTTCCCGGCGTGCTCGCCGCGCTCACCAACCTGCTCGCCTACGCCCATGTAAACATCGCCTTCTGCCGCACCTACCGCACCGAAGTGGGCGGCCAGGCCTACTCCGTCTTTGAGACCGACGGCGCGCCCGACGACACCGTCGTCCCCATGCTCCGCAAGCTCGACAATGTCGATTACGCGACCTTTATCGAGCTCCCCGGTTCTGCCTCGTCGCTCTCCCCCGGCGTCTCGGCTAAGGAGATCTTCGACGACGGCGAGCAGCTGCTCGATGCGTGCGAGGAACTGGGACTCAGCATCGGTGCCGTCATGGCCGTTCGCGAGGCACGTCTGACCGGCGAGGCCCACGCCGTCGCCGCCATGCGCCGCGTGCTCGACGTCATGCGCGAGGAGACAACGGCCCCCATCGCCAATCCGCAGCGCTCGCTCGGCGGGCTTATCGGCGGCGAGGCCAAGCTCGTCGAAGCAACCCGCTGCAACGATTTGAGTGAAAGCCTGATGGGCCCCGTCCAGACCGAAGCCGTGGCCCGCGCCATGGCCGTGCTCGAGCGCTCCGCCACCATGGGCGTGATCGTCGCAGCTCCGACGGCAGGATCCGCGGGTGTCGTGCCCGGCTGCGTGCTGGCGCTCGCCGATCACCTTCAGCTCGACGACGAGCAAGTCATGGACGCGCTCTACTGCGCAGCCGCCATCGGCCTCAACCTCACCACAAGCGCCTGCGTTGCCGGCGCCGAGGGCGGCTGCCAAGCCGAGGTCGGAAGCGCCGCCGCCATGGCAGCCGCCGCGCTGGTGCAGATGCTCGGCGGCACGCCCGAGCAGGCGCTTGACGCCAGTTCCATCGCGCTGAGTAACCTGCTGGGCCTCGTTTGTGACCCCGTCGGTGGCCTCGTGGAGGTGCCCTGCCAAAACCGCAACGCCATCGGCGTGGCAGCGGCCTTTAGCTCGGCACAACTCGCCCTCGCAGGCATTAAGAGCCTGGTGCCGTTTGACCAGATGGCACATGTCATGCTCTCAGTGGGCCACGCGTTGCCGGCCACGCTGCGCGAGACGGCAAAGGGCGGCATCGCGCAGGCTCCGGCCGCACTTTCGGCCTGTGCAAAATGCGGTGTGTGCGGATAGCGGCAAAGAACGACTCAAAGGTGGGACAAATGTCCCACCTCTTTTGAATGCCACCGTTTCCGTACCACAAACAGCAGGGCAATCGCTATAATGCAAGCCCAGTAAAAACACGATGAACCGCAAGGCGAAAATCGAAGGATATGCATACGATGTCGCAAAACGATCGAACTCAACTGATTCCCGATCCGCAGCAGCCGAGCAGGCACACCGGCGGCGTTCAGTCGCCGCGTCCTATCGCGCCGAGCCACGGTCAGCAGCGTGGTGCGGCAAACGCTTCCCAACGCCCGAACCAACAGCGACAGCAGCGTCAACAACGTCAGCAGCGCCAGGCAAACGGCAATGCGCCCAAGCAGCCCCCCACGCACGCTCGAGGCGATCGCGGCCCCGCGCGCAAACCCGCCGAGAACAATAAGTCGGGCAAAAAGACGACGCTCTTTGTCATCCTGGGTCTAATCGTCATTGTCTATATCGTAGGCGTCGTAGCGTTTTCGCAGGTAGCCTACCCCAACACCACCATTGCCGGCGTCGACGTCTCCTTCTCCAACGCTTCGTCTGCCGCCACCAAGGTCAACTCGGCATGGAAGCACTATAAGCTCACCGTGACAGGCGATGACTTTAGCTGGACCTATCAGCCCGAGTCCGATGAGCCCATCGTTGACGGCGAAGCTGCCGCAAAAGAAATCATCAGCCACAACGAAGCCTTTATTTGGCCGGTCCGCCTTGTGGAATCCTTAAGCGGCAAGACCAAAACAACCGCTACCTCCAACGAAGTCGATCTTGATCAAGACGTCGACCTGTCCATGCTCTCCGACGCCTTTGACCAAAAGAAGTTTGAGGAGGACCTGGGCGCCGCTATCGACGAGTTTAACGAGGGCCGTTCGGGCACGTTCGAGGCCAATAGCTCCTATGACGAGCAGGCCGGCAAGTTTACCGTCGAGAAGGCGCGCTCCAACGAGAAAATCAACCGCGAGCATGTCATTAAGTATGCCGAGCTCGAGCTTGCCTCGCTGGCCGAGTCCGTAGATCTTTCCAAGCTCGGCAACGATGCCTATGAGCCGCTCAATGGAACGCTGACAGATGATCAGATTCAGGCCGCATGCGATGCCGCCAACAACTTCCTGGGCGTCAACGTGACCCTCAAGCTCAACGGCGAGGATGCCGGCAAGGTTGATGGCAGCTCCGTATTGCAGTGGATCAGCTTTGCCGATCCCGCCAACCCAACGCTCGATACGTCGCAGATCAGCAACTGGGCAGCCGAACTCGCCAACGGCTTTAATACCGTGGGCTCCACTCGCTGGTGGACGCGCGCCGATGGCAAGCAGTGCGCCGTCGAAGGCGGCGACTTTGGTTGGTCCATCGACAGCAGCTCGCTCGCCAAGCAGGTCGAGGACGCCATTAACAACAAGCAGACCGGCGAAATCGAGATCAAGTACTCCCAGAAGGCCGACACCTTTACCGCAAAGGGAGAGCCCGACTGGAAGGCGTATATCGACGTCGACTTGTCCGAACAGCACGCGCGCTACTATGACGAGAGCGGAAATATCGTTTGGGAGGCCAACTTTATCTCGGGCAAGCCGGGCGAGGACGCCACGCCCGAGGGCGTCTGGCAGATCAACAGCAACGACGGCGGCAGCACCCTGATCGGAGCCAAGGACCCCGAGACCGGCAAGCCCAAATACGAGAGTCCGGTGAGCTACTGGATGCCGTTTGAGGGCAACATGATCGGCTTCCATGATGCCACCTGGCAAAACGACAAGAGCTTCGATAACGCCGAGTCGTACAAATGGTGCGGCAGCCACGGCTGCATCAACCTGCGCCTGGCAGACGCCAAGGCACTTCACGACTGCATCAAAGTCGGCCTATGCGTGGTTGTCCACTCGTAGTGCAACGCGCGCATTCCTACAACGTGGAACCGCTGCGACCAATCTAACAGTTCCGAAAGAAACCGTTCTATGCGCCCACCCCAACCGGTGGGCGCATATACTTATCGAGGTACTTTCTATAAAGGAGACGCTATGCCGAATGTCCCCACGACCACCCCGGGCCCGGATGATACCGAGCACACGCTCGAAGATGTCACCGAAACGATTCCTCTGATTACAAACGTACATGCCGATAAGCAGAGCGGACGCGCGAACGATGCGACCGAGATTTCCGATGAAGAGGCATATGCCAAGCTCAAGGCAAAACGTGCCGAACGTCGACGCAAAAAGCTCATCCGACGCGGCATTGCGGCCGGCGTCGTGGCCGCCATTGTGCTCATCGCCGTTGTCGTGACCTTAGCCATCAACGCACGGCCCGCAGGCAACAACGGGCCGGTGACCGACATGGTGACCGAGGGCACGTTTACCACAACGGTCGAGGCGAAAGGCCAGCTCAAACCCATTTCGTCCTCAGTGGTCTCCCCTTCTGTCGACGGTACGGTCGATTCGATCAACGTGCAGGCGGGCCAATCCGTCAACGAGGGCGACGTGCTTATGACCATTAAAAACGACGAGCTCGATCGCAACGTTGCCGAGGCGCAGCGTGCAGTTGCTGCCGCTCAAGAAGACCTCGCTAATGCGAAGAAAGCCGCAGCTGCCGCTCAGGCCACCCCAACGACGGACGTCGATGGAGCTTCCGCAGCGGCGTTCGTCTCCGCCGCATCGGCGGACACGAACGCCGTATCGGCCGCGCAGCGCAGCCTCGCATCGGCCCAGGCAAACCTCGATCAGGCGAACGCCAAGGCGGCCAGTCGTACGGTCACGGCCCCGAGCTCGGGCAGTATCGTGGAGCTCAACGCCAAGGTGGGCGCCACGGTAACAGGCGGCATGATCATGGGCGAAAGCGATACGAGCGGCGGCAAGCAGTGCATGCAGATCGCCGACCTATCCAAGATGAAGGTGACCGTACAGGTGGGAGAAAAGGACATCGCCAAGATCGCCGTTGGGCAGAGTGCCAACGTCACGTATCCCGCGTTTCCCGATATCGTAAGCCAGGGAACGGTCACGGCCATCGCCTCGGTGGCAAACTCCGACGCCGCCAACGGTGGCGGCGGCAGCGTAACCTTTAACGTCGACATTCTCATAGAGGCGCCCGACGCGCGCCTGAAGCCGGGCATGACGGCCGAGGTATCGGTGGTGACCGAGCAGCTCGACGACGTGGTGATGGTGCCGACGATGGCGCTCATGACCGAAGACGGCGAACACTATTACGTCAACGTGGCAACCGATGACGAGGGCAAGCATACCCGTCGCGTGAAGGTGACCGTCGTGACGCAAAACGACAACGAAGCCGTAGTCGGCAAGACACAGGTAAAGCGCGAAGACCAGGGCAACGAGATCAACCCCAACGTGCCGGTTACCAAGCTGCGCGATGGCGACACCCTCGTCATGGACACCGGAGCGGACGCAACGGCTGAAGGCGGCTACAGCACGGATTCGGGCAGCATGTCTGACGACGAGGGCATGTAATGCGTCCCGTTATCGACATCCGCAACGTGCACCGCATTTTTGAGAGCGAGGCGGGTTGCGCCCACATCCTGCACAACGTGAGCCTGGCGGTAGAACCCGGCGAGTTCGTCGCCATTACCGGCCCTTCGGGCTCGGGCAAGTCAACGCTCATGAACATCCTGGGCTGCCTGGACAAACCGACGGCGGGCGACTATTACCTGCAAGGGCTCAACGTGGCCGAGCTCGATGATGACGAGCTCACCGAAGTCCGCGCCCTGAGCATTGGCTTTGTCTTTCAGAGCTTCAACCTGCTGCCGCGCCTGTCGGTTATCGAAAACGTCATGCTGCCGCTGGCCTACACCAATGTGCCCCGTAGCCAGCGCGAAATGCGCGCCGTTCACGCGCTGCAGGCTGTCACGCTGCCCGTCGACCACTGGGACCACCGCATATCCGAGCTCTCGGGCGGCCAGATGCAGCGCGTCGCAATCGCGCGCGCCCTCGTCAATGACCCGCCCATCATCCTGGCCGATGAGCCGACGGGAAACCTGGACTCCGCTACCGGAGCGCTTGTGATGGAGACCTTCCATAAGCTCCAGAAGCGCGGCAAAACCATCGTGCTTATCACACACGACCCCGGCATCGCCGCCGAGGCCGACCGTGCCGTGACCATCCGCGACGGTCGCATTCACGATGGCGCGTATATTCCACATGCACCGCGGACCCTGCGCAGCGCCGTGGATAGCCTGCCCATGATTTCCGCCTCCGCCAACCCGCCGAAAGGAGAGATGGCATGAGCGCCCGCGATCTCATCCAGGAAGCCCTTCACTCGCTCGAGGCCAACAAGGGGCGCAGCCTGCTCACCATCCTGGGCATTGTCATCGGCATCGCCTCGGTTATCGCCATGACTTCGCTCATCGGCGGCATCCAAAACAGCCTGGTCAACAGCCTGGGCCTCAATGCGGCACGCATGGTGCAAATCTATTCGTCGCAAGAACTCACAGAGTCGGACATCGAGAAGCTTCAAAAACTGGTGCCGCAGATAGAGCAGATCGGCATTGTCGACAGCGCGTATACCGAGTACAAGACCGGCGATAAAAGCTATACCGTCATGGCACAGGGTGTCGATAGCGACATGCTCGACGCCGTGGGGGCCGGAAAGCTCGTTGCGGGGCGTACCTATTCCCAGGCCGAGTCTCAATCAGGCTCGCGCGTGGCGCTCATCAGCCGCGGCGGCGCCGATCAGCTTTACGGCAACGAACAGGATGCGCTGGGGAAAACCATCAAGGTGTCCAACGGCGAGGTGCAGATTGTCGGCGTGATTGACGGCGGCAGCGACTCCATGGGCTCGCTCACGCTGTATATGCCACGCGAAACCATCTCCGGCCTGTTTGGCGACGAGAATCCTTCATTCCCCAGCGTGACGGCGCTCGCCGCCGAGGGCACGGACATGGATGAGCTCTGCAAGACCATCGAGTCCAAGGTGCGCGCGATGAAGGGCATCGAGGAGGAGGATGAGTACAACAGTGTATCGGCGACCTCCATGAAAAGCGCCATCGATGCACTCAACTCCTTTATGGGCGCGTTTTCGCTCATCATGGGTGCTGTCGCCAGCATCTCGCTGCTTGTCGGCGGTATCGGCATTATGAATATGATGCTTACCAACGTAACGGAGCGCATCCGCGAGATCGGCATCCGCCGCGCTCTGGGCGCAAGTCGTCGCGATATCACTGCGCAGTTTTTGGCCGAATCCTCGGCGCTGTGCGTCACCGGCGGACTGCTAGGTGTCCTGATTGGCTATCTGCTGGCCTGGGCTCTTGCGATGTTTGCCGCAGGATCAGGGGTTCTCGGCGAGCTCGGTGCCAGCGGGCAAATCACACCGAGCTTTTCAATCACCACGGTACTGCTGGCCTTCGCCGTCTCCGTCGGCATCGGCGTAATCTTTGGCTTCTATCCCGCTCGCCGCGCGGCAAAGCTCGACCCGGTGGAGTGCCTACGCTACCAGTAAGCCACCACCAACAAGTTGCAGTGAATTAGGGACTGAATATGCTATCTAGCAGCAAAAACAGACACTATTTCACCGCAACTTATTGAAGGGCTGCTTGCGCCAGTTCCGGGCGTCCTCCTCGAGCTATTGGCGGATGACGGTCTTGTACGGCTCGAGCTTGCTCGGGGCGCTCCTCCTCGCGGGCGGGAGGACGCGCAGGCACGGCGAGCGCCTAGCGCGCGAACTCCCGTAAGAGTGCGTCTTCCACTTCCCGAAGCGAAAGGCCCCCGTCTCCCTCGGCGGGACGGGTGACCACGATGCAGCGCGCTCCCACGTCGCGCGCGGCGGCAAGCTTCTCGGCCGTGCCGCCTACGGTTCCCGAGTCCTTGGTCACAAGCCACTGGGCTCCCACCTGCCGAAGCATCGCCTCGTTGAGCTCGCGGGTGAAGGGCCCCTGCATGCCGATGACGTGCGACGGCGAAAACCCCGCGTCGATGCACTTCGTTATAGCACCGGGCAGCGGGAGCACACGCACGAAGAAGCGCTCCGAGAAATCGGCGACGCGCGTATAGGGAGCAAGCTCCTTGCTCCCCGTCGTGAGAAGCGCGCGACCCGGGTTCTCGGAGAGAAAGCGCGCCGCGCAGGCGATCGACGCGACCGACACGACGCCTTTGGGCAGCGCCTCGGCCGCACGCGCAAGGCGCAGACATCGTACACCCACGGCAAGCGAAGCGGCCCGGATGTTGCCGCTGGCGAGCGTAGCGAAGGGGTGCGTGGCGTCGACGACGACGCGCGCGCCGGAAAGCTCGCGCTCCATGTCGGCCTCGTCGAGCCTGCTCGCATGCACCTCGATGCCCGGAAGCTCGCCCAAAAGCTCGCCTCCGTACTCGGTTGCCGCGTAGGCACGGGCGGGGATGCCCGCCCCGCTCGCCCATTCGCACAGAAGGCGGCCCTCGGTGGTGCCGGCGAAGATGCGCAGCGCCGGCGCAGATGCGGGCGCCGTCACTTCGGGCCGCCTGGGCGCGTGATCTGGTAGAGCAGCGCGTTCATAATGGCGGCCGCCACGGTCGAACCACCCTTGCGACCCCTCGCAACGATGGCCGGCGCGCGTCGCGCGAGTAGCTCCTCTTTCGCCTCGACCACGTTCACAAACCCGACCGGCACCCCAACGACGAGCGCGGGCGCGATCTTCCCCTCGTCCATGAGCTCGGCGAGGCGCAGAAGTGCTGTGGGAGCGTTGCCGACGGCCACGATGAGCGGACCCTCGATGCCGCAAGCTTTGTCCATGCTCGCAACGGCGCGAGTCGTGCCCGCGGCGCGCGCAGCCACGGCGACATCAGGGTCGGCCATGTAGCACACGGCCTTGCAGCCGAGCTTCGCGAGCGCAGGCTTGCTTATGCCTGCGAGCGCCATGTTCGTATCGGTGAGCACCGTGGCCCCTGCGCGCAGTGCGTCGAGCGCACAGTGCGCGGCGTCATGAGTGAAAACGAGGGAATCGGCGTACGAGAAGTCGGCAGTGGTGTGGATGACGCGCTTCACGACGGGTTCTTCGAGCGGCGGGAACGTGCGGCCGCCGAGCTCTTCGGTGATGATCTCGAAGCTGCGCCGCTCGATGGCGCCGGGCGCCATCTCCTTGGAATCCATCTAGTACTCCACTCCTTCCCTTGCACATATCCCCTGCTCGTAGGGGTGTTTCTCGCACCGCATCTCGGTTATGTAGTCGGCCTTCTCCACGATCTTGCGGGAAGGCGCGCGCCCGGTGAGCGCTACTTCGACGCCGCGCGCGGACATATCGAGCGCGCGGTCCACGAGCGCCTCGTCGACAAGCCCCTTCGAAAGCGCATCGATCGCCTCGTCGAGCACAAGCAGCCCCTCCTGCGCGCCCTCGAGCTCGGCAAGCGCGGAAGCGAGGTTCCCATCGTGCAGCTCGCACGTAGCGGCAAGTTCTTCCGACGACATCGACCAGGTAAACTTGTCCGACACCTTCCCCGCGAACACGGGCACGCCGAAATGCTCGGCGAGCAGGCGCGCCTCCCCGCTTTCGCCGTCTTTCAAGAACTGCACGACGACGACGCGGCGGCCTGCGGCGAGCATGCGAAGGGCGAGGCCCATCGCCGCCGTGGTCTTGCCTTTGCCGTCGCCATGATACACGTGAATCATACGCCCTCCTCGATAATGCGGTAGACATACTCCATGTCGAGCGCTCCGCGCACGACGTCGGCCAGGCGGTCGAACTCGCGCGCACGGTGATCGGCCGCGGACGCCGCGCCCGCAGCACCCACGACGCTCTCGGGCAGGCCGCGCATGCGCGCGAGCGAGCGCGCGAGGGCGAGCGCCACCCCCGGTTCGTCGAACAGGCCGTGGAGATAGGTTCCGAACACGTTTCCGCAGGCCGCGCCTTCTGGTTTGCCGCCAATCGTGCCCCCAGGGGCGCAGGAGACGGTCGTTTCGCCGTCGTGAATCTCGTACCCACGCGCCGTCATGCCGTTCCACACCGAGAACGCGCCTTGGGCGCCCGTGATGCGCAGCTCCGACTGGGCGAGGCGCTTTTCCTCCTTGAACACCGTACTTGCAGGGATGAGCCCGAGCCCGCGCGCGGTGCCAGCGCCTTCCCTGCCGTGCGGGTCCGAAAGCTCGTCTCCCAAAAGCTGGTAGCCTCCGCATATGCCGAGCACCGGCGTGCCCGCGCCCGAAAGCGCGCGTACACAGGCTCCGATGCCGCTAGCCGCAAGCCAGCGCGCGTCGTCGACCGTGGACTTCGAGCCGGGAAGCACCACCAGGTCGGGTCGGCCCAGATCGATCGTCGAGGAAACGTAGCGCACGCCCATGCCGGGCACGCGCGAAAGCGGGTCGAAGTCGGTGAAGTTCGACAGATGCGGAAGGCGCACGACGGCGACGTCGATGACGCCGCGCGCCTCGCGGGCAGTTAGGCGCGGCGCGAGCGAGTCCTCGTCGTCCAGGTCGAGCGTAAGATACGGCACGACCCCCACGACGGGAACCCCGCACATTTTCTCGAGCGGAGCCAAACCCGGACGCAGGATTTCCACATCGCCGCGGAACTTGTTCACCATAAGCCCCCGCAAAAGCGCGCGGTCCTCGGGCGCAAGGAGCGCGACCGTGCCGTAGAGCTGGGCAAACACCCCGCCTGGGTCGATGTCGCCCGCGAGCAGCACGGGGGAGGACACGGCGCGCGCGAGCCCCATGTTGACGATGTCGTTTTCGGCAAGGTTGATTTCGACGGGACTGCCGGCGCCCTCGATGACGATGGCGTCGTTTTCCTCCGCGAGCGAATCGAACGCCTCCAAAATCTGCGGCATGAGCGCCTTCTTTCGCGCGAAGTAGTCCCTCGCAGCGAAGGCTCCCTGCGCCTTGCCGGCCACGATGAGCTGGCTTCGGTGATCGCTTTCGGGCTTGAGCAGGATGGGGTTCATGCGCACGTCGGGCGCGATGCCGCACGCCTCGGCCTGCATGATCTGAGCGCGCCCCATCTCGAGCCCGTCGGCCGTGACACCGCTGTTGAGCGCCATGTTCTGGCTCTTGAAGGGAGCCACGCGCAGGCCGTCCTGCGAAAGCACACGGCACAGCCCCGCCGCAAGCAGGCTCTTCCCCGCGTTCGACATGGTGCCCTGGATCATGATGGGCTTCGCCCTACCCACGGGTATCGACCTCCTTCGCCGAGCCTCGGCCATCCGCGCCCGCCATAGCGCCGCTGCAAGAAGCGCCGCCCCGTTCGTCGGGTTCGCCTTCGCCCGATGCGCCTTCCGCCCGAAGCGCGCGGCTGAACGCCATCGCAAGCCGGGCATTCTCCTTGTGCGTGCGCACGGCGACGCGGCACCAGAAACGGGACAGTATCGAAAACGAGTCGCACGTGCGGACCAAAACCCCCTGTTTATACAGGCGCTCGGGGATGTCTTTCGCCGGCGTGCGGACTAAAAGGAAGTTCGCATCCGACGGCACGACGGAAAGCCCGAGCGAGGCGAGCTCGTGGGAAAGCCACGCTCGCTCGCCCGCCAATACATCGCGCGTGCGCGAGACGTATTCGACGTCTTCCAGGGCGGCGATGCCCGCGGCCTCGGCGACCGAGGAGACGGGCCACGCCTGCCCCGCCCGACGAATCCCCTCGATGAGTTGGGCGTTTCCGCTGATCAGATACCCCAACCGCAACCCTGCCATTCCGTAGAGCTTGGTGAACGCGGAGAGCACGGCCACATGGTGCGAACACGCGGCGCGTGCGGCCACGCTCCTTTCGCGGGCGTCGGGCGCAAATCCGAGGAAGCACTCGTCCACGACGAGCAGCGCGCCCACCTGCTCGCAGCGGCAAGCCGCGGCATCGATCACGCGGGGGTCGACGAGGCGCCCCGTCGGGTTGTTCGGATTGCAGAGGTACGCCACGTCTCCCGGCCCCTCGATCGCGCGGGCGAAGGAGGCGGGCACGTCGAAGTCATCCGCCTCGGAGAGCGGGAACTCCTGCACGCATGCACCGTAGTACGATGCCGCCTCCGCATATTCAGAGAACGTCGGCGCGCACACGACGATGCGTTTCGGGCGTACCGCCGCGGCGAGCCGCCAGATGATGTCAGACGCGCCCGCGCCGCAGACGATAGTATCTTCGGGAATGCCCTGGGCGCGCCCTAGGGCGCGAACGAGTGCGAGGCTTTCCCTATCGGGGTAGGCGTCGATTCGAGAAAGCGCCTTGCAAGCTGCGGCGACGGCGCGCGGCGAGGGGCCTGCCGGATTCACGTTCACCGAGAAGTCAATGAGGTCGGAGGCGCCCCCTTCGCAAGCGATGCCGAGCGATTGCGAGCTGCCCCCATGCGTACGGGCGCGCAGGATTCCCCCGGCAGCCTGGGGCGCGGCGTGGTCTTCCCTCATGCCATCGCCCCCACGGCGAGCACGACCGCCGCGCGCGCGGCGCCGAAGACGACGAGCGCGCATACGGACGCGGCGAGCATGAGCCTTGTCGCCCGTGCGATGTCGCCCCACTCGATTTCGCGGGACGCGTCGCCTATCGTCGGTTTCTCAACGAGCTTGCCGAAATACACCGCGGGTCCCGCCAGGCGCAGCCCGAGCGCGCCCGCGCACGCTGACTCGGTCTGCGCCGAGTTGGGGCTCGCATGGCGACGCCTGTCGCGGCGCCAGATGCGCGCCGCCCCGCGCGCGTCGAGCCCGACGATCGGGCACACGGCGATCATGAGCAGGGCCGATAAGCGCGAGGGAATCCAGTTCACCGCATCGTCGAGGCGCGCCGAGGCGCAGCCGAAGTCGATGTAGCGCTCATTTTTGTAGCCCACCATGCTGTCGAGCGTGTTCACCGCCTTGTACGCCATGCCCAAGGGCGCACCCCCGATCATAAGGTAGAAAAGCGGCGCGATGACGCCGTCGCTCGCGTTCTCCGCCACCGTTTCCACGGCGGCGCGCGCAACGCCCTGCTCGTCGAGAACAGACGTGTCGCGTCCCACGATGAGCCCGACGGCTTCGCGAGCCGCGACAAGGCCGCCCTTCGAGAACGCGCGGGCCACGGCCAGGCTCTGGCGGCGAAGCTCGCATGCCGCGAGAATCTGATAGCTTGCCCACGCCTCGGCCACGAAGCGCAAGCCGGAGTGAACCATGCCGCAAAGATGCAGGATTCCCCAGGTCAAAAGCCCACACGCAAGCGGAAGCGCCACGGCGAGCACAAGCCCTGCGGCGCGCGTGCCCGCGGACGTTTGCGGGAATGCGCCCCGCAGGCGGCCTTCGGCCCACGTGATCGCGCGCCCCATGGCGACGACGGGATGGGGAAGCCAGCGCGGGTCGCCGAAGGCAAGGTCGGCCGCGAACCCGGCGGCGACGGCAAGAATCGTCATCACCGGGCATCGCCCCCCGAAGCGGGGCGAACGTCGCGAAGGCAGCGCCCATCCCAGGTGGCTGCCCATGCACCACCCGGCTCGGTATGCACGTCGAAGTATCCCATTTTCGGGACAGCTAGCTCGGAGAGCAGCGCTTTCACGGTACCCGCGTGAACGACGAAGACGGCGCGCCCACTCCCCTGGGCGCGCTCCGATTCGCACGCCTCCCGAAACGCCGCGACGACGCGGCGGGTGAAATCGCTCTTGCCCTCGCCATGCGGGCAGCGCGTCTCACACCAGGAGTCTACCCAGGCGCGGTAACGCGCATCCTCTTTAAGTTCGGCGGCGCTTCGCCCCTCGAAGTCGCCGAAATCTATCTCGCGCAGACCGGGGCACGCCATAAGCTCCGCGTTCGGGAAGAGAATGCGTGCCGTCTGGTCGGTGCGGGCCATGCCGCTCGTGATAACACGGAACACGTCACGATCGCACGCGAGGTCGCGCAAAGCGCGCTCGCCCGCGCTCGACAGGGGCTCGTCGGTGCCCGCCCCGCTGTAGCGATGGTCTTCCGTGCCCGCCGTGGCACCATGGCGCACGAAGATGACTTCCAAAGGCGCGCCCGCGCCCAGCGTCCCTCGAGGCGCATCGGCAAGGTTTCCTTTGATGACCTGGGGAATCCCGCACGTCATGCGCACGACGACGTCGGCGCGCGCAGCGAGCGCGCATCCCAGGCGCCCCGCGCGCTCGCGCCATTGGGCGTCTTCCGCACGCATAGGGACGACCCCCGAGCCGACCAAGGTCAGAATCACTGCGTCGAAGCCAATCAGCCGCTCGAGCGCCCGGTCAGCGTCGAGCGTGCGTACGAGTTCCTCAGCACGGTACGCGACACGGCCGGCAAAAACCGCGGGCACGACGCCCTCCGCAAGCTGCGCCGCGTCGACGAAATCGTCCGCCGCGAACCCGAGCTTTTCGCGCACGAAGGTCCTCTTCCCCGAATGCGCGCCACCTACCACGAGCATCATAGGAGCATGCCCCCCGCCACCAGCATGGCAAGCATCGCGAGCTCGGCCCATTGCAGAAACCATCCGGCCAAATCCCCCGTCACCCCGCCGAAGCGGGACAGGGCAACATGGCGATACCACGCGAGCGCCAAAAGCCCCGCCACCGCCATAAGGGCGCCGACGGCCCGAGCGCACGCGACCATCCCTGCAGCCGAAGCCGCAGCGAAAGCGCAAAGCGGCACGACGATCGCCGCGCGCTTCTTCGAAGGCGAGAGTCCCGCGGCCATGCCGTCCGCCCGCGCGGCAGGCCAACATTCAACGGCGAGCCCCGAAAGCGCGCGGGAGAACACGAGCGAGCACAGAAGCGCAAGGAACGTCCCCGCCGTAAGCGGCAGCGCGGTGAACAGGGAAAACTGCAGAATAAGGTACACGACAACACCGATGACCCCGAAGGCGCCCGCCCGCGGGTCGTGCATGATCTCGAGCTTTCGCTCGCGTGGGGCCCAACTTGCAAGCGCATCGGAGGTGTCGCAGAGCCCGTCTAGGTGGATGCCTCCCGTCACCGCCACAGGCAGCGCCACGAGCACAGCCGCGACGATGGTCGCGGGCACGCCGAACAGGTTCGCCATGTACCCCCACGCCGTCATGAGGAAGCCTTCCGCAACGCCCACCAGGGGAAACGCGGCAAGCGCATGGGTTGATCCGAAATCGGTCCAGGTCGATTTCGGGACGGGGATGCGCGAGAACGTTCCGAACGCCGCGCCGATTGCCTCTGCTATCTTCACCTTGTAGGCCCTTCGCCTTTCATCCACACGGGAATCCCGCACACCACTTCGACTGCGCGGTCGGCCAGCGCCGCCACGCCCGCGTTCACGCGCGCAAGCGCGCGCCTCCATGCCTCGGTCCCCTCATCGTAGCGCATCCCATCGGCGAACACGTCGACGGAGACCACCACCGTATACGCAGCGGCCTGAGCGAGCCGTTCGATGCCTCCGAGCACCTCGCGCGCCACAGCGTCGGGGTCACGTGGGGACAAGCCGCCTTCCGCGAAAAGCTCGTTCGCAACCAGGTTGCCCACGTCCTCCAAAAGAAGCGTGCAGCCGCGCGGAAGCCCGGACACTGCGGCGCCCACGTCACGCGTGCGCTCGAGGGTGGAAAACCCCTTGCCCTCGCGCAGCGCCCGATGGCGCGCGATGCGGCGGGCGCCCTCTTCCCCGAAGGGCTCCATCGTTGCCAGGTACACGCGGGGTCCGTCGTGCCCGAGGCACAGGGACTCGGCGTAGGCGCTCTTGCCGCTCGCGGCGGCGCCGATGACGAGCGTCACCGTCATTTCCCGGCCTCGAAATGCTCGTAAGCAGCCATGCCAGTCGCCGTGAACGTCTTCCCATCCCGGTACACGCGCAGCGCCGAATCCAGAAGGGGCAGATACGCCATGGCGCCCGCGCCCTCGCCCAAGTGCATGCCTGCATCGAGGGGTGCCTTTATGCCGAGCTCGCGAAGGAGCTCCTGGCTTGCGGGTTCGCTTGATGCGTGGGTGCCCACGAGGTAGCCCAAGGCGTTGGGGCACAGGCGCGCCGCGCACAAGGCCGCCGTGCAGGATATGACCCCGTCGAGGAGTGCCGGCGCCTTCGAGGCCGCGGCCCCTAGGTAGAAGCCGCACATCGCCGCGATGTCGAAGCCGCCCACCTTCGAGAGCACGTCGATCGGGTCGGCGGGATCGGGCGAGTTCGCGTCGATAGCGCGCTCGACCACGTCGCGCTTGCGCGCGAGCGAGGCGTCCGAGAGCCCCGCGCCGCGCCCGACGAGGCTCCGCGCGTCCGCCCGGATGAGCACTGCGGCCACCGCCGCCGAGGTGGTCGTGTTGCCGATGCCCATCTCGCCCGCGGCGAGAAGGCGCACGCCGGCGCGGACAAGCCCGCACGCGACGGCGATTCCGACATCGATCGCGCGCACGGCCTCATCGCGAGACATAGCGGAGCCGTGGGCGATGTTGCCGCTCCCCCGCCGTACGTTCGCGCGCACCATGCGCGCGTCTTCTATGCCCCGGGCCATACCCACGTCGACGGGCACGACCTCGGCACCCGCGAACGCCGCCATGCGACAGGCGCTCGTGGCCCCCTCGCACATGTTGCGCGCGACGGCTCGCGTCACGTCTTGCCCGCTTTGCGACACGCCTTCGGCAACGACCCCGTTGTCGGAGAAGAATACCGCGAGCGCACGGGGAAACTCGGCAACCTCGGCGCTCCCCTGAGCTGCGGCGATACACGCGACGGCGTCTTCAAAGTCGCCCAATCCCCCCAAGGGGTGCGCAATGGAGTCCCACGCGGAGTACGCGGCGGCGCGGGCGCACTCGTCTGCGGGCGCGATGCGGGAGAGCGCGGCTTCGAGCACGGCGCCCGGCGCCGACGAGAACGCGCGCTCGACTTCCTCGCGGATGCTGGCAAGCGCGGTTTCGGTTGCTTCAGCCATGCCGTCTCCTCTCTGCGAACGACGCTGCGGCAGACGCGAACGCGCGCGCAACGTCGGGGTTCGCAGGATAGTACACATGCGGGAAGCCCGCAACCAGGGACGGGGTGGTCGTCATGCACGGCCAGCCCTTGTCGCGCCGGGGCTTCTGCGCCCAGAAGTCGCCGCCCGGGCAGGTGGACTGCCAGTAGTGGAACTCGTGCGCGCGGATGCGTGTGCCGCACGGCCCGTAGAGCCCGTCGCGTTGGGAAGTGAGCTCCACGTACCCGAAATGGGACAGCCTTCCCCCGTTCTCGCTTGCGCCCTCAAGGGCGCCCGCAACAGGCCAGCGCCGCCCCTCGCTATCGGAGATTTCGCGCTGCAGGTACAGAAACCCACCGCATTCGGCGACCGTCGGCATGCCGGATTCAACCGCACGCCGCATCGCCTCGCGCATCGGCGCGTTCTCGGAGAGCTGCCGCGCATGGAGCTCCGGGTAGCCGCCCCCCAGATAGAGGGCGCTTGTCCCCCGGGGCAACTCGCTATCACACAGGGGGCTGAAAAAGGCCAGCTCGCAACCCAGGTCCTCGAGCGCGCGCAGGTTCTCCTCGTAGTAGAACGAGAACGCCTCGTCACGCGCGACGGCGACGATGGGCCGCGCTCCCGCGATCGGCTCCAACCGGTAAGGATCCTCGCGGATATCGGGTGCCGTCGCCGCTATTTCGAGCAAGCGGTCGACGTCGACGCTCTTTTCCACCAGCTCGGCCATCTTGTCGATGCGCGCGGAGAGCTGCTCGACCTCGTCGGCGGTCACAAGCCCCAGATGCCGGCTTTCGAGCGAGAACGCCTCGTCGGCGGGGATATTACCCAAAACCGCGACGCCCGTGTGCTTCTCGATCGCAGGCTTCGCGTAGGCGCAGGCAGCGGCGCTCGTCTTGTTCAGCACGACGCCGCGCACGTTCGCACAAGGCAGGAACTCGGCGATGCCGCGGATTACGGCGGCGAGCGATAAAGACGCCCCGCGCCCGTTCACCACTAAAACGACCGGCGTTTCCGTGTCGCGCGCAACCTGGTAGCCGCTCGCGTCGGCCACGCCGGGCGCCATGCCGTCGTAGAAGCCCATGACCCCCTCGAGAACCGCGACATCCGCGCCCGCGGCGCCGCGTGCGAGCAGGGCGCGCAGCGTCGGGGCGTCGGTGAAGAAGCCGTCTAAGTTCCCCGAGCGCGCGCCCACGACGCGGCGATGAAAGAGCGGATCAATGTAGTCGGGGCCGCATTTGAAGGCCGCGCATGCGAGGCCGCGGCGCGCGAGCGCGCGCAGGAGCGCACACGTAACGACTGTCTTGCCGCTCCCGCTCGAGGGCGCAGCGACCATGAAGCGCGGGATGGACGTGCTCACCGGGCACCGCCTTCCCCACCTGCACCACGCGCGCTGACGAGGAACACGGGGTTTTGCGCCTTCATAAGATGATGCGAGCCTACAGCCTCGGCGCGGGCGGCCGACAACTGGCACGCCTCGAACCCCTTAAAGCGCGAACCCGAGAGGAGCGCGCACGCCTCGGTGAGTGTCTCAATGGTGACGCATGGCACACACAGGCGAACCTGCGAATTCTTCTCGAGCGCCGCCTCCACGATGGAGGGAAGCTCGCCCGCGCTCCCGCCGACGAACACGGCGTCGGGGACAGGCAGTTTCGCGAGCGCTTCGGGAGCGACGCCGGGGACCGCATACAGGTTGCCGCACCCGAATGCATCCGCGTTCTCTCGGATGAGCCGCACGCCGGCCGCGTTGCGCTCGACCGCCCATACCGACCCCGCTCGCGCGACGAGCGCCGCCTCGATCGACACGCTCCCCGTGCCGGCGCCGACGTCCCACACGGTGTCGGTCGCGGTAAGGCGCAGCTTCGCGAGCGCGACGGCTCGCACCTCCTGCTTGGTCATGGGAACGTCACCGCGGATGAAGAGCTCGTCGGGAATGCCCGAGGAAGCGTACGGCCAGCGGGAGCTCGCGTCGCGGGATGCGCCCGCAGAGTCCACCACGGAAGAAGTCGCCGCGGGCGCAGACGCGCCGGCCGGCGCCTCGGAGGCTGCGCTAGAGCCCGCAGGCGACCCGGCGCCGCCTGCGAAATCGATAAGCATCACGTTCAAGTCGTCGAACGTCTGACCTGCGATTTCACTTGCGGTCGCACAGGTGATGCGCTCGTCGGGGTACGACAGGCGCTCGGCCACCGTCACGCGCGCGTCCCCAAAGCCCGCCTGCACAAGCTCGCCGGAAAGCCGCGAGGGGTCTTCCCCGCCCGACGTGACGAGGAAGAGCTCACCTGCGCGCTCGGCCTCGGCCACGATGTCGCACGCCACGCCGTGAGCGCTCGCAAAGCGCCAATCCTGCCATGGACGCGCGAGGCGCGCGGCGAGATACGACGCTGAGCTTATGCCGGGAATGACGCGCACGTCCACCTGCGCGTTGCCGGAGAGCGCCTCCACCAGGCGGCGCGCGCCGCTGAACAGCCCCACATCGCCCGTCATCACGACCACGGCGCGCTGCCACGACGCCGCATCGGTGAGCGCGGCGACGATGTCCGCCGTCTTCACGAGCTCGCATCTCACCACGTCGGGCGGCACGTCGATGCCGGCAAGCGCGCGATGAGCGCCGATGACCACGTCGGCGATGTCGATCGCGTCGAGCGCCGCGCGCGAGAGCAAGTCGGGGTTTCCGGGCCCCGCCCCGATGATCGTTACCTTTCGCATGGAATCTCCCGATACCCGCGCGGCGTGACCATACGGCCGCCTACGAGCTTCGTGTCCGCGTTGCCGACGAACACGGTGGTGAACATGTCGGCGTCGATCTCCCCCAGCTCGGAGAGCCTGCACATGCCCGACTGCTGCCCCTCGCGCCCGATGTTGCGTACCCAGCCGCAGAGCGTGTCGGGGGCCTTCCATTCGAGCATAATCTTCGCCGCGCGTGAGAGCCTGTCGGCGCGCTTTCTGCTGCGCGGGTTGTACAAACAGATGCAGAAGTCGGCGCTCGCCACGGCGGCGAGCCTGCGCTCGATGACCTCCCATGGCGTGAGCAGGTCGGAGAGCGACACGACCGCGAAGTCGTGGGCAAGCGGGGCGCCGAGCACCGCCGACCCGCTCTGAGCCGCGGTGGCCCCGGCGATAACTTCCACGTCTACATCGGGGTAGTCCTCCGCAAGCTCCAGCACGGGGCTCGCCATGCCGTACACGCCCGCGTCGCCGCTGCACACGAGCGCCACGGCTTCTCCACTCTGCGCGCGCGAAAGCGCAAGGCGGCACCGTTCGACCTCGTGCATCATCGGCGTCGCGAGATGCGCCGCGGCGGGCACGGCGGCGAGCGCGAGCTCCACGTATTTCGTGTAACCCACAACGACGTCGGACGCCTCGAGCGCACGCCGGGCAGCAATCGTCATGCCGTCGGGGCCGCCCGGGCCGATTCCCACCACGAAGAGCTTTCCCATCACCGCTCCTTAAACGAAAGTTTAATAGTTACCTTGGAAAACGCGACGGTCACGCCGCCGTGAGCGAGCTTCGGGAAGATAAGTTTGCCCCCGTCCGCGAGCGCCGCGCGCTCGCACACGTTGTCGACCCCCACCGTCGCGCGCACGAAATCAGATGGCGAAACGCTGCCATCGACTTGCGACAACTCATCTGCGGAATACGTCGCAAGCGGGATATTGCGCGCTCGGCAGAAGGCGAGCAGACCCTCCTCGTGCGCCTTCACGTCGATCGTCGCCGCCATGCGCACGGCCGAAGGCGAGATGCCCGCCTGCCCGCACGCGAGAAGAAACGCCTCCCCGATCGCTTCGGAGCACGCACCGCGACGACACCCTATGCCCGCAACGATGCAGGGCACGACAAGGCGAAGCGGCTCGGGAGCAGGCGCCTGCGCCCGCACACCCGCCGGCTTCCCCGTCTCACCGGCGGGCACGACCTCGCCCGTTGTCTCCGCCGCGCGAACGGACGCACCTGCATTCGCGCCAGCGAACGGTGACACGACGATATCGGCCCGAGCGCGGTCGGACGCAATGTCAACCCCCTCAGGCGGCTGTCCCGAAATCGGCATGTCGGAATAGAGCGCCACGCGCCCGCCCGAAAGCAGCCTCGCCGACACTCGCTTGATAGCCTCGGGATTCGAAACGGCGAGCCCCTCACAGCGCGCCCACGTATCCACCGCCCACACGCCGCGGACGTCGGTCGCCGTTGTGATGACGGGGATGGCCCCTGCCGCGCGTGCCACAGTTTGCGCAAGCTCGTTCGCACCGCCCAAATGCCCCGACAAAAGCGGGACGGCAAAGCGCCCCGCCTCGTCGATCACCACAACAGCGGGATCTTTTGCCTTCGAGGCGACATGCGGCGCGATCGCCCGCACGGCGATGCCCGCCGCGCCCACGAACAGAAGCGCGTCCGACGCTTCCCACGCGAGCGCCGTCCATGCGCGCAGGTCGGCCTTCCCCTCGCCGAACCCGCGCGAAACGGAAACGTCCCAGCCAGGGTCATCTTCACCTGTCTGCGCGCAGTCGGAAAGCGCGCGTGCGGTGCGCTCCGCCAACGCATACCCCCTCTCAGTGAACGCTATGCAGGAAATCCTCATCTAGCGCACCACCATCGTCGAGAAGTAGCTGCCCCGATCGGGCACATCGACGAGCGAGCGGTACACGCGCTCGCCCGGAAGCCCACAGTCCTCTACAAGCTCGGCACCGTCGAAGGCACCCTCCTCGCAAAGGAAGCGCTTCGTGTCCGCAAGCGAGCGGCGCGCCTTCATGACCACCTTCATCCCCGGCCAGCCGATTGCACGGCGCACCCCGTACAGAACGCCTTTACTCATACGTCGCCCCCAATTTCCCGATAACTGCATCGGCGCCCGACGTGCGGAAAAGCTCGCGGCGCTCGGCGTCGAACACGACCGCGGCGATGTCGCATGCGCCCGCCGCGCGGCGGCGCAACCTGTCCTCAATTGCCGCAGCGAGCGAGGCGCGCGCAGCGTCCCCAACGCCGGCGGCCTCGATTACCTCGAGCGCCGCCGTGGTCGTGACGGACGACATGATCTCGCGCACGGTCTTCGCGCCCGCGCCGGCCATGGCCGCGTGGGCGGCCAGAATCTCCGCGCGGCAGTCGGCGGTACGCGAATGGGTGTCCATGATGCCGCCCGCGACCTTCACCAACTTGCCGATGTGTCCCACAAGAAGGACATTGGTAAATCCCTCGCGAACGCAGCAGTCAATCGCATCGCCCACAAAGTTGGAGATGAAGACCGCCGGCGCACCGTTTAGGTGGAAATGCCCCGAGATGAACTGCCCGCCGTAGTTGCCGGGCGTGAGCACGACTCCGCGCCGCCCCATAGCCGCATGCTGCCGGATCTCGAGCTCGATGCTGTCGCGCAAGGCAGCGAGGCTGCGCGGCTCGACGATGCCCGTCGTGCCCAGGATGGAGATGCCGCCCTCTATCCCCAGATGCGGGTTGAAGGTCTTTTTGGCAAGGGCAACACCCTCGGGTACCGAAATCGTCACAGCAATATTTCCAGAAAAGCCGTGCGCGGCGCACACCTCGCGCACCGCCGAAGTGATCATCGCGCGCGGCGTCGCGTTGATGGCGACCGCCCCCACCGGCTGCTCGAGCCCGGGCAACGTTACGCGCCCCACGCCCACGCCGCCATCGACGGAAACTTCCGATTCGCGCGCGGGCACGCCCTTGCTGCCCGCAGCACCCGTGCCCGACCCCGCATGTTCCACGCGCGCGTACACGAGCACGCCGTCGGTCACATCGGCATCGTCGCCTGCGTCCTTTCGCACGGCGCACTGGGCGCACCCCTCGCCGATGCATGCGTCGACCACGTTCGCTTCGACGGGCAGCCCGCCGGGGGTGACGATCGACACGAGGCCGACGGGCTTTCGTGACAAGAGCATCTCGCAGGCCGCCTTCGCCGCGAGCGCGGCGCAGCTCCCCGTGGTGTAGCCGCAGCGCAGGCGGGTCGTCCCGGTATATATGTAGTGCTCGAAGGCCACGCTAGCTGCTCGCCTTCCGATACCCCGTGGAAAACGAAGGGTCGTAAAGCTTGCTGCGCTCGTACGACTCCGCTTGCGCGCCGTTGTGTGCAAGCCTGCCGCGAGCTCCGAGCACGCGGCCCACCACCACGAGCGCCGTGCGGTCGATGCCCTCTCGCGCGCCCGCATCGGCGAGCGTGCCCACTGTGCATCGCACCACGCGCTCCTCAGGCCAGGTCGCCTTGTACACGAGCGCCGCCGGCTCATCGGAGCTGCGGCCCGCGGCCAAAAGCTCGGCGGAAAGCTCGGCGAGCATACCCGAGCTCAGGAAGATGACCATAGTCGAGCCGCTTTCCGCCATGGTGCGCATGCCCTCGCCCGCGGGCATGGGGGTGCGCCCGGAAAGCCGCGTGATCACGACCGACTGGCTGATTCCCGGCAGCGTATATTCCTGGCGAAGCGCCGCCGCGGCACCGCAAAAGCTCGACACGCCGGGCACCACCTCGTAGTCCACGCCGCGCCCGTCGAGCGCGTCCATCTGCTCCTGGATGGCGCCGTACAGGCACGGGTCGCCCGTGTGCAGGCGCACCACTTCCTCGCCCCGCGCATCTGCCGCGCACATCACGTCGAGCACTTCCTCCAAGGTCATGTGCGCGCTGTCGTAGACGATGCAGGATTCCTTGCACTCGGCGAGCAGCTCGGGGTTCACAAGGCTCCCCGCCCAAACGACCACGTCGGCCGCGCGCAAAAGGCGCGCCCCGCGCAGCGTGATAAGGTCGGCGGCGCCCGAGCCAGCGCCAACGATATGAATCATCCGAGCCTTCCCTTCCCGTTTCTCATCGCAACCGTTTACGCTGCCATTCGCGCAGCGGCCAAAACACGGCGCCCGCAGCGGCAATCGGCGCAAATACGCAGGCAGGAGGCGCAATGCCGCCCGCCCTGGCTTTGACACGTTCAAAAGTGCCCACTATCATAGTAAAAGATTCGGCAACGAGCATATGACAATCGGATAAAAGGAAAGGCTCTGTTAGACCAGGATTGACATACATGTGTCCCCACGGTGCCATATCTTTGACCCCGTAGACCGCGATGATGGGGGCAGCATGAACGCCGAAGACCTGGTCCTCAACTTCAAGA
>DBGDDN010000029.1:0-3468 GCA_048343195.1 Collinsella sp.
CGCGGGCCGGGGGATTCCGGCCCCTCTGGGGTTGCCTACCCGGATTCGCGCCTCAGGACTCAGCGCAACGCGTTGCGCTGAGTCCTGAGGCTGTTGCAATGAAAATGAGAATCAAGGCGCGTCGAAGTGCCAAAGAAGTAAAAATTTCTCTAGCACACGACGGAAATCTTTGTTACTATAGTCGAGCTAACGGGTTGTGGCTCAGTTTGGTAGAGCACTGCGTTCGGGACGCAGGGGTCGCTGGTTCAAATCCAGTCAACCCGACCAGAGCATGAGGAGGGACCGCTTCTTGCGGTCCCTTTTTTTAGCTATTGTTGTGATACCGCGATACCCGCGGTATACTCATTCGAGCTTGTCTCGCTGTATTGTGGAGGTCTACATGTTTGGACTGAGGGCTCCTGAGCTCATCATTATTCTCGTCGTTGTCCTGATTATCTTCGGGCCCAAGAACCTGCCGAAGCTCGGCAAGTCCCTCGGCTCTACCGTCAAGAATATCCGCGAGGGTATGGAGGGAGACGATAAGGCCGAGACCAAGCAGGCCGAGGAGGTCGTGGTCGAGCAGTCCGAGGAGGACAAGGAGATCGCTGAGCTCGAGGCCAAGCTCGCTGCTGCCAAGAAGAAGCAGGCAGAGGACAGCGACGCGGACGCAGAGTAGTCCCATCCCTTTGGGGTGAGCACCTGACCGGCTTGCCCGCAGGCTAGCCGGTCTTTTTCGTTTTGTTGACAGTTGATTGTTTGATCAGAGTTGGGGAGATATCCGTATGGACGCAAGCCAGATCGTACTGACCGCTGAGGGCCGCCAGAAGCTCGTCGAGGAGCTCGCTTGGCGTGAGGGCGATTACGCCAAGGAGATCGTCGAGGACATCAAGGAAGCCCGCGCGTTCGGCGACCTTTCGGAGAACTCCGAGTACGACGCCGCTAAGGACAAGCAGGCCCAGAACGCCGCTCGTATTGCCGAGATCCAGGCCATCCTCGCCAACGCTCAGGTTGCTGCCACCACGGGCGACCTGACCGTCTCCATCGGTTCCACCGTTTCGCTGATTGATCCCAACGGCGAGGTCATGGAAGTCACGCTCGTCGGTACCACCGAGACCAACTCGCTCGAGCACAAGATCTCCAACGAGTCTCCGGTCGGCCACGCCATCATCGGTCACGGCGAGGGCGATTCCGTCGAGGTCGTTACGCCTTCCGGCAAGACTCGCGTCTACACCATCGCCAAGATCGCACGCTAGACCACGGTCCCGCGTAAAGGTATGTTTTCGCTCCCTGGGACCGAATCCTGGGGAGCGTTTTAGTTTGAGGAGCTAACTTATGGCAGAGAACCAGAACGCCGCCGATCAGGCATCGACGCTCAACGACGAGCGCGCCACCCGCCTGGCCAAGCGCGCCGCCCTGTTCGAGGCGGGCCAGAACCCCTATCCCGAGCACTCTGAGCTTGAGGACTACGTCGCCGATATCGAGACTAAGTACGCCGATCTTGCCGATGGCGAGGACACCGAGGACGTCGTGAAGATCGCCGGCCGTGTGGTCGCCAAGCGCGGTCAGGGCAAGATCATGTTCATCGTCGTGCGCGATGCGACTGCCGAGATTCAGCTGTTCTGCCGCATCAACGACATGGACGAGGCTGCCTGGAGTACGCTCAAGGCCCTCGACCTGGGCGACATCCTGGGCGTGACCGGCGTGGTCGTGCGCACCCAGCGTGGCCAGCTTTCCGTTGCCCCTAAGAGCGCGACCCTGCTTGCCAAGGCCGTTCGTCCGCTGCCCGAGAAGTTCCACGGTCTTTCCGATAAGGAGACCCGCTATCGCCAGCGCTATGTCGACCTGATCGCCAACGACGACGTTCGCGAGACCTTCCGTAAGCGTTCGCAGATTCTCTCCACCTTCCGTCGCTTTATGGAGTCCGACGGCTACATGGAGGTCGAGACCCCCATCCTGCAGACCATCCAGGGCGGCGCTACTGCCAAGCCGTTCATTACCCACTTCAACGCGCTCGATCAGGAGTGCTACCTGCGTATTGCCACCGAGCTGCACCTCAAGCGCTGCATCGTCGGTGGTTTTGAGCGCGTGTTCGAGATCGGCCGCATCTTCCGTAACGAGGGCATGGACCTTACCCACAACCCCGAGTTCACCACGATGGAGGCCTACCGTGCCTTCTCCGACCTCGAGGGCATGAAGGCGCTCGCCCAGGGTGTCATTAAGGCAGCTAACAAGGCCATCGGCAACCCCGAGGTCATCGAGTATCAGGGCCAGACCATCGACCTTTCTGGTGAGTGGGCCAGCCGTCCCATGACCGACATCGTCTCCGACGTGCTCGGCAAGCAGGTCACCATTGACACGCCGGTCGAGGAGCTTGCTGCCGCCGCGCGCGAGAAGGGCCTGGAGATCAAGCCCGAGTGGACTGCTGGCAAGATCATCGCCGAGATTTACGATGAGCTGGGCGAGGACACCATCGTCAACCCCACGTTCGTGTGTGATTACCCCATCGAGGTCAGCCCGCTTGCCAAGCGTTTTGAGGACGATCCGCGTCTGACCCACCGTTTTGAGCTGGTTATTGCCGGCCACGAGTACGCCAACGCATTTTCCGAGCTCAACGACCCGGTCGACCAGGCTGAGCGCTTTGCTGCCCAAATGGCCGAGAAGGCCGGCGGCGACGATGAGGCCATGGAGTATGACGAGGACTACGTGCGCGCCCTCGAGTACGGTATGCCTCCTGCGGGCGGTATCGGCATCGGTATCGACCGCGTGGTCATGCTGCTCACTAACCAGGCTTCCATCCGCGACGTGCTGCTGTTCCCGCACATGAAGCCCGAGAAGGGTTTCCAGTCCGGTGCCGCTGCCGCTAAGGCTGCCGAGGCCGGCAACGCCGCGAGCCCGTTCGTTACGTCGCTTAAGCCCACGCTCGATTACTCCAAGATCGCCGTTGAGCCGCTGTTCGAGGAGTTCGTCGACTTTGATACCTTCTCCAAGAGCGATTTCCGCGCTGTGAAGGTCAAGGCATGCGAGGCCGTCAAGAAGTCCAAGAAGCTGCTGAACTTTACGCTCGACGACGGTACCGGTACCGACCGCACCATCCTCTCCGGTATTCACGCTTATTACGAGCCCGAGGACCTGGTCGGCAAGACCTTGCTCGCCATCACCAACCTGCCTCCGCGCAAGATGATGGGTATTCCCAGCTGCGGCATGCTGATCAGCGCTGTCCACGAGGAGGAGGGCGAGGAGCGCCTCAACCTGATCCAGCTCGACGCCTCCATCCCCGCCGGCGCAAAGATGTACTAGGGGGTTACGGCGTTTTACCAAACGCCGTAACCGCTCGACGCTGCGCGCCGCCCAGAGCGACAATTTGTCATTCAAAAGGCAAGGCATGACCAGAAGGTCTATGCCTTGCCTTTTTCATGCCAACTTGTTCGCTCTGGACGTCGCTCGCTCATATGACCCAATCCGCTGTCAAGAGCCACAATGGCCCCGCCG
>DBGDDN010000030.1:0-42752 GCA_048343195.1 Collinsella sp.
TGCCGTCCTCCGATCTTCCGGGGCCGGCCGGTCCGGCCCTCAGGGTATCGGGTTCCCACATTCATCCGTACATGTACGGATGAATGTGGGAGGTGTTCGGATGAAGTCGATAATCAAGGGATTTCCGTCCAGTCCAAACCAAATCTCTCAGTCTTCCTGCAATTTCGAACATGTGGCCTATAATGTTGCTTTGGTTACGCTGTATATTGCGCAGCCATTTAATACGTCGCCCACCGGGAGCCATTAATTCCTATCGCCATATTGGCTAGGAAGCAATCAAAGGAGGTATCCGTGGCAGCAGAGACGCCTTGCTCGGTCCTCTATAACGATATCCGCTCGTTCGGCGGTCTTAAACATCTCGAGATCGCCCGAATGCTCATCAATGGAAACTCTTATCTCGGCAGTACCCTGCTCGAGAAATGCTCTTCCAACCGCTCGTATCTCACCCGTTACATCGTCCATCGCAAGCCTGACCAGTGCGCGCCCGCCATCTACAGCGACTTTACCGTCACCACGCTCAACCTTTCCGCGGCAATCTGCAGCAAGCTCGGCGGCGGCGAGTCCGCCTATCGGGCAATCGCCGAGCACTATCGCGGTCCGGCCGCCAACGAAATGATGTCGGCTCTCGCCAGCCACAAGCTGGACAGCCGCCTATATGCAAATGCCCTCAATCGCATCGACAACTTTGACGGCAATGCCGTGCGTGAGAAAAGCACGCTTTACCTTATGCTCTTTGTGGCAACGGGGGCGCTCGCCGATCCCGTTCAGGGCGTGGCCACCGTCGAGCGCTTTTGCGACAGCAAGACGGGTGGGCACTTTGGCACCACCGAAACTACCGTCGGACGTGGCTTTATGGGCAGTCTGGATCAGCCGCACGCCGTCGCTCCCAACCTCGGTCTGCTCAGGACACATGCCGACAACTGCGTCGACATGCAAATCCATCCCCTCACACGCGATCCGCGTGGCACGGTAATTGGATCCTTGCCCAAAACCTCGCCCAGCATCACCGATGTGGGCGCCGACGCATCGCGCGAACATCTTCGCATTTGGCTTGAGGGTGAGCACTGGTACGCCCAGGGCCTTGGATCGACCAACGGCACGGTGCTCGAATCGGGCGCGGGCGACGGCGATATCGTAATCGAGCCGCCGCGCGACCTACGCGAGCCCGGCAAGATCTATCCCCCAGTGGAAATCGAAAACAGCGACAGGCTCCATCTGGGTCTCTACACGACATTCCTTGTCATTGTGGACTAGCGCGGACGGCGATCGAAAGACGGTCGCCGTCCGTCTTTCGTCTTCTACCTTCTGCGTCGTAAACGACAATGCTCAGCGGTATACGTGGGCAGTGCGGCTATCATGGTACTTTACCGATATCCGCACTGCTCACGTATACGCACGGCAACCCATGCCAGACAAAGGAACGCCAAGGATACTACCGATAGCGCCTATGGCGACAAACTCATCCGTCTTGACACGTTCGACACCGCCGTGGCGGTCGACCCCAGCGCCGAGGACGACGCCAAGCGTCGGTTTATGACGCTTATTCTCCAGACGGCCCACCGCAACAACGGCAACATCGGGCACGTGCTGCGCGCGACCAACACGAGCGGCGAGGTCTTTGCCGTCAAGCTACTCAAGGACAACGCCGTCCTTTCCGGCCAAGCCCCCGACCGCTCCGCCGAGCAATCGGCAGCGCACCTGGCCAGCACCGCCGCGCTGTTCGAGGAGTACCGTCATCTGTGTACCGTCTCGCACCTGCGCGGATTTCCGCGCGTCTATGGCTACGGATCGTGCGAGGATGACCCTCTCATCCTCATGGAGTGGGTCGAGGGCACCTCGCTCAAGCAGGCGCTGCCCCTGCTTCCGCACGACGCCTCGGGCGGGCTGACCACCCAGATGGTCGCCGCCGTCGGAAACGCCGTGCTTCGTGCGCTCTTGATGACCCAAGGCCTCGTGAATCCGGTCATCCATCGCGACCTGTCGCCTGCCAATATCATGTTCCGCACCACCAGCCGAACACTCGAGCAGCAGATTGCCGATTGTTCCTTTGACCCCTGCCTCATCGACATGGGCTCCGCGACCATGGCTCTCGGCGACGACACGATCACCCGGCGCGCCGACATCTGGCGCTTTGCCACACCCGCATACGCCGCGCCCGAGATGCTCACGCAGGATATCGAAGGCATCGCGGCCCTTCGCCGTTCGCCCGCGATCGACGTCTATGCGCTTTCGAGCATTCTGTACCAGCTCTACAGCGGTCGCAAACCGTTTGACTTTGAGTCGACGGACGCCGCTGCAACCGGCTCGTTCTATCTCGTAAAGACCAAGACCAAGCCGGCGCCGCTCGAGCCGCGCTGCGAGGGCGATGAAGCGCTCGTCCAAATCATCATGAAGGGTCTCTCAGTCGAGCAGTGCGATCGTCCCACCGAGCAGCAGATGCTCGAGGTGCTCTCGGCATACCTCACCGATGCCGAATCCGAGGGCCGCGAAGGCACAGGAGACGAGGCCGCGATTGATATCGATTCTGGCACGCACCTTAAGGTCGACGTCGCCGGCGAGCGCGCGCGAGAGATCCTGAATCAGGCCCGGCACGATGCCATGACCCGCCGCCGCTTTATTATCGGTGGCGTCGTTGCAGCCGTTGCGGGGCTCAGCGTCATTGGGGCGGCGACCCATGGCTTTGGCATCCCCGACTACCTGGACGGCATCCGCGGTTCGCTTGACGACTACACTTGGGATCAGCTGCAGGAGATTTCGCTCAAGATTAAGGCTGCCGAGACCCGTAGCGAGGCACGCGAGATTGCCAAGCGCTATCATCTGCTCGATGACAACGGGCATATCCCCTATCCGTGTACCAAGCGCGTGAAACTCACCAACGGGCTGGAGGTCGGCGCGCAGCTTGTGGGCATCCGCCACGATGAGCTTCTGGACGGGACGGGCAAGGCCGGACTGACGTTTATGTTCGATGCGGGTATTGCCGAGCGCAACGCTGCGGCTGAACCGCCGAGCGCCGGCTGGGCAGATTGCGAGCTGCGGGAATGGCTCAACGGCGACGGCCTTAAGCTGCTGCCCAACGAGTTGCGCGCACTCATTAAAGGGGTCAAGAAGGTCTCGAACAATGTGGGCGCCGCCAACAGCGCATCGTGCCTGAGCGAGTTGCCCGCAACCCTTTGGCTGCCCGCCATGGTCGAGCTGTGCGGTACGCAACCGCCCGATTCGTTTACCGAGGACTATCACTACCTGGCAGACATCTACAACGGCGAGGGCAAGGAGTATCAGCTCTTCCGCGAGCTCAAGGTAAGTCCGTATACCACGAACGAGACGTTGGTTCGCCAGTGGAAAGGCAAGGACACCTGCTGGTGGGAGCGCACGGTGAGCCCCGACTCATCGGAGACCGAAGGCACGCTCTATTTGAATCGCGTTGGACACGACGGCGACGTCTTTACGTACGCAACGCCTGCGGAAAAGCCAAACAAGCGAACCTGCGTGATCCCCGGATTTTGCATCTAGGGAGCGGGCGCCTTGCCGCGGCGGGGCCCCTCCCCGGCAATTGTCTCGATCTGTAACACCAGCTCGGCAGATACAGGTCTAGATGTTACAGAACGAGACAAACCCCAGCCCCGCGAGACAACATCTCAATCTGTAACAGTAAGGGATCAAAAACCTCTCTAGATGTTACAGATCGAGACATTTGAGTTGACCGCGGACGGTCTGTCTCGATCTGTAACAGTTATTCGACAAAATCGGGTCTAGTTGTTACAGATTGAGACATTAGACCGGCTACGGCCCGCCGACCTGGCCATCAGCTCAACCAATAACGAAATGTCATACATTTCAATCTCCACTGGACACCCCCAGGGGGTATGGGTGTATAGTATCGGATGGTTAACATTTCCGACACTACGTCACAGAAAGGAGAAGCCATGGCTCAAGATAAGTTCGACGTGGGCGGCATGACGTGCGCCGCGTGCCAGGCGCACGTGGACCGTGCCGTAAGCAAGCTCGACGGCGTAGAAAGCGTCGCGGTCAATCTGCTCGCCGGTTCCATGATGGTCGACTATGACCCCGCGCAGGTCTCTCCCGACGACATCTGCACCGCCGTCGACCGTGCGGGCTACTCGGCCTCGCCCGTCAGCACGGGCACCGACACCGCCAGCTCAAACGGCAGCACACAAGTCAGGTCCGGCGCCGCCCACATGGAGTCGCCAACCAAAAAGTTGGAGGCTGCCGCCTCTGCCATGCGTACTCGTCTCATCGCCTCGATCGTCTTCCTCATCCCACTGTTCTACATAGGCATGGGGCACATGCTCGGCTGGCCACTGCCCGGCGTCTTCACCGACCACACCCACAGCATGACGCTCGCGCTCACCGAGCTCGTCCTGCTCATTCCCATCGTCTACGTCAACGACGCATACTTTATCAACGGGTTTAAATCGCTTACGCACGGCGCGCCTACCATGGACGCCCTTATTGCCGTGGGCGCCACTGCTTCCATCGCCTGGTCGCTCTACGCCATGTTCATCATGGCCGACCAGCTAGCCGCGGGTCAGGTCCACGAGGCCATGATGACGGGCATGGACAACCTGTATTTTGAGAGCGCCGGCACCATCCTGTCGCTGGTCACCGTGGGCAAATACCTCGAGACGCGCAGCAAGTCCAAGACCGGCGGCGCCATCGAGGCGCTCATCGACCTAGCACCCAAGAACGCGACCGTCGTGGCAGAGGACGGCACCGAGACCACTGTGGACGTCGACAGTATCCTTCCCGGCCAGGTCCTGCGCGTGCGCCCCGGCGAGTCCATCCCCGTTGACGGCGTGGTGCTCGAGGGCAGCTCGGCCGTGGACGAAAGTGCGCTGACCGGCGAATCCATTCCCGTGGAGAAGACCGCCGGCGACACTGTCAACGCGGCCACGGTCAACCGCACGGGCTCGTTTACCTTCCGCGCCACGCGCGTGGGCGCCGACACGTCGCTCGCCAAGATTATCCAGCTCGTCGAGGACGCCAACGCCACCAAGGCGCCCATCGCCCGCATGGCCGACAAGGTCGCCGGCGTGTTCGTGCCCGTAGTATTCGCGATCTCGGCCGTGACCTTTGTGGCGTGGATGGTGCTGACCGGAAGCGTCAACGAAGCGCTTACCTCCGCCGTCGCCGTGCTGGTGATCAGCTGCCCGTGCGCGCTGGGCCTGGCCACGCCCGTCGCCATTATGGTCGGCACCGGCAAGGGCGCCGAGATGGGCATTCTCTTTAAGAGCGCCGAGGCGCTGGAGAACCTGCGCAGCGTGGGCACCGTGGTGCTCGATAAGACGGGCACGGTCACCCGCGGCAAGCCTGCCGTGACCGATATCGTGGTAGCCACGCGCGCTGACGGCTCGCCCGCCATGAGCGAAAAGGCGCTGCTCAAGTTGGCCGCCGCGCTGGAACGCTCAAGCGAGCACCCGCTGGCCGAGGCGATTATGGCCGAGTGCGAGACACGCGGGATCGTCGCGCGCATGGTCGAGGACTTTACTGCCGTGCCCGGGCGAGGCGTTACGGCGCGCGAAGGGCAAAACGCCATTGCAGCCGGCAACGTACGCCTGATGGACGAGCTGGGCGTTACCGTGCCCGCGGGTCTTGCCGAACAATTTGCCGCCGAGGGCAAGACGCCGCTGTTCTTTGCCAAGAACGGCGAGCTTGCTGGCACCATTGCCGTGGCTGACGAGGTCAAGGAGACGAGCGCCGGGGCCATCGCCGCACTGCGCTCACTCGGCGTCGATGTACGCATGCTCACCGGCGACAACCGCGTGACGGCCGAGGCCATCGCCCGACGCGTGGGACTGACCAGCGAGCAGGTCATCGCCGACGTGCTTCCCGCCGACAAGGAGCGCCACGTGCGCGAGCTGCAGGATGCGGGCAGTAAGGTCGCCATGGTGGGCGACGGCATCAACGACTCCCCCGCCCTGGCGCGCGCCGACGTGGGCCTTGCTATCGGCACCGGCGCCGACATCGCCAAAGAAGGGGCAGATGTGGTTCTCATGCGCAGCGACCTCATGGACGTCGCCCGCGCCATCGAGCTTTCGCGCGCCACGATTCGCAACATCAAGCAGGACTTGTTCTGGGCGCTGTTTTACAACGGCATCGGCATTCCGCTGGCGGCGGGCGTGTTCTTCCCGCTCACTGGGTGGCAGCTCTCGCCGATGTTTGGCGCCGCGGCGATGAGCCTGTCGAGCGTCTGCGTCGTGTCCAATGCCCTGCGCTTAAAATCCTTTATGCCTAAAGTGGCAAAATAGGATCACTATTACGTTCATTTAGAACGGGTTTTCCAGGTACCCGAGATTGACCTGAAAGAGGAGCGACGCGTACTCTGGTACGCGAGCGACGGCTTGAAGGTCAAGGTCGGGTGCCTGGGAAAGCCGACACAACAGAGAGGAATACCCATGCGTTTCACAATTAAGACTTCCGGCCTTATGTGCGGCCACTGCGATGCCACCGTCGAGACGGCGTTGCTCAACGTGGCCGGCGTGACCGACGCCGACGCCGATCACGAGACCCAGACCGTCCAGGTGGAGTGCGCCGACACCGTGACCGCCGAGCAGCTCGCCGCCGCCGTCGAGGGCGCCGGCGAGAAGTTCCACGCCCTGTCCGTAACCGCCGCGTAGCAGGCGCCACCTGCCCCCTCAGAAGTTGCGGTGAAATACGGACTGTTGAGCCGCCCTAGGCCCTTAAACAGTCCGTATTTCACCGCAACTGACGGGGACATCCGGAAGATCGACCAGAAACGAGGACCCGCCATGATGGCAGACCACAAATCGGTGACCCGCATGCTCAAAACGGCACGCGGCCAGATCGACGGCATCTTGCGGATGGTCGATGAGGACCGCTATTGCGTCGACATCTCCACGCAGCTCATGGCAACACAGGCGCTCCTCGCGCGCATTAACGCCGACGTGCTCAAGGCGCATATCGAGGGCTGCGTGACTTCGGCAATCGAATCGGGCGACGAAGACCTCAAAGCCGCCAAACTCGCCGAAATCGAACGCGTCGTCGACAAACTCTCCAAGTAATTGGGGCATTGGGGACAGGTACGTTTGCACCACATTGGTGCAGATTAACCTGTCCCCCTTGCTCTAAATCGGGTATAAAGGCGTGCGGCATATCGAATGAAAGGCAATTTGCATGAATGACTTTATGAAGGGCCGCAATGGCGCTGACGAACTCACCATCGTGATGGGCTTCGCAGGCATTATCATCGCCATGATCGGATCGATAGCCCGCATCCAGTGGCTCAGCTGGATTGCCATCGCCGTAATCGTGATTGGCGTGCTGCGCGGCCTGTCCAAAAATATCGACGCACGTCACAAGGAGAACGAGGCCTTTGTCGCCGCGACCGCCAATGTTCCCGGCTTGGGCAAGTTTGTCGCCAGCTTGGGCGCCGGCGCCGCAGCGGCCAGCACCTCACGCGCAGCCGGAACGAGCAAGGAAGACTTTGAGCGCGCCAAGCGCACAGCCAAGAAGATGTGGAAGGGTCGCAAGACCACGGCATACCTCAAGTGCCCCAACTGCGGCCAGATGCTCTCCGTCCCCAAGGGCAAGGGCAAGATTCGCGTCACCTGCCCCAAGTGCCACGCCAAGATGGAGACGCGCTCATAGCCGCTACACCATAGGACAAATAAAAGCCGAGGCCTCGCACCGGGACCTCGGCTTTTTCTGATTATGACAAAAGGATTGTCCCTTTTTCGCATCGCCATATCGCGCGCTTACGCCACGCCGTCGCGGGCAAGCTCCTCGGCCAGCGCCTCAGCCGGCATGGCCATAATCGCGTCGAGCTCGGCGTCCACCTCGGGAATACGCTTCACCTTGAGCTTGCGTACCAGATCACCGCGACACATCACATGTATCGGCTCACGCAGAGCGCACAGATTATCGAGAGGATTCTCGCGCGTTACCAAGATATCGGCAGCCTTGCCGCACTCGATCGCGCCAGTATCGCCGCCCAGCCCCAGCAGCTCGGCATTAACCTGCGTGGCTGTATGCAGTGCGAAGGCGTTGCTCACGTCGACATACTTGGCAAAATAGGCGACCTCGCGCCACATGTCATACTGCGTCACGAACGGGCAGCTTGAGTCCGTGCCAAGGCCCACCTTAACGCCAGCTTCCAGTGCGGCACGGGCGCTCTCGATGATGCCCGAGCACACGATGTCGCCGTTCTTCTTTTGCGTATCGGTAGAATGGGTCTTTTCCGGGTCGAGCAATACAAACGGCAGCGCCGGGCTGATAGTGCAGGTCACACTCGGAGCACGCCCCTCGAGCTGCGTGCCCGCGGCGCCACGGTACAGCTCCAAGATTTCGGGTGTCAACGGAGCGCCGTGCTCAATCGTGTCAACGCCGGCCTCAAGCGCGGCCTTCACGCCCTCGGTACTCTCGACATGGGCCATAACCGGAAGGCCCATATCGTGCGCCGCCTTGCATGCCGCCGCGGCAACCTCCACTGGCATACGCAGCACGCCCGGCTCGCCCACCTCGGTCGCATCGAACACGCCGCCCGTCACGAACAGCTTAATGACGTCGGCACCACGCGCATACAGGTCGCGCACCTGTTCGGCTGCCTCGGCGGGACTGTTGGCCACCTGGGCGAACAGGCCCGCACCATGGCCGCCCGGCACCGTGATGCCCGTTCCCGGCGCCACCAGGCGAGGACCCTGATACTTGCCGGCATCGATAGCATCGCGCACGGCCAGATCGGCAAACAGCGGGTCGCCCGCGCCGCGCACCGTGGTCACGCCGCTTGCTAGCTGCTGCTGGGCACTGCCTTTGAGGATGCGGCGGACGATGGTGCGGCCCACGGGATTATCGAGCTTCTTCATCAGCGCGCCCGCATCGCCGGCCGAGACAGGCTTGCCCGAGCCGCACAGGTGCACGTGCATATTGATGAGACCGGGCATGAGATACGCACCACCCAGGTCGATAACCTCGGCACCCGCGGGCGCCTGCGCCACAGCACTCGGCCCCATCCATGTGATGACACCGCGCTCAACGGCCACGGCCATATCGGGTTGCGGCTCCATATGCTCCGAACCATCCAGAATGGTCGCATTGATAAACAACGTAGAACGATCGGCAGACGCCATATCGAGCTCCTCCCCCTCAGAAAACTTGAACATCTGTCCATTATTATCCAGCGCGGCAGGATTGCTGCGGACATATCGGTTAACGGAGGGAAGAGGGGATGTGGGGGGGGACGGAATACGTTGCAGCCCCACCCCAGCAACATCAGGGGAATGTCTCGATCTGTAACAGTTACGGGCCCAAACAGCCGCCAAACGTTACAGATTGAGACAAAGTCAGGGCAGCAGGGCGACACCAGCCACATCCCCTACTCCCACTCCTGCTCGTAGATGATGAGCGACTTTACGTAGCGCCCCTGGGCGCCCATGATGTCGCGGACCAGGCGCAAGAAGAAACTGATGCACGAGGTGTCAAAGCCATCCTGCAGGTCCTCCGGATGCACCGCACCCGGCCCATCGACTGCCGTGTCACTCAGGCGCGCGATGTCGTACAGATAGAGCTGTCCCGCCGTCAGCCAGACATCGTCGACGCAGGCGAGGCGCACCGCAATCGCTCCGTCGCTCCAATGCTCCTTTTGCACGATATGCGGGTCGTAGACATCAAAGCGACGGTCGGCGCGCGTGTCCTTCAGCGCGACCATACCAGTCGCAGGATCCTTGTCCAAAATGCCAAAGCGCGAGAAATACTGCGTGTCGCATACCTGCTCGAGCCGCTTGAGCGCGGCAGGCGAAAGCGATGTCGGCGGCTCTTCAACATACAGCTCGAGCAGCGTCTTGCCATGGCGATAGGGGCGCTCGAAGAGCAGCCAATCGGTAAATGCCATGTTGTAGGCCATGATTTCGTTTTGCGAAGGCTCGGTGCAATAGCTGAGCCACGGGTCGACAATGATCTCGAACTGTTCGCGCGCCGGCTCCAAAAACTGGAACTTCCGCAGCATCCAAAAATGGGCCATGTCGGCAATATCGTTGCCGACGGCTTCGGCTAGCTGCGCTCGGTCTAAAACGTGGTCAGTCACGGCATCCTCCTCAAACTGATGAACCTCAATTTGAGCTTACGAGGAGGGTGGGCAGCCACTGTCAGCACGGACAAAATAGGCCTCCGGCTGCAAACCAACTGCCGACCAAACACTTGACGGGATGCTTGACCGAAAATGCGCACCGCAAAGAAACGGCAGGTAGATATAGACAGCTGACCCGCCATTTTGAGCCAGATGCCCGCTGCCACCACAGAAACAGCAGAGCACCACAGTCGCAAACGTCGACGAATGAATACTTGTACGTCGACAAATGACAAAGTCGCCCGCAAACCCGCAAGGAGTGTCCCCGAATGCCGGCACATAAGGAACGCCCCCAGCTGCCGGCACTTGGGGACGTTCCTTTTGGGCCGGCCGTTGGGGACAGCCCTTGACGATTCAGCTGTGGACAGCCGCCTTACAGCTCCAGCGCCTCGGCGACTTCGGCAGCGCAGGCCAGGGCATCGGCCATGGCGTTCACAACGAGCGAGCTGCCGTTGCGGGCGTCGCCGGCCACATACACCGGCGCGGCATCCGCGGCGACACCCTCCGTGCGAGCCGCGAGGTGCGAGCCCTCGGCAGCCATCACCGGCAGCGGACGACCAGAGGTGGCAACAGGCACGCTCACCGCATCGAACACACTGTGCTCCGGACCCGTAAAGCCGCAGGCGATGAGCACCAGCTGCGCCGGCACCTCGTGCTCGGAGCCTGCGATGCGCTCCGGCTTGCCGGCCGACCAGTCCAGATCGACCACGCGCAGGCCCGCGGCCGCACCCTTCTTGTCCAGCAGCACCTCGAGGGTATCCACGCCCCAGGCGCGCATCTCGCCACCCATGGCGGCAATGGCCTCCTGCTGACCGTAGTCGGTCTTCTTAACATTGGGCCACTGCGGCCAAGGGTTGCTCGCTGCACGCTTATCGGGCGCGGCCGGCAAGAACTCAAACTGACGCACGCTGCGCGCACCCTGGCGCACCGCGGTACCCACGCAGTCGTTGCCGGTATCGCCGCCGCCAATGACCGCAACGTCCAGGCCGCGCGCGTTCACCGCGGGCTCACCGCCATCGAGTACCGAGACGGTCGAAGCCGTCAGGTAGTCCACGGCATACACCACGCCTGGGGCATCCACATTCGTAGCCGAAAGACCGCGGGGCGCACGAGCACCGGCAGCCACCACAACGGCGTCAAAGCCGTCAAGCTTGACCGCCACCGCAGGATCCGTCACATCGGCGCTCAGCTCAAACACAATGCCCAGCTCGCGCATGAGCGCCACGCGACGCTCGACCACGGACTTCTCGAGCTTCATGTTGGGAATGCCGTACATAAGCAAACCGCCCGGACGGTCGTCACGCTCAAACACCGTCACGCGGGCGCCGCGACGCGCGAGCTCCCATGCTGCCACCAGACCAGCAGGACCGGAGCCCACCACGGCGACCGTGGGTGCGCCCTCCCCCGCCGGCTCAAAGCGACGCGGGCCACCGTTTGCCCATTCGTGGTCGCTGATCGCACGCTCGTTGTCATGGATCGTCGTGGGCTGACCGTCGACCGACCCCAAGTTGCATGCGGCCTCGCACAGCGCCGGGCACACGCGACTCGTGAACTCGGGCATGGGCGAGGTGAGCGACAGACGCTCGGCAGCCTCGTCCCAGCGGCCGCGGTACACCAGCTCATTCCACTCGGGAATCAGGTTGTGCAGCGGGCAGCCGCTCGGGCGTGCCTTGCCAAAGCTCGCGCCCATCTGGCAAAACGCCACGCCGCACATCATGCAACGGCTCGCCTGGGCGCGACGTGCATCGTCATCGAGCTCCACGTACAGCGGATCAAAATCATGGCTGCGCTCCTCCACGGGGCGAAGCTCGTGGGTCACGCGATCGATATCAAGAAAAGCACCGGGCTTACCCATGGCACTTACGCCTCCTTCTTGGTCGAAGCAACAGAACCGGTAGCGGCCACGGGCGCAGCGCCCGCGCCAGCCGCACCACCCGCCACGTCAAAACGGGCAACGTCAGCAGCGTCGGCGCGACCGGTCACAATGTCAAACGCCAGCTCCTCGGCTTGCGCGTGCGTCTTGCCCACAGCCTCGGCCGCAGCGACAATCGCCAGCACGCGCTCGTACTCGGTCGGAATGACCTTCACAAAGTGCTTGCTCATCGTCTCAAAGCTGTAGAGCAGCTTAATGCCGCGCGGGCTCTGCGTCGCGTCCACGTGCTCCTGGATGAGCGCACGAATCTGCGCCAGCTCGTCGGCCGTCGGAGCCTTGAGCTCAACGCTCTCGTGGTTCACGCGGGCATCGAGCGTGCCGTATTGGTCAAAGACATAGGCCACGCCGCCCGTCATGCCGGCGGCAAAGTTCTGCCCGACCTCGCCCAGGATGAGCGCCAGACCGCCCGTCATGTACTCGCAGCCATGGTTGCCGCAGCCCTCGACCACCACGGTGGCACCGGAGTTGCGCACGGCAAAACGCTGGCCGGCAAGACCGTTAATGAAGCCGCGGCCGCTCGTGGCACCAAAGAACGCAACGTTGCCCACGATGATGTTCTCGTCGAACTTGTAGGTCGCATGCGGGTTGGGGCGCACCGATACCTCGCCGCCCGAAAGACCCTTGCCAAAGTAATCGTTGGCGTCGCCGCACACGTTGAGCGTAATGCCGCGCGGCAGAAAGGCGCCAAAGCTCTGACCGGCCGAACCATCGCAATCGATGGTGATTGAGCCGGCGGGCAGACCCTCGGGATGCGCCTTGGTCACCGCGTTGCCCAGGATGGTGCCCACGCAGCGGTTGACGTTGGCGATATCGGCGCGGAAGCGAATCGGGCGCAGGTGCGCACGGGCATCGGCCGTATAGGGCACAAACAACGTGGAGTCGAGCGTCTTGTCGAGCTCGCTGTCGGCAGCCATCTGGGGCAGGAAGTGACGACCGTCGGCGCCCGGAATGTGAGCACCGAACTCGCAGGTCGCGCTCGCCAGAACGGGCGACAAATCGAGCAGGTTGGCCTTGCGGTTGCCCGGGACCTCGATCTGGCGTAAGCACTCGGGATGGCCGACCATATCGTCGACGGTACGGAAGCCCAGGCTCGCCATGACCTCGCGCAGCTGCTCGGCAACAAAGAGCATAAAGTGCTCAACGTGCTCGGGCTTGCCGCGGAAGCCGTGACGCAGGCGGCAGTTCTGCGTGGCGATGCCGGCCGGGCAGGTGTCCTGCTGGCAGTCGCGCTGCATAAGGCAGCCCATGGAGATGAGCGGCATGGTCGCAAAACCAAACTCCTCGGCGCCCAGCAGGCAGGCGACGGCGACGTCGGTGCCGTCCATGAGCTTGCCGTCGGCCTCGAGCACCACACGTGAGCGCAGGCCGTTTTGCAGCAGCGTCTGCTGGGCCTCGGCAAGGCCAAGCTCCAGCGGCAGACCCGCATGCCAGATAGAGTCGCGCGCAGCGGCACCCGAGCCGCCATTGTGACCGCTGATCAAGATCTTGTCGGCAGCACCCTTGGCCACACCGGTGGCGATGGTGCCGACGCCGGCCTCGCTGACCAGCTTGACCGACACGCGCGCGCCGGGGTTGGCGTTCTTAAGGTCAAAGATCAGCTCTGCCAGGTCCTCGATAGAGTAGATGTCGTGGTGCGGCGGAGGCGAGATCAGGCCGATGCCGGGCGTGGACTGACGGACCTCGGCGATCCAGGGGTAGACCTTCTTGCCGGGCAGGTGGCCACCCTCGCCGGGCTTGGCGCCCTGGGCCATCTTGATCTGAATCTCGAAGGCGCTGCACAGGTAGCGGCTCGTCACGCCAAAGCGCGCGCTTGCCACCTGCTTGATGGCGGAGTTCTTGGAGTCGCCGTTGGCCAGCGGGGTCTCGCGACGTGGATCCTCGCCGCCCTCGCCGGAGTTGGAACGGCCGTGCAGGCGGTTCATGGCGATGGCCATGCACTCGTGCGCCTCTTTGCTGATGGAGCCATACGACATGGCGCCGGTGTTAAAGCGGCGGACGATGTTGAGCGCGGGCTCGACCTCGTCGAGCGCCACCGGGGTGCGGCCGCTGGCATCAAAGTCGAGCAAGTCGCGCAGGCGCACGGCACGGCCGGTGCGGTGCAGGCGGGCGCTGTACTCCTTAAAGGTGTCGTAGCTGTCCTCACGGCAGGCGGTCTGCAGCAAGTAGACAGTCTGCGGATCGATGAGGTGATCCTCGCCGCCGAGCGGGCGCCACTTGGTCAGGCCCAGCGTGGGCAGCTGATCGGGAGCCGGGCTCTTAAGGATAGCGAGCGCGGCGTCGTAGCGCTCGTTTTGCTCGCGCTCGACGTCCTCGACACCCATACCGCCCACACGGCTCACCGTGCCGGCGAAGTACGCGTTGACGAACTCCGGCGTAAAGCCCACGGCCTCGAAGATCTGCGCCGAATGGTAGCTCTGCACCGTGGAGATGCCCATCTTGGACATGATGGAGACGATGCCCGCCGTCGCAGCCTTGTTGTAGTTGGCGATGCCCTGCTCGGCCGTCACGTCCAGGTCGCCGCGTGCCGCCAAGTTGCGGATGCACGCATGTGCGTTGTACGGATAGATGCCGCTCGCGGAGTAGCCCACCAGTGCCGCAAAGTCGTGCGGGGACACGGCGTCGCCACACTCCACCACGATGTCGGCAAAGGTACGCACGCCGGCGCGGATCAGGTGGTTGTGCACGCAGCCCACGGCGAGCAGCGACGGCACGGGCACCTCGCTCGCAGCGGCACGATCGCTCAACACCACGATGTTCACGCCGTCGCGGACCGCAGCCTCAACGTCCTCTGCAAGCTGCTTGAGCGCAGCCTGCAGCGCGCTCTCGCCGGCATCGCGGCGGTAGACGGCACGGAAACGGCGGGTCTTAAAGCCCACGCGGTCGATGGCGCAGATGCGGTCAAACTCCTCCTCGCTCAGCAGCGGACGCTCCAGGCGCACCAGCTGACAAGCCGTGCGGGAGTCCTCGAGCAGGTTGCCGTGGTTGCCCAGGTAGAGCGTGGTCGAGGTGACCATATGCTCGCGCAGGGCGTCGATCGGCGGGTTTGTGACCTGGGCAAACAGCTGATAGAAATAGTCGAAGAACGAACGCGTCTTCTTGGACAGGCAGGCCAGCGGCGCATCGATGCCCATCGAGGCGAGCGGTGCCTTGCCCTGCTGGGCCATGGGACGCACGGCCTCGTCAACATCATCCCAGTGATACCCGAGCTTAGCCATGCGCACGGCGGCGGGCACCTCAGCGTCCTCGGCCGGCGTCGCCGCGGCAGGCCTATCGAGCGCGTCGACGGTCAGCGTCTCCTCGGCAATCCAATCACGGTAGGGCTTTTCCTTGGCGTAACGGGCGCGCAGCTCTTCGTTGTAGATGACACGCCCGCGGGCAAAGTCGACCTCGAGCATCTGACCCGGTCCCAGACAGCCGCTCGTCAGGATGTTCTCGGGGCTCACCTCGATGGTGCCCACCTCGCTTGCCAGCATAAAGCGACCGTCGCGCGTCACATAGTAGCGGGCGGGACGCAGGCCGTTACGGTCGAGGGCGGCGCCCAGGGTGCGCCCGTCGGTAAAGGCGATGGCCGCCGGTCCATCCCACGGCTCCATGAGCATGGACTGGTAAGCGTCGTAGGCGCGGCGCTCCTCACTCAGGCTGTCGTTGTGGTCCCACGGCTCGGGCAGCAACATGGACGCGGCACGCGTAAGCGGGCGACCGTTCATGACCAAAAACTCGAGCACGTTGTCCAGAATCGCGGAGTCGGAACCCTCGCGGTTGATGATGGGCATCACGCGCTCAAGATCATGTTGCAGCACGGGGCTGTACAGGTTGGGCTCGCGGGCGCGAATCCAGTTGACGTTGCCCTTGAGGGTGTTGATCTCGCCGTTGTGGATGATAAAGCGGTTGGGGTGCGCGCGCTCCCAGCTGGGCGTGGTGTTGGTGGAGTAGCGCGAGTGGACGAGCGCCACGGCCGTCTTGACGGCGGCGTCGTTGAGGTCGATGAAAAAGCGGCGCATCTGCGTGGCCACAAGCATGCCCTTGTAAACGATGGTGCGCGAGCTCATGGAGCACACATAGAAGATCTTGTCGCGCAGGGCAAACTCGGCGTCGGCCTTCTTCTCGATGGTGCGGCGGCACACGTACAGGCGGCGTTCAAAGGCATCACCCGCCGGCGTGTCGTCGGGACGGCCCAGGAAGGCCTGCAAGATAGTAGGCATGCAGGCGCGGGCCGTCTCGCCCAGGTCGTGCGGGTCGACCGGCACCTCGCGCCAAAAGAGCAGCGGCACGCCGGCCTCGGCGCAGCCCTCCTCAAACACGCGGCGGGCATCCTCTACGCCCTTGTCGTCCTGCGGGAAGAACAGCATGGCCACGCCATAGTCGCCCTCTGCCGGCAGAATCTGGCCGCACTTTTGGGCCTCTTTACGGAAAAAGTGATGCGGAACCTGGAACAGGATGCCAGCGCCGTCGCCGGTGTTCTTCTCGAGTCCCGTGCCGCCGCGGTGCTCCAAGTTGACCAGAATGGACAGCGCATCGTCCAGAATCTGGTGATGGCGCTCACCGTTGATATCGGCGAGCGCGCCGATGCCACATGCATCGTGGTCGAATTCGGGGCGATAAAGGCCCTGCTGCTGAGCGGAATCTGCCTGCATCGCGATCCTCCCCTAGATATTTAGACAGTCAGTTGAGTAGGCATAGTAGGAGCATCGCCGGCCCTTTGTGTTTCCCACCCGTTTCGAAACAATCGCGTAACGCACGCCCTACGAGTGGACACCGCCGACCTCAAGGGCGACAACAAGGGCCCCAAGTTCGGCCTGCAAGCTCACCGCTTCAAACATCTCAATCTGTAACAGTAAGATCCAATTTCCATCCCTAGTTGTTACAGATCAAGACATTTCAGCAATCCCCTTCCACCATCCTATTCAAATACAACAATCTTGTTAGTCTTGGTTAACTTTTTAGCCTAAAACGGGTATCCTTTGCGGCGTCAAACAAACGGCACGCAGGAGCGCACCATGCTCAACCATCTCAAACAACACTTTGGCTCCCGACGCACCGGTGGTCACGGAGGCCTAGACATTGCGCGGCATATCGGCCCCGGGCTGCTCGTGACCGTCGGCTTTATCGATCCGGGCAACTGGGCCTCCAACATGGCCGCCGGCTCGCAGTTTGGCTACGCGCTGCTGTGGATCGTCACGCTGTCCACGATTATGCTGATTGTATTGCAGCACAACGCGGCGCACCTGGGTATCGCAACGGGCGCCTGTCTTGCCGAAGCCACGACGCGCTACCTCCCCCGCTTCGTTGGGCGCGCGGTGCTCGGCAGTGCCTATCTCGCGACCATCGCCACCGCCATGGCCGAAGTCCTGGGCGGTGCGATCGCCCTTCAAATGCTCTTTGGGCTGCCCGTGCGCGCGGGCTGCGCCATCGTGGCGGCAGTATCGATGGCGATGCTCATGACGAGCTCCTACAAGCGCGCCGAGCGATGGATCATCGCCTTCGTAGGCGTGGTAGGACTCTCGTTTTTGGCCGAGCTTGCGCTGGTCCAGGTCGACTGGCCGCAGGCCGCCGCAAGCTGGATCACACCCAGTATGCCCACCGGCTCGGCCGCGATTATCGTAAGTGTCCTAGGCGCGGTCGTTATGCCCCACAACCTCTTCCTGCACTCTGAGGTCATCCAATCTATGCACTTCGAAGGCCAAGGCGAGCAAGTTATCGAAGAACGCCTGCGCTACGAACTCTTCGACACGCTCTTTTCGATGGGCGTGGGCTGGGCAATCAACTCGGCCATGGTCATCCTGGCCGCAACGACCTTCTTTGCGCACGGCATTGTCGTAGACGACCTCGCCGTCGCGGCGGCCACGCTCTCCCCCATCTTGGGCCCGGCGAGCTCGACCATCTTTGCGGTAGCGCTGCTGTTCGCGGGTCTCTCGAGTAGCGTGACAGCGGGCATGGCAGCGGGCACCATCACCGCGGGCATGTTCGACGAGGAATACGACATCCACGACCGACATTCCTCGATTGGAGTGACGACCTGTTTCGTCGGTGCAGTGGCGGCGTGCCTGGTCGTCCCGAATCCTTTTGAGGGTCTCATCTGGAGTCAGGCACTGTTGTCGCTTCAGCTGCCGATTACGGTCTTTGTGCTCATACGACTCACCAGTTCGCCCCGCGTCATGGGCAAATACGCCAACTCGCGCCCGCTCAACGCGCTGCTTGTAGGGATCGGTGCCATCGTGACGATTCTTGATGTCGTGCTGTTGACCGGGATGTAATGGGATGGGGCACCTATCCAGGCAAACGTCTCGATCTGTAACATCTAGACCCGCTTTTGATGTCCAGATGTTACAGATCGAGATCATTCCGAGGAACAGCTCCGTTTGTCTCAATCTGTAACACGTAGACCCCGTTTTTACCGTCAGATATTACAGATTGAGATTTTGAGAATGATGGTTTTGGTTTGTCTCGATCTGTAACAAGTGGACCCGATTTCCGCTTCTAGATGTTACAGATCGAGACATTTCTTCAGCTCCAACCTTTTGTCTCGATCTGTAACAGATAGACCCGTTTTGAGCCGCCAGATGTTACAGATTGAGACAAACGGTTGGCCGGACTCACAACAGACAGGATCGGCTAACAGCAGCCGTGATCCCTTGGGGACGGAAGAAAAGGGCCCCGGCCGGGATGACCGACCGGGGCCCTTGGACAGAGCTATATGTTGCTGTAAGTCGTGTGTCTACGAGCTACTCCTCGACGAGCTCAAACTGATCGGGACCGACGCCGCACACCGGACACACGTAGTCCTCGGGCAGCTCGGGCGTATCGACCTCAACCTCGTAACCGCAAACGACGCACACGAACTTATACGTCTTCTTCTCCTCAGCCATGATGTTCTCCTCTCGAACGTGACTGGTGATGTACTTCGCTTATTAGTATATGTTCTCAATAAAATAATGCAAGTGTTTTTACAACAATTCTAGCCTTGATAGGACGAGGCCTTCGGAGGCGTCTTGCCCTTCAGGACCTTGTGGTAGTAGTCGTAGGTGAGCGGCGTCTCGTCGCTCAGGCGCTCGGCGTCCTCGACCTCGCCGATAAACAGCAGATGCGTGCCCACATCTACAGTGTCGATCAAACGGCAGCTAAACAGGGCCGCCGCGTGCTCGGGCACATAGGGCATGCCCAGTGCCGTCTCGCGGGTCTCGTATTTGGCAAACTTGTCATAATCGCTGCTGGTGCGGAACCCAAAGTTGCCGATGTAGAGCATATCGGCCGTCTGGTCGATTACAGTCAGCGCGAACGCTTTGGCCGATGCGATGACGCCCGAGGTGACGTTGTCCTTGTTCACGGCAACCGAAATGCGCGGCGGCATGGACGTCACCTGCACCGCCGTATTGATGACGCAGCCGGCGCGCAGCCCGTCTGCCGCAGCGCTCACCACGTACAGACCGCTCGGCATGGTAAAGAACGCAGTTTTGTCCATAACGATCACTCCCCTAACCCGGGTTGGTACCTTATGGATGTATGTACCCACAAAAAAGGCGGCGCCCATAACGGACGCCGCCCCATACACATATGTGCCAAGATTGCAGGTCAGCCAAGTCCCTCCACCAAGTTGCGATGAAATAGTTCCTGCTTGTCGGGTATTTGGCCTCAAACAGGAACTATTCCACCGCAACTTATACAGAGCGCCTAGCGGTTACGCTCCTTGAGGGCGCGGTCAATCTCGCGCTGGACATCGCGCTTGGCCATATCCTCGCGCTTGTCGTAAAGTTTCTTGCCGCGGCCTAGGCCCAGCAGCAGCTTTACGCGGCCGTCGGTATTAAAGTAGAGCTCCAACGGCACCAGCGCATAGCCGCGGTTGCGCAGTTTGCCGTCAAGAAAGTCAATCTCCTTGCGGTGCAGCAGCAGACGACGGCGGCGATCAGGGTCGCGATTCCACACGCCACCATGGCTATAAGGGTGAATATGCAGGCCCACGAGCCAGCACTCGCCGCCACGAATCAGTGCAAAGGTGTCGGTGATCTGGCACGCGCGCTCGCGAATCGACTTGACCTCGGTACCGCTCAGCTCAATGCCGCACTCAAAGGTCTCATCGATAAAGTACTCGTGGTGTGCCGAGCGATTCTTGGAGATGAGCTTGCGCTCGCGCTTACTGGGCATCGCTGGCCTCCTCGGTCCCATCGACGTTTGAGCCCGCGGCGTCGCGCTTTGCCTTGCGCTCAGCATTGAGCTCGGCGTCGCTCTCGCGCACCAGTTTGATAATCGCCGCGCAGGCCTCCTCGCCCACAAGGTCGCGAGCACGCACTGTCAGGCGCGTCGCCTCCTGCTTGTCGCCGTCGCTTGCAGCATCGGTCGCGCACATAATCAGGCAGATGGCAATCTCGGCCGAAGGCGAGGTCGGCACGCCTTGCAGGGCCAGTTCACCCATCACGTGCTCGTCGCTCTCCTCGGCGGCATCCGGATAGGTGGTATGAATCTTGTTGAGCAGGCGCGTCGTGTGCGCATCGTTGGGCGCTAAGCGCAGTGCCAGACGCGCGCAACCCACGGCGGCCGAGACATTCTCGGTCTCGGGCTCAAGGAAATACTGGCCCAAGTTGGCATAGGCGCGGGCGGCGCACTTGCCATCGCTTGCACGCTCCAGCACCGAGAACGAGAGCGATGCCCATTCCTGCTTGTCCTCGAGTGCACGGAACAGCTCGGCCAAGTCCAAGCGATAGTTGCAGTTCATGGGGTCCCAGCGCACAGCCTGCATCAGGGCATTACGAGCGCTCACATAATCCTGCTGGCGAATGTAGGCAAACGCCATGTCAGAGTACAGGCGGTCAAACGGCACCTCGACCTGCACGAGCTCGCGCGGATCCTTCTCCACGCGACGATAGGCCAAGCGCTCAAACTTGCTATCGAAGCTAAAGTATTGGCGCTTCTCCTCCGTCTTGCACTCGGCGTCGATATACTCCTCGGCGAGCTCCACCAGGCGCTCCAACAGCGGCGTCGCCGTAGCCAGGTCGCCCTGCGCCAGATAGTTCTCGGCATACGTGATGTCTTGCAAGCTGATGGGCAGATCCATGGCTACTCCTCGATCTGAGCGAAACACGGCAGACGCCGTATATACGGTCGATACACAAAACCCGGGTCTCTTGCGAGGCCCGGGCAATCATTTGTGGGTAGCCCGTACCAGATTCGAACTGGTGATCTCCGCCTTGAGAGGGCGGCGTCCTAAACCGCTAGACGAACGGGCCATATGTAGCAAATGCAATGGCTGGGATGGAGGGAGTCGAACCCCCATTGACGGAACCAGAATCCGCTGTCCTGCCATTAGACGACATCCCAATGACTGCATCGCTGCGCTCGGCTGTGCCTTTGCGCAAGAAAGAAATATACGGGAAGTCACGCCATGACGCAAGCCCCAATTTTGACTTTTTTGAAATTCGGTCAAATTGGCCTAATTTCGTCCAACCCGTGAAGGACCTGTGAAGCCGACCGCTGTACACGAAGGGCAAAACGCCGCGAGCGGTAGCCGTCAACCGTTGGCAGATTCTACTGCGAAAACGATAGCACCAGGCAACACAATCGAAGTATCAATGATCGCGTAGATATCGAGGCGCCATGGACGAAGAGCTTGATTACCTATGGGAGACCCTGGGCCTCGAGATCACTGCCGACCTTTGGCCCGAACGGGACAAAATCCATCCCACGCTGCGCCCCGCCATCACGGTGATGCAGGCAAATTACCGCCACGCCTCATTTTTGATCATGCGGACGTCATGGCATGCGGCGCTCCCCGACCTCAAGCGCATCCAGGCAAGCCTCGTCGAGCTGTCCGGCATGCCGACCGTCATATCCGAGACGAACCTGGAGCAGCGGCAGCGCGAGCGCCTGCAGCGGCAACGGATTCCGTTTATCTGTCCCGGCGTTCAGGCATACCTGCCCTTTATGGACGAAGAGTACTGGAGTGACACGCCCGACAAGCACGTAAAGATCTACGACCCACACGAATGGGCGCAGCTGAAGGACTGACTGGGGCAGGCCCGCCGGCGGAAAGTGCGTCCCAGATTACAAGCTCAAACTGGTCCCCACTTTCCCGTCGAGCCCTCAACCGGAAACCGTGTCCCAGAATCAGCGCTCGAAACGGGACGTACCTTCCGCAGCCGCTACAGCAACGCCTCGGTCCAAGCCGCCTCCCTAAAGCCGGGGATCGCAAAGTCATCGCCCACCAGCAGCGGACGCTTAACCAGCATGCCGTCAGTCGCCAGCAGCTCGTAGCACTCCTGATCCGTCATCCCCGCGTCCAGGCGCGCTTTCAGACCAAGCTCTCGATATTTCATGCCCGACGAGTTAAAGAAGCGTCGCACCGGCAGCCCCGAACGAGCAATCCAGGTCGCAAGTTCATCGGCCGCGGGATTGTCCGTAACGATATCGCGGTCGATATACTCAACCCCATGTTCGTCCAGCCATGCCTTGGCCTTTTTACAGGTCGAGCACTTGGGATATTCAACAAACAGTACGGTCATGGGAATCCTCCGAATATAGATCGGCCAACGCAGGTGCGCACCATACGAGGCGCCTTAGCATGATGGGCCAATTGTAGCCCACGGGTCACACGCTAAACGAACCGTACCCCGAATCCGCGTTTGATGAACGGCAGCAGCTCCATTGCCTCGGGCGTGATATGGCCCGCAACGTTCATGCGCTTGTCACCGGGAAGATCGACCCGCGCAATCTCAAGCTCGCCTTCGTAGCGCCCATAACCGCTATTGCTCACAGCGATCGACCCCGTCTTTCGCGGCAGGCCGGCACCGGTATCCGTCGGCACGGAATCCGGCTTAAGCGTCGTGCGCGACTCCTGAGACCTAAAGATGAGGGTACTCGAATCGGGCCGGTCGTGATGAATCTGCCCGCGCACATAGGCATAGCCGGGGTCAAGCTGGCATTGCAAATCCACGTATCCGGCGGAAACTTGAGCAAACTGCGCCCAGCCCGCATCGGAAAGATCGGGGTCGCCGACCAACACAATGTCGCAATCGGCGCCATGCGCAAGCTCAAGCATGTTGAGGGCAACCTTTGACGCGCGACCGCGCTGCTCCTCAACCGTCGGCAGTCCTTCGAATACCGGCCCGCGAACGTTGGCATCACCCGGCACAAAAGCCATGATTTCGAAGCCAAGCGCCGCAAGACGAAGATTCGTCCGAGCAATGTCCTCCAGAGCTAAACCGGTATAAGGCTTGGGATAAAAATTGTGGCAAGCGGCAAAACGAGTCACATCGGCACCGGCTTCTCGCCACGATGCGATTTCATCAGAACTCACCGTCGATGCATTGACCACAATGCGAAATTCACCGGACAGCTCCGCGACCCGCTGGGCGCTAAAGCCATAGTCCAAACGAAGGTATTCCAGCCCCAGATCGTGCAGATCTTCGATACGCTCAAGCCCGAGCAAATCGCACGTGCGCGGTCCCACATCGGCAATGAGCGCAATGCCGCGGGCGGAAAGCAGCGACAGCACATGACGGACCTTATCGGTATACGCCGCTCCCCCATCCTCGGGAATATGCAGTGAGGTAAACGCATAGCGCGCACCCGCCGCAGCACCACGCTCAATCGTCCGTTCAATATCCTGCAGAGGGCTGGAAAGATAAATCGAAATACCCGTTTTCACACTTCAACGCTCCTTTAAAAAAGGCCGGCGGAGCAGTTAGCGCCGCCGGCACAACCATAGCATCAAGAAATCTTCCGCGCGCCGCGAGCCCTGAGCAACACGGCTCGCGATATCAAACTACTCGCCAAAGAACTCGTTGATCTTCTGCTCGTCGACGCCGAAGAACCACGTCAGGACAAAGCCGGCGGCATAGGCAAGCAGCATAGCGGCAACGTAGCCAAGCTGCTGGCCAGGAACGACGATCAGCAGGCCAAACAGACCGGAAACGCCCTGAGAAACCGTGCCGATGTGAAGCAGCGCCGCGAGCGCGCCGCCAAATCCGGCACCCAGGCAGGCCGTCACAAACGGACGAACGAGCGGCAGCGTAACGGCATACATCAGAGGCTCGCCCACACCCAGGATTCCAACGGGAATGGACTCTGCGACGTACTTCTTGAGCTTGGCGTTCTTGGTCTTAAAGTACAGCGCCAGACCGGCACCGACCTGGCCGCCGCCAGCCATCATAAGGATGGGCAGCAGGTAGTTGATGCCCTTGGTAGCGCCGTCGGGATCGTTGAGCATAGCGTGGATCGGCGTGAGCGCCTGATGCAGGCCGACGGACACCAGCGGCAAGAAGCCTGCCGACAGGATATAGCCGCCCAGGACGCCCAGCTTCTCGAAGATAAAGGTGAGGACGCTAAAGATAGCAGTCGTCAGCCATGCGCCAACCGGCTGGATGACGAGCATCAGAGCAAAGGCGCCGATGATGAGCACCAGCAGCGGGGACAGGAACGTATCGAGCGCGTTGGGCATAACCTTGCGAATCTGACGCTCCATCCAGGCAAAAAATGCGCCAGCGATGAGAGCCGCGATCATGCCACCCGCTGCGGGGTTGTACTGCGCACTGGTGAGCGGCAGCAGAATGGCAGTGGCAGGATCAGCCGCGCCAGGCGCAAGCAGGGGCATGGCACTGTTGGCGATACACATCATGCCGGCGATGCCGCCCAGCGCAGCGGAGCCACCAAACTCACGTGCCGCGTTATAGCCCACCAAGATGGGCAGATAGGCAAACAGGGCCCAGCCCATGGAACGAATGCCCTGGTACCACCACTCGCCTGCAAGCGCGCCTGCCGTCGAGACGTTAATGACGTTGCAGATACCGTTGATGAGGCCAGCCGCAATGATGCCGGGAAGCAGGGCGACGAAGACATTGGAAATCTTCTTGAGGAAGGCCTGAACCGGCTTAGACTCGTACTTGGCCTTCTGCGCGGCCTTGTTTGTGGCCGCAGCGTCAACCACGCTCTCGTCAGCAACGCCTTTTGCAAGGCCGGTGAGCTTGGAGAACTCCTCGAGCACCTTATTCACCTTGCCCGGACCCAGCACGATCTGCATCGTATCGTCCTCAACCAGGCCCATCACGCCGTCGAGCGCCTTAATACCCTCCGTGTCGACGTTGCCCGTGTTTTTGACGGTCACGCGCAGGCGCGTCATGCACGCCGCGTTTGCGAGCACGTTGTCTTTACCGCCCAAAAGGTCCAGCAGCTTTTGAGCCAGCTCTTTGTTCGTCATAACTCCTCCTTGTATTGGGTATCTCGTCTGGATGTCATATCAGCTCACGCCGTGCACCTATTGGACATCGGCATTGCTCTTCTCATGGCCACTCACCGCAGTACGGACATGGCCGTGCGCCCGTTCAAGAGCTACCGCAGCCTGCTCGGCATCGCAGTCCAACAGCACCGAGACAATAGCGGTTTTTACGTGGCCGCCGGCATCCGCAAGCGCCTGAACAGCGCGCTCGCGCGTGCAGTCGGTCGCTTCCATCACGATGTTCTGGCCGCGCACCACCAACTTTTCGTTCGTCTGCTGTACATCGACCATCAGGTTTTGGTACACCTTGCCAATCTTGACCATGGCACCGGTCGAAATCATGTTGAGAATGAGCTTTTGGACCGTTCCCGCCTTGAGCCTCGTTGAGCCGGTCAGCACCTCGGGACCGGGCACGGGCTCAATGGCAAGATCTGCGCTCTCCCCAATCTTCGACCCTTGGTTACAGGCAATTGCAATGGTCTTGCACCCAGTTGCCTTGGCGTACACAAGGCCGCCCACCACATAGGGAGTACGACCGCTTGCCGCCAGGCCAACGACAAGATCCTTGTCCGAGAGTCCACGCTCCCGCAGGTCGCTCGCGCCAAGCTCCTCACTGTCTTCGGCACCTTCGACAGCCTTGATAAACGCCGTCTCGCCCCCGGCAATGAGCCCGACAACCAGATCGGGCGATACGCCAAACGTAGGCGGGCACTCCGAAGCGTCAAGCACGCCCAAACGGCCACTAGTGCCCGCGCCCATGTAAAAGACGCGACCGCCGCGCTCAAGTGCCTCGGCAGCCCAGTCGATTGCCGTGGCAACCTGTGGCAACACTTTCGTAACCGACTGGACGGCGCGAAGGTCCTCATCGTTCATCGTCGTGACGATTTGCAGCGATGTCATCGTATCGAGGTCCATTGACCTTTGATTACGCTGTTCAGTCGTGAATTTTGTTAAATCGAGCATTTCATTCACCTCATCTTTCCTGTTTCTCGATGTAGTTTTGCTTAATGACATGCGTCGCCCGCTCGTAGTCGCTGGCAACGTAAGCAGCGTACAGGGCATCGACAACCATAAGCTGGGCCATACGCGAGGCCATGGCACCGCTGCGGACCAAGGGCTCGCTTGCAGCAACGCCGAGCACGGCATCGGCCATGGTGGCAAGCTTGGACGATCCGTCTACCTTGGTCACGGCCACAACGGGACAGTTGTGACGTTGAGCCTCGACGGTGCAGTCCAGCACTTCTTGCGTTAAGCCCGAGTAGCTAAAGGCGATTGCCATATCGCCCTCATGCATGTTCTTGGCACACAGGAGCTGATCATGCCAGTCGTCGTACAGATGGCACTCTTTGTCAACACGCATGAGCTTTTGCGCCAGATCGTGCGCAACCAAACGAGAGGCACCAATACCGAACAGATTGACCGCGCGTGCCCGCTTAAGATGGGCCGCGCATCGCTCCAAGACGGTGTAATCGAGCGTTCGCGCCGTCGCCTCGATTGTGCGCACGTTGCTCTTCATCACCTTCCCCACGATACGTTCGACGCTGTCGTCCATGGAGATGTCCTCGAGGGCAACGTCTTTCTTGTCACCCAAGAGCGCCAGTTCGGCAATCAGTTCGCGCTGGAACTCCTTGTAGCCCGCAAAACCCAAGCGCTTGCAAAAACGCAAAATGCTCGAGGGCGAGGAGAACGTGGCATCGGCAAGACCGCGGACGGACAGCCCGACCACCTCATGCGGATGAGCACTCACGTATGCGATGACATTGCGTTCCGCTGGACTCGCGCTGAGCTCACGCTCGCGAAGCCTTAAAAGCAATCCGTTTGTCATCTCAAACACCTCCGTTGAGAAGAATTAAAGACCAAAGAATGATTCGTACCGGATATAAACAGCTTTTACGGTACATTGTGCCGCATCGTGGCGCACAAAGGGCGAGCGTTCTACCGCTCGCCCCTCAAATCCGACCGCTCGGAAATACGCGCGACACAAAATGATTCATCGAGGTCGCATTATTTGTAACAGGGTTGTTAACGGCGTTTCGCATGGGCGCCAATGGGACAGGTCGCGCACTGAACCAGCGCGGCGGCCAACAGCACCAACAGCATGGCGACAACGTAACCCGCGGCATCGAAGCCCAGGTCGATCATGTCGAAATGACGACCAGGAACAAAGATCTTGTGCACTTGGTCACCGACAGGGCAGACGGCGCAAAAGAGCAGAGCGAGTACGTACCGGAATCGCGCGCACGGCAGGCACTCGCCCAGGCACGCCGCCGCCGACGAAGCAAACAGTCCTACAAAGAAGAACTCAACGGTATGTGCGACGCGACGAATGTTGGCACCCATCCACAGACGAACGGGCGCAAGCGGGTCGGGATGAATGGCGCCAGTCGTTGAGTCCGCGTCCCCGGCGGCATCTCCCGCCTGGGTCTCCCCCGCAGTCTCGGGCTGCACGCTGACGCTTTGCCCTTCCACCGCGCGCGCAGTGGACTCGCTGAGCGATGACGTCTGCTCCACGTTTTGCTCCGTCAGCATCCAGATACTTGCCAGCGTCACGACCAGCAGGACAACCGAAATCCATCCGACTATGTGCTTCACACGCGCCAAGGGCTAACCTCCGTCATTTTTTGAGCAGCAGCGAGTGTACCCCCAAATGCAGTTGTCGCCGTAGCGAAATCCAAAATGTTCGAATCGGGGCGCCAAAGGACCGTGGCGCCCCTACTCCATCTCTCGCATCCAGCGATCGAACGTCCCCACGCACACGCCTAGCCGCTTTGCCGCCTGACTCCGCGTGATATCACCCGCCTCGTAGGTATCGCGCACCAACTCGAATTGCGGAGGACAGGGCTTGCGGGGCCGGCCAAAGCGCACGCCGCGCGCTCGCGCCGCCGCAATGCCCTCGGCTTGGCGTCGGTGAATGTTCTCGCGCTCCACCTGCGCCACATAGCTCAGCAGCTGCAAAACAATATCGGCAATCAACGCACTCGTCACGTCCGACCCGCCACAGTCTCTGGCGCGCGTGTCGAGCAATGGCATGTCCAGCACCACGATGGCGGCGCCGAGCTCTTTGGTTATGCACCGCCATTCCTCGAGGATCTCGCTGTAGTTACGGCCCAGCCGATCAATGGAAAGTACCACCAGCACATCACCGGAATCCAACGCGCACAGCAGCTCGCGATACCGCGGTCGATCGAAGTCTTTGCCGCTCGCACGATCGGCAAAGATATTCGCCGGCTCCACGCCATAGGCGCCCAGCGCATCCAGCTGCCGATTCAGATTTTGATCACGCGAGCTCACTCGCGCATACCCGTACACCGTTGTCATCTCATCCCCGCTCTCTCGTAAACCTGCCAAAAGGAACAGGTTTATTTTGGTAGGTTTTATCTCCCCTATAGCAGGCGGATGACGCGAGCGCGCGAGCGGCAAGGCGATTGAACCGCCACAAAAAAGGCGGCCCCCAAAAGACCGCCCCGTTCTCTATCAATCACCAAATTCCGGCTAATGAATAAGCCTGAAATCCAAGTGCCCGCGCGTGGTGTTGACGCGCGAGACCTCGATGATCACACGCTGCCCCAGCTCATAGCGAGTCCCCGTGTCGGCGCCCGTGAGCGTGAGCGCGTCTTCATCAAACTCGAACCACTCGTTGCCCAGACTCTTGATCGAAACCAGACCCTCAACCTGTGTCAGATCCAGGCGCACAAAGAGACCCATGCTGCTGACCCACGAGATCGTTCCGGCGTAGCGCTCGCCCAGGCGGTCCTCGTAGTACTGGGCGATCTTGATCTTTTGCGTCGCATGGCTGGCGGCGTCGGCCGCACGCTCGGCATCGCTGCACGCGCGGCAGATTTGCGGCAGGATGCGCGGCAGGGACTCGCGACCCTTACCGATCAGCCGCGGCGTACGCACCAAGGCGTCCTTGCCGCCCAGCTGCTCGTAGGCCAGCTGCAGCTTGAGTACGCGATGCACCACCAGATCGGGATAGCGGCGAATGGGACTCGTAAAGTGGCAATAGCACGGCGCGGCAAGTGCAAAGTGGCCCTCGTTGCGCGGCTTGTACAGTGCACGCTGCATGCTGCGCAGCAACAACGTGTTGACGAGCGGCGCGTTGGCCGTACCGGCTGCGGCATCAACCGCCGCCTGCAGCTCGTCGGGGCTTCCCAGGGCAATGCCGGCCGCACGGCGGTCATCGATGATGCCCAGCTGTGCCAGCGCCACGGCGGCACCGTGCAGGCTGTCGGGACTGGGATCGTCGTGCACGCGATAGCAGGCCTCGATATCGCGGTCGGCCAGCCACTCCGCCACGCACTCGTTAGCCAGCAGCATGGCTTCCTCAATCAGCGACGTGGCGCACGAGCGCTCACGGGCCACGATCTGCACGGGCACACCGTCCTCGTCCAACAGCGCACGGATCTCGGCCGTATCAAAGTCGACCGAACCGCGCGCGCGACGAACACGACGGCGAAGCTCGGCGAGCTCGTTGGCAGCTACGAGGAAATCCCCCAAGTCGACGTTATAGCCGCGAGCGGTCTCCTCGCACGCAAGCCCGCGCTCGAGCGCTTCCTCGCGCGAGGCTTCAACCGCGGCAACATCCTCGGCGGCACCCTCCAGCACCGAATACTCCACCGCACCGGCACGCACCAGCAGCGCCTCGGCGCCGTCGTAGTCCATGCGCACGCGCGAGCGGATCACGCTGGGATAGGGATCGTAATGGCGCACGCGACCCTGCGCGTCGAGTTCAATGTCGACGGTAAACGCCAAGCGGTCCTCGTCGGGACGCAGCGAGCACAAATCGTTCGACAGGCGCTCGGGCAACATGGGCAGCACGCGATCGGCAAGATACACCGACGTCGTGCGATGGCGGGCTTCCAGATCGATATGTCCGTCCCAGGCAACATAGTGCGAAACGTCGGCAATATGGACACCCAGCTTGTAGCCACCCTCGGGCGTGCGCTCCAGCGAGATGGCGTCGTCAAAGTCGCGCGCGTCGACCGGGTCAATCGTAATGACAAAGCGGTCACGCAGGTCTCGGCGAAGCGGGTCCTTGAGTGCCGAGGCAACATCGAGCGAAAGTGCCTCGGCCTCGGCTAGCGCGGCCTCGGGATACGTATCGGTATAGCCATAGCGCGCCATCACATACTGAACGCCCAAATCGGGCGCATCGTCGCCGCCAATACGGCGCTCGATCGTCACGGTGCCCGATTCCAGGCGCGTCGGATATGTCAGAATGCGTGCGACGACCGCATCACCCGGATGAACGCCCAAGCGCTCCGCCGAGGTATCCTCCGGCAGAATAAAGAAATCGGCCTTAAGGCGAGAATCAAGCGGCTCGATCACCCCGAGCGGGCCGGCGGTCTGGTACGTGCCCACCACACTAATGGCTGCACGCTCGACGACGCCCTCGATTACGGCGCGTCGCTCGCCATGCGGGCTGTTCTTAATGCTCACAGCAACGGTATCGCCGTCCATAATCTCGCGCTTGCCGCGGCCCATGACCTTGTAGTCGCCGTTTTCGGTTACAACGTAGGCGCTATGCTCATGGAGCTGTACGCGTCCGGTCAGACTCGGGCGACGCTCGCTGCGCACCGGCCCGCGCTTATTGCGAGCTCCACGCTTGTGCTTGTTATTGCGCCCCATGGCGCCTCCTTACTATCGATGGCCGTTTACACCCCAAGAGTCTACCCAAATGATCCCTAGGGGAGGGCAGGATTGCGGATCGCATAGATAGACCAGCGCCGCGATGATCCGCAATCCTGCCGTCCCCAAGGGATCAAAAAACGGGCCGCCCCCAAAAGAGACGACCCGTTGAAGGAACGAATTCCAAGCACGCCTACACGCGCAGATAGCGGCGCATGGCGATGGCGGAACCAAAGAGACCGATAATGACGCCGACCAGAATCAGCGCGGCGTAGGTCACCAGGTAGTACTGCATCGGCAGCGCAAATGACATCCAGCCGATGCTCTCCTGCAGACGCGGAACCATCAGGTTGCGCAGCAGCTCCAGCACGCCGATGGAAAGCAGCGAACCCAAAATGGCCTGCAGCACGCCCTCGGTAATGAACGGCCCGCGAATGAAGCCGTTGCTTGCGCCCACCAGACGCATGATCGCGATCTCGCGACGACGCGCCGTAATGGACAGGCGAATCGTGTTGTTAATGAAAATGAACGCGATAAAGGTCAGCAGGCCGACGAGCACCACGGCGGCGATACGGATGTAGTTCGTCACCTGGAACAGGCGGCTCACTTCCTCCTGGCCGTACAGAACGCTCGCGTTAACGTCGCCGTCGTCCGCGATCTTCTGAAAATCGGCGTTCTTCTTGAGCTTCTGGGCCGTGCTCTCGACCATGGACGGATCGTCCATCTCGATGGCAAACGAAGCCGGCAGCGGGTTCTGACCGTCGAGCGCGCTCATGGTAGCGTCGGCGTTACCCGACATCTTGCTCGTGTACTCGGCCAGCGCGTCGTCCTTGTCCTTGTACGTCACGGACTTGACGTTGCTCCACGTCTTGAGCTCGGCCTCAAAGGCCTGAACATCTGCCTGGTCGGCGTCATCGCTAATAAAGGCGTTGATGACGACCTGATCCTCGACGGTGCCGATCACGGAGTTCAGCATCGCGGAACCCATAATGAACAGGCCGATGATAAACTGCGAAAGGAAAATCGTGATGACGGCACCGAGCGAGGTGGTCCAGTTACGGAAGAAGTGGCTGATTGCCTCTTTGAGCGAGTAGCCCACGTTAGTTGGTGCCATAGTTGCCGTAACCTCCCCTCTCCTGGTCGCGGATTACGTGGCCGCCCTCGAGGGCGATCACGCGACGGTGCATGCTATCGACCATCTCGCGGTCGTGCGTAGCGACGATCACGGTGGTACCGGTGCGGTTAATGCGCTCGAGCAGCTTCATGATGCCCAGCGAAATCGCCGGGTCGAGGTTGCCCGTGGGCTCGTCGCAAATCAGCAGCGGCGGGCGGTTGACCATAGCGCGGGCAACGGCCACGCGCTGCTGCTCGCCACCGGAAAGCTGATCGGGCAGCGAGTCCATCTGGTCGGCCAGACCGACCAGACGCAGCACCTCGGGCACCTGGCTGCGAATGACGCCCTTGGGCTTGCCGATGCACTGTAAAGCAAACGCCACGTTTTCGTAGGCGGTCTTTTGCGGCAGGAGCTTAAAGTCCTGGAACACGGCGCCAATCTGACGACGCAGGAACGGAACCTTGCGGTTCTTGATCTTCATGAGATCCTGGCCGGCGACCAAAATGCGACCGCTTGTGGGCTTGACGTCGCGGTTGAGCGTCGACAGCAGCGTGGTCTTACCCGAGCCGGAGTGACCGACCAAAAAGACGAACTCGCCCGGATAGATCTCGATGTTGATGTCGTCGAGTGCAGGCTTGTTGGGCTGCGCCGGATAGATCTTGGTGACGTGCTCCATAAGGATGACGGGCTCGACACCGGCCTGCTTGGCCATCTTTTTGCGGCTGGCCTGCGGGTCGATGGGCGCAAACACCGACGTGAAGTCGGGGTTGTTGAGCGCGTTGTCGAGGCTTGCGACCTCGGCGGCCTGATCGCGCTCGACCACGGGAGCCGCAGGCTGCGTGGGGTCGGGAATGCCGGCAAAAAGACCGGACTGCGCGGGCTGCGGCGCGGGAGCCGCAGGGGCCATGGGATCGGGGATGCCGGCTATGGTGGGCTGCGGCGTGGCGGCGCTCATCTGAGGCTGAGCCACGCGAGCGGTCACCGTCTGAACGGGCTCAAAGCCAGCCGTGCCGGAAAGCGCAACATCGTTGTTGGGGTTGTAGGCAAAGGGATCTGCCGCCGGCTGTGCCTGATCTGCCGGCTGTGCGGGGATCGGGCTAAACAGCTGATCCTCTGAATCCGGAGTGGCGAAACGACTGCCCGCGACGCTCGGCTGCGTCTTGGGGGCATCATCGCCCGCACCGGAGGTACGGAAGTGGTTACCCACTGGTGCTCCTTATCGTCGTGCGTTTAAACTACATGAGCGCTTTGTATTTTAGCAGGATTACCTTTGCTGCACATAAGAAGCATGGCGGGCTTTGGGATCTGTCCGGCCGGGCACAGGGTTACCTCCCAAATCGTCCTCGCGCATGGCCGGCATTTGTCCTGCTCCTGCGGAGCTGCGGACAAACGCCGGCCTGCGCTGCGGAAAGATTTGGGAGGTAACCCTGTGCCCGGCCTGCGGCTACTAAGGGGCCGCCGCATTTATCTTGGAGTGCTGCATATACAAAGTTAGAAGGGTCTGAATTGCACTTTGCCGATATATGCCCTTTTCCCTGATGGGACCGTGCTTGAGGGGCGTCTTCATGAGTTGCGGTGAAATAGGGACTGTTGAGCCTTTAAGCTGGCAAAACAGTCCTTATTTCACCGCAACTGAAACAGGGGCGCTCTCCAAGAGAGCGCCCCTGCCGGGTTTCCATAGTACTGGCGAAACAGTTTTATAGTTCTGACGAAGCAGTCCATGAAATCCGTCTTGCCTTATGCCAAGAACTCCTTGGTGGTCGCCACGATGTTGGCGGCGTCCAGGCCGTACTTGTGCAGGAGCTCGGCACCCGGGCCGGACTCGCCGAAGGTGTCGTTGACGCCAATCTTCTTAAGCGGCGTCGGGCACTGCTCGCACAGGACGTCGGCGACGGCGCTGCCAAGGCCACCGATCACGGAGTGCTCCTCGACGGTCACGACGTGGCCGGTCTTGGTGGCGCTCTTGACGATCAGGTCGGCGTCGATGGGCTTGATGGTGTGCATGTTGATGACCTCGGCATTGATGCCCTCGGCAGCAAGCTGCTCAGCGGCCTCGAGCGCCTCGCCGACCATCAGGCCGCAGGCGATGATGGTGACGTCGGTGCCCTCGCGCATGACGATGCCCTTGCCCACCTCAAACTTGTAGGTCTCGGGGTCGTTAATGACCGGCGAGGCCAGACGGGCAAAGCGCATGTACACGGGGCCGTCGCACTCGTAGGCGGCGCGCGTCACGGCACGGGCCTCCACGTCGTCGGCGGGAACGATAACGGTCATGCCGGGGATGACGCGCATCAGGGCGATATCCTCGCAGCACTGGTGCGTGGCGCCGTCCTCGCCCACCGAGATACCGGCGTGCGTGGCACCGATCTTAACGTTAAGGTGCGGATAGCCGATGGAGTTGCGGACCTGCTCAAAGGCGCGGCCAGCAGCGAACATGGCAAAGCTGCTCGCGAAGGCAACGCGACCGGTGGTTGCGATACCGGCGGCAACACCCATCAGGTTGCTCTCGGCGATGCCCACATCGAAGAAGCGGTCGGGGCAGGCTGCCTTGAACTTGCCGGTCTGCGTGGCGGCGGCCAGGTCGGCGTCGAGGACCACAAAGTCATCGTGCTCGTTGGCGAGCTCGACGAGGGCCTCGCCGTAGCTTACGCGCGTGGCGATTTTCTTGACGTCTGCCATCCTAGAGCTCCTCTCCGGCGGCCGTGAGCTCTGCCATGGCCTGCTCAAACTGTTCATCGTTGGGGGCCTTACCGTGCCAACCCACCTGGTTCTCCATAAAGGAGACGCCCTTGCCCTTCATGGTCTCGGCGATAATGGCGGTCGGCTGACCCTTGGTGGCGCGAGCCTCGGCAAAGGCGGCGCGGATCTGATCGAAGTCGTTGCCGTCGGCGAGCTCCACCACGTGGAACTTGAAGGCGCGGAACTTGTCGGCGAGCGGCATGGGGTCGTTGACCTCCTCGACGGGACCGTCGATCTGCAGGCCGTTGTGGTCGACGATCACGCAGAGGTTGTCGAGCTGCTGGTTGCCGGCAAACATGGCGGCCTCCCAGACCTGGCCCTCCTCGCTCTCGCCGTCGCCCAGCAGGGCGTAGGTGCGATAGTCGTCGCCCCAGTGTTTGGCGGCAACGGCCATGCCCACAGCGGCGGAGATGCCCTGGCCGAGCGAACCGGTGGACATGTCAACGCCCGGGGTGTCGTTCATGTTGGGATGGCCCTGCAGGTGGCTGCCGATGTGGCGCAGCGTCTCGAGATCCTCCTTGGGGAAGAATCCGCGCTCGGCGAGCACGGCGTACAAACCAGGCGCGCAGTGACCCTTGGAAAGCACGAAGCGATCGCGGTCGGCCTTGCTGGGGTCAGCCGGGTCGACGTTCATTTCCTCAAAGTACAAATAGGTCATGATGTCGGCAGCGCCGAGCGAACCGCCCGGATGGCCGGACTTGGCAGCGTACACGCCGGTGACGATGCCCTTCCTTACCTCGTTGGCAACCTTTTTGAGCTCTTCGTCGCTCATTGTGCCTTCCTTTCATCCTCATTAGACAAAATGCGCACGGCACAGAAGGTCGTCCCAACCCAGCCGCGATGCACGTACGTCATTCATTATGCTGGAAACTGGAAGCTTTACCAGAGTATTTATCATTATTTGAACAATTGAGCAGGCAGAATCGCTGATGAAACGGTTTACCAATGTGAACGTCTTTTGGATGGAACGCAGTCGACCCTACGCGTTAATGTCCTTGAAACCCTCGCCGAAGGTTTCCGTAACGTCGGCCACGGTCACGATGGCGCGCGGGTCACGCTCGCGCACGATCGTCTTGAGCGTGTTGAGCTCGCGACGGCTCACGATTACCATGATCACCGGCTTCTCGGCACCCGAGTACATGCCGGTCGCCTTAAACTTGGTGCAGCCGCGACCCAGGCCATACATGATGTCGGCCGCAATATCGGGAAACTTGTCCGAGATGATGAGTACCATACGGCGCCTGTTGCCGCCGTCGACCACGGCATCGATCACGTAGCCGCTAATGACCATCGAAAGGCCCGCATACAGCGCGTTTTCGACCGAGAAGACCGGGGCCGACAGCGCGCAGACGGCAACGTCGATCGCCATGACGGTGGAGCCCACCGGTAGTGACGTATTGCGCGAGATAATCTGACCGATGGTGTCAGAGCCGCCAGTGTTGGCACCGGCGCGCAGCACCATGCCGTAGCCGATACCCGTGATAATGCCGCCCCACATAGCGGGCAGCATCAGGTCGGCATGTGCCAGCGGCGCCACAAACGGAGCAAACAGGTCGGTGAAGAAGCCCAGCAGCACAAAGCCCGTCGCTGTCTGGACCACGTAGAACATGCCACCCTCGCGCATAACGACCAGCAGCAGCAAGGCATTCATCACGATGGTCTGGATACCGACAGGCAGCGAGATGCCATGCGAGGCGCCGACCGCCTGGATAATCGTGGCGAGACCCGTAACGCCGCCGGCAGCAAGACCGTTGGGGATCAAAAACAGGTCCGTCGCGATAGCGGCCAGAGCGCAGCCCAGCATAATCTTGGGCAGATCGTGAAAGAAGTTCAGCGAAAGAATGCGCTTGATGTCCAGACGATATGCCATGCTGCCTCCCTCAAAAAAGCGCACCCAAACGAGTGCGCTTTGAACTTCTTGCTGTATTCGATTCTACCGATTCACCGAGCAAATACCACCCCTGCGAAGTGTTTGCATCGACCCGGAGCCAACCATGTGCCTAGGCGTCCGAGCCCTCCGCATCGGCGTTGCCGGTTGCCCAGCGATGGTAGCCGATCACAAACGGATCCAGATCGCCATCGTCGAGAACGGCCTCGACGTTGCTGGTCTCCACGCCCGTACGCAGGTCCTTGACCATCTGGTACGGGTAGAGCACGTAGCTGCGAATCTGGTTGCCAAACCCGATCGTGGTCTTGGGTCCACGAATCTCGTCGAGCGCCTCGGCGCGCTTCTCGAGCTCGATCTCGTACAGACGGGCCTTGAGAATCTGCATGCACGCGGCCTTGTTTTGAATCTGGCTGCGCTCGTTTTGGCAAGTGACAACGATGCCGCTGGGAAAATGCGTCACGCGTACGGCGGAGTCGGTGGTGTTGACGCCCTGGCCGCCCGGGCCGCTCGCGTGATACACGTCCACGCGGATATCGTCGGGATTGATCTCGATGTCGATATCGTCAGGCAGCACGGGGATGACCTCGACGCCGGCAAACGTGGTCTGGCGGCGCTTCTTGTCGTCGGTGGGGCTAATGCGCACCAGACGGTGGACGCCGGCCTCGGCGCGCAGCATGCCAAACGCGTCCTTGCCCTCGACGGTAAAGGTCGCGCGATCAATGCCGATGACCTCGGCAGCGGGGCAGTCGTTAATCGTGACCTTCCAGCCGCGACGCTGGCAGTACTTCATGTACATCTTAAAGAGCATGAAGGTCCAGTCCTGTGCCTCCAGGCCGCCCTGTCCGGGCTTGATGGTCACAATCGCGTCGCCGTGATCGAACTCACCGGTAAACCAGCTCGAAAGCTCGAGCTCGTCGATGGCGCGGGCCAGGCGTTCTGCCGTCGTGGCAGCCTCCTCGCGCAATGCGGCGGCATCGGGGTCGTCGCCCATCTCCTCGGCAAGCTCCAGCGCCGCGCGGGCGTCAGATAGCTCGCCGCGCGCGGTATCCACGGCAGCGATATCTTCCTTGGCGCGTGCGATCTCCTCCATGGTGGCGCGAGCGGCGTCGGCGTCATCCCAAAAGCCGGGGGCCACGCTTTTGGCCTCGAGCTCAGTCACGCGCGTGCGCTTCTCGTCCAAATGAAGATACGACTCGACCTCGCCGAGCCGGTCCGCAAACGCGTCCAGCTCGGCGGGCGTTACCTCTAAAGCCTCGGCCATTAACGATTCCTGCCGTGGCAGTACTTGAACTTCTTGCCGCTGCCGCAGGGGCAAAGGTCGTTGCGGCCCACGTTGACATAAGGGTCATCGCTCTCGGACTTGCGGTAGGTGGTCACCTTGCCGCCGTTGTTGACAGCAGCCGGGCCTCCCTGGACGGCCGTACGAGCCTGAACCTGTGCCTGCTTGCGCAGCACCGAGCTGCCGTTGTCGCCATCGACGTCGGCGGGGCCGGAGAAGCGCGCACCCTCGAGCGCGGGGTCCTCCTTGTGCCCCACGGCCTGCGGGGCGGCCTTGATCTCGATGCGCAGGACGGTGCGCAGGTAATCCTCGTACATGGTGTCGACGAGCATCTGGAACGCGCCATAAGCCTCGGTCTTGTACTCGACCAGCGGGTCGCGCTGACCAAAGCCGCGCAGTCCGATGCCGGTCTTAAGATAGTCCATCTCCTGCAGGTAGTTCATCCAGCGGGTATCGATGACGCGCAGCATGACCTGGGTGTTGAGCTCGCGCATGAGGTCCTCACCCAGGCGCTCGGCCTTCATGTTGTAGCACTTCTCAACGTAGGCCAGGACATCGGCAGCCAGGGCCTCGTAATCCTCGTCAGGGAACTTGGGCGTATCGATATGCCCGGTGAGCTCCACGACCCACTTGCGCAGGCCCTCGAGATCGCGCTCGCCATCGTGGCTGTCCTTGGTGCAGAACTCCTGCACGCAGCGGTACACGGTGTCGTGCATGACCTCGGTGATGTGGTCGGTCAGGTCCTTGCCATCCAGAATCTTGTTACGCTCGGCGTAGATGACCTGGCGCTGCTTGTTCATGACGTCATCGTACTCAAGGACGCTCTTACGCATGGAGAAGTTGATGCTCTCGACCTTGTGCTGGGCGCTCTCGACGGCCTTGGAAATGATCTTGTGCTGGATGGGCATGTCGTCGCCCATGTCGGCCGTGACCATCATCTTGGAGACGCGGTCCATCCTGTCGCCGCCGAACAGGCGCATGAGGTCGTCCTCGAGCGACAGGTAGAACTGGGTCTCGCCCGGATCGCCCTGACGACCGGAGCGGCCGCGCAGCTGGTTGTCGATACGACGGGACTCATGGCGCTCGGTGCCGATGACGGTCAGGCCGCCGGCGGCAAGCACGCGCTCGCGCTCGGCCTTGCAGGTCTCCTTGGCCTCAGCGTTAAACTGCTCGAGCTGCTCGGGCGTCACGTCCTCCATGGTCAGGCCCTCGTACTCAAGGCGCTCGCGCACCAGCTCGTCGGGGTTGCCGCCCAGCAGGATGTCGGTACCACGACCAGCCATGTTGGTAGCGATGGTCACGGCGCCGTAGCGTCCGGCCTGGGCAACGATATGAGCCTCGCGCTCGTGATGCTTAGCGTTGAGGACCTCGTGCGCGATGCCGCGCTTGGTAAGGGCGGCCGACAGCTTCTCAGAGCTTTCGATGGAGACGGTGCCCACCAGGACCGGCTGGCCCTTGGCGTGACGGCGCTCGACGTCGTCGGCAACGGCGTTGTACTTGGCCTGGATGGTGCGGTACACCAGGTCCTCGTGGTCAACACGCTGAACGGGCTTGTTGGAGGGGATGACCTCGACGGGCAGCTTGTAGATCTCGCGGAACTCGGCATCCTCGGTGAGTGCCGTACCGGTCATGCCGGAGAGCTTGTCATACAGACGGAAGTAGTTCTGCAGGGTGATGGTGGCCAGCGTCTGGTTCTCCTCGCGCACGAGCACGCCCTCTTTGGCCTCGATGGCCTGATGCAGGCCCTCGGAGTAGCGGCGGCCTTCCATGATGCGACCGGTGAACTCGTCGACGATCTTGACCTCGCCGTTGGTGACCACGTACTGCTTGTCGCGATGGAACATGTACTGGGCCTTCAGCGCCTGCTGCAGGTGGTTGACCAGCTGGCCGGAGAGATCGGCATAGATGTCCTCGATGCCCAGACGGTGCTCGATCTTCTTAAGGCCGCGCTCGGTGGCGGCGATGGTGTGCTTGGCCTCGTCCATGACGTAGTCGCCCGTGGGCTCGACGTCCTCGGTGGCGGTGAGCATGTCGTGCGAGACGTCCTCGCCGCGCTCCAGGCCGCGCACGGCACGCGCGAAGTCCTTGTAGGTGCTGGCGGACTTGGTGCCGGCACCCGAGATGATGAGCGGCGTTCTGGCCTCGTCGATCAGGATGGAGTCGACCTCGTCGACGATGGCGTAATGGTGGCCGCGCTGTACGCGCTGCTCGGGGCGGGTGACCATGTTGTCGCGCAGGTAGTCGAAACCGAACTCGGAGTTGGTGCCGTAGGTGACGTCTGCCTGGTAGGCCGGACGCTTGAGCTCGAGGGGCATGTTGTTCTGGAGCAGACCGACGGTCATTCCCAGGTACTTGTAGATGCGGCCCATCCACTCGGAGTCGCGCTTTGCCAGGTAATCGTTGACGGTAACGACATGCACGCCCTTGCCGGCGATAGCGTTGAGGTAGCCGGCCAAGGTGGAGACGAGCGTCTTGCCCTCGCCGGTCTTCATCTCGGCAATATGACCCTCATGAAGCGCCATGGCGCCGATGAGCTGTACGTCAAAGTGACGCATGCCCGTGATGCGCTTGGAAGCCTCGCGCACGGTGGCAAAAGCCTCGGGGAGCATGTCGTCGAGGGACTCGCCGTTGGCGTAGCGCTCACGGAACTTATCGGTCTGGGCGCGGAGTTCCTCCTCGGTCATCTTCTCAAACTGGGGCTCAAGACCGTTGATCTGGTCGACGATCTTGTAGTAGCGCTTAAGGTCCTTATCGGATCCAAAGGACAGCAGCTTTGACATGAATCCCATGTGGTTTTCCTTTTTTGGCCATCGCCCACGCCATGCAGCTGCGGGCGAGTTAAACACAGATGATTGTACTTTAGCCAAACAAGGCGCGGCCTATACGGTCGACCTCGACCGCCACGTAATAACTACGACCAACCTGCCAAAAAGGGGCTGGTTTAATTTGGCAGCTTTTATCTGGGAAAACGCTGTCTCTCTGCCATTTGGCGCAAACTAACCTGTCCCCTTCGCACCAATCTGGTGCAATGGGGACAGGTTGGCTTGCACCAATAAAAAGAAAAGGGCCGCGCACCCAAATGGATGCACGGCCCTCATGCCATGAATGCGAGTGATTCCGCGGCGAGCTATTTACTCAGCAGCCTCGGTGGTCTCGGCCTCGGCAGCGGCCTCCTCGACGGGAGCCTCTGCGGGAGCCTCAGCAGCCTGCTTGGCAGCCTCCTCGGCGAACTTAGCGGCACGCTTAGCCTTCTCGGCAGCCTTAGCCTCAGCGGCGGCCTTGCGAGCGGCCTCGGCCTCAGCAGCCTTGGCAGCCTTGGCAGCCTTGGCCTCCTCGGCCTTCTTGAGCTGGGCGGCAGCGGCGCCACCGAACTTGTCGGCGAAGCGCTGGACGCGTCCACCGGTGTCGACGAACTTCTGCTGGCCGGTGTAGAACGGGTGGCACTCGTTGCAAAGCTCAACCTTCATCTCGGACACGGTAGCGTGCGTCTTGAAGGTGTTGCCGCAGGAGCACGTCACCGTGCACTCGACATACTGGGGATGGATACCCTGCTTCATGGTAGGACTCCTTATTGGTCAGGCGCTGGTTACCGATCAGCGCATAAGGCGTCTTGGTTTCCGACCAAGACAACAAACTCGGCTATGGTACCACGGCGCCGCGTGTCCCACAAAAGGTTCACGGTCTTTTCGGCACGACATGAGCTGGACCTTAAATATCAACTTCATCCGAACACTCCCCCACATTCATCTCTCGTATGTATCGAGGTATTCCTGCTTGAGCGTCTGCGAGGACGACTTGATCTTTTCCACGAGCGTGCCGGCTTCGATGAAGTAGAACGAGTTGGTGAGGTCTGCCAGGTCGTCGAGCAGGTGGCTTGAGATGAGCACGCTGCGTCCCCGCTCCACCTCGCTGCGCATCGCGTCGCAGGAGGTTTTCCGTTTTCCCGGATCGAGGCCGTTCAGCGGTTCATCGAGGATGAGGTACGGGCAATCGGTCGCTATCGCCATGGCAAGCTTTACCTGCTGCTTCATTCCTGTCGAGAGTTTACGGGTCGGCTTGTCGAGATATGGGGAGATTCCGAGGGAGTTGCAGAGCGAGTCGATGTCGGTGGCCGATTTCCACGCCTCCCTAACGAAAGAGAGGTGCTCGCGGGCCGATAGCGTGGGGTAGAGATCCGCGCCGCCCGAAGAGCTCAGGTAGACGAGTTCTGCGAATTCGGCTGATCGACGTTGGCAGATTCCGTCTGCCAACAGGCTTCCCGAGCGGATGCGGGTGGGAAATTGGCCCGACAGCGCTTCAAGAAGGGTGGTTTTCCCCGAGCCGTTGGGAGCGACGAGCCCCGCCGCCGTTCCCGGGCCCAAGGAAAGCGATCCGATCGAAAGTATCGTCGTGCTCCCGTATCCCACGCTCACGTCCAGGAGCTCAAGCCCATGGTGCTTTTTCGCGGGTCCAGCCTGTTTGGGCGAACGCGTCACAACGGCGCCGACCGTAAAAAAGACCGCGACGTATATCAGGGCCACGGCAAGCATCGATGCACCGCTTGAACCGGAGCCAATGAATTCTGTCGGGAAGCATCCTACGTAACCCGTTGCCTCGATAGGCGAGAATATGGCCAGTGGCAGGAGCCCGAGCGCGGCATTATGCCCCAATGCCGAATCGGACAGTAACGGGAATGCCGGGGCCGCGACAAGCAACGCGGAGGTAAGGGGGCCCGCGAGGACGCGCCTCGTTGCGGTCGATAGGACGGCGGAGCAAACGGATATCAAGGTTCCACCCGCGAGCAGCGCGAGAAGTATGGTCGTGAAGACGTTTCCCGCGGTCGTGGTAGTGAGCGCGCCGTCATGGAAGAAGGCGATCGGGTACCCGATCTG
>DBGDDN010000031.1:0-2688 GCA_048343195.1 Collinsella sp.
GTGTCCATCCTCGCAGTATCCGGTTCTCAAGGTGCACGCCCCGCGGCTGATCCGGTCCGACCGGGCCGCGCGGCAAGGAGATATATTGCCAGACCGGAGGGGCCCCGGGGGCGGGAATCTGGGACTCCACGGTTCCTACACAAATGAGGATGGGACCCTCTCTGTGAGAGCCTAGAAAGAACAGGGCCGCGGCCCCCTATTAGAGCGGCCTTTCGGTTTTCCAACGGTTAAGCTTCGGCCGCATTAATGGCTGTATACCCATTAGAAATGAGACATAGCAGCGTTAACGAGTTCAAAAACGATTAGTCCAATAAGAGCCGCTGCGGCAAACTTGATGGCATTCGCAAGCTGTGGATGCTCATAAGCCCAGCCCGTCCTCGTCTCTTCGCTGTCCGCCTTCTTTCCGTCCAAAAAGTCGGATATCTCTTGATACGTCACCAAATCATTCTTCTTCTTGATATGTTCCGCTGCAAGCGCGCAGCACATTGCGCCAGCACCAAAGACGCCTGCCAACACCATCGTCGGAACGCACTGGACCATCCCCCACCCGTGGTTTTGTTGCCACATGAGCCAGGCTATAGAGACGGTAAACGCAAGAAGCCCAGCCAACATCCCCGCACCCAAGCGATAGAGCGTGCCCCTATCGCGTTCAACCCTTTCTCTAATTATTGAAATGTCGCCTTTAACAAGCTCGTCAATCGTTACATCCAGTTGTTCAGACAGCAGCAGGAGACTCTGGATGTCGGGGTACGTTTTACCGCGCTCCCAATTACTGATGGTCTGACGTGTTACAAAAATGCGCCTTGCAAGATCCTCCTGGGACAAACCAGCATCGAGTCGATACTGTTTAAGGTGTTTTGGCAGCTGCATGGCGTTCCCTTCGAATGCATCTCAACTCTTATTGGGCGGCTACACAACGGAAGCCGGCAAGCAAAGCGTAATCCCAAAATCAAACCCATACGGATGGCAGCGCAGATTAGAGTGTCAAAAATCTTTGACACATACGCTACCTGCTCTTTCTTGCAACTCGGACGCTATCGAATTGATCGGTTTGGCTACGTCCCAAATCGATCACATCCCTAATCAATCAAAAAGGGGCGCTTCCGGATTGGAAGCGCCCCTTTAAGATGCAAGAAGCAATTAAGCCTCGAGAGCCTTCTTGGCGATGGTAGCCAGCTCGTTGAAGGACTCGATGTCCTCGTAAGCCATCTGAGCCAGGACCTTGCGGTCGAGCTCGATGCCGGCAACCTTCAGGCCGTGCATGAACTGAGAGTAAGAAATATCGTTCAGGCGAGCAGCAGCGTTGATACGAGTGATCCAGAGAGAACGAATCTCGCGCTTCTTGTTGCGGCGATCACGATACTGATACTGCAGGGAGTGCTGGACCTGCTCTTTAGCATGCTTGTAAGTACGCGAAGCGGCACCGTAGTAACCCTTCGCACGGTGCATAACGGTACGGCGCTTCTTCTTGGCGGCAACAGCGCGCTTAATACGTGCCATGTTCTATCAACTCCTAGATGGTAAAACGAAAACGGGAACGCGAACTTAGGCGAGACGCGACTTGATGACCTTGCGGTCGGCAGCGGCGATCTCGGTCTCCTGACGGAAGCCACGCTTACGCTTGGTGGACTTCTTGCTCAGGATGTGGCTCTTGAAAGCCTTGGCGCGCATAAGCTTGCCGGTACCAGTCTTGCGGAAACGCTTCTTGGTGCCGCTGTGGGACTTCATCTTAGGCATGAAATACTCCTTAATCGGTTACAGAACACTAGTTACTTGCTATCGCTTGCCGCTTTATCCTCATCGAAGGCGCCCTTAATCGGGGCGAGCAGCATAAGCATGTTACGGCCTTCCATCTTAGGCTTGGACTCAACCGTAGCGTAAGGCTTGAGATCCTCGGCGAGACGCTCGAGAACGTTAAGACCCTGCTCCGGGTGAGCCATCTCACGGCCGCGGAACATGATGGTGATCTTAACGCGTGCGCCCTTCTTGAGGAAACGCAGAACGTGGCCCTTCTTGGTCTCGTAGTCGCCAACGTCGATCTTGGGTCGGAACTTCATTTCCTTGACCTCGACCTTGGACTGGTTCTTACGAGCAGCCTTGGCCTTCATGGCCTGCTGGTACTTGAACTTACCGTAGTCCATGACCTTGCAGACCGGCGGCTCCGCGTTGGGAGCGATCTCGACCAGGTCGAGACCCTGATCGTCGGCGACGCGCTGGGCATCGCGGATGGCGAACAGGCCGAGCTGAGAGCCATCGACGCCAATCAAACGACACGAAGATGCAGTGATCTCGTCGTTGATGCGGGTGTCATCAGACTTAGCTATTTTCCCTACCTCCATTCATAAAAAAATAACCCGGCGCTTCTCAGCAACCAGGTCGTACACATAGACTTCCTCGATTTGAGGAAGGGAATCTAAGTTGTATGACCAGTCAGCTGCTCATTGGCGCCAAAAGGTGGGAACCCTCAGGTTCCTCTTTAGGGCATTGCGGGAACAACGCCTTGCGAATAATAACACGTACAGCACGTTATCACATTACGTACACGAAAAAGGGGCCTTGACCCCCCTTGCCTTGATTATCGACTTCATCCGAACACCTCCCACATTCATCCGTACATGTACGGATGAATGTGGGAACCCGATACCCTGAGGGCCGGACCGGCCGGCCCCGGAAGATCGGAGGACGGCA
>DBGDDN010000032.1:0-22671 GCA_048343195.1 Collinsella sp.
CAGCCCTGTGGGCGCCAGCGGAATGTGGGGTCACCGCGCGGTCCGCATCTGATGGTGTCGACGTCAATGGTATACGGGTGCATCATCGACGTCTTCAATACAGAAGATATCAGTGCGGATTGTTTTCAGGGGTTAGCCCGTACGGCCTTCTACCGCTACGTAGCAATTAGGGCATCTGGAGTGGACGGCGGCTTGGCTACGAGCTGAGGCTGAAGATCTGGATGGCCGGGTGCCGTTGCTGGGAGTGCAGGCGTTACTGGCGATGGTCACTTTGGGACTGGTATTTCCGCCTGCTAGCAAAAAGGCCTCCGGAGCTGTTGCTTTGGAGGCCTTTCGTTTACTTGCAAATGCGCGCGTTAGTTGTTCTTGGTCAGACGCTCGACGTCGTGGGCGATCATGTATTCCTCGTCGGTGGGGATGACCATGACCGTGACGGAAGAGCCGGCGGCGCTGATGACCTGCGGGCCGTTGCCCACGGCCTCGCGGTTCTTGTTGTTGTCGATGCGTACGCCCAGCCACTCAAAGCAGTCGCAGAAGGCCTTGCGGATCGACCAGTCGTTCTCGCCGATGCCGGCGGTAAAGGTGATGGTGTCCACGCCCGCCATGGAAGCGATCATGGAGCCGGCCTGCTGCATGGCCTTGTAGGCGAACATATCGAAGGCGAGCAGGCAGCGCTCGTCGCCCTCGGAGGCGCGTGTACGGATGTCGCGGGCGTCGTTGGAGATGCCCGAGATGGCAAGCAGACCAGACTGCTTGTTCATCATGTCATCAACTTCCTGATAGCTGTAGCCTCCCTCGCGCTGGAGGTAGCACACGGTGGCCGGGTCAATGGAACCACAGCGAGTGCCCATCATCAGGCCGTCGAGCGGCGTGAGGCCCATCGTGGTGTCGCGGCACACGCCGTCCTCGATAGCAGCGAGCGAAGCACCGTTACCCAAATGGCACGAAAGCAGACGGTGGCAGCGCGAGCCCAGGATCTCCTTGGCCATCATCCACTCGTAACGATGACTCGTTCCGTGGGCGCCATATTTGCGCACATGATACTTGTCGCACACGTCCTTGGGCAGGGCGTAAGTGTAGGCAACCTCGGGCATGGTCATGTGGAACGAGGTGTCGAAGACCGCCACGTTGGGCAGCTCCGGATACTTCTCACGGCAATACTCAATCGCTGCGGCCTCGCCGTAGTTGTGCAGCGGAGCAAGCGGTGCCACCTCAAGAATCTTGGCCATAACCTCGTCGTCGACAACTGCGGAATCATCGAAGTGCCAGCCGCCCTGAACGATACGATGCCCAATGCCATCGATCGTAAAGTCGGTCTTCTCGAGCTCCTCGAGCACGCAAGCGATAGCAGAGCGATGATCGGGGAAGGGAACCTCCTCGGTCTGCTTGGCGCCACCGTTCTCGGAATGACCAAAGATACCCATGTCCGAGCCGATACGCTCGCAGTTGCCCTTGGCGAAAACCTCGCGGGTATCGGTATCCAGAAGCTGATATTTAAGGCTTGAGCTGCCGGCGTTGACAACAAGTACGTTCATGAGACTCCTTTGCAGTGCAATACGGTCGACGCAGACCTCTTAAGGCGACCGTATTTTAATAAGAAGTTATCACAACTTGATAAATAGCTATCAAGCATATCGCCCAACGAGCGCAAAAGAGGGGCCGAACGGCGCTCGGTCGTCCAGCCCCTCCCCTCTTGCAATTACTTGCCGTTGACGATGCGCTCGACGTCGGAAGCGATCATGAACTCCTCGTCCGTGGGGATGACGAAAATCTTGACCTTGGAATCCTCGGCAGACAGGCACCAAGCGCCGTCACCACGCAGGGCGTTGCGGGCATGATCCATCTTGACGCCCATAAAGGCCAAGCGGTCGGCCACGCCGGCGCGGACGGCCGGAGCGTGCTCGCCGATGCCGGCAGTAAAGACCAGGGTGTCCATACCGCACATAGAAGTAGCCATCTCGGCAGCCTTGGCGGCAATCTTGTAGACAAACATGTCGAAGGCGAGCTGAGCATCGGGGTCACCAGCGGCGGCGAGCTCCTCGACGTTGCGGCAGTCGTTGGTCTTGCCGCCGGTCACAGCCAAAAGGCCGGACTTCTTGTTCATCATCTCGTCGACCTCGTCGAAGGTGTAGCCGCCCTCGCGCTGCAGGTAGCACACGGTAGCCGGGTCGATGGAGCCACAGCGGGTGCCCATCATGACGCCGTCGAGCGGGGTGAGACCCATGGTGGTGTCCATGCACTTGCCATCCTCGATGGCGCACAGGGAAGCGCCGGAGCCGATATGGCACACGACGACCTTGCGGGCCTCGCCGTTGGTCATCTCGGCGACCTTCTTGGAGATGTAGCGGTAGCTGGTGCCGTGGGCGCCGTACTTACGGATGTGCAGCTTGTCGCAAACATCCTTGGGAAGGGCGTAGGTCTTGGCGACCTCGGGCATGTTGAAGTGGAAAGCGGTGTCGTAGACCGTAACGTTGGGCAGATCGGGATACTGCTCCAGGCAGTACTCGATAACGTTGGCCTCGGGGTTGTTGTGCAGCGGCGCCAGCGGGGCGACCTCGCGGATCTTGGCGAGGACGTCCTCGTCGACGAGGGAGGAATCACCAAAGTACCAGCCACCCTGAACGATACGGTGACCAATGCCCTCGATCTTGACGCCGTTGGCCTCGAGGTCCTTCAGAACGACCTCGATGGCGACCTTGTGGTCGGGGAACTCGATGTTCTCGGTCACCTTCTTGGAACCGTTGGCAGCGTGGGTGAAGGTACCGCCGGTAAAGCAGACGCGCTCGCAGGAGCCCTTTGCGGACACCTTGTGGGACTTGGTATCGATGACCTGATACTTAAGGGTCGAAGATCCTGCGTTGACGACCAGAACGTTCATGTGTCTCCCTACTAACAGGCGGTGTGGCGCCGCCAGGTTACATACGCTTCAATAATAAACCCAAACGCCCTCGCGCTCGGGTTTATTGCGTTGATATATAAGTTATCGGTGCTTGAGCTTCCGTTTCATTGCAAGGAAGAAGCGCCCTCAGATGAGGTTCTCGCCCAGGTTTTTGCCGCCGAGGACGTGCATATGGAAGTGCATGACGGTCTGGCCGGCGTTGACGCCCTTGTTGGAGATGACGCGGAAACCGTCCGCCAAGCCCTTGGCCTTAGCGACCTCCTGGATGGCGTGAGCCATTGCACCCATGGTCTCGGCCGGCACGTTATCGGCGATATCGCTGTAGTGCTTTTTGGGGATCACGAGCGTATGGACCGGCGCCTGGGGATTGAGGTCGTCGAAGGCGATGACCTGGTCGTCCTCATAGACAACGGTCGAGGGGATCTCGTGGTTGGCAATTTTGCAGAAGATGCAATCGCACATGGTTGGTTCCTTTCTCACAGACCAAGGTAATTATATTTGGTCGGGATGGTTAGAACGAGAGGTTGTCGTCGGTGTTGGCGGCTTCGCCGTCGGCGAGCACGTCGTTGCCGTCGACGTCCTTAAGGAGCACCGAGACCTTCTGCTCGGCATCAGCCAGGCGGGTACGCAGGCTCTTGAGAAGCTCGACGCCGCGGGTGTAGCTCTCGAGCGACTCCTCGAGCTCCATATCGCCCGACTCCAGGCTGCGGATAATGAGCTCCAGCTCCTGTGAGGCCTGCTTATACGTAAGCTGCTCGACCGGGGTCTTCTCTGCCATATCTGTTTCCTTCCCTAAAGGTCTATCACCATAAAACGCGGTCTACTCGACCGTATTGACCGTTGCCGCCACGTTGCCGTCTGCCATGCGCACGCGTATGGCGTCGCCGGGCTTAAAGGTCTTGGCGCTCGTGGCCACCCCATCATCGCTGTACGCGATGGAATAACCACGGGCAAGCACCTTGAGCGGCGACAGGGCATCGAGCGAGGCTGCCGCACGGCCCAGGTCGGACGCTGGCTTGTTGAGCATCGTGCGCCCCTGATGCTCCAGACGGGAACTCGCAAGCGTGAGCGCATGGCGTTTGCCATCGAGCCCCGAGGTGCTTGCAACCAGGCGCTCGGGCAGGCGCTCAAAGTTGGAGCGGAATGCCCCGACCGAGCGTACTATGGCGCCCGACAGGCGATCGGCAGTCAGCGCAAGCTCCGATTCGCGACGCTCAACCATAAATGTGGGGTCGTTGAGGCACGGGCGGCACGCAGCCGCATCGAGCGCATCGCCCAGACGGGCCGTATAGGTATCCCAGGCGCGGCGACCGCGCTGATCGAGCATCTCCAGGTCGACCTGGGCCGACCCAATCATCGATGCCATCGCGGCACCCAGACGCTGATGGCGCGCCTCGAGCACATCGGCCAACTCCGTCATAGCCGGCGCCACCGATTCTGCCGCCGCCGTGGGCGTGGAGGCGCGGCGGTCGCTCACCATGTCGCATATCGAGGTATCGGGCTCATGGCCAATGCCGGTCACCACGGGCACAGGGCAAGCCGCCACCGCGCGGGCAAGCTCCTCGTCGTTAAAGGTCATGAGGTCCTCGAAGGAACCGCCACCACGCACGAGCAAAATACAGTCGGGCGCCGGCGTAATGGAAGCGGCACGGCGCAGGCCTTCAATAAGCTCGGCCGGCGCACCCTCGCCTTGAACCTTGGCGCCCACGCAGACGAGCTCGACGAGCGGGTTGCGACGGCGCAGCGTGCGCTTGACGTCGTCGATTACGGCACCCGAAAGCGAGGTGACGACTGCCACACGCGAGCAGAACACCGGGATGCGACGCTTGCGCGTCTCATCCATCAGGCCCTCGCGACGCAGCTTTTCGGCCAACTGAGCCACCTGCTGACGCAGCAGGCCCTCCCCCGCCAGCGAGAACGAGCGGGCAACGAAGCTCATGCGACCCGTAGGCTTGTAGAGATTGAAGCTGCCCTTAAAGCTCACCTGCATGCCATCACGCAGATCGAAGGTACGCTTAAGGTAGGCGCCCTTCCAGATGATGCAGTCGACGGCCGCCGAGTCGTCCTTGATTTGGAAGTAGCAGTGGCCGCTTCGGGCATTGGGGCCACGGAAACCCGTGACCTCGCCCAGAACGCTCAGCTGCGGAATGGCATCGAGCGCACCGGCGGCGATCTCCACCGCCTGGCTCACGCTGAGCTCCTTGCGCTCCTGATCGTCCGAACCGTCGAACTCGGCGGAAACGGCATTGCCGGTTAGGTTCCAGCCTGCCACGCAGCCTCCTTTCGTTATCGAGCACAGAGGCTCCGGCCCCGTGCGAAATTAAGTCCAACACATAGTACAGCGCCGCGGGGACACGAATCCCCGCGGCGCCCAGTGACCCAATTTGTTATCGGTTGGAGTTTCTGTTGTAGCGAGCCATCAGGTAGAGCAGCTGAATGATCGAAGTGAGCGCTGCAGCAACATAGGTAAGCGCGGCTGCCGTCAGGACCTTCTTGGCACCATTGACCTGCTTGGAGCTCATGCCCGACTGCTCGATGTACGCCACGGCGCGGCGGCTGGCATCAATCTCGACCGGCAGCGTAACCAGTTGGAACAGCACGCTAAACGAGAAGAAGATCAGTGCGAGGGTCGTGAGTCCCGCGATGTTCATGAACAGGCCCATAAGCAGCACGATGGTCCAAGTGTTCTGGGTAAAGTTGACGACGGGCACGAGGGCGGTGCGTACCTTCATCATGGCGTAGCCGCTTTGACGCTGGGCGGCATGGCCCGCCTCGTGGCAGGCAACGGCAACGCTTGCGACCGACCCACCTGAGCGATTAGCGTCCGACAGATACAGGTTGTTGTCCTGCGGGTTGTAATGGTCGGTGAGCTCGCCGGCAACCCCCTTGATACCCACGGCGTTGCAACCGTTGGCGTCGAGCATGCGGCGAGCAACCGCAGCGCCCGTGTCGCCGTCCGAGCGCACCTTGGACCACGTCTTGTACGTCGAGTTGATATAGCTCTGCGCGGCAAGACCGAGCACCGTACAAATAAGAACAACCAGCAAGTACAGCGGGTCGAAACCAAAGCCGTATCCATAGTAATAGGGCATGCGAATTCCTCCGAATCGAGTTACACGTTGGAGGCATTCTACCCACCGGAGCGGGACAAACGACCTCACCCCGATGTCGGTGGGACAAATTCATCATGAATTTGTCCCACCACTCAGCTGCTAGGCTTCCCTACAGCAGCTCAATCTTTCCGTCCTTCACGGTGAGCCCCATATTGCCCGAAAGCAAATCATCCAGGCGCGAGCCCACAAGCTCAAAACGCCAACCTTCGCGCAGGGAGCTCTGCTCGGGATGCTCTATGTAGTCTGCCAGGTCATCGCGCGAGGCAATGACCGAAGTCGCCACGCCCGAGCGCTCGGCAACCAAGCGGATGAGCGCATACATAAGATCGGTCACGCTCTCCAGCTCCGGCGAGATCTGGCGATGCCCGCGCACCATGAGCGGCAGGCGATCGTGCGGGCAGCTCGCGCCACGCTTGATGGCCATGAGCGCGCCGTCCACGTCGCGCTCCCCCAGCTGATCGGTACCGCGGATACTGCGGAACTCCTCGACGCGCATGGGATTGCGCTTGACGAGCGCCAGCAGCGTATCATCGGACATGACCCACTTGCGCGGGATGTTGCGGCGCTCGGCGCGGTCCTCGCGCCAGGCGGCGAGCTCGCGCGCGATGCCCAGTTGATGGCGGCTGCAGGAGTTGATGCGTTTGACCTTGCGGAACGCCTCGTGGCGATCAGCGCGATAGTGCGACTCGTCGGCCAGTGGGCGTAGCTCGTCGAGCACCCAGTCCACGCGGCCCAGCTCGCGCAGGCGGCTCATCATCTCGGTATAGGCGACGATCAGGTACTTGACGTCATCGATCGCGTACTCGATCTGCTTGTCGGTCAGCGGGCGACGCGACCAGTCGGTCAGCGACTCGGTCTTGGGCAGCGATACGCCACAGAACGTCTGAACAAGCGCGCCATACGAAATCTGCTGGCGCTCGCCCAAAAAGGCGGCAGCGACCTGCGTATCGAAAATCGGTCGTGGCAGCACGCCCACGGTATGGAGCATGACCTCCATATCCTGCGAGCACGCGTGGAAAACCTTGGTCACGCTCTCGTCGGCCATAAGCTCGGCCAGCGGCGACAGGTCGTCGACCACCAGAGGGTCGACCGCCACGCTCTCGGCAGGGGTGGCAATCTGAACCAAGCACAGGCGCGGATGGAACGTGCGCTCACGCAAAAACTCGGTATCGACGGCAATCGCGTCGAACTCACGGGCGCGCTGGCAAAAGTCGAGTAGAGCCTGATGTGTGGAAATGTACATATCAACCCATCGAATAAGGTTAGGCCCGAAAAACACGGGTAGGATATCGGCATTGCCTTACAACTATACTCGGTTAGTCACAGAACGGGAACGTAAGTATGCGCTGCCTTATCATCCACAACCCGGCATCGGGCCCCAGCTCAGATGAAATCTACGCATTCACGCACGCCCTCGCGCAGGGCGGCGACGAGGTCGTGATGCGTTTTATCGGCGATGGCATGGAGCCCGAGGACGCCGTGGCAGACGTGCGTGAGTTTGACCGCGTGGTCGTTTCGGGCGGCGACGGCACTGTCTCCAACGTGCTCGATCAGATGCGCGGATGCGGTGTCCCCACGCTCGTCTTCCCCTCCGGTACGGCCTGCCTGTTCTTCAACAACATCGGCAATGCCCCCGAGGCAGCGGCGCTTGCCAAGGCTTGCCGCGCCGGTCGCACGGTCAAAGTCGACATGGGCGAGCTCTTTTGGCTCGACGAGAACGGCAACGAGAAGCGCCACGGCTTCATCATCATCGCCGGCTCGGGCTTCGACGCCGAGATCATGATGAAGGCCGCCCCCACCAAAAACGACATCGGCGAGATCGCCTACTTCATCTCTGCGCTCGCCACGCCCAACCCTACGGTAGCGCACTTTACGATTGAGCATGACGGCATTGTCGAGGAGCTCGACGGCATCTGCTGCATGGCCGGCAACACCTCGGTCATCCAAAACGACATCAACCTGTTCCCCGACTGCCGTATGAACGATGGCATGGTCGACATTGCGGTCATCGAACCCGTGCGCACCGTGCAGCTGCTGCCTACCGTGATCACCGCCGCACTCGACCCCGCCGGCAAGGTACTCGGGCGCCCGCAGTTCAAGATCATCCAGACCAAGGAAGCCAAGATCACCTGCACCCCGTCGCTGGGCATGCAGTTCGATGGCGAGATTATCTCCAGCAACTCGGGCGTCTTTGGAGCCCGCGCGCTTCCACAATGCCTCGACCTCATCGTCGACGAATTCTCCCCGCTCGGAAAATAGGAGGACCCTATGAACGACAATCCCCTGCTCGGCTTCATCATCATCGTTTTGGCCATGCTCGTCGGCTATGCGATCAACGTGATCCACCGCCGGAAGAAGTAATTCCACATTGGTATGATATTCATCCAATTATCGTCTCCCCTGCTGTTTATGCATTTGCCAAACAGCAGGGGGATTTTCATTTCGGGCATTCCCAGCTACTTTATTCGGCTACAGTAATCACAGGGCGCCTTTATTAAAGTAAAGCTACAAACTGAGTATAATTAACCGCTCATCGCATATTTCATTACGCTTATCGAGTAAGTTTCTTTCATAGATGAATATTGTTTCCAGTTCGTTACGCTAATGGGGTGTCTTTATTGGCTGAAGCCCTCTGGCAACGGAGGGCTTTCGCACGCTGGGAGGGAAAATGAGGAAAACTCACCCCGTCAACGCGCTCAAGAAGCTAGGCATAGGCCTCGCCTTTGGAGCTGCAACCATCATGTCCATGCCGACATCTGCGCTCGCCTGCACGCAGATATACATGGGCAAAAAACCTTACGGCCGACGGCAACACGTACTACGGCCGCGCCGAGGACTTTGGCAAGCGCTATCTTAAGCACTACGGCATCGAACCTGCCCACGAACCTGGCTTTAAGTACAGCTCGATTGAATCTGCTTTTGAATACACTTCGAACAAGCCTACCTATCGCTACAGCTATGTACGCGACCACCCCTCCAACTGGATGGGTCGCACCGACGCCTACTCCGAGGCCGGCATCAACGAGAAGGGCGTCTCCTGCTCCGCCACGCTAAGCACCTCCTATAACGAGGAGGCCGCTGCAGCAGACCCAATCGATGAGGCTACCGGCATCGGCGAGTACAGCTACGGCAGCGTCATCCTGGGCCAGAGCGCCAATGCCCGCGAGGGCGTCGAGCTCCTCGGCAGCCTGATCGACGAGCAGGGCACTTGCACTAACGACCAGATCATTATCGCCGACAACAACGAGACCTGGCTGTTCGCCACGCTTTCTGCCCATCAATGGATTGCCATGAAGCTCGCTGACGACGTCGCGTCGCTCAACCCTAATATCGGGAGCCTCAACTACGATGTCGACCTCAATGACACCGAGAATTGCCTCCACTCTGAAAAGATCCAATCCATGCCCGAAGAAAAGGGTTTCGCCAAATACTCCGCTGACGGCAAATTCGATGTCGCCCAAACGTATGGCGAAAGCCTCGCCGATTCCGGCGTAAACCAGTGGTCCCGTTATGTGCAAGGCCGCAATTATTTTGGTAGTCAGCTGACCGAAGGCACAGATTACGACATTATCACAGTAAAGGAGAAAGGAAAACCTGACCAAAAGGGAGCCATGGTCAGCGAAATCCAGCCCCTGTTCTTCAAGCCTGGCAAGTCTGGTTGGAGCACTTTCGAGTTGATTCGCGCCTTCGGCAACCGCGGCGAGAACGTCCCTGGCCTCAACGCGAACACTGATGGTGTTTATTGCATCGGCAGCGAGCGCAACACCGAGATCAACCTCTTCCAGATTCGTCGCGGGTATGACCCCGAAGTCGCTACCATCCAGTGGGAAATGCTCTCCCGCGCCGCGTACTCCGTCGCCATCCCGTTGTACTCCGCTCTGACAACTGAGGTCAGCCCGTACTTCAGCGATCAGACCGTCTCCTTCGATCACTGCAAACAGACTGACGTCGTGTACAACGAGGAGCCCGAGAACTCAATCAACTACGTCCTCATGGACATCAGCTCGCTCTGCTTTGAGAACCCTGACACCCTTGGTATCAGCGTCCGTGCCTACCTCGATGCGCTCCAGAACGAGCTCATCGAGCAGAACAAGGAAGTTGACGCCGCCATGCTAGCCGAGACGACCACCGAGGGCCGCACTGCCCTGGCTAACAAGGCCGGCAAGGCTGCTACCGAGAACACCTACAAGAAGTGCAAGGCACTGCTCCAGGAGATGCGCACCTATCAGAAGGCCGAAAACTTCGACCAGCCCTTCACCCCGAGCGACCTGAACACCGAGATCAACGGCCTCAAGGTGTCCATCACCTACGCCAAGGACGCTCTTGCCACCGACCCGGTAACCCCGGATCAGCCTGGTACTCCTGAGCAGCCCGGTACTCCTGAGCAGCCCGGTACCCCCGAGCAGCCCGCTAAGCCCGAGCAGCCCACCACCAAGCCCGAGAAGCCTGGCAAGTCGGACACCACGACCACGGTAACCACCAACAAGACGAACACCAAGGGCGGCCTGCCCACCACCGGTGATCGTTTTGATGGCCGCATGGTGGCCGCATTCGCCATCGCTGGCGTTGCCGTCATCTCCGCGGGCGGTTACTTCCTCTACCGTCGCAATAAGGAGTAATCCCTCACTGGTGCGGGCGGGATGGCACGGTTCGTCCCGCCTGCCTTTTTGACCAGTGGGAAACACCGCTGAAATCTTTTCAAAAAAGATTTCCCCGCAAACACTTTGCTGTGCTATAGTGCAGCGCAACAGCAATCAGGTGCTACTGCGCCACGGCATCACGAAAGGAGCCACCGATATGAAGAACACGATGAAGTCTCTCAACAACTGGTGGTGGCGTGATGCGAATACGATCGGTCGACGGTGAGTCCCTCACGCCTGTTTTTGCGCTCTAGGTGATTGGAAGGCCTCCGGTTTCGACCGGGGGCCTTTTTCTATCTCGAGCCCGATCGCATTCGCATCACGCGCCTCCGCTTTTCTCTTACACCCCCTTCCGAAAGGATTTTCACCATGTCCCAGAACACCACCGCCACCCAGCCCCGTACCGTCCAGACCGCCGACCGCGGCAAGCTCGATGTCCGCGCCCTTGTCCTGCTCGCCATCCTGCTTGCCGCCGGCTTCATCCTCAACTTCACTGTTGGCAAGGCCATCTCGGGCATCTCGGGCGGCATGATCAGCCCCGAGTTCATCATCTCGGCCTTCTGCCTCACTATCCTGGTCGTTCGCCCCAATATTGGCCAGGCGCTCGTCATCGGCCTCATCTCGGCCGCCGTGATTCAGATCACCACCACCTCGCCGTTCGTCGATTTTGCCGCCGAGGGCATCGCCGCTATGCTCATGGCCGCCATCGTCAACGCCGCTGGCAAGAACGGGCAGGTTAAGCCTGCCATCGCCATCGTCGCAACCTTCGTGACCACCTTTGTCTCGGGCGTTATCTTCATGGTCATCAAGATGGCCATGCTCGGCGTGGTGGGCGAGCTCGCTGCCGCCATGCTGCCCGTCGTCGCCATGACCGCCGCCTTTAATGCCATCCTGGTCGGCGCCCTCTACCTGCCCATCCAGAAGGCCCTGAAGCTCAACTAACCCGCTCGGCTTTACGAGCCACCCCATCTTGGCGTTCATTCGTCGCTCGCGTACCCAAGTACGCTTCGCTCCTCTTTCGCGCCAACCTGGGCCCCTCGTAAAGCCGTCTCCGTGCTTCACCACCAAAGACCGTCCCAAACAACGAGCTTTTTTGGGACGGTCTTAAACAACTGGTCATTTAAGACTGTCCCCAATGACTATGAAAGGTATCCATGGAAACGATCATCAACGTCGACGATGTCTCGTTCTCCTATGGCACGCAGACCGAGCAGGCGCTTAAGCACATCTCGCTCGACGTGAACAAGGGAGATTTCATCGGCATCATCGGGCCCTCGGGCGCCGGCAAGTCCACGCTTGCCGCCTGCCTGTCGGGCGCTGTGCCCCACCACTACACCGGCACGTTCTTTGGCTCCGTCGTGGTTGACGGCCACGACACCTGCGAGGTCTCGCTCACCGATGTGTCACAGATCGTCGGAAGCGTGTTGCAGGACATAGACACGCAGATGGTCGCCTCGGTCGTCGAGGACGAGATGCTTTTTGGCCTGGAGAACTTTGGCGTCCCTCACGACCAGATCGAGCAGCGTGTAAACGAGACGCTCGAGACCGTCGGTATCAGCGACCTGCGCGACCGCGAGATCGCCACCCTCTCGGGCGGACAGAAGCAAAAGGTGGCCATCGCTGCCATCCTCGCCATGCGCCCCCGCGTACTGGTACTCGACGAGCCCACCGCAGCACTCGACCCCGCCAGCTCCACACTGGTCTTCGAGACCCTGCGCGAGGCAAACCGCACACTTGGCATCACCATCGTGGTCGTTGAACAAAAGGTCGCCCTGCTCTCGGAGTATTGCAACCGCGTGCTCGTGCTCAACCATGGCGAAATCGCGCTGCAGGGCGAGCCGCATGAGGTCTTCGCGCACACCGATGAGCTTCGTACTATTGGCGTCGACTGTCCCCGCGTAACGCGTATCTTCAATAGTCTCGAGGCCGACGGCCTGGCAAGCGGCACCCCCTGTTTGGATGTCGATGAGGCCGAGCGCCTGATTTCGGGCATCGTCGACCCCGCACATGCTGCCAGCGACGCCCAAGCGCCCGCAGGCTCCCCGCATGCCCCATCGTTGCGCCCGCACGCCAAGGACGCCGAGCCCGTGCTCACCTTCGATCACGTTGAGTTTGCCTATCCCAATGGCGGCGCCGCCGTACACGACCTTAACCTGACGCTCTACCCCGGCGAGCTCGTGGGCATCGTCGGCCAAAACGGCGCCGGCAAGACTACGCTCACCAAGTTGCTCACGGGCCTGCTTAAGCCTGCCTCGGGCAGCGTGCGCGTTACGGGCCTGGACACCGCTGCGGTCCCCACGAGCCGCATCGCCCGCGAGGTCGCAACGCTCTTCCAAAACCCCGACCGCCAGATCTGCAAGGATACCGTGCTCGACGAGGTCGCTTTTGGCCTGGAGCTTGCCGGCATCGACCGCGCCGAGGCCCTGCGTCGTGCCCAGCTCGTCATCGACCGCTTTGGCCTGCCCGCCGACGAGGCGCCTTTCTCGCTTTCGCGCGGCCAGCGACAAATGGTGGCGCTCGCCTCCGTCGTAGTGGTTGAGCCCAAGATCGTAGTGCTCGACGAGCCCACGAGCGGCCTTGACTACCGCGAGTGCATGACCGTCATGGAAACGGTGCGCACCATGGCAGAGCGCGGCTGCGCCGTGATCATGGTCTGCCACGATATGGAAGTCGTTTCCGACTTTGCCGAGCGCATCGTTGTGATGGCAGACGGCCGTATCCTCGACCGCGGACGCACGCACGAGCTGTTCTCGAACATCGAGCTCATGCAGCGTGCCTACGTGGAACCGCCCCAGGTCATTGAACTCTCGCGCCGCTTGGCATCCTCCGTCTCCCCCGCTTTTGCGCAGGTGAGCGAGGTTACCGATATCGTTCGCATTACCAAGGAGATGGTCCGCCGTGGTTAACGTCATCGACTATATGCCGGGCGACACGCTGTTGCATCGCCTGAACCCCGTCGTCAAGCTGGGCCTCGCCGCCGCCATCATCATCGGCATCTTTTTGTCCGACACCTATGTGGCGCTGTTAGGCTTTTTGGCACTCACCCTTGCGCTGGGCGCCTACGCCGGCGTCGTCAATCGCCTGTTCTCGCTGCTCAAGCTGCTGATTCCGCTCGCGCTCATCATGCTGGTGCTGCAGTTGGCATTTATGCGCGACGGCAATGTGGTGTGGGGCTTTATCACCGACACGGGCCTTATCACTGGATCGAAGGCCTGCCTCCGCCTGCTGGGCGTAGCGTTGCCACTCATCCTCATGCTCATGGTGACCAAGCTCAACGACCTTGCCAACGCCTGCGTCGAGGTACTGCACGTACCGTATCGCTACGCCTTCACCTTTACCACGGCACTGCGTTTTGTGCCGGTGTTTGGCCAAGAGATGAATGCCATCATGGAGGCGCAGACCGCGCGCGGCGTCGAGTACGACACCAAGAACCCCATCAAGAAGCTCAAACTCATGCTGCCGTTGTGCGTGCCGCTGCTTATCTCGAGCGTGGGCAAGACCGACGCCACCGCGCTTGCCGCCGAGCAGCGCGGCTTTTATCTGCGCACGCGCGCCAGCTCGTACAAGCGCTATCCCATCAAGGGTCTGGATGTCGCCGTGCTCGCCATCAGCGCCGCCCTCATTGTCCTCGGTTTCCTGTTCTAGCTCATCGTCAGCACCAACCGCCTAATGCAAAAGGCCTCGGCTCGCACCAAACGAGCCGAGGCCTTTACTGTTTCCCCAGATAAAAACCTACCAAAATATACCTGTCCCTTTTTGGCAGGTTAAGGGCTATTGGCGGTAGGGGGCGCCGCTGCGAATGATGGATTCGCGTACCAAGACGTCCATGGCGTCGAGGGTGATCTCGGGCATCTCGCGGTACTTCTGCAGCACCGAGAGCTCGGTGCAGGCCAGAATAACGCGGTCGCAGCCGCTGCGGGCGAACTCCCACATCACGCGGTCGAACTTGTCCATATCGGGCTCGCGTCCGGCCTTCACGTCGTCGTAGATGAGCGACATCACGTCGGCCTGACGCTTCTCGCTGGGGTAGACGACCTCGACGCCCGCAGCCTCGCATTCGCGCCCATAGACGCCCGCGCCCACGGTTCCGTCGGTGCCCATGATGCCGATCTTGCGCACCGGCTCTGCCGGCATGCTTAGGTTGGGATCGAACTCGCACTCCCCCATCACCGCACCGGCCAGAGCATAGCGCACCGACTCGCGCGGCATGTGGATAATCGGCACCGTCGTAAACGACTGGATCTGATCGTAGAAGTAGTGTGACGTATTGCAGGGAATGGCAATGTGCGCACAGCCCAGCGATTCGAGCGCCTGGGCGCACTCCTTCATGGTCGCCAGCAGCTCGGCATGCTCACCGGTCTTGATGGCCAGCGTGCGGTCGGGCATGGTCGACTTGGAAAGCACCACCATGTCGATATGTTCCTGGTCGCACGTAGCGGCCGTATGGCGCACCACCTGGTCGTAGTAATACGACGTGGCCTCGGCGCCCATGCCGCCGATAACTCCCAGCTTTTCCATCGCCGCCTCCTTGGTGACGCTTGCGCAATTGCGCGTATCATACCCGCGCCCGCCCGATGTAAACCGGACGGGCGCCGCACACATCTACTTGTAATACGTCTTGAATAGCTTAAAGTGGCGCAGCTTGGTGTGCCACATGCGCAGCCAGCGGTTAAAGACAAAGTCGCCCTTCATAAACGAAGGGTCGGCCCCCTTGCCCTCCCTATCCAAGCGATGCACCTTAGCGCGCAGCTCGGGATCCTTGACATACTTGTCGACGACACCCATGGGAACGACCATCCACAGTGCCTCGTCCTGCGCCGTCACAAACTCTGGCTCAAACGGGCGGTTGAACACATACTCGTCCACCACGTACTTGGCAACGTTAAAGCCACTGTTAGTGACATAGTAGTTGCTGCGGCCCTGGCGGGTGTTGAAGTCGAAGAACTTAAACGAGCCATCGCGCTCGTCATACTTCACGTCAAAGTTGGAATAGCCCACAAAGTGAAGGTCCTCGAGCAGCTTGCGCACGCCACCCATAAGCTCGTCATTGGGCTCGGTGATGATACAGGCATGGTTGCCAACGCCATGGGGCTGATGCTCCTCGAGCAGCACGTGGCCCAGGCACATCATGCGTACCTTACCGTTGCGATCGGAATAGCTGGTGAGCACGCGCATGTACTCGTCGTTGCCGGGCACGCGGTCCTGCAAGATCAGGTCGTCGGTGTAGCCGCTGGCATAGGAGTCACGGATAACCTGCTCCAGCTCGGCGCGATCGGCAATCTCATAAGCCTTCTTCTGGCCCTCGAACTCATGCTGCCACCACATGATGCCGTCGGACGGCTTCAGGATCATCGGGAACGGGAAGTCGATCTGGTCGAGCACTTCGGCCGGCGCCTCGCCTTGCGCATTGAGCATCTGCGCAGTAAAGGTAAAGGTGTGCGGATACGGCACGCCATGCTTCTCGCACAGCTCGTAGAAGATCTCCTTCTTCTGGCACTGCTCGAGCATGCTGTAGGGTGCATAGGGCGCAACGATGTTATCCGCCAGCTCATCGGCATCCTTTGCCTGGGCCACCAGGGCAACATAGTTATCGCCGCAGCCCATCAGGACGATCGTCTTATCGGCATGCGCCTGGGCAATGCCGTTGACGGTCTCGAGCATCACGGGCATGGTATCGATGTCGACATTGGGCGTGTAGTCGATAATCTGGCTTCGATACGCAGGGCCCGTCTGATACTTGCCAAAGACCAGACTCTTGACCTGATACTCTTCGTAGAAGGCGCGCGCCACCGAATAGGCGTTGATGTCGCCACCGAGCAGCACGGGAATGAACTCGCGCTCTGTAAATTGCAATGCCATGGAAACTTCCTATCATGAACTGCCCGCACAACGGGCGGTCTTAGTGCAACCGATTCATTCTAGCGTGCCAAACCGCCAGCACCCAAAGTTCCACCGTATCTATGGCAATCGGAGGATCAGACTCGAGCAAAGACGGCCCTCACCGCTGTACGACAACGGGCAATGAACCTACCGTTGTTGTAGGATTCAACATATTGTCATCCTCAAAGCGAAAGGCGCACGCGTGCCCCAAGAACATCTGACCGACAACCCCATCCTTGACGCTGCAAAACGCGAGCTAGCGGAACGTTCTCAAACGACCGCTCCCCTACGCACCGCCAGCAACGCCTACGAAGGACCCGCCCGCATCGTTTCGATCAACACGTCGGCGCACAAAGGCACACGCAAGTCACCCGTCTCCGATGGGCACGACACCGTCATTGAGCAGTTTGGCCTCGCTTCCGATGCACACGCCGGGCACTGGCACCGCCAAGTCTCGTTTTTGGCCGCAGAATCAATCCAGACGGCGCAGCATCGCGGGCTCGATGTGCACGAAGGCGACTTTGGGGAGAACTTCACCACACAAGGTATCAACCTGCTTTCGCTCCCCCTGGGCACACAGCTCAAGATCGGCAACGACGTTCTGGTCGAGATCAGCCAGATCGGCAAAGTCTGCCACACCCGCTGCGCTATCTACCATCTCGCCGGCGACTGCATCTTTCCCCACGAGGGCATTTTCGGTGTGGTGCTTCGAGGCGGAGAGGTGCATGTCGGAGACGATATCCAGACAGTCAAGCTCGGCAACGGCGCATGTTCTTTCACCCCAGCCGAGGCGCTCGAAGAAATTGAGCAGGCTCGCCGCGAGGGAACCCTATAGGTGCAAAACCCCATGTTGGAGTAGCCCTTAAGGCGTGAATCTGCGATCAGACCGAGTTCCGTAACGTTAAAGTTGAACTCTATGGTTTCTCAACAATTCATCATAACTGCAGGTCAAAGCCAAAGCCTCAAGTTCAACTTGACCCTTTGGAACCTTTAAGGTTCAAGTTGAGGTCGAAAGCAGTAGTAGAATACCGTTCGAACCATAACCTACGATTGATTGCAGAGGGACTGGATGCAGCATTCGAATCATCGCACCGCAGCGCTCATTGCGTCGAAGCCGGCTCGTATCATCACGAGCGCCGCGCTCGCCGTTGCGCTGACGGCCACGCCGATGCTCTCCCCCGTTGCGGCGTATGCCGCCTCGCAGGCAACGCAGGACCAGCTTTCCGCAGCCCAGCAGAAGATCGAAGCCGCTACGAGCGCCTACAACGACGCCCGCACCAAGCTCGATGACCTGCAAAAGCAGATTGACTCCAATGAGGCAAGCATCGAGGAAATCGAGGCTAAGCTTCCCGAGCAGCAGGCCAAGGCAAGCTCCGCCATGCGCGATCTGTACAAGTACCAGAAGGGCACTAACCCCATCGTGAGCTTCCTGGTCAACGCGCAGAGCCTGGGTGAGTTCATCACGACCTGCAAATACACCAACCAGATCACGAGCTCGAGCGTCGACGAGATCGAAGAGCTCAATAATATGCAAACCGAACTCGAGCAGAACAAGGCCGAGCTCCAGCAGGCCAAGTCTCAGCTTGAGGCGGAGCAGAAAAACGCCGAGGATGCGCTGGCGCAGGCCCAGCAGCTCCGCAGCGAGGCACAGGCAAAAGCCGAGCAGGAAAATGCCGCCGAGCTTGCCAAGCTTGAGGCCGATAAGGCCGCTGCCGCCGAAAAGCTCTCGGGCGAGGGCGTAAGCGGCAGCAATTCCAGCAGCCAGGCCACCAACACCAACACCACCATCGACACCACGGTGAACAACGCCAATACCGGTAGCTCCGATTACGATTCGTTCATTAATGAGTGGACGAGCCGCATCGACAATTATCTCGCCGGCTCCCCCATGGCAGGCCAGGGCTATAACTTTGCCGTCGCCGCTTGGAATACCGGTGTCGACCCCCGTTGGTCCCCCGCCATCGCCTGCATCGAGAGCACCAAGGGTGCTTATTGCGCCAATTCTTACAACGCCTGGGGCTGGAGTGCACGTGGCGGCGGTTGGCGCAGCTTTGGCAGCTGGAGCGAGGGCATCTCCGCTCACGTTGCCTATCTGGGCGCCAACTACGGCTCCACCCTTACCCCGGCAGCGGCCAAAAAGTACTGCCCGCCCACGTGGCAGGACTGGTACAACAAAGTCGCCGCTCAGATGAACCGCATCTAAGTGCAACTGCAAAGGGCCCCAATGGGGCCCTTTTCTTTTAGGTAGCGGAGGTATCGACGACGCCGGTCGCATTGGCAACCGCGACTATGACGATCATGCATAGGAGCAGCACACCCAATGCCTTGAGCAAGAGCTTCGCGAGCTTCTTGCCGCGATAGCTGTCGAGCAATGCGAATCGCCGACGAAGACGGCGCTTATCGAGCAGCGCAAAATGCATAAGCACCATAAGGCCATCGACAAAGAAAAAATACTCGATTATGAGAAGCCACGTCGGGTAGCTTTGGTTTGCTCCCGTGGGGTGAAAGACGGCAAAGTGGCTACCGGCAAAGAACACAAGCAGCGAGAAGCAGACGAGCGTATTCCAAATGCGCCCCAGAGACTCCGGAACGCGAGAGAGCAGACCGCATGCAGCGGAGGCGGCAGGGCCAGGAAGCCCTGCGGGTTTCTGGAGCCCTTGGGACGCCAACACTGTCTCCGAGTCTGGAGTACGGACAGGCGCAGGCGCAGGAGGCCGCACGGGGCGACTCAGATCGTATGCCGCGCGCGTCGCCCGTCCCAATGCTTCCGCACTCGCAAAACGCTTGGCCGGATCGAGCGCCATCGACATGCAGACGGCATCGGAAAGTGGAGTGGGAATACCGCGCGCCTCGCATTGCTCGCGCATGTCGAGCCCTGGTTTAGGGTCGACTCCCGTCAAGCAGAAGAACAACAGGGCGCCCAGCGCGTACACGTCGCTGCGCACACTCGTCTGCCCAAACCCATACTGCTCGGGCGGCGCATAGGGTCGCGTGCCAAACTTGACGGTGTCGGCATCGGCGCCATCGCGCCATACGCGCGCGATCCCCAAGTCGATAATCACCAGCGATGAAAATGTCAGGCCGTCATCAGGCGTATAGTTGGCACCTGTCACGATGATATTCGACGGCTTGAGGTCGCGATGGATCACCGGCGCCGACGTCTCCCCCGCCATTGCAAAACCGGCATGGAGCTCGCCCACGGCGTCGCAAAGGACAGGATACAATTCACGCGCATAATCGGGGGTGGCTCCCAGACGGTCCACCAGCGCCCCGAGCGTCTCCCCTTCGATGTATTCCATAACCACGTTGAGCTCGTCGCCCACACGACGACAATCGACGATTCTGGGCAGGTGCTCAAAACGCCTGCCTGCCCGCTGAACGGCAAACAGACGCTCGTATGCCCCGCCGATTTGAGCCGAAGCATCGATGCGTTTACGGACAAAGGGGCCGAGCGAGCCACCGCCGGTTCCTTCAAAGTACACGAGCTCGGTTGTTTCAACGGTCGAGCGCTTAAGTACACGCTCCACGCGATAGCTGTCGTCGCAATCGAGCGACGCCAGGTGCTCGGCAAGCGCTGCGGTCAGCTCGTCATCGGAATATGTTGGGGTCTGAGTATCCATAGCCTCCATCATAGCGCAGGGCGCAGACACCCCATGGCATCCGCGCCCCGTTCGTTTGCATCGTTGTTCGGCAGCTCCGCCGGCTCAGATATCAGCCGCTAACTCACCGTCTCCTCGCCAAAGCGATACAGCTCCTCGTTGACCTTTTGGAGGCTGCACCCGCGATCGATGCAAAAAATGATAATCGCATCGCGGCGGTCCTTGCAGTTAAGGACGCTTACCCCGGCAGCCGTCAGCGCACGGTTGGTTTCTTTGAGCGTCAGCGCCATCGCAAAGGCAATCTGCAGCACCTTATTGCGGCTCGGATGCCGCGCACCGGTAAAGATCTGATAGCCAAAGGTCTCATTGAGATCGGCCATACGAACCACGCGCGAGCGCTCCAAGCCCTTTTCCTGCAGTAGCTGCTTCAGGTAGTCCGAAAGCGACGGGGCGGCAAAGTCGTGCTCCCTGATATAGCCATCGATGTTCGGCGCATCGAGAAGCTCATTGAGCAACTCCTCGGTCAGCTTTTTATCGGGCATATGGCCTCACCTCCCTGCAAATTGCCGGCATCATAACGCTAGGCAAGAACCCAGCTTGCGGTGGCAGACTTATCAAACACGTTGGCGAAGTACAGAGCCTTTTTGATGTCGCCGTCAAAATAAATGTTACCCGAAACGGAACCGCCCGCAGCAAGAGTGCCCGACTGCAGCTCATCGGAACCCTCGCTATAGTAGCCCTGGTTCTGCTGGGCACCGTTTGCGTCTTCGCCCTTCCAGTCGTAGATGTTGTAGTCCGCGCCCTCATCACCGTTGTTGACGTACGTGACGTGAATGCCCGTCATGGTCGAGCCATCATAATTGGTCAAACCCGTCTGAACGGCATCGACGACGACAGCGAGACCAGTGCTCGTGGTCACGGTCGTGCCGACAGCCAGATCGGTCGTTGCCTGCTCTTCCTTCTTGGGCTCTTCCTTCTTGTCGCTATCGCCGGCGTCCTCGGTAACAGTTGCCTTATCGCTCCCACAACCGGCAAGCAGGCCGACAGTTCCCAGGGCGACAGTTGCAAACGCGCCAAGCGCAGCGCGACGGCTCAACAGCATTTCGGTCTCGGGCTTTTTCATAATGCATCCTTCCTACGATCCGGCTACCGCGCCGGCACACAGCACATCGTAGGAAGGATTGAACGGGAATTCATTAGCTCGCAGCTAATTTGAACCCTTAGTTTTCAGTTTTAAGCTACCGCTGACAGCTCGACCTTCCGGCAGAAGGCGGACTCGTGGATCCCCAGTGCGCACACGATGTCGCCGTTGGAAAGGCCGTCCGCCTTGAAGCGGACCGCCTCGCCCACCATCTCCTGCGTCAGCTTCGGATGCCTTGCCATGCGAATCACCCCCGTGAGCCTCGATAGGTTTCCTCACGGTGGATTCCGCAGGCGCATCACAAAGGCACGGGAAAGGCGGAGCTGTGTCCCGTCGTTTCCGTCGGAGCGCGCTCTACCTTCCCGCTCAGTCTACCATCAGGTGTCGCCTTGGAGCCCCTATAGCCTCACGTTCGCCGGTACGGGGCGCGCGCAAACGTAACGCTCCACGGGCGTCTTCCCGCCTTCCCCGTACAGCCTCTCCGCCGCCTCCGGGCATAGGTCGCGCGTCAGCCGGATGATGTCGGCGTCCACGGCGGTAGGCAGGAACGCGTCGCGCGCGGGGTCGAACAGACGCTCATTGTGGGCGACGCGGTTCCTTACCTTGTTGATCGCGTAAATCGTGCGGTTCAACTCCGCGCGGTTGATACCGCGCGGCCACGCGGCGTGGAGGTAGGGAATCCACAAGTCGCGTTCGCGGCTACGGTCGGTGAGGTGGGACCAGAAACCCATCATGAGGTTCGAGATGACCTGATCCGGGTCGCTCGGGTCGTGGGAGCGCCCCTGTGCCTGGGAGATCGCCTTGCGGTTCGCCACGTTGACGTCGAGGAGCCGCTTCGACCTGCTCGTGCGCATGATCGGCGCGCGCACCGGCGAGGCGTCGTCGAGGAGCCAGTGGCCCTCGCCGCCCCAGCCCTCTCGCAGCGCCCTGTCGTAGGCGTTGCGCAGCGCGACCTCGAAGTGGGAGATGTCAGCGACGAGGACCTTGCAGAGCCCGACGTTCCAGAGGTACAGGTCGAACGCATCCTCTATATCACCGTCGCACGCCGCGAGGTACGGAGAGAGCCGCGCGGGAGAGAGCCATCGCTCAGCCCATTCCCTTGTGTTGCAGCTCGGAAGAGATTGCTCGGGCGCCCCGGCCATCGAACACCTCCTATAGACATGATTCAGGCCCGGTGACATGCAAGCAGCGGTCATCCCGGGCCCATCGATACGTATCTTACCCACTTCCGCGGATTTCAACAAGTCGTTTCCGGATGAGGTACAGAATACCGTCATCACCCTTGATTATCAACTTCATCCGAACACCTCCCACATTCATCCGCACATGTGCGGATGAATGTGGGAACCCGATACCCTGAGGGCCGGACCGGCCGGCCCCGGGAGATCGGAGGACGGCA
>DBGDDN010000033.1:0-23099 GCA_048343195.1 Collinsella sp.
TGCCGTCCTCCGATCTCCCGGGGCCGGCCGGTCCGGCCCTCAGGGTATCGGGTTCCCACATTCATCCGCACATGTGCGGATGAATGTGGGAGGTGTTCGGATGAAGTTGATAATCAAGGCAAAATACGCGCCAAGTACTCCATAGTCCATCCTAGAACACCTCCATCATCAACTTCGCGACCGAGCGCACGACCGGCACGGTCACGGAGTTGCCGAACTGCCTGTATGCCTGAGTATCCGACACCGGGATGATGAACTCATCGGGAAATCCTTGCAGGCGTGCGCATTCGCGGGGAGTGAGTTTACGAGGGTTTTTTCCTTCCTGCCCGACCAGAATCTCGCTGCCATCCTTGTGGTACCGGGCGGAAAGCGTCCTTGTCGTGTCCTCTGGGCCGACCATCGAGTATCCAAAGCCGTGGCCCGCCGCCTCATGCTTTTCGCGATAGGCGCGCAGATAGGCCCATAGCTTATCCGAAATGGTGTAGCGTTCGTTTGGTTGCTCTTCGAGGATTTCCCCTAGCGTATGTCCCGGTCCCGGCACCTCAAGGTCATCCCACGAGAAGGGAACTTCCTCCCTGAACCCCACGATGTAGATGCGCTCCCTGTGCTGGCACGTCCAGTTTTTTGAATCAAGCACCTTCCAGAAAATATGGTATCCAAGGTCCTCCTCAAGCGTCTGTCGTATGACCTTGAAGGTCTTCCCGCCGTCGTGACTCGTAAGGTTCTTAACGTTCTCAAGCAAGAAGGCCTTCGGGCGCTTGTCGCGTATGATGCGAGCGACCTCGAAAAAGAGGGTTCCCTGCGTTTTATCCTCAAAGCCGGTGGGTCTCCCCAAAGATTGCTTCTTCGAAACGCCTGCAAGGGAGAATGGCTGACAAGGAAAGCCTGCGAGCAGGACATCGAAGTCCGGTATATCGTTTGATGCGACCTGACGGATGTCGCCCGCCGGGGTCTCTCCATAGTTCATCCGGTAGGTTTTCTGGGCGAACTTATCCCACTCGCAAGAGAAGACGCACCTACCGCCAAGCTCCTGGAACGGCATTCGTATACCGCCGATGCCCGCGAAGAGATCGCAGAAGGTAAAAGGCGCGTCGCTGCGCTCCCCTTGGTCAAATGGAGCCCCCGCATCGAGCGATGCGATAAAGGCGCATTCAGCCGCCGTTGGACTAGTATCCCCAGACTCCCAGCGCCGAACGGTGCGTTCGCCAGACGAGCCCATACCAAGGGCGGCGGCGAACTCCTTTTGGGTGAGGCCGAGGTCAATTCTCTTTTGCGCTATATCAGCTGCATTTAGTTGCATGGGACGCCTATCTTGGTTGAAAAACGGTCAAACTGTCCTGTATTTACCACAGCGTTAGTCTATCACCCCGAGCGGACATGTCTTCCCCTTGCTTCAGTCCGCCTCTAAACCCCGTAGCATCAACTGGGCTTTAGGGCTTGGACACTCTACCGGAGGGCTCTAGACGCAATTGGTGACGCGGGTGTCGACGGTTCGAATCCGCCGGCAGCTCCCACAAACCAGAAACGGCGCCGCTCTCGCGACGCCGTCATAATCTTCTGGTGCCCCCGGGCGGATTCGAACCGTCGACACCCGCTTTAGGAGAGCGGTGCTCTATCCCCTGAGCTACGGAGGCATGTTGTACTAGTGTAGCAGATTTACTGCATCGCAATACGTCGCATGACTAGACTTCGAAGTTGCGGTGGAATAGTTCCTGTCTGAAGCATCTAAAGCCGTATTTAGGAACTATTTCACCGCAACTTATGAGGAGCTAGTTGCCTTTGTGGAAGAGGTTTTTGATAACGGAGGGGATGCTCTTGGCGCCCTTGGCCGTCACATCGATAAAGTCGGGCGAACGCACAAGCTTATCCTCGTCGACGTACTTGCGGACCGCGCGCAACGTCTCTTTGTCGTCGCGCGTCGAAAACGTAAAGTGACCGTTGTCCTTGGTGAAGATGGCAAAACGCGTGATCTTCTTGGTGCCGCGTAAAACCTCGGCGGCAATATAGTCGACCTCGTCCCACGGGATTTGAATATAATCCTCGGGATTGCGCTCGTTGTAATACTCGAACGCCTTATTGCCCACCATCACGTTACCGTGGCTGGTAAGCCCCATCAGGCAGGTTGCCGGCGTTGCCAGATCGACCGTGCTGTTCTGAGATTGCGCCATGCGCACCTCGCCCTCCAAATAAAACAATCGGACCGCATCCAGTGTACCCACCGGGTGCGGTCCGTTTCAATGGCTCAAAAGCCCTTGCCTAGCAATTCTCGGTCTTAAGCCGAAACGTGCTTACATGAAGCCGCAGACGCGACCGATGATGCCGATGGCGAAGAGAGCCAGGATGATGACGATCGGGCTGACCTTCTTCTTGAGGAGCTTGCAGACCAGCAGGGTCAGGCACACGGCGGCAAGGCCGGGGATGAGCTGATCGAGGTTGGCCTGAAGCGTGGTGACCTTCACCTGATCAAGGGCGTTAGCACCGATGGAGTTATACATCGTCAGTGCTTCCTTGACACCCTCAGAACCGGAGGGCAGGTTAGCCCAGTCGATAAAGGCGCCAGCAGACTGCGTAACCTTGGAGACGACCGGGGTGAAGGAGATGGACACCCAGCGCTCGACCAGGGCGCCGATGATGAACATACCCAGAATGGAAGCACCCTCGGTGACCTTGCCCATCAGACCGCCGGAGAGGTCCTTGGCGATGGAGGAGCCGACCTTGTAGCCAAACTCCTGCGTGTACCACAGGAAGGCGTAACGGATGATGTTCCACGCGAAGAAGAACAGCAGCGGACCGGCGATGCTGCCGGACAGGGCCAGGGAAGCGCCCAGAGCACCCAGAATCGGGCGAAGGGTGAACCAGAAGGCGGGGTCGCCGACACCGGCGAGCGGGCCCATCATACCGACCTTGACGCCCTGAATGGCGACGTCGTCAATCGGGGCACCGTTGGCGCGCTCCTCCTCGAGAGCGAGGGTAACGCCAATGACGGGGGCGGAAACATAGGGGTGGGTGTTATAGAACTCCAGGTGGCGCTTAAGAGCGGCAATCTGGTCATCCTTGCTGGTGTAGAGCTTCTTGATCGCAGGGATCATTGCGAAGCACCAGCCGCCGTTCTGCATACGCTCGTAGTTCCACGAGCCCTGAAGGAACTGATGACGGAAGCAAACCTTCTTGCGGTCAGCCTTGGTGAGCTGAATCTTGTTCTCTGCCATATGTATCACTCCCCTCCTACTCGTAATCGTTCAGAATGTCGCCGAGCGGGTCACCGGAGCCGCCGCCCATGCCGCCACCCTGCTTGGCCAGATCCTTAAGGCCAAGGTAGATGAGGGCAAGGGAGATGCCGATAAGGCCAAGGGCGATCAGCGTGAGCTGAGGGATGGCAGCAAGGACAAAGCCGAGGATGAAGAACGGCCAGGTCTCCTTGGTGGCCATCATGTTGATGACCATGGCGTAACCGACGGAAGCGACCATGCCGCCGCCGACAGCCATACCGCCGGACAGCCAGTCGGGCATAGCGTTAAGCGCGTTGGTAACAGCCTCGGCCGGGATGATGCACAGAAGTACTGCCGGGATGGCGATACGAAGGCCCTGCATGAGGATAGCAGCGTACTGCCAGCGCTCGATGCCGGAGAAGTCGCCCTTCTCGGCGCAACCGTCCATGGCGTGAGCGATAGCGGTAGCCAGGGTACGGCAGATCATGGTCAGGAACAGACCAGCGACCGACAGCGGGACGGCGACGGCGATGGCGGCGGTAACGGCCTTTGCCGAATCGGTGGCGCCACCGTTGAGGGCGAGCACCATGATGATCGAAGAAGCGACCGAGGCCAGAGCGGCGTCAGGCGCGACAGCGGCGCCAACGTTAGCCCAGCCAAGGGCCATCATCTGGAGCGAACCGCCCAGGAGGATGCCCTCCTGAAGGTGACCGGTTACGAGACCGATAAGCGTGCATGCCACGAGCGGCTGATGGAACTGGAACTCATCCAGAATGCCTTCCATACCGGCAAGCAACGCGACAATCGCAACAAGCAGAATAGTGATTGCAGACATGTATCGGACCCTCCTTTACTATGCTTGAGCGGCCAGTTCGGCCTTAGCTTTCTTCAACATGGCGTCGAGATCCTCGGAGGAATCCGAAGGAACCTTGCGGACCTCGAACTTGACGCCCTTGGCCTTGAGGGCCTCGAGAGTCTTGACGTCGTCATCGCCCATAGCGACGGCGTTGGTGACGACGACCTTGCCCTTGGAGTGAGCCATGGAACCGATGTTGACTTCCTTGATGTCGACGCCGGCCTCGATGGCCTTGAGCAGATCCTGCGGGTTCTCAAAGAGCAGCATGGCCTTGGTGTCACCAAAGCGCGTGTCCTTGACGACCTCGGCCATCTTCTTGATGGGCACGACGTTGGCATGGACTCCCGGAGGGGCAGCCTGCTCGATCATGGTCTTGCGGAGCTCGTCGTGAGCAACGCCGTCGGAAACCACGATGATGCGGTTGGGGTTGATCTGCTTGGTCCACGTGGTGGCCACCTGACCATGAAGCAGACGGGTGTCGATACGGACGTGGGCAATCTTGATGTGCCCGTCGCCGATGACCGTTCCCGGAGGGATGGCGCCTGCAGGAGCAGCGGCGGCCGCAGCCGGCTTCTTCTCCTCGGGCTCCAGAGACTCGGGCTTGACGCGCACGCCAGCCTTAGCCTCAGTCACGAGATGTTTTGCGATCGCATGTGCAGTGTTCTTTGCGTCAAAGCGCTGCGAATATGCCTCGATGAGCATAGGCAGGTTGACACCGGTGACGATAGCCCAGGAATCGTGGCCCTCGATGAGCCCGCTGATCTGGTTGAACGGCGTGCCGCCCCACAGATCAACGAGGAAGAGCACCTGCTCCTGGTCCTCGAAGGAAGCGACTGCTTCCTCGACCTTGGCGCGGAAATCGTCGGGGCCCATGCTCGGCTCGAGCGAGACCACGGCAACAGACGGCTGATCGCCAAAGACCATCGAGCCCGTCTGCTTGATTCCAGCTGCCAAGTCCCCGTGGCTAGCAAGAACAATACTTACCATCACATAACCTCCTTTTTGTCTACGTATTTCCTACACGACATGAAAGGAGTATACCTGTTTGGATTGTGGAATTATAGCTAAATTCGCAAAAGGTTGCATTATTTGTTTAAACGTCTAGGTTTGTTACAAGTTGGTTACGTTGCTGCTTTTCGACTCATTACCCGCCAAAGCGTCGCTCATCAAGCCATTCATTTTACAGATACAAGCAGGCTGTTCATTAATATCGATTTTAGGCAAGCTCGAATGCGCTTGTACTGCCGCTATTTTGTTTAAACAGACATAACTTGACTATTAGCGTGACTTATGCACTAGCGCAAGTAGTCATTGGGGACGTTCTTAAACGACTAGTCGTTGGGGACGTTCTTGATTGACTAGTCGTTTAAGAACGTCCCCAACGGCTAGGGGCTAGGCGATGTGGAGGGGGTTGGCGGCGTCGACGGCGTCGGGGGCGTCGGAAGGGCCATCGGGGGCAGCGCCCGCCGGGTCCTCGTCGGGGGTCTCGATCTGCTTGATCATGACCTCCTGGCCCTGCAGCAGGTATGTCTCGCCGCTGCCGCAATGGGGGCAGGTCTTGCCGTGCTCGACCGTCGCGTAGTCGCAGCCGCACGCCTCGCAATGCGTCACGGCCTCGACAGGCTCCACAATAAGCTCCGCACCCTCGGTGATGGACTTTTTATCTGCCGCCCAGCGCCAAGCGTCGAGTAGCAGATCGGGAACAACGCCCGAGACCTCGCCCAGCAGCAGCGTCACGCTCGAAACGCGACGCACGCCATTGGCGCGCGCCACGTTCTCAACATCGCGAATGATGTGATACACAATCCCTAATTCATGCAAGGTCGAAACCTTTCCACAACGGTTGATGCGATGTCAGCCAAACGTAAGTGAGCGACGCCCCCGCGCCGCTCACTTACTTGTTAGGTTCTTTTACTTCTTCCCGAATTTAATCTTAATCGCACGCTTGAGCGCGTACTTGCCGAGGCTTGGGAGCTTTTGCTCGTATTTGACCATCGTGGAGCACTCGGGGCGGTCGCGATCCAGATGGATGGCGTCGAACGCGCACTTGGTGGTGCACAGGCCGCAGCCGATGCACTTGTTGGGGTCGACGATCGAGGCGCCGCAGCCTAGGCAGCGGGCGGTCTCGGCGCGCACCTGCTCCTCGGTAAAGGTCTCAACATACTCGCTAAACGGCGCAGCCTTCTCGCGTTCGCGGTCCACATGCGCAACCTCGCGGCTCGCGTTGTCGTAGCTCTCGAGCACAACGTCGTCGCGATCGAGCGCGGTGTAGCGGCGCTGATTGCGGCCGATGGTGAGCGTGGAGCCCGGCTGCACAAAGCGATGGATGGACACGGCAGCCTCGTGGCCGGCGGCAATGGCATCGATGGCAAAGCTGGGGCCGGTGTAGACGTCGCCGCCCACAAAGATGTCTGGCTCGGCGGTCTGGTAGGTCTGGGGATCGGCAAGGGCACCCTGGCCGCGGCCGAGCTCCACCTTGGAGCCAGCCAGCAGGTCGCCCCACACAATGGACTGGCCGATGGACATGACCACGCGGTCGGCATCGACGCGGCGCAGGTCGTTCTCGTCGTACTCGGGCGCAAAACGGCCCTCGTCGTCAAAAACACGCGTGCAGCGCTTGAAGGTGATGCCGCACACACGACCGGCCTCGTCCAGGTGAACTTCCTTGGGGCCCCAACCGCAGCTGATGTGCGCGCCGTCCTCAACGGCCTCGCGACGCTCCTCCTCGTTGGCGGGCATCTGGGCCTCGCTCTCCAGGCAGAACATCTCAACGTGCTCGGAACCCAGACGGCAGGCGTTGCGGGCAACGTCGATGGCCACGTTGCCGCCGCCCACCACAATGGTGCGGCCGGACAGGGTATCGATCTTGCCGCTGTTAACCTCGCGAAGGAAGTCGACGGCCACGGTCACGTCTTCGGCATCCTCGCCCGGAATACCGGCAAGGCGGCCGCCCTGGCAGCCGATGGCCACGTAAAAGGCCTTAAAGCCCTGCGCGCGCAGCTCGTCGAGCGTCACATCGCGACCGACCTCAACGCCATAGCGGAACTCGGCACCCATCAGGCGAATGACCTCGACCTCGGCCTCGATAACATCCTTCTGCAGCTTAAAGCTGGGAATGCCGTAGGTGAGCATGCCGCCCGGGCGCTCGTTCTTCTCGAACACGACGGGCTTGTAGCCCTTCTCGGCCAGGTAGAAAGCGCAGGACAGGCCGGCCGGACCGGCACCGATGATGGCGATCTTCTGATCGAAACCGCCAGCGCGCGTCGGCGTCACCACGGGCGGGACATAGCGGGTCGCGGCATCCAGATCGCGCTGAGCGATGAACTTCTTGACCTCGTCGATAGCCACGGCGGCGTCCACACGGCCGCGAGTGCAGGCATCCTCACAGCGGCGATTGCACACACGGCCGCAGATAGCGGGCAGCGGGTTCTCGCGCTTGATGAGCGCCAGCGCCTCGTCATAGCGACCCTGAGCCGCGAGCTTCAAATAGCCCTGAACGGCGACATGCGCGGGGCAAGCCGTCTTGCAGGGCGCGGTGCCGGACTCATGCGTCTCGATGCGGTTGTCGTTGCGGTAGTTGGGCGACCACTTGGTGTGGTCCCACTTGGTAGCGTCGGGCAGCTCCTGGCGCGGATACTCGGGCACGCGGCCGCCGGCCTTTTTGCTGCAGAGCTTCTGGCCCAGTTTGGCGGCGCCGGCCGGACACACCTCAACGCAGCGACCGCAGGCCACGCACTTGTCCTTCTCGACCTTGGCGACATAGGCCGAGCGCGACAGGTTGGGCGTGTTGAACAGCTGCGAAGTGCGCAGGGCATAGCACACGTTGACGTTGCAGTTGCAGATGGCGAAGATCTTGTTCTCGCCGTCGATGTTGGTGATCTGGTGCACAAAGCCGTTGTCCTCGGCCTGGCGCAGGATGTCGTAAACCTCGTCGCGCGTTACATAATGGCCGCGGTCGGTCTCGACCACGTAGTCGGCCATATCGCCCACGGCGATGCACCAATCGGCCGGGTCGTCGGCGCAGCCCTCACCCATCACGCGACGGCTCGCGCGGCAGCTGCAGGTGCTAGCGGCATATTTGCCATCGTATTTGTCGAGCCAATGCTCAATATACTCGATCGGCACCGAGGTGCTCGCGGCGTCGATAGCCTTCTCGACCGGAATGACATGCATGCCGATGCCGGCGCCTCCGGGCGGCACCATCGGCGTGGCCTTGGACAGCGGTCCCTTGGACGCCTGCTCAAAGAACTTGGCATAGACCGGGTGCTCCTCGAGCTGGCTCACGCGCATGTTGAGAAACTCAGCGGAACCCGGCACCAGCATGGGCAGCACCCACTGCTTGGCGCGCTCAGGGTTTTCCCAGTTGTACTCGAGCAGACCCGTGTAGCTCATGTCGTCGAGCATCTTCTCGATATCGGCTTCGGGCATGCCGGTGAGCTTGACCATCTCGGGCAGCGTATAGGGACGGCGCATCTTCATCTTGCAGAGCACTTCGGCCTGCTCGTCGGTTGCGGCCTCGGCAAACGACCAGTACTCGTAGCCCAGCAGCTCATCGCGATGCAGCAGACGGTTGGTGCAGTGCTCGCACAGCTTGACGATGGCCTCACGCGGATGCTCCGGCAGCGGCGGCACGAACTCCGAACCGATGTCGGGCTCGGTGTAACTAATCCCCGGTCCGTTGAGAATCATGGTTGTCCCTTCTCTTGCCGCAGCCCGACGAGGCCGCAGCGCCCCTCTTTTTTTGCAGGCCGGGCATGCCCCCATGCCGTTCACCCGCCATTGTTGACATTGTGTCAAAAATAGTATTGACGAACCGTCAACAATATTCAAGACTGTTAGGCGAACGGTCAGGCAAAAGAGGATGAAAGGCGGCAAAACATGGGCAACAACGCAGCAGATACCTCTGTGGTCGATGCCGTTCCCGCATCCGATAGCGCGGCAAAGCGTCTGACGGGCGACGAACGCCGTCGCGAGATCCTCGATGCCGTGCGCACCGTAAGCTCCGAGCTGGGCGTATCCCACCTATCGGTATCGGCCGTGACCAAGCGAGCCGGCTGCACGCGCTCGCTGTTCTACCACTACTTTGCCGACATGGACGCCGCCGTCACCGCCGTTATGGACGAGGCAATCGACGGCTTTATCTCCGAACTCGAGCAGTGGAACGCCGACCGCACCGTCGGCGATATCGAGGGCGCGCTCGACACCGTCGCCCCGCTCTTTAAGCGCCTGGTCGCCAGCGGCCACGAGCTGCCGAGCACTTTGACCAGCAGCAGCGGTGCGCTCTACGGCGGCTTTTTGCACAACGTGGTTCAGCGCGTGGCGCAGTATATCTGCGACACCACCGTGGTGGACTTTGTCGCCCATCATGAGCTACGCATCGACCATGTCTACGAGACGTTCTACACCCTCATCATGGGGTTGTTGATGTATATCCGCACGCACCCCGATGTGCCCGACGAGACGGTCAAGGAAATCATCGCCTCGACACTCCACATCGAGGGCTATACCGCCAAGTATCCGGAGCGCAAGCCCCAGAACTGACGACATTTGGCCAAACTGCCCGCGATCAGAAGAGGGGCCGCGGGCGTGTGAAAGGAGAGCAGCATGCTGTTCGATGTTTGGGGTAGCGATACCCTTATCCACTGGGCCGGCTGGGCCATGGTCTTTATCGGCCTGATCGTGCTCAACGAGGTCGGCCGCCGCACCAAGCTCGGCGCGGCCATCATCTTTGGCGTGGCTCCGCTGGCCATGACCATCTACTGCGTCGCCATCGCCGTGGGCGTCTCACAAGGCGCCGATTGGGCGCTCACCAACCCCACCCATGTGTACCAGAACAGCTGGTTCCACTACGCCAAGGTATACGCGGCGCTGGCCGGTTGCTGGGGCTTCATTGCCATTAAGTACCAGTGGGGCAAGATCGGCAAGGCGCATTGGTTCCGCGCATGGCCGTTTGTGATCGTCGCCATCAACATCATGATCGCTGTCGTGTCCGACTTTGAGAGCGCCTATCACTTCTTTGTCCTGGGCCAGTCCACCTGGGTCACCTCCGAAGGTGCCACGCAGCTGGCCGGCTGGAACAACGTGTTCAACGGCATCGCCGGTATCATCAACATCTTCTGTATGACCGGTTGGTGGAGCGTCTACGCCTCCGAGGATCAGACCGACATGCTGTGGCCCGACATGACCTGGGTCTACATCATCGCCTACGACATCTGGAACTTCTGCTACACCTACAACTGCCTGCCCACCCACTCCTGGTTCTGCGGCTTTGCGCTGCTGCTGGCGCCCACCGTCGCCGCCTTTATCTGGAACAAGGGCGGCTGGATCCAGAACCGCGCCTTTACGCTGGCCATTTGGTGCATGTTTGCCCAGGTGTTCCCGTACTTCCAGGAGGAGTCCATCTTTGTGACCCACTCCACGCTCGACCCCGGCGCCGCTACCGCGGTCTCGATCGCCGCTCTGGTCGCAAACGTCGCCGCGATCATCTACATCACCTACCGCGCCAAGAAGCTCGGCCGCAATCCCTACAAGCAGGATGTCTTTGAGGGCACCAGCGATTGGGAGAAGGCCACCGCTCGTCGCGCCAAGGTGGATTACGCACACGCCGAGTAACGTGTTCGTCGCTGTTGGCGCTTGGGCATAGGCCCGTCCGCCAGGCTTTTCAATCCAATGTCTCGCAGAGCCCCCGGAAAGCGTTTCGCTCGCTTTCCGGGGGCTTTTGCCGTTGCGGCTCTATTCATCTATTCAAAAACATGCGCATATATAAAATCGGATTTCAAATCATGCGGCGGCTCTATGGGGTCCCATTTTTGGGTACAGTGTTGTCCCGATATTGAGCTTGGGGGATATATGAAAGATGAGACGATGGGCCAAGAGGATGCGGCCCAAGATGCAGAAGCGTGTGCCGAGGCCCTGGAGAGCCTAGATCAGATCGCGCTGGCCGAGATTGCGTTTGACGATTCGAGCGTTGATGTGCGGGATGAGCCGGAAATCGAGGCGCAGCCCGATGATCAGGATGCAAAAGACGATGGCACCGCGCTCACCGAAGACGAGGCGGGGCACGAGGAATCCGAATGCGAGGCCGACGACCGGCCCGAATCCGACACGAGCGAGGAAACCATCTTGCTCGACAGTTTGCCGGCCGAAGATTCGCTGACCCGCGAGCTTCCCGGCCTGGGCTCCGCCCCTGCCGTGGACGAGACCATCGCCATGGGCGATATTCCCCTACCGTCCGTTCCCTCGGCACATGAGGCCGAGGCCCGTCATCGCAAGATGTCGCCCAAGCGCCGCAACCTGATGGTTGCCGGCGTTGTGGCCGTCGCGCTCATCGCCGGCGGCGCAGGCTATGCGGCTTGGAATGGATACCAACAAGAGCAGGCCGCCGCTGTCGCCGCCAATGCGCACACGATGATGTCGGTGCAGATTGGTGTGCATGCCGCGGGCCTCGACTGCTCAACTGGCTCAAAGATTCCCGTACAGGTGAGCGGGCAGGATTCCGACGGTTCTTCCGTGAGCGAAACGCTCTACGTTGACGAGCATGGTCGCGGCATCAAGCTGCTGCCCGGCGATTACACGCTCTCCATTGCCGCCTCCCCCATCGCGGCCGACGGCACCATCTACACCGTCCCGACCACCAAGGCGCAGGTCACCATTAAGAGCGATGGGCAGGATTTGAGTGCCCAGGCCACCTTTAAGCTCAAGGTGTCTTCGGCCGACATGGTGACCGACGACCAGATCGATGCCGCCGCCAAGTATGCCGAGGAAGGCGGCGCGAGCTCCGCCGCGGCTGCCAAAGTGCTCCAGCAGGCAGCAACCGCGCGGCGCGACGCCGCCGTCAATGCCGTGAGCGCGCAAAAGGCACAGGCGTCCCGTGATGCTGACGCTCGCCACAAGGCAACCGACCTCTACCAGCTCGATATTCCCGTCGAGTGGTACGGCAAGGTCGCAACTTGGCAAAACGGAAGCACGCTATGCATCTATCTGGGCGACGACGCCAATACGCCGCTCGTGACGCTCGTCGCGGTGCGCGAGGGCGAGAGCTTTACGCCCGATGAAGGCGATACGGTTTTGGGTGCGGCCAATCTAGGCAACGGTTATACCGTCTACGCCAGCGGCCCCGTCTATCCGTACGTGGTGCCCCAGACCATCAACGGACGCACGCAGAACCCCGTGTCGACCTACCCCATGGACACTGCCATTGAGCTTGTCGAGCTGACGACCGGCAACCGCTATACCTATAGCCAGATCAAGAACGTGTTGGTCGGCAAAGACGGCAAGGCAGATGGTGCCACTAAGCTCGAAACCGACTACCTCGCGCAGATCCTGCTGCCGAGTATCAAAGCCCAGGACTAGCCTGGCGCAGCAAGGTGCTCCCCAACCGTGATGAGGGAGCCAGGAGGTCCTGACCCCACAGGTCCATAGGTGATTAGGCAAGGAGCCACTTCCATGCGGGCATAACGTGTACCACACCGTGCTCGCATGGAATATCGGTCTGTTCATCCATGGTAACGATTGCCGACTCGCTAAGATCGAAATGGGCCATCGAGGCATCAAGCGCGGCAATTTCGCGCTCGCGCGTTTTCTCACTTGCCATATCCGCACTCACCTGAATCAGGCTATAAGCCCGCATGAGAAGCGCGTCCCCAGCCACAAAGTCTACCTCATGGCTTTTGCTCTTCTCTTTGATTAGCAGGCGGCAGACCGAGCCGGTCCTCACCGCGGGAGTCCTTCTTCTTAGCGCATTGAACACTGCGGTCTCGAGCCTCTGGCCCTGGTCCAATGCCGATGCGGGAGAGAATGCTCCAAACATCGCAGGGTCGACAGCGTAGACCTTAGACGCAGACCGCATGTTATTTGCCAGTGAACGCGTGAACTCCGGCACAGAAAATAACAGGTAGGCGTCCTCATAATACTCAAGTAAATCGCTGAGCGAATTACGACTGACGGGTATCTGTCTGCTCTTGAACTCGTTGTACACTTTGTTCACTGACAGCTCTCGTCCCGAAGATGCCATACACCGCGTCAAGAACAGCGATGCCAGGCGAGGGTTCTTGACGTCGTAACGTTCAACGACGTCCATGGCGACCGTTCGCGACGCATATTCCTGTAGCAGCTGAATCGCGTCTGCAGGCGTCTGCTCAAGTGTCGCGATGAATCCCCCTTGTTCAAGATACCCGATCAGATGATGTCGAAGCAGCGCTGCATCGCTCGGGGAAAAGGTCGCATCTGGCTCGGGAACGCTCCCCGTCTTATATCGAACGTATTCCGAAAAACTCAACGGAAAAAGCTCTCGCACAAGAGAACGACCCCTGAACTCGCTCTTAAGTTCTGAGGACAGCATCTTGGAAGAAGATCCCGTCACATAGACGGTCGCTTTCTCCGTATCGACTACACGCCGCAGAAACGCACCCCATTCGGGAATTTCCTGGATCTCGTCAAAGAAAATGTAAGCGCCCTCGGTTCGAGCAACAGGATACAGCGCATAGAACGTGTCGAGCACGTCCGCCAGCAGCGATGGCTCATACGGGCGCAAGCGCTCATCCTCAAAATTGAAGTAAAGCATCCGGTCAAGCTCGACGCCCCGGCTCTGAAGCCGCCGCATCTCCTGATACAGGCGATACGTCTTTCCACAACGGCGGGCCCCCACAATCACATTTACGATGTTGTCGCGCTTTGGCTCCTGTGGGTTTCCTAGATCAAGGTCTCGCTCAAAGACCTGCGGAACCCCCTGCTGTTCAAAGTCCTTTATTTTCTGGGCGATCAAGTCGTTGAATGCCATGATTCTCCAATCTTGCTCTCTAGCTAATCAAAATTATACTGATTCTTGATTAATTAGAGAGCAAGATTGTGTGTAGCTTGATTAACACTTAAGCAAGTTTTTCACTATTATTGCTCCGAAGGATATCGAGTGGCTAAGAGGACAACCGAGCTCGAATGCGACTCCCCGAGCAGCCAATTTGGCAGTCAATTTGGGACGGGGCTTTTTTGACTACCCTCCCCCTGCAGAAAAATCCCTAACGCAGTTGCGGTGAAATGGGGACTGTTTTTGCTGGTCAAACCGCAAAACAGTCCCTATTTCACCGCAACTTATTGGTGGCCTTTTTGGTGGCACTCAGCGCCAGGGATCGGCTTCGAACATCGGCTCGCGCTCGGGGCGGCGATCGCTGTAGGGATCGTAGCCGTCATCGTCCTCGTTCTCGGCACGGATGTAGGGGTCGCGCGGCTTGGGCGCCGGTTTGGACGTGGGCTTGGGCGCCGGCGCACTTGTCTTGATCTCGTCTTTCATCTGCATAGCTCCTTGCCATGTACTCACGTTCAACACCATCGATTGTCGCACGAAAAAGGGCGGCGGACCCAATTGGATCCGCCGCCCTTGGCGTTTAGAGACGGCTGGCAGATTTTAAGGCATGTCCCATAAATCTACTCGGCGTCGGGGACCTCGTAGGTGGCCGCCGGCGTGTTGTCGCACACGACGGTAAAGCCGCCGTCCTTGTCGGCATCGACCGTCACCTGATCGCCCTCGCGCACCGTGCCGTCGATGATGGCGGCGGCGATGGCGTCCACGACCTCGCGCTGGACCAGGCGCTTGAGCGGACGAGCACCGAACACGGGGTCCAGGCCGCCCACGGCGAGCATCTGCTTGGCCGCCGGGGTGATGGCAAGCGTCATGCGCTCCTTGGCCAGGCGTGCGCGAACGTCGGCAAGCTGGATGTCGACAATCTTCTCGATCTGCGCCATGCCAAGCGGATGGAACACCACGATATCGTCGATACGGTTGAGGAACTCGGGGCGGAAGGTCTGAGCCATGGCGGCGTCGACCTGATGGCGCATCTCCTCCTCGTCCTTACCGGACAGATCGGCGATGGCCTTGGAGCCCACGTTAGACGTCATGATGATAATCGTGTTCTTGAAGGACACCTGGCGACCCTGGCCATCGGTCAGGCGGCCGTCGTCGAGCACCTGCAGCAGCACGTTAAAGACATCCGGATGGGCCTTCTCCATCTCGTCGAGCAAGATTACGGAGTACGGACGACGGCGCACGGCCTCGGTGAGCTGGCCGCCCTCGTCGTAGCCCACGTATCCCGGGGGCGCACCGATCAGACGCTGGACGCTGAACTTCTCCATGTACTCGGACATGTCGATACGCACGAGCGCGCGCTCGTCATCGAACAGGCACTCGGCCAGCGCCTTGGCGAGCTCGGTCTTGCCCACGCCGGTGGGGCCCAGGAAGAAGAAGCTGCCGATGGGCTTGTCCGGATCGGAGAGGCCCGCACGGCTGCGGCGCACAGCTGCGGCGACAGCGGAGACGGCCTCGTCCTGGCCGATGACGCGCTTATGCAGCTCGCCCTCCAGGCCCTTGAGCTTGTCGAGCTCGCCCTGCATCATCTTGGAGACGGGCACACCGGTCCAGGCGCTCACGACCTCGGCGATCTCATCGGAGGTCACCTGTTCGTTGAGGCCCTCGCCGTCCTGCTGCTTTTGCGCCTCGAGCGCAGCCTCGGAATCCTGAATCTGCTGCTGCAGGCCCGGAATCACGGAATAGCGCAGCTCGGACGCACGGCCCAGGTCGCCGTTGCGCGTCGCGCGCGCCTCTTCGCTCTTGGCCTCGTCGAGCTGCCCCTTGAGCTCCTGCACGTGGTCGATGGCGTTCTTTTGGTTGAGCCAGCCGGCCTTTTGCACATTGAGCTTTTCCTGGACCTCGGCAATCTCCTGGCGCAGGGCCTCCAGACGCTCCTTGGAGGCGTCGTCGGTCTCCTTCATGAGTGCCTGCTCCTCGATCTGCAGCTGGGTGAGCTGACGCGTGGTGGCGTCGATCTCGACCGGCATGCTGTCGAGCTCCATGCGCAGACGGCTTGCCGCCTCATCGACCAGGTCGATGGCCTTGTCGGGCAGGAAACGGTCGGCGATATAGCGATCGGAGAGGTCGGCGGCGGCCACGAGCGCGCTATCGGTAATGTGGACGCCGTGGAAGATCTCGTACTTCTCCTTGAGGCCACGCAGGATCGAGATGGTGTCCTCGACGGTGGGCTCGGAGACCATAACGGTCTGGAAACGACGGGCGAGCGCCGCGTCCTTCTCGATGTACTTGCGGTATTCGTCGAGCGTGGTCGCGCCGATCGCGTGCAAGTCGCCACGGGCAAGCGCCGGCTTCAGGATGTTGCCGGCGTCCATGGAGCCCTCGGTGGCACCCGCGCCCACGATGGTATGGAGCTCATCGATGAACAGGATGACCTTGCCTTCGGACTTTTGCACTTCCTTGAGCACGGCCTTCAAGCGATCCTCGAACTCACCGCGGTACTTGGCGCCGGCGACCAGCGCGCTCATGTCGAGCTCGATGAGGTCGCGGTCACGCAAGGTGCTCGGCACGTCGCCGGCCACGATACGCTGGGCGATGCCCTCGACGATGGCCGTCTTGCCGACGCCCGGCTCGCCGATGAGCACGGGGTTGTTCTTGGTGCGGCGGGACAGGACCTGGATGGTACGGCGGATCTCGTCAGTACGGCCGATGACCGGGTCGAGCTTGCCGGCGCGGGCGAGGTCGCAGATGTTGCGACCGTACTGCTCCAAGGCCTCAAACTGCGTCTTGTCCTCGGCAGACGTCACGCGGTCATCGCCGCGCAGCTCCTCGTAGACTTGCTCGATGCGCTCCTTGGTCACGCCGGCGTCGCGCAGAACGCGGCCGGCCTCGCCCTTGTCCTCGGCAAGCGCCATCAGCAGATGCTCGGTCACCACAAAGCTGTCGCCCATCTTGGTGGCCTTCTTCTCGGCCTTTTCGATGACGCGGACGAGCTCGTTGGACAGGCCCATCTGCTGACCCTCGCCCGAAACCTTGGGCGCGCGGTCGATGGCATCTTGTGTGGAGCGTGCGAGCTGGGCCGGGTCGGCACCGATACGCTCGATGATCACGGAGATATTGCGCTCGCCGGCACCGAGCAGGGCAGACAGCAGGTGAATCGGCTCCACCGCGCCGGCCTGTGCATCGGCAGCCGTGCTCATGGCGGTCTGCAGCGCCTCGCGCGACGTCATAGCTAGTTTATCGATTCTCATGGAATCACCTCTCTTGGGGCGGCCGCCCTACGGGCGGCTTCACGTTGTTCGAGAAGTATTGTTGCCAGCTTTACACGATCTTATACACAAATCTAAGTCTCTATATATAAGATTTTCTGAGTGATTGAAAGATAGGGGTAAAGATGTCGGCCCGCCGCCGCACAGGTGCGCTACCGTCTCAATCTGTAACATCTATCGACCGTTTCTGGCTCCAGATGTTACAAATCGAGACGAATTGTTCAGCGGCACCCGTTTGTCTCAATCTGTAACATCTACTCGGCAAATAGAGCTCTATCTGTTACAAATCGAGACGAACAGAAGACACCCGAATCGAAAATCTAAATCTGTAACACCAGGCCCACTTTTAGCGGCCAAGGTGTTACAGATTAAGACAGACCGAAAACCACCACAAAGAGGACAGGCACCTTTGTGGTGGTCGCGGTCTCTACTCCTTCGCCGAACCCGTACTTCCCGATTCGACGGTCCAGGGCATCTCATCCTCGAACAGCCATGTACGGGCAGACCCACTATCGCGTGCAGTCTGCGGGTCAGGCAAGCAGGTCTGTTTATAGGCATCTTGGATACACTGACCCATAAAATCGTTGAGCTCGGTCTGGTCGCCCTCCATGACATAGGCGACATCGCCGTCCATGATGTAGATGCCCGGACCCTCATTGCCCTCGTAGCCCGGATCGCACGAGACATCACATAACTTTGCGCCGTTTGCAGTGTCCAGCTCGATAGAAGAGTGGCATCCGCCAACCATGTCGTTCGCTTTTGCCCGATAGGACGCATACCCGTACCAACGCTTAAATGTTTTGCCCTTGAGTAGCTCGGACGTCCTATCGATCAGGCTTGTATCCGTGGTATAGCGCATGGCCCCAAGCTGAATATGTGGATAATTACTAATGCCAAGCGCAGCCGGTTGCTCATCAAAATCAACGGTAATGGTCTCAGGCTTGTCGTCGCCGGTCAGAAGTTCGACAGATTGAATCACAGGCTTGACCACCGGCTCCGTCACCGCAGCAGGCAGAAACGCCATGCCGACAGCGCCCATGCCAACCACAGCGATCGCAAGCGCCAAAACAATCAATCCAATACGGGCAAAACGGCTCACGGCAAAACACCCCACAATGCAAACCTTCGCCACCTGCACTAATGATACCGCCAGCCAGCACTATTACCAAAAGGAGCCGCGCGCTCCTCACCACCACAAAGGGGACAGGCACCTTTGTGGTGGTTTTCGACGCTAACGGTCGACCATCTCGCGCCATGAGATTAAACTTGAATTGTTCTCTGAACATATCCATTTCTGCCTATCCTCAACAGATCTTTGTCTCGAGGAGCGCATATGAAGCCGTCTCATTCCACCGGTCGCAACGTCATTACCATTTTCGCCATACCCATCGTGATGCTCTTCCTTATCGTCATCACGCCCTTTTCTTTTGGTATCGCCTCGCCCTTCGATCTTTGCGGGATGATCGACGCCGGCTCGCGTGCCACCTCGCTCTCCTTTGTCTGCCGTGGCGTGTTCTACGAATATGCAATTCCCACCGGAAGTTGGCAGTCCAAGTTACCGTTGCTCGGCAAGGTCGACGGATGCTCCCCCTATTTCTGCCTTGAACCTCAGGCGCTAAACTATCTGATCGACGACCAGCCACTCGACTCCATCACCCTCGCCTACGACTACGCACCAAACACCGATGAGCGCCACATGAACCAAGTCCTCGACAAGCTGCTTGGACAGTGCGGGCTCACCGAGGAGGCCGGTCGAACCATCTATAGCGACCAGAAATTAAAGCGAACAGAACTCCGCCGTGTCGGAAAAATCAAAGGGCGAAGTGGTGCCGCCTACTGGCAGGCCTGGGCAATACGCGACAAGAGTGAATTCGGGCACAGCACCTATATGGTCACCGCCTACACCAGAGACGGAATCAAGGACAATGTTGACGATTTCGCGTCGTCCAAACTCGGCATCCCCAAAACAACCAAACCCGCCACCCCAGATGAAATCCCGTAGAGACATTCATTAAAATGCTGCCCAGCGATCACAATAACATCGAGCCCGCCCCCCACCACCACAAAGGGGACAGGCACCTTTGTGGTGATTTTCGACTCCGGCGCTCATCTGTCTCGATCTGTAACATCTAGCGGCCGTTTTTGACCCCAGATGTTACAGATTGAGATGAAATGCTCAGCGGCGCCCGTTTATCTAAATCTGTAACAACTACTCGGCAAATAAGGGTCCACCTGTTACAGATCGAGATAAACAGAAGACACCCGAATCGATAATCTAAATCTGCAACACCAAGCCCACTTTTAACGGCCCAGATGTTACAGATCGAGACAGACTGAAAACCACCGCAAAGGGGCACCTTTGTGGTGGTCGCGTTCTCTACTCTTTTGCCGAGCCCGTGCTTCCCGATTCGGCGGTCCAGGGCATCTCATCCTCGAATAGCCATGTACGAGCAGATCCACCATCGCGTGCAGTCTGCGGGTCGGGCAGGCAGGTCTGGTCGTACGCGTCCATCACGCAACGATCCAAAAAATCGATCACCTGCTGCTGGTCGCCTTCAAGAATGTAGGTCACGCCGCCATCTTGGATATAGACGCCGTCCCCACCTCCGGCTTTTGCGTATTCCGGATTGTAGTTAACGGTGCGCATCAGTTTGCCATCAGATGAATACAACTTCAGCGTTGTATAGTAGCCACCGTTCACAGAACCACGTCGGCGCTCATAGGCATCCCAACCGTCCCAGCGTTTGAACGAACGCCCGTTTAGCAAGTCCAGCGCCTGTCGGGACAACTTCTCGTCCTTGGTATAGCGAGACGAGCCAAGTTCAATCATGGGGTAGTTGCTTATGCTTAGAATGCCCGGCGTTTCCTCGATATCGAGCGTTATCTCATCGGGCTTTGTAACGTCCGAAATCATTTGCCCGGGCATCGATGCAACAAGGGACGCCATCTCAACCGTCTGCTCAACCCCACTCGGCCCATAGAAGATAAGCGAGCCAAATAGGACCACGCCCGCAGCAGCGACGACGCAAGCCACCAACAGCAACAAAACAGAAGTGCAACGCTTCATCTTCAACTCCACAAACGAGAGTGTTTTGAGCTCACTTTAAAGCGCCAACTTCATACTGTCAATTCTAGATAGCATATGAACAAAGGCGCACTCCCCCATAGAGGAGAGTTGCAACCTCGATTTTAGCGCCCTCAAGACCCAACGAGCAGCACTTAACAAGTAGCCCCGGTTATACCTTTCTCTGACGCGACCCTCGCGAAGCGCGTGAGCGGCAGGGAAAGGTATAACCGGGGCGGACAATTAAGTGCGTTACTCGGCAGCGGTCTTGAACTTGTTGTAGTTGATCAGGCAGCCGGCCTTGACGATGGCGCGCTCCTCTGCCGTCATATCGGCAATATAGAGCTCAATCTGCTCGACCGCACCGTCGGCGCGCACCACGTAGGCAGCAATGTTCTTGAGGTCGCCATCGAGCGCGGCACGGATACCCGGCACAAAGACGTAGTCGCCCACCTCAAAGTTGGGCTCCACCTCCATCTGGAAGGGCACCATGCCCCAGTTCATCACGTTGGAGCGATAACGCTTGGTGGCGTACTCGTGGACGATGTTGGCCAGGCCGCCGATCACGCGCTGGCAGCTCGCAGCCTGCTCGCGGGCAGAACCGTCGCCCGGCTTCTTGGCGTAGAGCATGGAGCCGTACTCGGTCGCCTTGGCATCGGCCGCGACACCCGCGCCGGCCAGCGCCTCGAACACGCCGGCAAGCTCGGCATCGAGCGCCGCCAGGTCGCCTGCGGACTCACCGGCGACGCGGCGCTTTTCCACCGCGTCGACCTCCTTGGAGCGGCCCACGTAGGCCGGATCGCGACGGCTCAGCGTAAACTCGGCCAGGCCCAGCGGGTTGGAGCGGAAGGAGCTCGTCTCGCCCGAGGGAATGAGCTCGTCGGTCGTGGTGACCGGGTCCATGATCTTGGAGCACACCTTGAGCAGAATATCGTCGCCGAGCGGCTCCATCGCGGGCCATGGCTTGATGTTGGGGCCTTCGACCAGCTCGTCTGCCGGCTCGGCCTTGCCAAAGCCCCAGTACACGCGCTTCTTGTAGGGAGCGTCGTCAAAGGTGTACTCGCAGGCCTCGTCCCAAGTCTCCTCGGGCAGGTCGGTCGCCGGCGTCAGGACGCCGCCGTTGGCAGCCGTCGCCGCGATGGAGCGGGCGTCCATCAGAGCCACAGCGCTCAGCTGGCCATTACCCGGCTTGGAACCCTCGCGGTTGGGGAAATTGCGCGTGGTGTGGCGGATGGACAGGCCGTTGTTGGCAGGCGTGTCGCCGGCGCCAAAGCACGGGCCGCAGAACGCCGTGCGCACGATCGCGCCGGCCTCCATAAGGTCGTAGATATAGCCGCGACGCGTGAGTTCGAGCGCCACGGGCTGGCTCGTGGGATAGACCGACAGCGAGAACTCGCCGCAGCCGGTGTTGGCGCCCTTGAGCACGCGGGCAGCCTGGACCACGGAGTCGTAGTTGCCGCCCGAGCAGCCGGCGATAACGCCCTGCTGCACGTGCAGTTTGCCGTCGACGATCTTGTCGAGCAGGCTAAAGTGCGTCTTACCCTCGCCGATCTTGGCGGCCTCGAGCTCCACCTCGTGAAGGATGTCCTCGAGGTTCTCATTGAGCTCGTCGATCTCAAAGCCGTTGGAAGGATGGAACGGCAGCGCGATCATGGGCTTGATGCTCGACAAGTCGACCTCGACGCAGCCGTCGTAGTAGGCGACATCGGCGGGCTTGAGCTCGCGGTAGTCGTCGCCGCGGCCGTGCATGGTCAGGAATGCGTGCGTGTCCTCGTCGGTGGCCCAGATGCTCGACAGGCAGGTGGTCTCGGTGGTCATGACGTCGACGCCGTTGCGGTAGTCGGTCGTCATGCTCGAGATGCCGGGGCCCACGAACTCCATGACCTTGTTCTTAACGTAGCCCTTGGCAAAGACGGCGCGGATGATGGCGAGCGCCACGTCGTGCGGGCCGACGCCGGGGCGCGGGGCACCCGTGAGGTAGATGGCAACGACGCCGGGATAGGCGACATCGTAGGTGTCGCGCAGCAACTGCTTGGCCAGCTCGCCGCCGCCCTCGCCCACGGCCATGGTACCCAGAGCACCATAGCGGGTGTGCGAGTCGGAACCCAGAATCATCTTGCCGCAGCCGGCGAAGTTCTCACGCATAAAGGAGTGGATGACGGCGATGTGCGGCGGAACGAAGATACCGCCGTACTTCTTGGCCGCGGAAAGGCCAAAGACGTGATCGTCCTCGTTGATGGTGCCGCCCACGGCGCACAGCGAGTTATGGCAGTTGGTGAGCACGTAGGGCAGCGGGAACTGCTCCATGCCCGAGGCGCGCGCGGTCTGGATTATGCCGACAAAGGTGATGTCATGGCTCGCCATGGCGTCGAAGCGAATCTTGAGCGCCTCGGGATCTCCGGACGTATTGTGTGCCTGGAGGATCGAATACGCGATGGTGCCGCGCTTGGCATCCTCGGGCGTCTGCGTAATACCGCGCTCGGCAGCCTCGGCCGCAGGCACAACCTCGCTGCCGCCGCGCAGGTAGATGCCATCCTCGTACAGCTTGACCATACTGTCTCCCACTCTGCCCAAAAGATTTGGGCGCATAGCATACATTCGTTCAATATCGTGCCATAGAACGGTTGCGAGTGGGTTACGAATCTACACGTTCACTTTATCTCAGTAAAGCATAAGACGAGCCCAGTGTAGGGCCGGCAGATTTGGCGCAAGAGTGTCCCTTTCGACTAGTCATTTAAGAACGTCCCCAATGACTACCCTACCGCATCCGGAGCAAGGCAGCGCCGCAGGTAGAGGACGGACAGACACTATGACCCAATCCGAGGGCACGGAAACGACAGGAGCCCCCGCTCGTGACCGCGGGTCGGGGCTGCGACAATGTTGTTGAAGTGCCAGATGCGCAGCC
>DBGDDN010000034.1:0-9405 GCA_048343195.1 Collinsella sp.
TTCCATTCGTCACCTTCATTACTCCAACGACGAATTCTAGGCGGTGTCCCCTCCCTTTCAAGAAAGAGAAGAGGCGGGGCATGCCCCGCCTCTTACACCACATCTCTGCGCGCTACCTATCGTCGCGCGTGTGGATTGCGCTGGTCGCTCTGTGCGTCGCCAATGTCGTAGCGCACCTCATGGTGATGCCGAGCTTGCCTGCGCAGATTCCCACGCACTGGGGCGCGAACGGCGCCGTCGACGGTTGGGGTCCTAGCTGGATGGCCTCCGCGCTCGGCGTGCTGCCTCTGGCGCTTCTCGCAATGTTCTGCGTGGTGCCGCGCATCGACCCCAAAGGTGAGGCATATCGAACCTCGGGCAAGTTCTACCAGGGCTTCGTAATCGCCTTCACCTTGTTCATGTGCGCTATAAGCTGGCTGGGAGAGCTTACGGTCTGGGGTGTGGTGCCGGCGGTCGGTTCAGCCAACGTGCTGATTTCCGGTGTTGTCGGTTTGCTGCTCATCGGCGTAGGCAACTACTTGCCGCGTGTGAAGCAGAACTATACGCTCGGTATCAAGACACCCTGGGCGCTTGCCGATCCCGAGAACTGGCGCCGTACGCAGCGTTTTGGCGGCGCCTGCTTTATGGTGCTGGGTATTGGCCTGATTGTGATGGGCGTGGCAGGCAGCGTGCTTTCGAGTGAAGTCGTCGCCGCGGTGATTGCGGCTCTGGCGTTTGGTTCGGTTGGAGCCGTTTACGTCTACTCGTATCTGTTGTGGCGCAAATCGCAGCGAGCCGCTCGTTAAGGTTGCGGAAAACTAGCGTACGCAGTTCATAGTATGTTCCGAGGGACTTTTCCCAGGTAGTATTAGGGGGTGTGGGCAACCATGCCCCTTTTTCGTTACGTTTCAGAGCTGGTTCCCTCATTTCGTTTCCACTAAAGCGAATCAAGAATAGGGAAACAGCAGGTAGAAAGGATAGAACAGGCAAATGGCAGAGTTTATCTACCAGATGTATCAGGCTCGCAAGGCCCATGGCGACAAGGTGATCCTTGACGACGTGACCCTGAGCTTCTACCCCGGTGCCAAGATCGGCGTCGTGGGCCCCAACGGTATGGGCAAGTCGACCCTGCTCAAGATTATGGCCGGCATCGAGGAGGTCTCCAACGGCGATGCCAGGCTCACTCCCGGCTACACCGTGGGCATCCTGCAGCAGGAGCCGCCGCTCGACGATGACAAGACCGTCATCGAGAACGTGCGCATGGCATTTGGCGACATGATCGCCAAGGTCGATCGCTTCAACAAGATCGGCGAGGAGATGTGCGACCCGGATTGCGACATGGACGCCCTCATGGCCGAGATGGGAAAGCTCCAGGACGAGATCGACGCCGCCGACGGCTGGGATATCGATTCCAAGCTCGGCCAGGCCATGGACGCCCTGCAGCTGCCCGATTCCGACATGCCGGTCAACGTACTTTCCGGCGGCGAGCGCCGTCGCGTGGCCCTGTGCAAGCTGCTGCTCGAAGCTCCCGACCTGCTGCTGCTCGACGAGCCCACGAACCACCTGGACGCCGAGTCGATCCTGTGGCTCGAGCACTTCCTGCACAACTACCAGGGCGCGGTGCTTGCCGTCACACACGATCGCTACTTCCTGGATAACGTTGCCGAGTGGATCTGCGAGGTCGACCGCGGTCACCTTTATCCCTACAAGGGCAACTACTCCACGTATCTGGAGACCAAGGCCGCCCGTATCGAGGCACAGGGCAACCGCGACGCCAAGCTCGCCAAGCGCATGGAGGCCGAGCTCGAGTGGGTGCGCAGCTCGCCCAAGGCCCGTCAGGCCAAGAACAAGGCCCGTCTGGCTCGCTATGAGGAGATGGAGGCCGAGGCCCGCGCAAGCCAGAAGCTCGACTGGACCGACATCCGCATTCCCGTTGGACCGCGTCTGGGTAACAAGGTGCTCGAGGCCCATCACCTGCACAAGGAGTTCGACGGTCGCGTGCTCATCGACGACCTATCGTTCACCCTGCCGCGCAACGGCATTGTGGGCGTCATCGGCCCCAACGGTGTGGGCAAGACCACGCTGTTCAAGACCATCGTGGGCCTGGAGCCGCTGACTTCGGGCGGGCTCGAGGTGGGCGAGACCGTCAAGATCTCCTATGTCGATCAGAACCGTTCTGGCATCGACCCCGATAAGAACCTGTGGGAGGTCGTCTCGGACGGCCTGGACCACATGATGGTCGGCGAGACCGAGGTTCCGAGCCGCGCGTACGTGGCGAGCTTTGGCTTTAAGGGCCAGGACCAGCAGAAGCGTGCTGGCGTACTCTCCGGTGGTGAGCGCAATCGTCTGAACCTGGCGCTCACGCTCAAGCAGGGCGGCAACCTGCTGCTCCTCGACGAGCCCACGAACGATCTCGACGTCGAGACGCTGTCCTCGCTCGAAGCGGCGCTGCTCGAGTTCCCGGGCTGCTCGGTGGTCATTAGCCACGACCGCATGTTCCTGGACCGCGTCGCCACGCACATTCTGGCGTGGGAGGGCACCGACGAGAATCCGGGCAACTGGTATTGGTTCGAGGGCAACTTCGAGGCCTATCAGGCCAACCGCATTGAGCGCCTGGGCGAGGATGCAGCCCAGCCGCATCGTATTCACCGCAAGCTGACGCGAGATTAGTCGAGTTCAGGTGACCTAACGAAAAAGGGACGATAACCTTGAGGGTTATCGTCCCTTTTACTATTCGGCGGATTCTTCGACCTTGTCGATGGTCCAGGTGGCGCCGAGACCGCCGGTGGTGTTGCGGCGGATGCGCACGGTCACTTCGTGGCGCTCGCCGGCCTGCGTGTAACGCAGCGGGAAGCTTGCACGGTTGCGCGCGGCCTCGATGGTGCCGCGCTCGCGGGCGATCCAGTAGTACTCGCCGACGATGCCGAGCGTGTCGGCGCCGTAGGGGAGATAGGTCGACAGCTGGTGCAGGAGCGGGCCGGGGCAGAAGACTTCGGTTGCGAAATCGACGGGGAAGTCGTCGGGGATGGTTGGTGCTGCGGGTGCGGGGGCCGGTGCTGCAGCGGGGGCCGGAGACGGTGCCGGTGCGGGAATTTGGTCGCAAACAGCGGCGGGCACGGATTCGATGACGGGTGCGGGCTCAGTCGTTGCTTCCGGCTTGACTACGGAATCTACGGGTTCCACGGTAGCGGGCGTGTCTGCAACTGCGGTTTCAACCTCAGATTGCGTTGTGCTCTCGCTCTCGACGCTCGGCTTTGCCTCGACGGGCGTGGATGCCATGGTGGTGATGCCGGCGTTGGCGTTTTCGGGGTCGTAGACCACCGTGAGTGAAATTGCGGGCTGGGGCGCTTCGGGCTCCGGCGTTGCTGCGGAAACGTCCTGCTCAATGGGCTCGTCGGGCTGACCATCCTCGGCATCATCGCCAAAGATGTCACTGTTTTGGAACGCAGGCGCCTCGGGTTGGCTGGCCGGCTCTTCGATTGCTGGCTCGGGAGTCTCGGTGACTTCCTGCTCGGACGTAACTTCGGAATCGGTCGTGGCGACAATTTCGGTTTCGATTTCGGCCGCCTCAACAACGACTTCAATCTCCGCTTCGGGTTCCGCTGCGGCTTTGGCCTCAACGGCAGGCTCGGGCTCGGAATGCTTAACGTGCTTGGGACGCACGGCCTTCAGGTCCTTCTCGCCGCGTTTCTTCTTCTTGTAGGACTGCTTGGCGCCCTTGGCAGCCTTGGGCTTGTCATCGCCCTTGGCAAGGGCAGTGTCCCAGGCCTCGTTGGCGATGACGGTGGCATACAGGCGGCCGCCCTTAAAGACGGTCAGCTTAATGCAGTCGTCGAGCTCCTCGAGCAGCTCACGCGTGGACTCAAAGCCTAGGCCGTAAGCGGTCATGTCGCCGGCGGCGAGCGCTTCTTCGACCTGTGTCATAAACGTTTGCTTGCCGCATCCAATTGCATCGCGCAGCAGGCGATACAGATAGATGTGGTTGCCCGGCGAAAGCACGGGCTTAACTATTGTCTTGCTCATGGCAAATCTCCTCTTTACACACGTAGAGCATCTTACCATCGCCCGGGGTCTGCCACGGCGGCGCCCAAGGCAAACGGGCGCGAACCGTTTCCGATTCGCGCCCGCTGTGCAGGTCGGTTGTCTGTGGGGCGGAGCGTCTAGTTGCTCGATGCTGCGCCCTGGCTTGCACTGTCAGACGTTGTGCCAGATGCGGCGCCGTTAGAGCTGCTGGTGCTGCTGTCGGTCGTGCCCGTCCCCGATGTGTTGCCGCCCGCCTGGTCGCCCGTGCTCGGCTGTGAGCTGTCGGTCGTCTGACTTGAGTCAGTTGTGCCGGACTGAGTGCCGCTGTTGGCCGTGGAGGAATCGGTTCCCTGCGACTGGTTTTGAGCGTTCGAAGACGAATCGGCGGAGGTGGAGCTGTCTTGCGTTTCATCCGTCTGCGCCTGCTGGTCCTGCGTCTGGTCGTTGCCATTTGCGTCGTTCTCAGTCGTGTGCGATGACAGAATCGGCTCGGGGCGCTCGCCCAGACCCTCACCGGCGGTGGTGATAAGGATGGCGCCGGCGCAGGCGATGACCGCGACGATGGCGATGGCGATCGAGAAGACGATGACCCTCTTTTGCGTCTGACTGCGCTCTGCCGCCGCCTTGGCGCGCAGGCTGTCGGGAGCAACGCGCGCCGTGGTCGCGCGCCCCGCAATCTGGCGCATCTCCTGCGTAGTCGCGGCGCCGCCCAGGTGCTCCTCGGCATTAAACTCAACGGGCTCGTAGGCGCCGGCGGGGTAGTCGACGGCGGCGTGCGTACCTTTGATGGCTTCGGCGCTGGCAGAGATAAAGTGGCGGTAGACCTGCGATGACACAACGGTGATGACCGAGCTCACGGCGGCGCCAATTACTGAACCAGCGATACCAATCTTGGAGGCAAGTGCGACGCTCGTGGCGGCAGCTGCGGCGCCGGCGATGATCTGGGGAATGGAAATGTCGTCAAACAGGCCCTTTTTGGGCGCGATGGCCATGGTCTGTCCGATGGAATGGTTCTCGTGCACGCCGTTGTTGAGCGATGCTGGCGTCATGACGCGCGTGCGCGGCGCGTCGGTGTACTTGGTTGTCATACGGGGTCCTCCCGGTGTAAATCTGCTTCGTTTCGTGTAGCCATCAGGGTACCCACCAGATGTGAATCGTACGTGACATTTAACAGATACCATCAACTCATCAAGGGGGCTTGCTGTCTTTGGTGCAATAGCTTGATGCTAAACTGGATTTACGATTGCGAGGTGGTTTACGTGATGTACCCGTATATGACATTCGAAGACGGTACCGAGGTCGTTCATTCTGACCTGATTACAGATGGGGATATCGAAAAGGTTGTCGTGCATTTTGAACGACCGACGGCAGAGGGCTTCGACTCCGCTCGCTGTGAGTTGCCTTCCTGTTCGTGGACTGACTGGGAAGGGCGTTTTACTCAGAGTGAAAAACGAGCTTTCGAAGAGTGTTTGAGCAAATCATTTAGATTAGTTCGAGTTTAGTTCGAATATAGAAGCCGAATGCGATGACCTAAAGCGTATGCATTTTTAGTATTAGATGCGTATGAAATGGAGGATGTGAATGGATGAGCTAATAGACTTTAAAAAACGATTTCTCAAGAATGGCGAGCTGGTTTCAATTCCAAAAAAGGAAAGCTATAAAAGAATCATGCTGCTATGGGCCGTCTCTTTCTTTGAATTAAATACAAGTTATACGGAGCTTCAGGTTAATCGTGTGCTGTCACAGCTCCATCCTGATTATGCCGTGTTGAGGCGGTACTTGGTTGATTATGGATTCCTATTAAGGGATGAGCGAGGCCTGAAATACGAGGTTAATCGTGATGTTCACGGTATTGAGAGCTAGCCGTCCGGTTCGGGTCCTATATATTGCTAGAGGGATAAGCGAAATAGGCAATTGGTGTGCGAATATTGCTTTGCCAATGCTGATTTACGAGGTAACTCACGATGTTTCTGCAACTGCTTTGATGATCTGCTGCAGATTTGCCCCCTCTCTGTTTTCAGTTGCGCTCGCGCAGCTGCCTCAGAAGATGGGTATCGGGACACTGCAGGCCATGAGATTGGCAGACTTAATTCGCGCGGGATTATTCGTTTGCTATATTTTTGTTGATAGTAAATGGAGTATGTTTGCTATTACGTGCGCGGTATCGCTTTGCCGAACGGTTGAAATGCCCTGCTTTTACTCGTTGTTAAGAGCCAATACGAATAGTATCAATCGCGACGTAATTAATAATTCGTTTGGGTTTCTGCAGAATTTGATGATGGTTCTGGGGCCAGTTGCCGGCGGTTTTGTTGTCGCTCAATTTGGGGCGGAGGCTGTTCTTGCATTAGACGCGCTTTCTTTTGCCGCGTCGTTCTGGTTGCTGCGAGATGTTCCGTCGGTTATCGAGGTTAATGATAAAGAGGGGATAAGCAAAAATGAAAAAAACAGGACTGCATTTAGTGATCTTAGCGCGAAGCACTTGGCAATTGGTTTCCTATTAATCGATATTTCTAGTGGTGTGGCATTCGGCTCTCTGAATTCTCTTTTGCCAGCTATTGCGCAATTGCAATTTGACTCGTCATCGATACAATACGGATTCCTTCAGAGTAGTCTTACAATCGGACTGTTGTTCGGAAATACAATATATGGTCGTTTAATTAGTGGTTCCGATTGCGTTAAATCATATTGTTTTGTGACGTATCTTGCGCTCGGTGCGTATCTGGCGTTTGGCTATCGCTATGCGTCTGGGATATCGTTTATTTTCCTTTTTATCGTCGGTGCCGGAAACGCCATTCAAGATGTGCTTCTCATAACATCGCTGCAGGATTTGGCGAGAGACGAATCTGAATCGATAAGCCTGTTTTCAATTAGGGAGTCTTTGCAATCGGTTGCTGTTGTTATTTCAACACTCCTTGTTTCGCTGTTCACGAGCATCGCGATGTTCTCAATTCTCGTTACAGGACTTGGTGTATTTTCAATTATGATGGTAGTTGTGTTTCAATTGAATTATTTGCGAAAGATGTGACGTTGATATGCCTAAAACGCTTTTAGTATTTCCCCCAGGTGGGGTCCAGTGGGGCCGTATCTTGCCTTGCCTGTTTTGAAGTCATATCTTCAAGAGGTTGAACAATATAAAGTTGACATCGTTGACTTAAACGTGGAATTTTACGATGACCTCCTATCTTATAGACATGTCGAAGAGTGCTGTAAAAGGTATCGGGAATCAAAGGATTCGTTTAGTTCGAATGTTCAATTAACAATCGAGTTGATACAAAAGTCAGCACTTAATGTTGACGAGGCAAAAGATATTTTCAGATCGAAGAGATACTTTAATCTAAAAGAAAGACAATATGCTGAAAACATTTTTAGAAATGCACTCTATATCATAAATCACGTCTCATATGGAGTTAAATACACGTTCAACTCCATAGATCTGCCCTATGATTATTATTCGACACCAGAAATAATGAAATCGCTTGCGGATACCTTGCATAATCCGTTTATTTCCTTCTATGAAATTGCCTTTCTTAAGCGTATTCAGAGGGAAAAAATCGAGTTTATTGGGATTTCGGTGAGCGGCTGTTTCCAATTGATTTCTGCAGTTACGTTAGCGAAACTGATTAAAGAAGAATGTCCATCTGTTAAACACGTCTCATTGGGCGGCAATTACATTACTCGTTTAGCAGATGACTGCATGAAAGAATGGCATCCCTTTTTTGAATACATTGATTCGATAATGATGTATGACGGCGAAGAGCCGCTTGCACGTCTTCTTGAGGCTCTTGACTCTGGTGATGACAATCTCGACTGTGTTCCAAACCTTTGCCATGCTAAAGGTGGAAAGATATATAAAAACCATCGGATTGAGCAAACATTTATCAACGATACAGTTCCCGATTTCGATGGCTTCGCCCTTTCTAAATACTTCATGTCTGAGTTAATATTGCCGGTTTATTCCTCTAGGCAGTGTTTTAATCATTGCGCCTTCTGCACCATTCCCGGTGCTACCGGTGGTTGTTACCGAAAGATGCCTATATCGAGAGTATTTGAAATAATGTGTCGGTTAAATGAAAAATACGGCACGAGAGTTTTCTCTTTTGTGGATGAAACATTCGAAGGCAAAAGAATGGAGCAACTCGCGGATGAAATAAACGCATCGGGAAAAACGTTTTTCTGGCATGGAGAAACGAGGTTCTCTCCAACCCTAAGTACAGACGTTTTCAACAAGATATACCAAAGTGGATGTAGGCAGATTCAGTTTGGCCTCGAGTCATACAACCAAAGAGTTCTTGATCTAATGAAGAAGAACACGAGAGTTGATTGGATTGATCGCAATATCCATGATTGTCTCAATGCGGGTATTCCTGTTCATCTATTCTTTATGATTGGCTTTCCGACCGAAACTAAAGAAGAGGCTCTGAACACCTTAGCTTATACAGAGAATGTTTTGAATTATTCAAAACAGGTATGTGGTGTTCCATATTCCACGAGAGGATTTACGAATTTTGGTCTCGTTATGGGGTCGGATGTTTGGAATCATCCCGATAAGTATGGTGTCTCTGTAATGCCGAAGTCCCAATATGAGGATTTGCGCCTCGAAGTGGATTATGTTTCAGGCACTGGTTTAACTTTAAATGAAGCAAAATCCTTATCTGATGAGCATCATATTGATTTTTATATGCAAGAAGTCATAAACGGTAGCGACACAATTGACTTGCCCCAGCGGCTTCATATTTCAGAGGTGACCTGGATCCTAGATTCTATTCACGCTGTCAGGTATAAGGGACATTTGACCAAAGTAAAGCGACGGCTGACTAGTCTAAATCCAGCTGATCGAATCTGGCTGGATTCCAAGACCTCTGTCGTGCTCGTTGAGCCATTTGCCTACTTCTATAATTCTGAATACCATCATGTCTATGCTGTTTCCCAGTTGGTATACCTTAAGTTGGCCCGTTTATTGGAGGCCGATTGTAGCATTTCTCTTATCCTTGATCAGGGCGATCTCGAGCTGACAAGGGCGATAGAAGAACTGTTGCATTATGGATTGCTGAATACAAATATCGATGCCGATTATGTAATGCACGATAATGGTTTTCAATTGGTTAAAAGTTCGTTTGTGAAAGAAGTCGGACGCTCAAAAGAGGGGTTAAGAGTACTGCTGAGTTGTGCCACCCATAGAATGTGTGCGGTTAATGATTTTTCGTTCGCTTTGCTTTCGTTGTTTGAAAAGCCGATTACTAAGAACGAGGTGCGCGACATTTTGAAAAAAGAGGGACTATCGGCAAGGGTTGATTTTCAATCTCAACGCAACAGCCTGAACGGACCCCGCGTTTCCGCAGCTAGCGCAACGCGGAAATAGCTCCCGGCACCTGGCCATCACTTCGTTTCCGCAGGTGGAGGGGC
>DBGDDN010000035.1:0-18443 GCA_048343195.1 Collinsella sp.
CCATTCGTCACCTTCATTACTCCAACGACGAATTCTAGGCGGTGTCCCCTCCCTTTCAAGAAAGAGAAGAGGCGGGGCATGCCCCGCCTCTTACACCACATCTCTGCGCGCTACCCCCCTCAGAGACGAAAAAGCAAAATACAGCCCCCGTTTTAGCGTCGTCAGAGCCAAAACGGGGGCCGTTCCATGCTTCGGTCAACTGATAAAGACCTTTACCTTGCTGAATACTCTCAATTTTGCACGGCGCAGGCGGGGGTACCTTTGCCCACGGCAGGATATGGAAGCCAATCGCCAACTTGCTGGCAAGCTCGTGCCGGCAGCCCCGGCCTTTCCTTTGCCTAGCGCGACCCTAGCGGAGCGCGTGAGCGATAGGGAAAGGAAAGGCCGGGGCGAACAGCCCACGGTACAGTCGGTGTTCGCGCTACGGCAGGATATGGAAACCGAGCGCCGCGATATCCTTGGCAAAACCGCGCACGGTATCGAGCGAGACCTCGTACGGGTCGCGACCAATGTTCTTGCGCTTGGCCAGGATGCTGTTGGGCACCGTAATGATCTGGCAACCGCAGGCCTCGGCCTGGTAAATGTTGATGAGCTCGCGCGTGGACGCCCACAGGACCTCGCAGTTGGGCTTTGCGGCGGCCTTCTTGACCGACTCCGTCATAAACGGAATGGGGTCGACGCCGGTATCGGCGATGCGGCCGGCAAAGAGCGAGATGATGGACGGCGTCTCGGCGTCGACGGCCTCGACCATCTCATCAACCTGCGTAGGCGTAAAGATGGTGGTGACGTTGACCTTGATGCCGTCGGCCGAAAGCTTGCGCACCAGCTCGGCGGTGGACTCGCCCTTGGTGGTCACGCACGGAATCTTGACGTAGACGTTCTCGGCCCAGGTAGCGATCTCGCGCGCCTCGACCTCCATGGTCTCGACGTCGTCGGCAAAGACCTCAAACGAGACGGACACATCGGTGATGTGGGCCAGGACCTCCTTGGCAAACGCGCGGTAATCCGTCACGCCGCCCTTCTTCATAAGGGACGGGTTGGTCGTGAAACCCTGAACGTTGCCGTTCTCGTACATGTCAAGCATGCCCTCGAGGTTTGCACCGTCAGCGAACACCTTGATTGCCATCTGCCTGATTCCTTTCGCTTGCACATGGGCGTTAAACTGCTAAACACTTTACCTACGTTTATCAAGGCGTGAGCTGCGGTTTTTTATCTTCTCGGCGAACGGTATAAACACCTCAGTGTTTGGATTGATAAATCGATTGAGCATGCAAAAGCAAAGAGTCGCAGTTTGAGCAAACGTCAGAACGCGGGATTCATTAGATGAGGCCGAAATGCTGCATCGCTGTGACGGTACCGTCGTGTGCGACATCGTCGGTCACGTAGTCGGCGACCGCCTTGACCTCGGGCATGGCGTTGCCCATGGCCACGGCTGTCTCGACGGCGGCGAGCATGCCCAGGTCGTTGCCCGAATCGCCAAAGCCAAAGGTGCGCGCATTTCCCTCGCGGCCCAGATACGCCAGCGCTCGCGCCACGCCCACGCCCTTGTCAATGCCCTTGGGGCTCAGCTCGCGATTCTGGCCACCGGTGTTGCACAGCTCAAACTCGCAATCGATAAAGCCGTCATCATTGGCTACGCGAGCCAAACTGGGCACATTGAGGCATACCTTGCCCACGCGCAGACTGCCGTCGACGCGCATCTCCTCGGCGCTGTGCACCACAGAAGTGCCGATCAGAGACGACTGCTCAACACCCGCAGGTTCCAGGGCAAAAGTAGCCACGTTGGTCTCGAAAAAGGCCTCAATCCCTGCCGCGGCCATACGGCGTGCAAGCTCCTCGACAACGTCCTCGTCAAAGCAGTCCTCATGCACCACGCGGCCCTCGACCTCGAGCGTCGCCCCCGCCATGGCAACGACACCCGCAGGCTCCAAAGCACGCAGACCATCGGCAATCAGCCACAAGGGACGACCCGTGCAGATAAATGCCTGGTGACCCGCATTGCGCAGGCGATGAAACGCCTCGACGACCGCCTGCGAGGGGCAAACCGCCGAAAAGTCCTTGTCGGTCATGTTGTCGGGATCGAACGACGTCAGCGTGCCATCCACGTCAAAAAAGAGCACGGCGGAATCGGGGCACGCATCAATCATATGGGTTCCTTTCGGGGGCGAGAGTAAACGAAATATCCATCATATAATGGAGCGACGCAACCAGAGAGGTCACCCATGGAATTTTACGCAAGCTGCCCCGAGGGCTTTGAGTCCGCACTCGCCGATGAGCTTAAACGCCTCGGGCTTTCGCATGTTCGCCGGCTGAAGGGCCGCGCTACATTTGAGGGCGAGCTCGAAGAAGGCTACCGCGCCTGTCTGTGGTCGCGCCTGGCGAGCCGTGTGTTCGTGGTACTCGGGCGCTTTGAGGCGCAGGATGCCGACGAGCTGTACGACAGCGTTTACGACATCGCTTGGGAGACCATCATCCGCCCCGGCGCCACCATCGCCATCACCGCCCGCGGCGTGACCGAGCAGCTGCGCAACACGCGCTTCTCGGCCCTGCGCGCCAAGGACGCGCTGTGCGACCGTCTGGCCGAGGCCACGGGACGTCGTGCCGACGTCGATGCCGCCGACCCCGATGTTCACCTGCTGCTTTCGCTGCGTCAGCGCCGCGCGAGCATCAGCCTGGACCTTTCGGGCGACCCGCTGTTCAAACGCCTGCCGCCCGCAGCGACCCGCGCCGGCGAGGGCGCGCACGTGCTGCGCCCCGACTACGCCGCCCTGGTGCTGGCACAGGTCGGCTGGACCGCACTGTGCCAGCGCGAGCTGACGGCCGACGATTACGAGAACGAAGCCCTTCCCACGCTGATCGATGCCTCGTGCGCCGGCGGCGGTCTGCTGCTGGAGGCCGTGAACATTCTGACCGACCGCGCCCCGGGCGCTGCACGCGAGCGCTGGGGCTTTGAGGGCTGGCAGCTGCACGACGCCGCCCTGTGGGAGCAGCTGCTTGCCGAGGCACGCGAGCGCGAGGCGACAGCGCGCGAGCGACAGGCGCGCATCGTGGCCGTAGACATCGACCCCGCCGCTCGCAAGACTGCCGAGCGCATGGTCAAGTGCGCCGGCTACAAGCGTTTTGTCGACTTTTGTGCCGCCAAGCCCGCCACCGTGCTGGACCATGCGGGCGCCGTCGCCGGTGCCGCCGTGGTCGCAGACACCACCGAGACCCCGCTTTCGCTCATGCACGACGCCATGACGCTGGTCGGCGAGCTGCGCCGCGCGCCCGAGCTTTCCGCGGCGCCGGTCGCCGCACTCACCCGCGATGGCCTTATGGCCCGCGCGCTCCATGCCGAGCCCGCGCGCTCCATCGCCGTTATGCCCAATAACGAGGAGGCGGCTCTTGAGGTTTGGCCCTCGCTCGACCACGCCGCCGCAGCGTTTGAGGCTGCGACCAGTGCGGATGCCGAGGCCGAGGTTGCGGATGCCAACGAAGCCAACGGCGAAGCCGCCGCTTCCTCCATGCCCGAACCTGCCGCCACGCTCGACCTGGGCGACGGCAAGCCGCTGCCCGTGCTCATCCCGGAGTCCGAGCAGTTCGCCAACCGCCTGCGCAAGAATGCCCGTCTGCGTCGCAAGTGGGCAAAGCGCGAGGGCGTGAGCTGCTACCGCGTCTACGATGCCGACCTGCCCGACTACTCCGCCGCCATTGACCTGTACGAGGGCTGCCCGCAGACGCCGGGCCGCTGGCTCGTCATCGCCGAGTACGCCGCGCCTAAGACCATCGATCCCGCGCTAGCCCAGGCCCGCATGCTCGACATCTTGGCCATCGCGCCGCGCATCCTGGATGTTCCGGCCGAGCATGTGCACGCCAAGGCCCGCATGCGCTCGCGCGGCGGCTCGCAGTACGGCAAGCAGGGCGCCGGCAAGGGCGGATCGGGCGAGCGCGCCAACATCGCGCGCCGTCGTCTGCCGCTCATCGAAGAAGGCGGGCTCACCTTTGCCGTCAACTTTGACGACTACCTGGATGTGGGCATCTTCTTGGATCACCGCGTCACCCGCAACCTGGTGCGCGAGCACGCCAAACAGGCGCGCCGCTTCCTCAACCTGTTCGCCTACACCGGCACCGCCACCTGCTATGCGGCCGACGGCGGCGTCGAGGAAACCGTGACAGTCGACCTCTCGAACACCTACCTGGACTGGGCCGAGCGCAATATGCGCCAGAACGGCTTTGTTGGTCCGCAGCATCATTTTGTGCGCGACGACGTGCTTGCCTGGATTCGCGACCAGCGCCAGACGCGCAACCGCTGGGACCTGATTTTTGTCGACCCGCCCACGTTTTCGAACTCGTCCAAGATGGGCCGCCGCACCTGGGATGTCCAGCGCGACCATGTTGAGCTTTTGGCCGGCGTATCTCGCCTGCTCGCACAGGGCGGGCACGCCATCTTTAGCTGCAACCTGCGCGGTTTCCGCCCCGAAACGCGCAAGCTCGCACGCGCGGGCGTCGTGCTGGAGGACATTACGGCGCAGACCATCCCCGAGGATTTCGCACGCAACCAGAAGGTGCATCATTGCTATATCGTGCGCCGCCTGCCCATCGAGTACGCCATGGCCGAGGTCGGCTTTAGCGCCGAGGAAATTGCCGAGCGCGTCGAGGAACTGCGTAACCCCGAGGCCCGCAAGCCCCGTGCGGCAGTACCCACGCACGCGCAGGCCGGCAACGGCAAGTCCAACTTTGCCAGCAAACCCTCCCCTGCCGGCAAGCCCAAAAAGAAGAAGTTCTACGCCAGCAAGCCCAAGGGCAAATAACAAAGTTGCGGTGGAATACGGACTGTTTTGTCTGGAATTAGGCAAATTTAGACCGTATTTCACCGCAACTCATAAGTGGGATTCGGGTGACGGGCTAGCCTTGGGTGACTAGACGGTAGCCGATGCCTACGTGGGTTTGGATGTAGCGCGGATGCGCGGGGTCGGACTCAATCTTCTTGCGCAGCGTGCCCATAAAGACGCGCAGGCTCGCCAGGTCGCTCTTGGTTGCCGTGCCCCAAATCTCGTGCAGGATAAACTGGTGCGTCAGCACCTTGTCGGCGTTATGCGCCAGCAGGCAGAGGAGCTTGTACTCGATCGGCGTCAGATGCAGCTCCTCGCCATCCATCGTGGCGATGCCGGCATCAAAATCGATATGCAGCTCACCGGTATCGAACGAGCCCTCAGCGGCAACGCCGCCCGTTTGCGCATACGAAAGACGCCTAAGCGTCGTGCGAATGCGCGCGAGCAGCTCCTCGACCGAAAACGGCTTGGTCAGGTAGTCGTCGGCGCCGGCATCGAGTGCACGAATTTTGTCCGCATCCTCGCTGCGCGCCGAGACCACGATGATCGGCATGCCCGACCATGCGCGCACCGACTCCACCACCTTGACGCCGTCCATATCGGGCAGGCCCAAATCGAGCAGCACAATGCTCGGCGCCTGCGACGAGGCGGCGGCGATGGCGGCATGGGCGGTCTCCACAGCCATATGGCGCAAGTCGTGCGCCTCGAGCGCGGCAACAATAAGATTGCGAACGGCGGGGTCGTCCTCAACGACCAAGATGAGCGGTTTTACGGCAGAGCTCGGCACAGCGCTACTCCTTATCAAACGAAACGTCGGCGGCGGGAAGTTCAATCGTAAAGACCGAACCGTGCGGGTCCGCCGCGGCAACCTCTATGCTACCGCCATGCGCCAACGCAATGGAACGGCAGAGCGAAAGACCCAGGCCAACGCTGCGGTGGCTGTCGGCCAGACCATGGTTGGCGGTATAGAACGACTCGAAGATCCGTTCGCGATCCTCGGGTGCGATGCCCGGACCATCATCGGCCACCGAGCACGCCACGCGTCCATCGTCGACGCTAATCGAAATCATGATATGCGAGCCCGCGGGCGTATAGGTGATGGCGTTGTTCACCAGATTGACCACCAGCTGCACCATCAGGCGCGCATCGACATTGACGAGCGCCGGCTCATCGCACGCCACCACCTTAAGGTCGTGCTCGCGCACGGCCGGATTTACGTGGCGCAGCGCCTCCTCGACGATATCGTCCATGAGCTCGAGCGTGGTCGACAGGCGCATACCGCCACCCTCGAGCTTGGTGATGGCAAGCAGATTCTCGACGGTGGCGTTGAGCCACAGCGCATCCGAGCGAATGGATAGAAGCAGGCCGCGGCGCGTCTGGGCATCGAGCACTGCAGTGCCGGTCGAGCCCTGGTCGAGCAGCACGTCAGCATTGCCCGAAATACTGGTGAGCGGCGTACGCAGATCGTGCGAGATGGAGCGCAGCAGGTTGGCGCGCAGCTGCTCGTTTTTGGCAAGCACCGCCGCCTCCTCGCGGGCCTCCATGGCGCGAGCGCGATCGAGTGCCAGCTCGCCTTCGCTCACGATGGCATCGGCAAGTGTTCGCTCCTCGTGCGTCAGCACGTCGGGCTCGGCAACGATAGCCAGCACGCCCACCACCGAGGCGGGGTCGCCCGAGCGCGCGAAGCCGTCGCCTGTGCAAACCGTCAGGTAGATGCCATAAAACGCCGAGCCGCCATAGGTGGCATCGAGCGGCGTCCCCACATAGGCGGACGCCGAGAGCCGCGGCGGCATCTGCGGCGCCAACTCGTGCACCGGCGCGGCATCGCCCACGGCCGTGTACGTCGCACGCGGCAGCAGGTCATCGCCCTCGGCGTCGGCGCTGTACCACACGACCGGACAGCCCGAGAGTCGCGCCAGCTGCGTGGCCATGGCATGGACAATCTGCTGCTGGTCGGCGCACCGTTGCAGCATGCGGTTGGTCTCGAGCACCATATGCGTGCGGCGGTCGCTGGCAGCGGCCTGCGCCAGGGCACGGCGCAGGGCCAAGGCAATCGAGCTCGACACGAGCGAGACCACAAACATGATGAAGAACATGCCGGGATAGACGCGGTCGATAAGCGACAGCGAGTAGCGCGGGTCGACAAACAAGAAGTTGTAGAGCGCCACGGCGGCAGCCGAGCTCAGCAAGCAATACAGGCGACTCCAGGTAAAGAATGCGCACAGCTGAACGGCGAACACATAGACGATCATGATGCTCGGCGCGAGACCCGGATGGTCGAGCAGCGCGCCCACAATCGTCGCCGCGACCAGCAGCCCCACCGATACGCAGGCGTCATACAGAGGAGTGCGGCGCGCCAGCGTTGTGCGCCGCCACCAAAAGCTATCGGCAATATCGCTGTCCGTACGGACGTCCATCAGCGCCCCGCCCCTCTCTCAAAAACAAAAACCACCACAAAGGGACAGGCGCCTTTGTGGTGGTTTCCCTTGTGGTGGTTCCAAGTGTATAGCCTTTGCAACCTGCGGTCGTTAGACAAACAGCACGTGCGCAAGCAGCGCGCAAACGCACGCCGCGACAAGCACCGTCGCCACGATCGAAATCACGCGGTCGGCCATGTCCATGTTGGCACGATTCGTAAAGAACCGATCTTCGGCGGCGTCGACGCGCGCCTCACGCACCAGCTCGGTCGCAAGATCGCGACCGTCAAGCACCTTTGCATCCATGGTTTCCTCCCAGGACTCAATCCCCGTCATTACAAGCCCGCTCGTTGGCAGACAAACCTCGAGCGTCGACTACGGCCGCTCGTTGGGGGCCAGGCGCTGCATCTTGTTCACGGCCTTGAACTTGGTGAACAGCGGCACGTACTCAAAGCTCACGTTGGAGTTCTCCAGGCCGTACCAACGCGCGGGCGTGCCGGCGGCGCGGCGGATGATGTACTTGAGCGTGATGGCCGTGCGCTCGCTGGGCTCCACGTCGCTCTCGGGCGCCAGAAGCTTACGGATCAGGATGAACTTGAACGTGCCGATGTTACCCGGATCCTTGTAGACCGAGTAGTCATGCGTCTGCGGCGGCAGCTCGCCGGTGGCAGCCAGGTCCTGAACAACCTGACGCAGGTAGGCATTGACGCGCTGGTTGATCTTGTAGCCCAGGTACAGGTGCACACGGAACACGTAGTCGGTATCGAACGTCTCGACCGAATAGGCAAACGTATACGGCTCGTCCATGGTCTCGACGTTCACAAACCACCAGGCGCGGGCACGCTTGGGATGCTTGTCCAGAATCGAGTAGACGATGTCGCGGTCGATGTAATCGGTATGGGTGTCCTTGGTCAGGTACACGACGTTGTCGCTCATGCGCTCGTAACGGTCGTCGTCGCGCAGGCGCTTGAGCTGCGGCAGGTAGCTGCGCAGCGGCAGCAGCGTAAACTGGCGCTGCTCGACCGCCGTGCCGTTGTACCAGCACACCATAACACCCATGATGAGTGCAGCCATGAGGATGGTGAAATAGCCGCCGTGGAAGAACTTGGTGAGCGAGCTCACGAAGAAGAATCCTTCGAGCAAAAGGAAGAAGGCCGCGAAGATCCACGGAGCAACCTTGAGCTTGCGCTCCTCGTGCAGGTAGAAGAAGAGCAGCAGCGTGGTGCACATCATAGTCAGCGTAATGGCAAGGCCGTAGGCGGCTTCCATATGCGCCGAGTTCTGGAACAGCAGCACCACGATGACGCAGCCGACAAGCATGACGTTGTTGACCATGGGGATGTAGAGCTGGCCTTTGGTCTCGGCAGGGTAGAAGACCTGCATGTGCGGCATGAGGTCCAGACGGCTGGCCTCGGACACCAGCGAGAATGCGCCGGTGATGAGCGCCTGCGAGGCAATGATGGCCGCGACGGTGGAAAGGCCGACGGCAAAGGGACGCAGGCCCGGGGCGAGCATCTGGTAGAAGGGGTTGAGGTCGGCAATGCCCATGAGCTCGGGGCTGGCAGCGTTGTTGATAAGCCAAGCGCCCTGGCCCATGTAGGACAGCAGCAGGCAGCACTTAACGAACGGCCAGGTGGCGTAGATGTTGCCGCGGCCGACGTGGCCCATGTCGGAGTAGAGCGCCTCGGCACCGGTGGTGGCGAGGAAGCAGCTGCCCAGAATCATGATACCCGCGTGGTTGTTGGGGCTCAGCAAAAAGGCGATGCCGCGCACCGGGTTGAGGCACAGCAGCACGGCGGGGTACTGAAAGACAAAGAACAGACCCGTGCCGCCCAGGAACAGGAACCACAGCGTCATGATGGGGCCAAAGGCGTGACCGATCTTGGCCGTACCGATGCGCTGTACCAAGAAGAGCACGATGATGATGGCGAGCGTGATGGCCACGACGCGGCCCTGGTCATCGCCCAGCACGGCATGGACCGCCGGGATGGTGCGCAGGCCCTCGATGGCCGTGGTGACGGTAACGGCCGGCGTCAGGATGCCGTCGGCGAGCAGCGCGGCGCCACCCAGCATGGCGGGGATGATAAGCCACTTGCCGCAGCGCTTGACCAGGCTGTACAGGGCAAAGATGCCGCCCTCACCATGGTTATCGGCGCGCAGCGAGATGAGCACATACTTGATGGTGGTCAGCAGCGTGACCGTCCACACGACAAGGGAGAGCGCGCCGAGTACGAACTCCTCCGTGACGCTTCCGATGCCGCCGTTGCCGGCAACGAGCGCCTTGGTTACATACATAGGGCTGGTGCCGATATCGCCATACACCACGCCCAGCGTGACGAGCATCGCCGAGATGCTCACAGGAATCGCAGCGTGCGAGGCTGCCTCCTTGGCCTTTTGTTCCATAAGCCGGTTTCCTCCCAACTTTAATGTTCGAAGGGATTATAGGTAATCGGCCTATGCTTTAATGCACTGTTTTCCAAGCTAGATAAAGATTTATACAGTCTTTAGGCCACCGCGGCGATATGAAATGTGACAAAGGGGCTGTCCCCTTGTCACATTCGTCATTTTCCGAGCCAGTTTTTGAACCACCACTCCATGGAGCGGCTCATCTCGGCCATAAAGGGACTGGTGTGTTTGCGGGTGTAGATGTCCACCACGCGCTCCCCCACCTCGCGGGCATGGGGACGGAACATCGCGTCCATCTCGGCCACCTGCGCATCCATGGTCGCAGCGTCGGCACGACAGTAACGCTCCTCGTGCACCAGATTCACCACGGGGTGCGCGATTGCCGGACGTTCCTTGCGAGGCGTGCCGATGATGAGCATCGACAGCGGCATGGTGTAGGGCGGCAGATCGAGCAATGCGGCAACTTCCTCGGCGTTCTCCACAATGTCGCCGATGTAGCAGCTCCCCAGCCCCAGGGCCTCGGCGGCAACCACGGCGTTTTGCGCGGCGATCACGGCATCCTGCGCCGCGATCGCGAAGTCGCCCAGACCCGGCGCGCGGCGGGGCTGCTTGCCCGTGCGTTCGACAAACTCGGGCTCAAAGCAGCCAACATGCTCAAACAGGTCGATCCACTTGGCGTAGTCGACTACAAATATTAGTGCCCACGGGGCCTTGGCGATCATGGGCTGGTGGTCGCACAGATCGGCCAGGCGGTCGAGCGTCGCCTGCTCGCAGATGCTCACGATGGAGTACATCATCATGGCGCCTGCCGACGGCGCGCGACTCGCCGCATGCAGGATTGCCGCGCGCTGCTCGTCGGTCACCGCCATGGGACGATCGTCGTCATCGCGCGCGAAGGCACGCGTGGAAGAACGGTGCTCCAAGATGTCGAGCACCGCGTTGCCCGTAGCTTCGACCGGATAGCCGCCGGCGTCCACGCCCGCGAGTCCACCGCAGCACTCAACGCCCGTCTTGCAAACCTGCTCGTTCATCGCCCCATCCTCACCACTTCTTTAAGAAGCCTTTATGTTTCCGTGCAATTCCCGTCCATTATCGCGCAGGTCGACACTCCATTGCGCAACACCGCCACACCCGCGCGTTATTATGGCTGGTTGTTGTGCGCAGCCCTCAAATGCTGCGCATATCTTGGTAACAATCGGGTAAACCCCCGCTTTCGTAGGTTTTAAGTTTGTGAGGAGTCTCAGCATGTTCGCAGCCGCCATCTCGCTCATCGGTCTTGCGGCGACCGTCTACCTTGTTTTGCGCGAGGCCAAGGCCATTCGCGCTCAGTCGGGCACCGTTGCCAAAAGCGCTCTTGGATGGAGCGTCGCCTTTGGCCTGTTCCAGCTCTTTTTGACCGTCTGGGGCGCTATTGGCCTCGTGGCACAGAACGAGCCGCTCGCCTTTGTGATGCTCATCCTGACCAACGCCATTCTCACCGGCTGCGCTTGGGCAAGCATCGCCCGCGACCGCATCGCCCCGCGCGTCTTTGCGTTCGCCGCGCCCGACGCCCCCGCCCCCACGGGCAAGCTCGCCCGCCTGCGCGGCGCCTTTGTGGGCAAACCGCTTGTCGCCGCCACGCTGTGCCTGCTGCTTGCCGGCGTCTTTGCGCTGCTGGGCATGGAGGTCTCGTCCAACCACGATTTTACCTGGGTCTACCCCCTGTGCATCCTGCTCGAGTGGGCCATCATCACCACGCTCATGGCCGGCCTATTCTTCCTGTTCCAGCGCCACGGCGCAGCTCCGGCCGTCCTGGCCTTTGCCCTCTTTGTCCTGGGCATTGCCGAGTTCTTCGTTATCACGTTTAAATCCATGCCCATCCAGCCGGGCGACCTTTCGGCAATCTCCACCGCCGCCGCGGTCGCCGGCAACGGCTACACCTTCTCGATCTCGCTGTTCTGCGTGCTGTCCATGGGCTTTACCGCCATCGCCATGCTGCTGTGCGAGTACGCCGGTCTGGTCGCGCCGCATCGCCAGAAGGGCGCCGCCAACGCCAAACGCATCCTGCTCACCAACCTGCTCGTCGCCGTACTGTGCCTGGGCGGCGTGACCGCGCACGTCACCCTCATCGACTACTACAACACCCTCGGCATCACCGTCTACACCTGGCGCCCGCTCGAGAGCTACTGGCGCGAGGGCTACCTGCCCGCTTTCATTAGCGCAGCGCAGTCCATCAAGCCGCCCAAACCCGCCGACTACTCCGTCGACGATGCCAAAGCCACGCTCAAAAAGTACGCCAAGGCCTACGACAAGTCCGACGCCGTCAAGAGCGACGAGCGCGCCGCCGCAAAGGAGCAGTTCGACAGCGAGAAGCCCACGGTCATCGCCATCATGAACGAGACGTTCTCGGATCTGTCGATCTATCAGAACATGCGCGCCGGCTACGAAGGCCCGCAGTACTTTAAGAGCCTGTCCAACTGCCTCAGCCGCGGCAAACTCTACGTGAGCGCCTACGGCGGCGGCACCGCCAATACCGAGTTTGAGTTTATGACCGGCAACTCCATGGCCAACCTGGGCTCGGGCGTGTACCCCTACACCATCTACAACATGGAAACGACCGGGAACCTGGCAGAGCAGTTCAAGTCGCTCGGATATTCCACCACGGCCATGCACCCCAACCACGCCACCAACTGGAACCGCGAGAACGTCTACAAGGACTTTGGCTTTGACCAGTTCCTGTCCATCAACGACTTCCAGGGAGCCGACACCCTGCGCGGTATGGTGACCGACCAGGCTACCTACGACAAGATTCTTGAGCTGCTCGACCAGAACGCCGATCCGCAGTTTATCTTCGACGTGACCATGCAGAACCACTCGGGCTACGATACGGGCCTGCTGCCGGTCGACAAGCAGATGCACCTGAACATCGACACGACCGACCTGGACACCAAGACTGTCGAGGACGGCACGCTGTCCGATGTCGACGAGTATGTCTCGTGCATTGAGCAGTCCGACCAGGCGCTGCGCTACTTCCTCAACGCCCTGAGCAAGCTCGACCGCAAGGTGGTCGTGGTGTTCTGGGGCGACCACCAGCCGTTCTTCCCGTCCAAGTTCAACGACAAGTGGTTTACCGACGAGGACGACGCCACGCACCAGGAGCGCCTGTGGCAGACCGACTACATCATCTGGGCTAACTACGACGTTGCCGGCTGCGACCAGACGAGCGAGGTCGACGACCTGTCCACCAACTACCTGTCCACCCAGCTGATGCAGCTAATCGGCGCACCGCTGACCGACTACCAGAAAGCGCACATGACGCTGCGCGAGTCGCTGCCCGCTATCAACTCGGTGGGCTACGAGGACGCCAGCCTGCGCTGGGCGCTCTCCTCCAACGTCACCGGTGACGACGCCGCTGCCGCAGCCGCAACCAAGGCGCGCGAGGATTACGCCAAGATGCAGTACTACGAGATGTTCCGCGACGGCAAGAACGTGTACACCGAGCACTTCCAGACCGAGGCCAACGAGACCGACCCCAACCTGGCACCGGGTACGACCAAGATCAAGTAGCGGGTCACTCATAACTGGTTCGTCTGCCCGGCGGCGCGGAACGTAAGGTTCCCTGCTCAGACAGTCCTGCTCGCACGGAGAGCACATTAAGTGCTCTCCGGCTCGTGCGGAACTCGCGATGAACCTTACGTTCCGCGTCGCCGGGCAGACGCCTTGTTGTTGGAGCGCGGCTTGTCGTAGGGGTATCCGCTGAACATATATAAGTCGAAGGCCACGTCATGTGGCCTTTTTTGCATCCGGAAACCGTGTCCCAGAATTCACGTCCGGAGCGGGATGCAGTTTCCGCTTGTGGCTCCGTTGGGAAACTCCATCCCACTCCGATCGCAAATTCCGGGTCGCATTTTCCGCCAGAGCCCTCAACCGGAAACTGCATCCCACTCCAAAGGCAAATTCCTGGACGCACTTTCCGAAACCCCATCCATTCGGAAAGTGCGTCCCACTCTGCATACATCCAGCGAACGCATGCGAGTGTGTCGTCCGGGACGGTCTCGTCATCGGGGTGATGGAAAATGTCACCCCAAACGCTTGCCACGGTTGCGCCTATGAGTGTCAAGAAAAAAGCCTCGAGAATTTCGAGGCTTTCACATTTGTATTGTTTTGCACGAAGGATCGCGGACGGCGAAGCTACTCTCCCAGTACGGCCTTCTTGGCGGCTGCGGCCATGTTATCCAGATCTTCCTTGGTGGGATGGTCCTTCGCAGCAATCCAGTTGTCGAGCAGCATCTTATAGCGCGCGTTGTCGGGATCTTGCTCGAGCATGGCCTCGTAGCGCTGCTTGACCGCGGGACCCATCTTGCCCTGGCACATCGCCCAGCCCGCAAGCTCGGCATCCCCAGCCAAATTGGAAGTCACGCGATCAATAATCTGCTGGTAATAGCTCTGGTCGGCCCCAAAACCGCAGGTGCCAAACAGGAAGACGCGCTTGCCGTGCAAGGCGGAGAGCAACGCCGCGACCGAAGGCGTGCACGCGCCCTTGTCGCACCAAAAACCGACGAGCACCGTGTCGGCCGCGCAGGCGCCCTGCGCCTCGAGCGCAACCTGATCTGCATCCGCATCGTCGCTCAACGCCGCGGCATGGACAAACTCAACACCCGCAGCCTGCAGAGCGCGCTTGATCGCGCCCGAAACCATCCTGGTATTACCGCTCTTGCTGTTAACCACCAAAGAGCACGTCATAGTCACGTTGCCTCGTATCCCCCAAAACTAAAGCCACTAATGCAATTTATTAGATGAATATCTTAGTACTAACGTGACAGATGTAAACCACCGTCTGTCGATTGATTAATTTGCCCCACGGGCCTGCTCACTGGGCAAACTGGCTGCGATAGAGTTCGGCGTAGAAGCCGCCTGCCGCTAGCAGCTCGTCGTGCGTGCCGCGCTCGATAATCTGGCCGTCGCGCATCACCAGAATGCAGTCGGCGTTGCGGATCGTCGACAGGCGGTGCGCCACCACAAAGCTTGTGCGGCCGGCCATAAGCTCGTCGAACGCCGCCTGCACCTGCAGCTCGGTGCGGGTATCGATGCTCGAGGTCGCCTCGTCCAGCAGCAGAATCGCCGGGTCGGTGAGCATGACGCGCGCGATGCACAGCAGCTGTTTTTGACCCTGGCTAAACGTGCCGCCGTCCTCGCCGATTACCGTATCGTAGCCGCCTGGCAGCTGCACGATAAACTTGTGCGCGTGCGCGCGCTTGGCAGCTTCGATAACCTGCTCGCGCGTGGCGTCGGGACAGCCGTAGGCGATGTTTTCCGCCACCGTGCCCTCGAACAGCCAAGTGTCCTGCAACACCATGCCAAAGGCGCGGCGCAAGCTTGCGCGCGTGTAATCACGCGAGGAACGGCCATCGACCGCAATGCGACCGGCATCGATATCGTAAAAACGCAGCAGCAAATTGATGAGCGTTGTCTTGCCACAGCCCGTAGGACCGACCAGGGCAAAGCGCATGCCGGGCTTAGCCTCGATGCAGATGTCCTGAAGCAGCTTGCGGTCGGGCACGTAGCTAAAGTCCACATGCTCAAGGGCGACCTCGCCCTGCGGTGCGGCAAGTTCCACGGCATCTGGCGCGTCGGGCTCCTGCTCGCGCGCATCGAGCAGCGCAAACATGCGGCGCGCCGAGGCATACGCGGTCTGGATCTGCGTAATGACGTTGGTGACCTCGTTGAACGGCTTGGTGTACTGGTTGGCATAGGACAGGAAGATCTGCACGCCGCCCACCGTAAGCGCCGCGGGCACGCCCGTGATCACGCCCGCGCAGCCGATCACGGCGACCACGGCGTAGATGATGTTATTGATAAAGCGCGTGCCGGGGTTGGAGAGCGAACCCATAAACTGCGCGCGCTCGCCCGCCGTATAGAGCTCGGCGTTGAGGACATCGAAGCGCTGTTGAGCGTGCGGGCCGTAGGCGAAGGCGTCCACGAGCTTTTGCTCGCCTACGTACTCCTCGATATGACCACCGAGCTGGCCTTGGATGCGCTGTTGAGCAGTGAAGCTCTTATTGGAGAGCTTGGCGATGGCACCGGCTGCAAAGACGGAAAGTGGCGTGACGAGCACCACCACGAGCGTCATGGTCAGGTTGATGGAGAGCATAAACGCGAGCGTGCCCACGATGGTGATGACGCCGGTAAAGAGCTGCGTAAAGCCCTGTAGCAGGCCGTCACCCACTTGATCGACGTCGTTGACCACGCGACTCATGAGGTCGCCGTGGGCATGGCTGTCGATAAAGCTGAGCGGCATGCGGCCGAGCTTGTCGCTCGCCTCCACGCGCATGTCGCGCACCGTCTCGTAGGACAGACGGTTGACGCAGTAGCCCTGCAGCCACTGAAAGGCCGCCGCGCCCACCACGACAATCGCGAGCTTGGTAACAAGCGGCAGCAGCGCGTCAAAGTCCACATGCCCGGCGGCAACGATGAGGTCGATGCCCTCGCCGATGAGAATAGGTGTGTAGAGCTGCAAGATCACCGAGATGGCGGCGCTCACAAACGATGCCGTAAATGAAATGCGATGCGGACGGACGTAGCCCAGCAGGCGGCGAGTTACCGCGCCCACGGGGTAGCGCTCGGGGTCGCCGGGCTGACGCGGGCCGTCACCCAAGTCGTTGAGGTTATCGTTGCCGGACACGTTGGCCGTCATCGTGGCGACCGAACCGGAAGAAGTATACGGATTCATTTAGCAGCCCTCCTTTGCGCAGACGGATGCCGGGGCAGCCGGGGCAGACGCGGGACTTGGGACGGACGCGGGCGTCGCGCTCCCCTGCTGACCCTCGAGCTCCTCGCGACGAAGCTGCGACTGGCAAATCTCGCGATAGAGCTGGCAGGTCGTGTACAGCTCATCGTGCGTGCCCAGGCCTGCGACAGAGCCGTGGTCGAGCACGCAGATCATGTCGGCATCGCGCACGGTCGAGACGCGCTGGCTCACGATCACCGTGGTCAGCGGGAGCCCGCCCGCGGCGGCACCGCGCACGCTGCGCTCGCGGATGGCGTGGCGAAGCGCCGCGTCGGTCTTAAAGTCGAGCGCCGAGGCGGAGTCATCCATGATCAGAATCTGCGGCGAGCCCACCAGGGCACGCGCAATGGTCAGGCGCTGGCGCTGGCCACCGCTAAAGTTCTTGCCGCCCGCCTCGACCGGGGCGTCGAGCCCCTGCGGCTTGTTGCGCACGAACTCGCTGGCCTGCGCCATATCGAGCGCCGCCCAGAGCTCATCGTCGGTCGCCGACTCGTCACGCCAGGTCAGGTTGCTGCGGATGGTGCCGCTCGCCAGCGACGCGCGCTGCGGAACGGTCGCGACCACGTGGCGCAGTTGGTCGAGCGGCCAAGCGCGCACGTCGGAGCCCATCACGCTCACACTGCCGGTACCCGCATCGTACAGACGCGGGATAAGCGAGACGAGCGTGGACTTACCGCTGCCCGTACCGCCGATAATGCCGAGCGTCTTGCCCAGCGGAAGCTCCAGGGTCACATCGTTGACGGCGTTGGCAGCGCCGGTGCCAAAGGAGAAGCTCGCATGGCTCAAGCTCAGCGCAGGGGCCGGAACAGCGCCACCCGCCAGGTCGCTCAGCTCGGGCAGCGCAACCGGCTGATTGCCCTCGTCGGTGATGCTCGGCACGCAATTGAGCACCTCATTGATGCGCGACGCGCTGGCGCTCGCCTTGGTAAAGACAACGACCAGGTTGGCCACGTAGACGATGGAGGTGAGGGTCTGCGTCATGTAGTTCACAAACGCCATGACCTGGCCCTGCGTAAGCTCGCCCACGTTGACCTGGATGCCGCCCACCCACAGGATGGCGCACACGCCCAGGTTCATCACCAAAAACGTGACGGGATTAAGGATTGACGAGAGCTTGCCCACCGCGATGGCGGTATTGGCCTGGTCATCGGCGGCTTGGGCAAAGCGCTCGCGCTCGTGATCTTCGCGTACAAAGGCGCGAACCACGCGGGCGCCCGAAAGCCCCTCGCGGCAAATGAGCGCGATGCGGTCGAGCTTTGCCTGCAGCTGCTTGTAGTACGGAATGCAGCGCGCCATGACAAACCAAAACACCAGGCCAATGGCGGGCGTGCAAATCAAAAAGATCATGCCGAGCTTAAGGTCGATGGCAAGGGCCGCGCACATAGAGCCCACCGCCAAGAAGGGCCAGCGGATGAGCATGCGTACGCCCAGCGCCACAGCGAGCTGCACCTGGTTGACGTCGTTGGTGATGCGGGTGATAAGCGACGGCGTGCCAAAGCGGTCGAGTTCGGCATAGCTCAACTTGTTGATGTGCTGGTAGAGCGCACCGCGGATATCGGTGCCCATGCCCTGCGAGGTGAGCGCCGCCATCTTTTGGCAGACGAGCGTAAACGAGATGCCGATCACAGCCATGGCGCCAAGCAGCATACCGTAGTGGACGACGGCGTTGACATCGTGTGCGCCAATACCCTTATCGATCATCTGGGCAATCACCAGCGGCGTCAGCAGGTCAAAGATCACTTCGATCAGCTTACACGCAGGGCCAATCACCATATACCGGCGAAACTTACCACCAAAACGCCTGAGCAGCTCAATCATGTATAGGCGCTCCCTATCATCATCCACATTCAATTCGAACCATGATAGTACCGCCACCCCAAAAGAAGCGTAAACAACTCGTCATTTCTAACGGGATTCAGTTTTCAGGGTTGATTTTCAATCTCAACGCAACAGCCTGAACGGACCCCGCGTTTCCGCAGCTAGCGCAACGCGGAAATAGCTCCCGGCACCTGGCCATCACTTCGTTTCCGCAGGTGGAGGGGC
>DBGDDN010000036.1:0-30574 GCA_048343195.1 Collinsella sp.
GCCCCTCCACCTGCGGAAACGAAGTGATGGCCAGGTGCCGGGAGCTATTTCCGCGTTGCGCTAGCTGCGGAAACGCGGGGTCCGTTCAGGCTGTTGCGTTGAGATTGAAAATCAACCAAAAGAGTTTTTCCGATCCATTTCGAGCAAATCCCACCGGTTTCATAGGAGTAAACTTGCCCCACCCCGATGTTCGAAAGGACAAGCATGAAAGAACTCTCCAATCGCACGGCAACGTTTACCGATTCGGTCATCCGCCGCATGACGCGCATCTCCAATAAGTACGGCGCCGTCAACCTCTCGCAGGGCTTCCCCGACTTTGATCCCCCGGCGCAGCTGCTCAAGAGCCTGAGCACCATCGCCGCCGACCCCAAGCCGCTCTACCACCAGTACTCCATCACCTGGGGCTCCCAGGCCATGCGCGAGGCGCTTGCCGCCAAGCAGGAGCACTTTATGGGCATGTCGATCAACCCCAACGAGAACATCGTGGTCACTTGCGGCTCCACCGAGGCCATGATGGCCGCCATGATGACGGTCACAAACCCCGGCGACAAGGTCGTCATCTTCTCGCCGTTCTACGAGAACTACGGCGCCGACACCATCCTCTCGGGTGCCGAGCCAATCTATGTGCCGCTCAACCCGCCCACATTCGACTTTGACCGTGAGGTTCTCGAGGCTGCCTTCCGCGACAACAACCCCAAAGCCATCGTCCTGTGCAATCCTTCCAACCCCTGCGGCAAGGTCTTCACGCGCGAGGAGCTCACCTTTATCGCCGACCTGTGCAAAAAGTACGACGCGTACTGCATCACCGACGAGGTATACGAGCACATCGTCTACGCGCCCCACGAGCACGTCTATATGGCCACCTTGCCTGGCATGTTCGAACGCACCATCAGCTGCAGCTCGCTGTCCAAGACCTACTCCATCACCGGTTGGCGTCTGGGTTACACCATCGCCCCGGCCGAGATTACCGAGCGTATCAAGAAGGTCCACGACTTCCTTACCGTGGGCGCCGCCGCTCCCCTGCAGGAGGCCGTCGTCACCGCACTCAACTTCGACGACAGCTATTACGACGAGGTCCTCAACCTCTATACCGCCAAGCGCGACCTGTTCTGCCAGGGCCTCGATAGCATCGGCCTCGCGCACAACGTGCCGCAGGGCGCCTACTATGTGATGATGGATATCTCGGAGTTTGGCTACGACAGCGACCTCGACTTCTGCGAGGATCTCGCCTCCAAGGTTGGCGTGGGTGCCGTGCCGGGCTCAAGTTTCTTCCGCGAGCCCGTCAACCACCTGATCCGTTTCCACTTTGCCAAGCGTGACGAAACTCTCAACGCTGCACTCGAGAACCTCAAGTCCCTGCGTGATAAAATCAAACCGCGCGGGTAAAGACGGCCCGGCACCAAAGTAACCAAAGAAGCCCCGCACCGGCCGCCGCGTTGCGGGGCTTCTTTCTATAGCGCTTTCTTAAATGGTTTAGAGCTCTATACTTTAGTCACGGAGCAACTCGTCCCAGAGAGGAATACTATGGCAGAACAGCAGCTTATCGGAGCGCTCGAGGCCGGCGGCACCAAGATGGTCTGCGCCACGGGCTATGCAGACGGTACGGTCCTGGAGCGCGAGCAGATCGCGACCACGACCCCGCAGGAAACCGTCGAGGCCGTCAACGCATGGTTTGCCGACAAGGGCATCGCCGCGCTGGGCATTGGCGCCTTTGGCCCTACCGCAGTCAACCCCGCCTCGCCCCAATACGGCAAGATCCTGGAGACGCCCAAAACGGCATGGCGCTACTTTGACCTGCTGGGCACTATCCAAAACGAGCTCAATATCCCCTGCGGCTACGATACCGACGTCAACGTCGCCTGCCTGGGCGAGGTCACGTTTGGTTGCGCTCAGGGCCTTACCGATGTGGTCTACCTGACCATCGGCACCGGCGTGGGCGCCGGCGTGCTCTCGGGCGGTAAGCTCGTGCACGGCATGATGCATCCCGAGGCCGGCCACATCCTGGTCACGCGTGACCCGCGCGACACCATCGGCGAGCATAGCGCCTGTCCCTTCCACGACAACTGCCTCGAAGGCCTCATCGCCGGCCCCGGCGTTAAAAAGCGCTGGGATGGCAAGAGCGCCGGAGACATGGCCGATGACCCGGAGGCCATGGACCTGCTCGCCGGCTATCTGGCACAGGCACTCATGACCTACACGCTGTGCTACGCGCCGCAAAAGATCATCATCGGCGGCGGCGTGGCCGACCACACCCCCATCGTGCCGCTCGCACGCAAAAAGTGCGCCGAGATGCTCAACGGCTATATCGTCACGCCCGAGGTCAACGACATCGATTCCTATATTGTCAACAACAGCCTCGAGGGCAAACAGGGCATTATGGGCTGCCTGGCCCTGGGCGCACAGGCGCTTCAGTAGCAGACGCACCCACAGGGCGGGGCGCGCCCGGCAAATCCGACCTACGGAACGACGTCACCACGCCTCATATAAGCCCTCAAATAAAAAAGGCCGCCTAGGACCAAACAATACGTCCTAGGCGGCCTTTTTGGCGCACATCAGCGACCGTAAGAGATATCGGAGCACAACGCCCGTTGCCGCTCCACAGCAGTCGATCATCACATCGGTGATCATGCCGGCGCGTCCCGGCACAAAGAGCTGAATCGTCTCGTCGATTGAGGGAATCAACAGCAGGAACACCGCCGTGGGCAGCAGCACGTCAAAGGTGCGCCGGCCCTCAAAATCAAAGGCGTGCGTTGCCAAGATGCCGAGCACCATATACTCGGTAAAATGCGCGCACTTGCGAACAACAAAGTTGGTCACCCATTCATATGGAAGTCCCACGCTGTGCAGGAAACCGCGGATAGCTTCCATGACCGTTAGGCTCAGCGAGCCCGACCCCGAGCCGGGAACCAGCGAATTGCCCCAGATCAAGAGCGCCATCAGGCAGGTTACAACCGCCCATTTTCGATTGATCTTAGCCATGCAGAAGTTATGCCTCCGCGCGGAGCGGCGCGAAGCTGGCGGTACCGCCCTCGATAACGCTCAGATAGGCACGGCCCGTACGCTTGGCAGTTGAGGACTGCAGGCGCTCGATCTCTTCCTCGAGGATCTGATTGACGCGCTCGTGACGACGGTTTTCCATAATGCCGGCGGCAATAGCCTCGGCCCGCTCGATGCTCTCGCGCGAGATACGGGCAGTATCCTCGGGGAACACAGCACTGTGACGGCCGACATAGGCGGGGGCAGCAGGCTGAGGGGCAGCGACGGGAGCGGGGGCTGCAACAGGAGCGGGCTCGTCAATCTCATCCAGAATCGCGGTGGCGGCGGCCCACATGTCCTCGTGGCCCGAGTAATCGGCCATGGGAACATCAACCTCGAGCGAGGCGTCCGGAAGGTCGCCGGTGTCGATGCGATCTTGGGCATCAATCGATGCGGTGATGGCTGCAGGCTCATCGAGGTCATCGAGATCGATGTCCGCGGCACCGGAGATGATAGGCATGCTGGCGAGGTTTGCGTTGTACGGCGCAGCCTCAGCCGCCTGCTGCTGGGCAGGAGCGCCCCAAAGCGAGCTTTCGGCGGCACGGCGGGCGGCAACGGCCTCCTCGTCCGCGGCCATGGCTTCATCAACGTACGAATTGTCGGCAGAAGCGTTCGCGTCCGCCGAGGTAGCGCTGTAGGCGTTATTGGCTGCCGCGTTGGCGACGAGCGCCACGAAAGCCGCCGTGCTGCCCGCAGGGGCGGCCTGGGAGCCAGACACGGCGCGTGCCGCGGCGGCGATGTCGTCGCGATTGAAGGAGTCGGTCTGCCCGCCGTTGGTGAGCTCGTCGATGGCGACTTGATAGACGTCGCGCGAGTGTGCAGGGTCGCAGCTCACCGGCGAATCGTCGTCGAGCATACTGTCGATCATGGACCAAGCCTCGTCCTCGTCCATAGCATCTGCGGCTCGAGCGATGGTAGGGACACCATCATCGGCATGACGGCGCTGGAACGCACCAGTCAGGCCGGAAAGGAATGCCGAGGTAGACTGCTCCGCCTGAGCCTGAGAAGCAGAAGCCGCAGCGTAAGGAGTCGCATCCTGCTGCTGAGCTGGAATCGAGGCGGTCTTGAACTCGCTTTGATGCTGATTGAGATTGGCGGCACCGCCCATGGCATCGGGCTGGAACAGACGCTCTTCACGCTGCGCACGATACTCGGAGATACCCAGCGAGGCGGCATAGATACCCACGCCCGCCACTGCGCCCACGGCGAAGGGAACCGCACCCGCCACGACCGTCTCGTTCACCGACGAAAACGGCAGCGTCGCGGCATACATAACCACGGGAGCGGCAAGGCCGATCCCGCACGAAAGTCCGGCAAGGACTGCTCGTTGTGTTGCATCAGAAGAAGCCATGAGCTCTCCCCATCTTCCAGCACCCAAATCGCATCATTCAGTTGGCTGCGCGAGAGAAGATGAAGCGGGGCTATGCCCCAAAGCAACGGTATATGGTTCGTTTCATCTGCGTTTTCCGTCGCGAAGCTTAAAAGCTATTATGCGAAACCGCCCTGTCGATTGCAAGCGACGATGTCGGATTGAAACGGGAAACCTGCTGCTTGCAAGTCTTATGGTCAAAAATAAGTGCGAAGCGGCGATATAGAAAAGGGCCGAGGCTCAAAGCCCCGACCCTTTTTCGCATTGATGATTAACGCTGCATGTGGATGACAACCTAGAACGTCTGCTCGTAGTCGCTGTGCTTTTTGGCCGAACGCACCAGGAACTCCTGGTTGGTGTTGGTGCCCTTAAGACCCTTGATAAATGATGCGGCTGCGCGCTCGGTGTTGTTCATGCCGGCAAGAATGCGACGCAGGCCAAAGACAAACGGGCGCATCTGCTCGTCAACCAACAGGTCCTCGTTACGCGTACCGGAGGCAACGGGGTCGATAGCTGGGAAGATGCGGCGATCGGCCAAGTCGCGGTCGAGCTTAAGCTCCATGTTGCCGGTGCCCTTGAACTCCTCGAAGATGACTTCGTCCATCTTGGAACCGGTGTCGATGAGGGCAGAGGCCAGGATGGTGAGCGAGCCACCGTTCTCGATATTACGGGCTGCGCCCAGGAAGCGCTTGGGCGGATACAGGGCCGCCGAATCGACGCCGCCCGAAAGGATGCGGCCCGAGGCGGGCGCCGCCAAGTTGTAGGCGCGGGCAAGACGCGTGATGGAGTCGAGCACCACCACAACATCGCCGCCCAGCTCCACGATGCGCTTGGCGCGCTCGATGACGAGCTCTGCCACGCGAGTGTGGTTGTCGGCGGGCATATCGAAGGTCGACGCCACAACCTCGCCCTTGATGGAACGCTGCATATCGGTGACCTCTTCGGGGCGCTCGTCGACGAGCAGGCAGATGAGGTGCACCTCGGGGTTGTTAATCGAGATAGACTGGCAGATCTTCTTGAGGATCGTGGTCTTGCCGGCCTTGGGCGGGGACACGATCAGGCCACGCTGACCCTTGCCGATCGGCGACACGATGTCGATGGCGCGACCGGTAATGGAGTCCTTGCCGTGCTCCATGCGCAGCGGCTCGTTGGGATAGACCGGGGTGAGGTCACCAAACTTGGGGCGGTTGCGAATCTGCTCGGGGTCCAGACCGTTAACGGTCGTGATTTTGGCGAGGCCGGCGCGCTTGTCGCCGCCACGCGAAGGACGCAGCGAGCCCTCGATGACATCGCCCGTGCGCAGACGCGCGGAGCGGATGAGGTAGGCAGGGACGAAGGCGTCGTCGTTGGACTTCATGTAACCGTGGGCATGGATGATACCGGAGCTGTCCGGACGAATCTGCAGGATACCCTTGATATCGCGGAAGCCCTCGGCCTTCGCGGCAGTGGTGTAGATCTCCTCGACGAGCTCGGATTTCTTCTTGCCGGTCGTCTCGATCTCGAACTCCTTGGCCTTCTCGCGCAGTTCGGCGACCTTCATGGCAGCGAGCTCCTCACGCGAAAGCGTGGGTTCGGTGGGGGCGGCGTTGCGCTCCTTGTTGCGCTGTTTGCGATCGCGCTGGCGGTTGCGACGGTCGTTGTTGCGCTCGTCCTTGCGCTCATTGCGCTCGTCGTTGCGCTTGTGCTGGCGACGGTTGGGACGAGTGCCGTCTTCGCCCTCGGCGGGCGCGGCACCATCGGTTGCGGCGGCGTCGGCATTGGCCGCAGTGGTTTCATTGGCCTCGGCGCCAGAACCGACCTCCGCTTCGACATCAGCCTGCTGCTCGGAAGCCTTGGCCTTAACGGACTTCTTACGACCGCGCTTGGGCTTCTCGGACGCAGGCTGTTCGACGTCCTGGGGCTCGACGGCATCAATCGATGCATCGGCGGTCGTCTCGTCGGAATCCTCGGACGTACCCTTCTTGGCAGCCTTAGCCTTGGACGTGCGCTTAGCAGCAGTGCGACGGCTGCGACCGGGGCGGACGTCGGCGGGCTCGGCATCGGCGGGAGCGGCCTCGGAAGTCGTAGCATCCTGAACGGGTGCATCGGCAGCAGTTGCAGACTCGGCGGTCGCCGCAGCATCCCGAGCAGCTGCGGCTGCGGCTGCGGCCTTCTCTGCCTCGACGAAGGCTTTCGGCTTGCGACCGCGACGGTGCGGGCGCAAAGCCGGATCGACAACGGGAACTTCGCTGGCCTCGACAGGCGCAGCGGGCTCAGCAGGCGATGCGCCCTCCCCTGCCGTGGAACGGACCGAAGCCTCAGTGAGCTCAGGGGTTACCTGTTCAGCAACCTGCTCGGCCTTAACAGCCGTGCGACGGCGCGTGCGCGGTACCGGCTTCTCGGTCGGCTGGTCGGCGGCAGGGGTCTCGGGCACAGACGGAGCTGCAAGCTCGGTCAGAGCCGCGGCCTCGCGCTCGGCAGCACGACGCCGGGCGCGCACCACCTGAGCCTCGCTAATCTGCGCCAACGCACGTGCCTGCGCGACCTCATCGGAAATCGGCGCCGAGGAGTCAGCTGCAACGGTGCGCTTGGCGCGCGTCGTGCGCGTAGTACGGCGCTTGGGCTTGGTGACCTCCTCGCCGTCAGCGTCAGGCTTGGCCGTGCGGCGCGTGCGCTTGGGCTTTGTCGGAGCAGCCTCCTCACCAGTTGCAGGCACGGCCTTCTCAGCCGCTACAGGCGTAGGCGTCGAAGCAGCCTTAGGCGTCTCAGGAGCCGAGGCTTGCGCGGGCGCCGCGACCTGGTCCGACGCAACCGGTGCAGCGGGAGCGGCCTGCGTCGTCGTTATTTCGTTTTCTTGCTGTTGATCAGACACAGTGTTTGCTCAACTTTCTTTTCAAGCCCTGTGATCACATGCTCCCTGCATAAACCTTCAGGGCGGCTAAACAGTCTAGTTCCGTTCAAGACGACGGACATCATTGATCTGTATCGAGATGATTGCGTCAATTACGCAGCGTAAGTGTAACACAACCGCCGCCACCTGCAACTTAGTCATTGGGGACGTTCTTAAACGACTAGTCAAAAGGGACACTCTTTGGTTTAACACCCACAAATCTGACTGCCTCCGCCAAAACTATGGCGGTTTACTACGATGAATCGCTCAACCGCGACCACTCCGAAACTTGTTGAACTAAAACCGCAGGTAGATGCCTTGCACTTTTTAGCGAAAAGCCGGCGTGGTTGGAGTATCTCAATTCATCGTAGTAAACCCGCATAGTTTCGTATTTCCAGCAGTTCCAAATTCGTCAATACGTCGGCGTTTGCAAAAAAGCCCGACCTCCGTAGGAGATCGGGCTTTCAAGGCTTAGTTAAACCAAGTCTGTACGGTCAAATGACTCGCAGATTACATCTGCTCGGGCGCAGAAACGCCAACGAGGGTGAGCACCAAGGCGAGCGTCACGCGGACGGCGTCGCATGCGGCCAGACGGGCACGCGAAAGCTCGGGGTCGACGGGACGGCCCTCGCTCGGCAGCACCTGGCAGGCAGCGTAGAAGCTGTGGAAGTCGCCGGCGAGCTCCTCGGCAAAGTGCGTCAGACGGAACGGGGCGCGGTCGCGAGCGCAGCTGGCGATGAGGTCGGTGAGCTCGTTGAGCTTACGCGAAAGGGCGAGCTCGGTAGGGTCGGTCAGCAGCGAGTAATCGACGTTCTCACCGATGGCCTTGGCGGCAACGGCCTTCATGCCCATCTCGTCAGCCTGCTCAGGCGTTACGTCAGCGGCACGGCGCAGGATGGAGCAGACGCGAGCGTGAGCATACTGCACGTAGTACACCGGATTGGAGTTGTCGCGCTTCTTAACGGCCTCGATGTCGAAGTCGACCATCTGGTTAGAGCTCTTGGAGATGAGCGTGTAACGAGCGGCGTCGGAGCCAACCTCGTCGACGAGCTCCTGCAGGGTCACCATGGTGCCCTTGCGCTTGGACATACGGACGGGCTTGCCGTTGCGCAGCAGGTTGACGAGCTGGCCCAGCAGAACCTCAAACTTGCCGGGGTAACCCAGAGCGTCGCAGACGCAGCGGACGCGCTCGATGTAGCCGTGGTGGTCGGCGCCCCAGATGTCGATGACGTGGTCGACGCGCTGGAACTTATCCCAGTGATAGGCAACGTCGGAGGCGAAGTAGGTGTACTCGCCGTCGGACTTGATCAGGACGCGGTCCTTGTCATCGCCCAGGTCGGTGGAGCGGAACCACAGGGCACCGTCCTTGGTGTAGAGGTAGCCCATCTTGTCGAGCTTCTCAAAAGCGCGGTCGACGGCAGAGGTGCCGGCGGTCTCGCCCTCGGTGTCCTTCACGTACAGCGAACGCTCGGAGTACCAACGATCGAAGTCGCAATTGACGGCGTGGCAGAGGTCGCGCATGTTGTCGACCATCTTCACATAGCCGCGCTCGCGGAAGCTCTCCATGCGCTCCTGAGGATCGGCGTTGACCCACTTATCGCCGTCGGTGCGCCAGAACTCGGCGGCCTCGTCGATAATGTAGTCGCCGCCATAGGAGTCCTTGCCAAGGGTCTCGGCAAAGTTATCCTGGTACGGATGGGTCTCGGGATGCTCGTCGTTCTCGTCGGCAACGAAGGCGTCGCGGTCGGCGATCAGCAGCTTGTGAGCCTCATCGATATCCACGCCCTGCTTGGCGATGATGTCGGCAAGCTGCATATAGCGCGTGCTGATGGAGTTGCCGAAGGTGTTCATCTGAGAGCCGTGGTCGTTGATGTAGAACTCACGCTGGATGTCGTAACCGGCGTGGTCCATAACGCGGCAAAGGGAGTCGCCCAGAGCGGCCCAGCGGCCATGGCCGATGTGCATGGGGCCGACGGGGTTGGCGGAGACGAACTCGACCTGGGTCTTCAGGCCGCCACCGACGTTGGACTTAGCGAAGTCCATACCCTTCTCGCGAGCCTCGCCAAAGATGGCATTCTTGACGGCAACGGAGAGGTAGAAGTTGATGAAGCCGGGGCCTGCGATCTCGACCTTCTCGATCGCGGGGTCCTCGGGCATATGGGCAACGATGGCCTCGGCGATCTTGCGCGGGGCGCAATGGGCCAGCTTGGCGGACTTCAGGGCCATGGTGGAGGTCCACTCGCCATGAGAAGTGTCAGCCGGTCGCTCGATGGCGCAATCGTCAAGTTCAAATGCGGAAAGGTCGCCGGCCTCCTGGGCCGCAGCAAGCGCAGCGCGTACCAGCTCTTCAATCTTCTCGGGCATAGATCCTCCTTGTGTTAAAGCCCCCGAGCTCTTGGTCACTCGTAGGGCAAAAGCCAGAGTTTGTAGCACTCTATCACAAGCGACGGGCACTGTCGCAGGGTAAAGCCAATCGATATTGCATATGCACAAAATTGACTACAGCTTGTATGGAGTCACTCAAAGATGCCGGTCTGCCTGCAGATTATGCAGGCGTTGAAAATGCATAAAGGTGTGAATGAGCTGCGTCTGTTATCGAATACTCTTACCTATCGGAGTTGTGTGCTTTCCCTGCATAAAGTGAGAATTTGCGCACGTCAGCGTGTTATTCTAGACATACGTAAATTCGTATAAGTTGGAGGTAGCATGTTCTCAATCGGTCAACACGTCATTCATCCGGGTCAGGGAGTCTGCACCGTCGTCGGTTTTAGGGACGACACACCGCAGCCCATGCTGCTGCTCGAGACCAAGCAGGGACATGCACAGACGATCCTCATGTACCCCGTGGCGCAGGCCGACCGTTTGCACGCCGCCATCTCGCAGCAAGATGCCGAGCACCTGCTGAGCCACTATGACGAGCTGGAGTGCGACACCTTTACCGAGCGCAATAGCTCGCTTGAGGAGACGCACTTTAAGCAGCAGCTCAAGCTGGGCGCGCCCGAGACGGTCCGCGTGGCAAAGACCATGATGCACCGCATTCGCCAGGCCGAGGAAGCTGATAAAAAACCCAGCTCCTACTACATGCGCGTACTCAAGGAGGCCAAACGCCGCTCCATCGAGGAGTTCGCCGTGGCCTTGGGCGTCACCGAGGAGGATGCTGAAGCCCGCCTAGCCCAAGCCGCCCTCAACTAACCCAACCGCGCCAAAAACCACCACAAAGGGGACAGGCACCTTTGTGGTGGTTTTCTTGTTCTAGTAGTATTCATTCTTATCGTTACCCACGAGCACAAGGAGTCTCCTATGGCAGAGCCGCTTTCCGCCGGAATCACCCGCGACCGCGCGTTTGAACTGCTTAACGAGCACAACAAAGACCCGTTCCACATCACCCATGGCGAGACGGTCGAGGGCACCATGCGCTACTTTGCGCGCGAGTTCGACCCCGAGAACGAGGAGTTTTGGGGCATCGTCGGCCTGCTGCACGACTTGGATTGGGAGGAGCATGAGGACGACCCCATGAACCACACCATCTATGCTGCCGAGATTCTTAAGGGCGAAGGTGCGTCTCCCGAGCTCATTCGCGCCATCCAGACGCACACGTCGGACTTCAACACCTCGCTGCCCAAACCCGAGCTGCAGATGGAAAAAATCCTGTTTGCCTGCGATGAGCTCACCGGCCTGATCGGCGCTGCAGTCATCATGCGCCCGAGCAAGAGCGTTATGGACTTTACGACCAAGTCGCTCAAGAAGAAGTTTAAGGACAAGCGCTTTGCCGCCGGCTGCTCGCGCGACGTGATTTCGCAGGGCGCCGAGATGTTGGGCTGGGAGCTCACCGAGCTCTTTGACCGCACCATCGCGGCCATGCAGTCCTTCGCCCCCGACCGCGATACCTTCCAGGCCTAACCGCCCACGCCACCTTAAACCGCCACAAAGGGGACAGGCACCTTTGTGGCGGTTTTTCTTGCGCGGTCGTTAGGGGCGGACCTGGCCGGTGCCTCGGAGCTTGTATTTGTAGGTAGTGAGGGCCTCGGCGGCAAAGGGGCCACGGGCGTGGAGCTTTTGGGTCGAGATGCCGATCTCGGCGCCCAGGCCAAACTCGCCGCCGTCAGTGAAGCGCGTGCTGGCGTTGGCGTACACGGCCGAGGCATCGACCGCATCGAGGAAGCGCTCGCAAGCGTCCGTGTCCTCGGCAACGATGGCCTCGGAGTGCATCGTGCCGTAGCGATTGATGTGTGCGATGGCCTGGTCCTCGTTTGCCACGACCTTCACGCTCATCTCGAGCGCCAGGTACTCGCGACCCCAGTCCTCCTCAGTCGCGGCGACGTAGTCATCGCCCTCCACAAAGCCGGCGTCGGCGCACGCGGCGCACGTGGCCTCGTCGCCGTGAATGAGCACGCCGTGATCGTGCAGCACGGCAACGACCGCAGGCAAAAACGCATCGGCCACAGCATGGTCGACCAGCAGCGACTCGGCGGCATTGCACACGCCTACGCGCTGGGTCTTGGCATTAACGATAATGTTGAGCGCCTTATCAAAGTCGGCGGATTCATGCACGTAGATGTGGCAGTTGCCCGTGCCCGTCTCAATCACCGGCACAAGCGACTCGCGCACGCAGCGCTGGATCAGGCCTGCACCGCCGCGCGGAATGAGTACGTCGACAATGCCGCGGAGCTTCATGAGCTCGCCAGTGGCCTCGCGGTCGGTGGACTCGATCATCGACACGGCCTCGCGCGGGAAGCCCTTGGCCTCGAGCGCATCGGCCAGCAGCTCGGCGATCATGGCACACGAGTGATAGGCCAGCGAGCCGCCGCGCAGAATGCAGGCGTTGCCGGTACGGATGCAGATGCCTGCGGCGTCGGCCGTCACGTTGGGGCGCGCCTCGTAGACCATAGCGACCAGGCCCAGCGGCACACTCACGCGGGTCAGGTCCACGCCGCTTGCAAGCACGCGGTGGTCGAGCACGCGGCCCACGGGATCGGGCAGCTCGGCGAGCTTTTCCAGGCCGGCGGCCATGCCCTCGACGCGCTCAGGCGTCAGCAGCAGGCGATCGAGCAGTCCGGCCGAAGTGCCCGCATCGCGCGCGGCGGACATGTCGAGCTCGTTGGCGGCGACGATGGAGTCGACACCGTTGCGCAGTGCTGCGGCCATGGCGCGCACGGCCTCCTGGCGCTGCTCATCGCTCGCCGTGGCAAGCGAGGCCGACGCTGCCTTGGCGGCAACGGCAAGATCGTGGACATACGTGGCTATATCGACCGACATGGGCGGCCCTTTCTCCTAGAAGTTTGCAACCATGGTAGCCGATTTGTGCATGGCCTCGCCCGCGGCGGTAGAATTGGTCAACCCGAAACACCGCAACGAACGGAAGACTCACATGGCCCTCATCACTTCGTACCACGTCCCCGGCCTTTACGTCGAGGATCACAGCATCGACGTCCCCCTTGACTGGCGCGGCCTGGAGCCGATGCTCCTGGCCGTCGGCAGCACCATGCGCCGCGGCGCTATGCCGGCACCCATCGCCGGCGCGCCCGAGAGCATCAAGCTCTTCTACCGCGTGGTTTGCGCGCCCGACCGCATCAACGACGATCTGCCACTGCTCCTGTTTTTGCAGGGCGGCCCCGGCGGCGAGAGCCCGCGTCCGCTGTCGCCCACAAGCGACGGCTGGATCGAGGAGGCCGTCAAGCACTTCCGCGTGGTCCTTCCCGACCAGCGCGGCACCGGACGCAGCAGCTGCGTGGACGGACGCACGATCAAGGCACTGGGTGATCGCGCAACGGCCGCCGGCGCCGATACAGCACGCTCGCAGGCGGACTTCCTCAAGCGCCACCTCGCCAGCTCCATCGTGCGCGATTTTGAGTACCTGCGCCTAGTGGGCTTTGGAGGCAAGCCGTGGGTCACGCTCGGCCAAAGCTACGGCGGCTTTTTGACGCTGAGCTATCTGTCGCTCTTCCCCGAGGGCGTGGCGGCGAGCTTTACCTGCGGCGGCATCCCCCACGTACCGGCGAGCGCCAGCGAGGTCTACGCGCACACCTTCCCGCGCATGGCCGCCAAGACGCAGCAGTATTACGACCGCTACCCCGCCGACGTCGAGCGCGTGGCAGCCCTGGCCGATGCGCTCGAAGCACAGAAGCCCGTGCTGCCCGACGGCTCGCCGATGACGGTCGAGCGCCTACAGCTCATGGGCAGCGACTTTGGCATGAAGCCGAGCTTTGAACGCATGCATTGGATTATCGATCACGCTTTTGTTGATGGCGACGGCGCGCTGACCTGCGACGCCTCGGTATCTGACAGCTTTTTGATGCGCGCCTTCGAGCGCACCAACACGCGCACGAATCCGCTGTATTGGACGCTGCAGGAGTTCATATACGCCGACGGTGACACTATGCCCATTGGCTGGGCCGCGGCTGAAGAGAAGGATCACCGCGCCGAGTTCGACACCCTCGCGCGCCCGCTCATGTTTACCGGCGAGGCCATGTTCCCGTGGATGTTCGAGCAGATGCCCGAGCTCAAGCCCTTCAAGCCCGCCATGGACCTGCTGATGGAAGACACCAGCTGGGACAAGATCTACGACCCGCAGCGACTGGCGTGCAACGAGGTGCCCCTGCAGGCCGCGGTGTATTTCGACGACATGTACGTGGATTCGGACCTGCAGCTCGACACGCTCAGCCGCGTGGGCAACTCGCATGCCTGGGTAACCAACGAGTTCGAGCACGACGGCCTGCACGGCAGCGTGGTGTTCAAGCGCCTCTTCGACGAAGCACTCAACCGCGGAGACCTGCGCCGGATCTTCTAACTAAAGAGAGTCCCCACCTGCCGGCACAAAAGGAACGTCCCCAAGTGCCGAACAAGTGCCGGCAACGACAATGCCGCAGGTAGAGGACGGAAAGCGAAAACGCCTCTAAGCGAGTGGCTTTAAATCGTAGGTCGAACAAAAGAAGCGAGCGCCGCCCAGAGCGAACAAGTTGGCATGAAAAAGGCGAGGCATAGACCTGATGGTCATGCCTCGCCTTTTGAATGACAAATTGTCACTCTGGGCGGCGCGCAGCGTCGACCCGTTAGGCGAAGACGATTAAATTATCTCGGTGTATCGCCGGCTTCTCGGCCAGGTCTGCCAGCAGGCGGTTGCTGGCGATCTGGTCCTGGCGGCGGCCGGCAGCAAGCTCCAGCACGTCCGAATCGGCCTCGGCGATACCGCGGGCGACGACCATACCGCTCGGATCGCACACATCGAGCACATCGCCCTCGGCAAACTGGCCATCGACCTCGCGAATACCCACCGCAAGCAAGGAAGAGCCACGGCTAACCAGCGCCTTCGCAGCACCATCATCAACCGTCACCGACCCATGTGCCTTGTCGCCCAGCGCGATCCACAGCTTGCGGGGCGCGATGTCCAGACGCTCCGCCGGCGGATCGAACAGCGTGCCCACGCTCTCGCCGCGGGCGAGGCGCACGAGCGCATCGGGCTCCTCGCCCGAGCAAATCACGCTCTGAATGCCCGCCGTCATCAGGATGCGGCTCGCGCGAATCTTGGTGATCATGCCGCCCGTGCCCACCGAAGTCGAAGAATCGCCTGCCGAGGCAATAATCTTGGCATCGATCTTATGCACGACCGGGACGAACTCGGCCGTGGGGTCCTCGTGCGGATTGGCGGTATAGAGGCCATCGATGTCCGAGAGCGTCACGCACAGATCGGCAGAAACCAGGCAGCTCACAAGCGCCGCCAGCGTGTCGTTGTCGCCAAACTTGATCTCGTCGACGGTGACGGTATCGTTCTCGTTGACGACCGGCACCACGCCCAGCTCCACCAGGCGCAGCAGGGCGTCGCGTGCATGCAGGTAGGACGTGCGGCGGGCCGTATCGTGGCGCGTGAGCAGCACGAGCGAGGTGAGCAGGTCGCGCGCATGGAACTCCTCATCGTAGGCCGACGAGATGATGCACTGACCAGCCGAGGCGCAAGCCTGCAGGCTCGGAAGGTCGCCGACCGGCTTGCGGTCGAAGCCCAACACGGGATAGCCACAGGCGATAGCGCCCGAGCTCACCACGACCAGACGCCAGCCGAGCTTGCGCAGCGCTGCGGCCTGATCGGCAAGTCCGCCGATAAAGGTGCGGTTGACCTTGCCATCGGCACCCACCACCGTGGACGAACCGATCTTTACCACCATCGTTTTATAAGAAGTCGTCATACGTCAAACCAATCAACTGTTCAGCGAACGGCCGAGTTGGCGGCCAAGGGAGCGTGACTCGCCCCTACCGCCCAAGGAATTAGTGAGCCCAAGGAAAGGCAGAAGCCGCGGCCATGTTCTTGCGCACGAGCTCGTCGCGCACCTGAGCCAGGCCCTGCTCCATGCCCACCACATAGGTCTGCGGGTACAGGAAGCGCTTGAAAGCTGCGTCCAGATGATCGAGCGCCCAAGCACAGCGCTCGCGCGCGTCCTGGATGCTCTCACGCGGAGCCACCGCACTGCCATCGCGCACGATCGGCACCAGCAGCTCGCGATACTCAAGTTCGGACACGTCGGTCACCAGGGCGGCATCATTCACGGCCACGAGGGTATTGCCGCGCGCGGCGCCCTCCCCCGCCAGATGGTCCTCGTCGTAGATCATGTCGCAGACCGGGCCGCCAAAGCCGTCGTAATAACGGCGCACGCGTTGCACACCCGGGATCGTGCGCTTGTAGGGCTGCTCGGAGAGCTTGACCACCGGCGTCCATGGATCTGCCTCGCTCGCACGGCGGGCGGAAAGCTTGTACACGCCGCCCAGCGCCGGCTGGTCATAGCAGGTCGCAAGCTTGGTACCCACGCCAAAGCTGTCGATGGGCGCGCCCTGGTCGAGCAGCGACTGAATCGTGTACTCATCCAGATCGTTGGAAACCGAGATCCCCACATAGGGCAGGCCCTCGGCATCAAAACGGCCGCGAACATACTTGGAGAGCTTGGCGAGGTCGCCGGAGTCAATGCGAATGGCCGACAAGCGCTCGCCCACCGCCTCCATCTCCTTGGCAACCGTAATGGCATGTTCACAGCCCTCGCGCACGTCATAGGTGTCGATGAGCAGCGTGCAGTTCTTGGGGCTCGATTTGGCAAAGGCACGGAAGGCCTCGAGCTCGGAATCGAAGCTCATCACCCAGCTGTGAGCATGCGTGCCAAAGACGGGAATACCGTAGCGGCGGCCGGCGAGCACATTGGACGTAGAGGAGCAGCCGGCAACGTAGCTCGCGCGCGCAACGGCCAGGCCGCCATCGGGACCCTGGGCTCGGCGCAGGCCAAACTCCGCCACGGGGCGACCGTCGGCGGCGAGCACCACGCGCGCCGTCTTGGTGGCGACAAGCGTCTGGAACCCGACGATGTTGAGCAGCGCCGTCTCGAGCAGCTGGCACTCCAGCGCGGGGCCGGTGACGCGCACCATGGGCTCGCGCGGAAAGACGAGCTCGCCCTCGGGCACGGCGTCGATGTTTACATGCGCACGAAAATCGCGCAGGTAGTCGAGGAATCCAGGCTTGAACATCGCACCGCCAGCAGGGGCCTGAAGCGAGGCGAGGTAGTCGATGTCCTCGGGCGTAAAGCGCAGATTCTCGACCAGCTCGGGCAGCTCGGCGGTGCCGCACATGACGGCATAGGCGCTGCCAAAGGGATGGTCGCGGTAAAACGCGGTAAAACAACCCTGCTCATTGGCCTTGCCGCTCTCCCACAGGCCCTGGGCCATAGTGAGCTCGTACAGATCGGTGAGCATTGCGATGTCGGTGGGATGCGAGATGTCGGTCAAAGCCATGGGGCGACCTTTCGGATGTGTGGTGCAGAATTTGAGGGTTGGACGAGAGCAGAGCATGCGGACATGATGCCCGATGCAAATCGGTTAGAGCAGGCCCATGCTAGTCAGGATCGTGTAGCCCATAAAGATGACAAACGCGATGAGGGCAAGGACAATGATGATTTTTTGAGCCGGCGCCATGCCAGGGATCTCGTTCTCGCCCGTAGGCTCCTTGGAGGTAACCATGCGCTGGGCAAAGGTCATCTCGTCACGGCTCGGCTTGGGCTCGACGGACTTGGGACGAGCGGCCTTTTTAGGCTGAGGTTTGGGCGCGGCAGGTGCAGGCTTCGCAGCAGCGGGCTTGGGTGCGGGCGCGGGCACCGATGCGGATACGGCGTTCGCGGCGGCCTCCTCGGCTTTCGTACGCTCGGCACGCAGGGCAGCCAGCTCCTCGCGCTCGCGACGGGCCTCTTCCTGGGCCTCGCGACGAGCCTTCTCGGCGCGGAGCTCCTCCAACTCGGCGCGCTCCTCGGCAGACAGTGGTTGGGACTCAAGCTCGGCCATGGTATAGCCCTTTCTTTTAAAAAAAGCCGCCGACACAATGTCAGCGGCTTATCAAATCCAAGGGTGGAGACGAAGGGAGTCGAACCCTCGGCCTCTGCCATGCGACGGCAGCGCTCTCCCAACTGAGCTACGTCCCCAGGACAAGTCGATATTTTACCTACGGCTCGCCAACTGTCAACGCCCAATAACCAGTCTTTTTGGGACGGGGCTAAATTAGCTACCCTGGGCGCTGGTGAGGACGCCGGTGGTGTCGAAGGCCGGGGTGAAGCTCTCGTCTACCGCGCCGCCTTCTTGCCAAAACATCGTCGTAAAGCCCAGGTCGTCGGCATGGTCGAGCACCTGCTCGTACTCCTCGCGCGTCACGGCGCGCGCCAGGTCGCCGCCTTGTTCGCGCATGAGTGCATTGGGCGTGTACTGGTTCATGACCGAGATCGGCACGTCGCCCACCGTCTGCCACACCAGGTCTAACACGCGGCACGAATCGTCGGCATGCCCCGGCAGCACCAGGTGACGCACGATCATGCCGCGCTTCATGAGCCCGTCCTCGTCCACCAGCTCTCCCCCGCGGCGCTCAATCTCGCGCGCCATCTGGGCCAGACCCGACACGGCCACGCGCGGGTAGTCCTTAATATGAGAAAGCGACTGCGCAAGCCCGGCATCGGCATATTTAAAGTCCGTAAGCCACACGTCGACCAGGTCGCCCAGCGCCGCCACGGCGCTCGCGCGCTCATAACCACTCGTGTTGTAGACGATGGGGATGACCAGCCCGCGCGTCCGTGCCGCGGCAATCGCGGCAGGCAACAGGTGCGCATAGTGCGTCGCCGTCACCAGGTTGATGTTATTGGCGCCCTGCTCCTGCAGCTCCAGCATAATCTCGACCAAGCGCTCGGGCGAAATCTCAAGACCGAAATTGCCCGTCGAGATTTCGTGGTTTTGGCAGTAGATACATTTGAGCGAACAGCCGCTAAAGAAAATCGTACCCGAGCCGGCCTCGCCCGAAATGGGCGGCTCCTCCCACATATGAAGCGCCGCGCGGGCCACCTTGAGTGTGTCGTTAGCACCGCACACGCCGCGCGCGCCCTCATCGCGCGCCGCACCGCAACGGCGCGGACACAAATGGCAGGCGGGCGAAAAAAGTTCGGTCAACGACGTCGGCATAAAAACATGCTCCAAAACAATGATTCAGCAGCTCAAACGTAAAGGGACCAACCGCACAGACGGTTCGAGCCCAAGGCGCCGTAATCGTCCGACACGATTTTTGTAATGTCAAGACTGGAATCGACAAAGTGCCGCTTTATGATGTAGGTATTCCGCCCCCCGCGGAGCAACTGGGTGAACCGTCGCGTTTATTTAGGGAGCCCACACAGTCGTACCTAGTACAGGTATCCTTCGTTGTTAAGGACGCTGGAACAGTCGATGAGGGCACCCACCTGTTTTAGGTGGGTTCATTTTCGTAACGTGGGGGGTGGTTTTCTTTTGCCGAAAATCGCCATTACAGTCCATATGGATCCCCACCGGCATCCCGACAATCCATCGACAACATCCCAATATCTGGTAAGCGCGTGATTATCGATATGCGCAATTCCATACACCCCCTTTGGTCGAGTATCATGGTTCTGCTATGCCCTTTGCGCATGGCATTCTATTTGACCTTTTCCTTCGACGCTTGGCGGTTTTAGATTCATGGCTTCATCCCCGAGCTACATACCGTACCTATGCGTGGCAGCGGCGGCCTTTATCACGACCTTCCTCACGGTGCCCCTGGTCAAGCGCTTGGCAATTAAGCTCGACGCTGTCGACTACCCATCTAAGCGCCGCATCAACACCAAGCCCATCCCGCGCCTAGGCGGCACGGCGGTCTTTTTGGGCCTGGTCGTTGCGTGCATTGTGCAAATCATGGGCACCTGGCACCTGGGCTGGCCGCCCGTTTTGGTTCCGCATCCGCGTCTGCACATCAGCTACCCCATGCTGGCACTCTCCTTTACCGTGATCTATGCGACCGGCGCGATCGACGACATCTTCCAGCTCAAGCCCAAGCAAAAGCTTGCCGGCCAGGTGCTCGCCGCGCTCATCGCCTGCATCGGCGGTCTGCGCATCGGCGTCATCGTCAACCCGTTTGCCCCCGGCGAGATCATGCTCGGCTGGCTCGCCTACCCCATCACCGTGATCTACCTGGTGGCGTTCACCAACATCATCAACCTCATCGACGGTCTTGACGGACTAGCCACGGGCATCTGCGGCATTGCGTCGTTCACCATGTTTTCGATGGCCGTGCTTTCGGGCCGTATCGACGCCGCCGCGCTTTCCATCGCGCTCTTCGGCTCGTGCCTGGCCTTTCTGCACTACAACTTCAACCCCGCGAGCATCTTCTTGGGCGACTCGGGGTCACTGCTGCTGGGCTTTGCGCTGGGTTCCATCTCGCTGCTCAACGTGAGCCGCACCGCCGCGCTCACCTCGCTCATCATCCCGCTCATCGTCGCCGGCGTGCCCATCATCGATACGTTCAGCGCCATCGTCCGCCGCAAGCGCGCCCACATTAGCATCGGGCAGGCCGACAAGGGCCACATCCACCACCGCCTGATCCAAGAGGGCTACAACCAGAAGCAAGCCGTGCTGCTCATCTACGCGTGGTGCATCATGCTTTCGGCCGGCGCCGCCGCCATCAACCAGGTGGAAGTGCCCATGCGCGTGCTCATCTTTACCGTGCTCGCCATTGGCTCGGCGGCCTTCGCCAAGCACCTGCACCTGTTTGAGCCCGTGCTGCGCCACCACTACAACAAGCGCACGCACGAGGACGAGCTGGTGAACCCCGACGACCCCGCCTTTAAGCAGGAAGAGCAGGCGGCCGAGGAACGTAAAGAAGGACGGCACCGCAGGCGCTAGGGTATGTTGCCGAGGATACGGCTGTCGCCGCTGGCCGCGCGCCATTGCGCCGAACCTGTCGCACGGTCCTCGCCTTACCAACCCCTCGCCCACTTACGCCCCACCCCTTTCAATAAACGCGCTATCATCTTGACCAATTCGCATACGTTAGGAGCAATCATGCCAAACGAGAACAGCTACGAAGTCGCGCTGCAAAAGAGCAACGCCATTCGCGAGGGCCTGGCCAAGACGCCCGAGAAGTTCACCATGCTCACCGGCGACCGCCCGACCGGTCGTCTGCACCTGGGCCACTACTTCGGCACCCTTAAGGGCCGCGTGGAGCTGCAGAACATGGGTGCCAAGACCAACGTGCTCATCGCCGACTACCAGGTCATCACCGACCGCGACACCACCGAGCACATCCAGGACAACGTCTACAACATGGTCATGGACTACCTCGCTTGCGGCATCGACCCCGATAAGACCATGATCTACGCGCACTCCGCCGTGCCCGCCGCCAACCAGCTCATGCTGCCGTTCCTGTCGCTGGTCTCCGAGGCCGAGCTGGCGCGCAACCCCACGGTCAAGGCCGAGATGGAGGCCTCGGGCCACGAGCTCACCGGCCTTCTGCTCACCTATCCGGTGCATCAGGCCTGCGACATCCTGTTCTGCAAGGGCAATGTGGTGCCCGTCGGTCGCGACCAGCTGCCGCACATCGAGCTCACCCGCACCATCGCCCGCCGCTTTAACAACCGCTACGGCAAGGTGTTCCCCGAGGTCGACGCACTGCTGTCCGAGACCCCGCTGCTGCCGGGCCTGGACGGTCGCAAGATGAGCAAGAGCTACGGTAACGCCATCAACATCTCGATGACCGTCGAGGAGACGGCCAAGCGCATCAAGAAGAGCCAGACCGACTCCGAGCGCATGATCACGTTCGATCCCGAGAACCGCCCCGGCGTGTCCGGCCTGCTTTCGACGGCTGCCATCTGCACCGGCCGTTCCGAAGTCGAGATTGCCGAGGAGATTGGCATGGGCGGCTCCGGCCAGCTCAAGAAGTACGTGACCGAGGCCGTCAACGAGTACTTCGCGCCGATCCGTGAGCGTCGCCAGCGCTACGAGAACGACCTGGATTACGTAAAGGACGTCCTGCACGAGGGCAACCGTCGCGCCAATGAGATCGCCGAGCAGACCCTGGGCGAGGTTCAGGACGCCATGGGCATGGTGTACTAGATCGATCTGCTGGCTAGAACTTTCGATTGCTATAGGGCGGGCGCTACGGCGTCCGCCTTTTTTGGTGCCCGACCGGTTCGGCTCTGCCCATTGCACTCCCCCGACAAACAGGAACAGGCTCGCTGGCAGTTAGTTGCCAGCGAGCCTGTTCCCGAAGTACACCGTTGAATCGCACAGAGGGGAGGAATGCGAATCAAACTCAACAGGGCAGGCTTTTTCATCGCCTATGGCCTGCTCCGTTGCTGAAACCAATATAGTTCACCGTCGTTTACTTTGTAGCGGCAATAAACGCCGCCACACCTTCTCCATAAGTTAGCTCAGGTAAACTAAAACCACCACAAAGGGGACAGGCACCTTTGTGGTGGTTTTGACACGAACGAGCCGCTACAGCCCGGCAGACCAACGACAGGCACCCAGATCGACGTGCCCGGGATCGGCAAACGTCACGCCCTCCCCTAGCAAAAGCTCACGTTGAGCATCGGGGCCGCCAAACGCAAAGCCCTCGCAAATGCGGCCATCGGCAAACACCACACGATGGCAGGGAATCTGACCAGGGCGCGGATTGCTATGCAGGGCATACCCCACGTACCGCGCACTTCGTGGACGACCGGCGAGCAGCGCCACCTGGCCGTACGTGGCGACCATCCCCTCGGGAATCTGCTCGACCACCTCGTACACCCGCTCAAAAAAGCCCTCAGACGCCATTGCTCGCTCCCTTCCACCCGGAATAGCATAAACCACCACAAAGGTGCCAGTCCCCTTTGTGGTGGTTTTGGCAGGTGGGCTAGTTAACGGGCTGGAAGAAGGCTACGGCTACGGCGCCGGGGCCTACATGGGTGCCGATGGTGGCGCCGATGGTGTGAACGGGCAGTTCGCCCTCGGTGTGGCCAGCCCACAGTGCCGCGCTGTCCTCGATATACTTCTTGAGCACCGCATCCGAAAGGCCCGTATAGCCGAGCGCCAGCGGCATGGAAAAGTCGATGCCGCCCGCCTTTTCGACCTTCTGGTTGAGCAGGTTACGTCCGTTCTTGGAACCGCGCGCCTTGCCCAGCTGCACGATCAGACCGTCCTCGGCAGCCACCACGGGCTTTACGTTGAGCAGCGTACCCACGGCACCGGCCGCAGCAGACAGGCGACCGCCGCGCACCAGGTACTCCAGCGTCTCGAGCAGGCCGATGACGACCACGCGGTCGCGCACGGCCTCGACAGCCGCCGCAACCTGAGCCGCGCCCTGGCCCTCGTCCACCAGGCGCAGCGCATACTCGACCAGCACGCGCTCGCCCAAGGTAACGTTATTGCTGTCTACCACGAACACGTCGCCGCCCGGCGCCTCGGCAAGTGCGGTACGGGCACTCTGATTGGTGCCCGAAAGCTTGGCGCCCACGGTAATAATCACTGCCTCGTCGCCGGCCTCACGCGCCTCGGCAATCGCCTGCGAAAACGCGTACGGGTTGACCTGACCGGTCTTGGGCAGCTCATCGCGTTCCACAAGCATCTCGTAAAAGCGCTGGTGATCGATGTCGACGCCATCCATATACACATCGGTGCCAAAGGTGACGGACAGCGGCAGAACGCGCAGAGCGGGGTGCTCCGCCGGCGACATATCGCTTGCGGAATCGGTAATAATGCGGACGGACATAACGAATCCTTTCTTGCGCAGGTCCCGCGCGGGGAATTTTGACAGCAATGCCCCGGCACGGCATACGCGCTCAAACGGGACTATGCAGTTTTTAATGGGAAGCAAATGCCTTGGCGGCCTTAGATCTCACGCAGGGTGTTGAGAATCGTACGCAGCGACGCATACATCTGCTCGCGCTGCTCCACACCCATAGCCTTACCGGTGGTGTCGAGCACCTCGCGAATGATGCGGTCCGCCTCGCTCATGCTCTCGCCGCCCAGAGCGGTCAGGCGCACCGGAGCACGATACTTAACGGCGGCGTCGCCCGAATCATCGACCTCGACGTAGCCGCCCTCCTCCAGATGCGCGAGCGTGCGCGAGACGGCGGCACGGGTCACGCCTGCCATGCGAGCCAGGTCAGCGCCAGTCAGGCCGTCCTTGCTGCGCTCAAGATAGTACAGGCACATAACGTCGGAGCCCTTGAGGCCCAGCCTTGCGCCCTCGGATGTCTTAATGCGCTGGATCTCCTTGTAGAGCCCGCTGATCAGTCCGACAAAGTCCTCGAAACGTGTCTCGTCGTTCTGCTGCATGGGAGACGACCGCCTTTCGCTTACATGATGCTAACGGGTAAACATCTTAGCCGCACGAGGCAACACCCATACCCAAATATCCCATTTGTTAACCCATCAACATAAAAACCACCACAAAGGGGACAGGCACCTTTGTAGTGGTTTTGACCGGCGAACATGATCCGCAGGCGTCGTTACAGTTCCACGCAGGGATTGTCGCGGGTCACAAGCGTCTTAACGACAACCGTCGCTCCCAGATAGCGCTCGAGCAACTCGGCGAGACGATCAACGGCAGCCTGGCAATCCCCCATCCGCTCGGACTCCACGCACTCAATCGCCAGGAAAGCGTCCGCCGAATCGTCGGACAGCGCCGTGCGAACGCCGTCGCGCCAGTTCCAGCAACGGCACACAGCACCCGCGTCATCGATATAGGCAAGCTCACCGGGCAGCGTCGGATCGTCCGTCTCCTCACCAAGCGGCAGGAACGCGTCGCCGCCGTCGGTCACCGTCAGGCGCAAATTACCCTCAATAGCATGCAGATCCTCACCGCCCACGGGCAGCGCGTAGGTCAGCGAAACCGTATTGTAGATGTCCACCGCCGGCGTGATGTGGCCGACCGGCTTGCCTTTGAGCACGCGCTTGAGCAGGTTCTCGATGGAGCACCGCGCACCCTTCTTGGTCTTAAACTGACGATACGCCTCACGCCACGCCTTGACCGGCGCGTTCTCGCTGATGGTGTCGCTCGTCAGGTGACGCTCCGCATCAATGTTGGCGCGGTCGAGCAACGCGGCGATCGCATCCACGTCTTCCTGGGGAATCTGTGCCGCGGGCTTCATGCCCTTTACGACCACAACTCCGATAGCCGCCTGCGGGAACAACTCCCAAAACGAATCCTCGGCAACAAAACTCTTCATGTGCTCTCCCTTCATAGCGTGCACCCGAATGCGGGCGCCTAAACAAAAAGCGCCCTTACGACGGCCACCTTCAAAGTCCTACGGTGCCGCCACAAGAGCGCTTACGCTGCCCCCATCCGGAGAAGGGGGCGATATGTCAGGCGTATTGTAACCCGAGTTATCCGCTCGAGCAAAACCACCACAAAGGTGCCTGTCCCCTTTGTGGTGGTTACAGGCGGAGTCCCAGCAGGCCGCGGCCGCGGTGACGAGCCTCGGCGGGCACCTGGGCGTGCGGGCCGGCGGCCTTTACGGAATCGGGCAGGTGCGAGTACTTCTTCTCAAAGTTCTCCTCGAACATCACAGCCAGGTTGTGCGCGGCCTCGTCGTAGCGCGCGGTGCTTTGCCAGTACTGACGCGGCACCAGGATGCCGTCGGGCACGCCGTGGCACGTGGTGGGAATGTCGACGTTAAAGATGTCGTCGTGCACGAACTCGCTGTCCTCGATGGTGCCGTCGAGGGCGCGCGCGACCAGGGAGCGCGTGTAGGCAAGCTCAATGCGATGCCCCACGCCGTAGCCGCCGCCGATCCAGCCGGTGTTGACCAAGTAGACGCGCGTGCGGCCGTCGGCGATGCGCTCGCCGAGCATTTTGGCGTAGACCATGGGGTCGAGCGGCATAAACGGCTCGCCGAACAGCGAGGAGAACGTGGGCGTGGGCCCGGTGACGCCGACCTCGGTGCCGGGAATCTTGGCCGTAAAGCCCGTCACAAAGTGGTACATGGCGGCGTCGGCCGTCAGGCGCGAGATGGGCGGCAGCACACCAAAGGCGTCGCAGGTCAGGAAGAGCACGACGCTCGGGGTGGTGCCCATGCCCTTGGTCCACGCGTTAGGAATGTGCTCCACGGGGTAGGCCACGCGCGTGTTATGCGTGATCGAGACGTCGTCGTAGTTGGGCTTACGGTTCTCGTCGAGCACCACGTTTTCGCAGATGGCGCCAAAGCGGACGGCGTTGAAGATCTCGGGCTCGTGGAAGGCATCCAGGCCCTCGCACTTGGCATAGCAGCCGCCCTCGATATTGAAGATGCCCATGTCGGACCAACCGTGCTCGTCGTCGCCGATCAGCAGGCGCGTGGGGTTGGCCGAAAGCGTGGTCTTGCCGGTGCCGGACAGGCCAAAGAACACAGCGGTCTCGTGCGTGACGGGGTCCATGCTAGCTGAGCAATGCATGGGCAGCACGTCATCCTCGACGGGCAGCAGGTAGTTCATGACGCTGAAGATGGACTTTTTGATCTCGCCGGAGTAACCGGTGCCGGCGACCAGGATCACGCGCTCCTGGAAGTTGATGACCACGGCGGCACTGGAGTTGAGGCCCTTAATCGCAGGGTCGCACTGATAACCGGGGGCGGCCAAGACGCAGAAGTCCGGCTCGCCGGTGCGCGCAATTTCGCGGGTGAGCGGACGAGCGAGCATCTGCTTAATAAAGAGCGCTTGGCTGGCACGCTCACAGGCGACGAGCAGGCGGCGCGTGTGGTTGCGGTCGGCGCCGGCCATGCCGCGCGTGACGAAGACATCGCGCTCGTTGAGATAGTCGACGATGCCGGCCTTAATGGCCTCGTAGCTCTCGACGGACAGCGGGCGGTTGACGGCGCCCCAGGCGATCTTGTCGTGCACGTCGGGCGTGTCGACGATAAAGCGGTCGTTGGGCGAACGGCCGGTGCGCTCCCCCGTCTCGATCACAAGCGCGCCGTTAGAGGCCATGCAGCCCTCTTCGCGCCGGATGGCATACTCGACGAGCTCGGCCGCCGGTAGGTCAACCAGCAGGCGGGGCTGGCTCTCGGCGGGATCTTCGACCAACGTAAGACCAAAGTTGGACAGTACTTCTGCAGGGGTAACACCAGGCATGGGGCCTCCTTTAAAAGCGCGACACATGGACGCGGCGCGCACTTTACTCACGTAAAGCCCGTTGTACCCGATATGCAAAAACGTTTTTGCGGCAAGGGCGGCAAGCCCGCCCAACGGTCAAAAATCGCAGGCAAGCGGCCTAGTCATTGGGGACGTTCTTGAACAGGCAACATTCAAGGAGTGTCCCCAGATGCCGGCACTTAGGGACGTTCCCAAAGTGCCGGCACATAAGGAACGTCCCTAAGTGCCGACTACAGCGGCAGGCCTTGGCCGAGCATGGCTATGGCGCTCATCAGGACCAGCATGCCGGCAGCGTAGGGCAGCACCGCGCCTAGGAGCTCGGCATCCTTACCGCGCACGTGCACGGCGGCAAGACCAATGGCGAGTGTCTGCGGCGAGATCATCTTACCGGCGGCGACGCCCAGGGCGTTCAACGCGACCATCCAGTAGTCGCTCACACCCAGCGCAGTGGCAGCCTGGCTCTGAATGGGGCCAAACAGCATGCCCGAAGATGTGCCCGAACCGGTCACGAACGCACCGACCGCACCGATCCACGGAGCCAGAATCGGGTACAGGCCGCCGGCGACCGCAATGCAAAACGCACTGATCGACGAAATCATGCCGGCATAGCCCATTACCTTGGCGCAGCCCAGTACCGAAAGCATCGTGATCACCGTCGGCGTCATCTGCTTCACAGTCGCGGCCAGCACCTCGCCCATCATTCGCGGCGAAGCACCCTGAATGGCACCGCCGACAAACGCCGCCAGGAAAATCCAGACGCCCGGCGTGTTGATCCACGAAAACGTAAGCGTACCGGGGTTCTCGCCGCAATACACCTGGACGTGGCTCGCAAACGGCGCGAGCGCGGCATGCACGGCGGGCACCAGGTTGGAGGTACCCAGCAGCAGCACAAAGATCAGGATGAAGCACGACCAAGCCGAAAGCGCCGACTTAACGGTAAGCTGCTCGCCGGCCTCGATATTCATATGGAAGCGCGCATCCAGGTGACCGGACTTCTCGGCGCGCATGGCAAGCGCAGCGGTCAGCGCGAGCGACACAATGGAGCCCACGACCACGGCAAGCTCGGGGCCCACAAACATGGCGACGACCAGGGCCGCGGCAGCAAAGGACGCGCCGGAGAGCAGCGCGATACCGGCCACGCCGCGCAGGCGCTCGCCCACACTCGCAACATTGCCCTGATCATCGGCAACGCGGCCCGCGACCAGCACGATAAACAGCGGCATCACCACAAAGAACGGCGCGAGCTGCACCAGCTGAACGGTCGCCAGGTGCAGGGAATCCAGACCAACCAGGTCGGCAACGGAAACCGTCGGGATGCCGATGGAGCCGTAGGGCGTGGGCACGCCGTTGGCCAGCAGGCAGATGAGCACGGCGGGGACGGCCTCAAAGCCCAAGCCCGCGAGCATGCCGGCGGGAATGGCGACGGCGGTACCAAAGCCGGCCATGCCCTCCATAAAGCCGCCGAAGCACCAGGCCACGAGCAGCGCCAGCAGACGGCGGTCGCTGCTGATGGAGGTGATCATGCTGCCGATCACGTCCATGGCGCCCGTGCGCACGCACAGGTTATACGTAAAGACCGCGGCGATAATCACCAGCACGATCGGCCACAGGGCCATCAAAAAGCCCTCGAGCGAGGCCGTGGCGATCTGCGCCACCGACAGGTGCCACCACGCAAAGGCAAGCACGCACGAAAGAACAAACGAGCCGATGGCAGCTTTCCAGGCCGGCCATTTAAAGCACAGCAGCATCACGACAAGCCAGATGATCGGCACAAGAGCCAGCAAAAATGCGGCGACGTCCATGGGTAAAAGCTCCTTGGTACCGCGAAGGCGGCATCGGGGTGTCACAAAACCTCAACAGAATACCGCACGCTTACCGACAAATTGCTGCCGCCTGCCGAATATATTGAACAATCTGTTCAAAAACACGAACCGACACTGTCGCGACTATACTAAGGCGCAGCAATAGAAGGGAACCGCCTTGAGCATCACGCCCCTCGATAGCATCCGTCGCGCCATAGCCCGCCGCAACGGCGTCGCCGACCCCACCGTATCGGGCAGCGGGGCGCACGGGCAGGGCGGACGCATCGAAAACGGCCTGTTTCCCGCCTCGCACACCGCCGAGGAGCTTGCACGCATCCAGGAGCTGAGCCAGCGCAACGCCGGCGGCCCCGACAGCAGCCAGGCCACGCGCCGTCGCCGCGAGCACGACCGCGAGCCGGGCCCCATCCGTCGCATGGTCAACGCCTGGTGGAACCGTCTGCTCGCAGCCGTCTACGGCGGTGGCTTCTCCACGCAAGAGGCCGAGTACGAAGAGCACGCGACCCGCCGCGACTACCTGTGGAACACCCTGGGCACTGCTGTGTGGGGCATGGCGTTTCCGTTGCTCACCATCGTGTCCACTCAACTCGTGGGCGCCGAGGAAGCCGGCAAGTTCTCCATCGCGTTCGTTACCGGCACGCTCATTATGATCGCGTGCAACTACGGCGTGCGCAATTTCCAGGTCTCGGACATCGACGAGACCACCAGCTTTGCCTCCTACCAGCTCAACCGCTGGCTTTGCGGAGTGCTCGCGCTGGCGTGCGGCCTGGTGTACAGCAGCGCTCGCGGCTACGACGCACAGATGGCCACGATAGGCCTGGGCGTCTATCTCTATAAAGTAATCGACGGCATCGCCGACGTATACGAAGGCCGCCTGCAGCAGGCCGACAAGCTCTACCTGGCCGGCATGAGCCAAACGCTGCGCTCCGTCGGCGTCCTCGCAGTCTTTAGCGTGGCGCTGTTCCTCACGCGCAGCATGCCCATCGCCGCCATGACCATGGGAATCGCCGCGATCGCCTCACTCGTGCTGGTCACCGCGCCGCTCGCCCTGCTCGAGACCGAAAAATCGCGCCGCATGAGCGTGCGCGAGGTCGGCCACCTCTTTGTCCAGTGCGCCCCGCTCTTTGGCGCACTGTTCCTGTTCAACCTTATCGAGAGCATGCCCAAGTTTGTGATGGAAGGCACGCTGGCCTACAAATATCAGCTGTACTTTAATGCCCTGTTCTTTCCGGCGCAGGCCATTTTGCTGAGTATTGGATTTATCTATAAACCGCAGCTTCTGCGCCTGTCGAGCATTTGGGCGAATCCGCGCAAGCGTCGCCGCTTTGACTTGATTATTGTTGCTGTTATGGCACTGATCGTGGTTATTACCGGCGCGTGCGCCGCATTTATGGCGGGGCCCGGCATCCCCATCATGAACTTTATGTACGGCCTTAACTTTGAGCGTTACCGCACGCTGGCACTGCTGATGGTTGTCGCCGGCGGCGTCACCGCGGCCATCGACTTTATCTACGCCATCATCACGGTGCTGCGTCACGCCGGCGACGTCACCAAGATCTATCTGGCCTGCTTCGCCGTGAGCGTGGTGCTGCCGGTAATCCTTATCAACCTGCTGGGCCTGACGGGTGCCGTGGTGAGCTACCTGGCCATCATGTCGCTACTGCTGGTGCTGCTGATTATCGAGTACGCCCACATCCGCCAACGCATCGAACGCGACCGCAACCCCTACGGAGCGTAATTAGCTGCCCCCGGCCACCGGAATTCGCGGTGGAATCACCCCGGCTGGGGTCTCGTTGCGGACAATATGCATCACGCAAAACTAAGTGAGTAGACTTTTACCGAATCACCGACCACACCGACAAAGCGCAAGTCTGTGACCTGCGGTTTTATTGAGGCAAAGATGCTGGGCACTCGGCATTTCCAAAAAAGTCTACTCACTTAGCCAGCGGGCAGCCAAATGATAATTTAAGGCTCTGTTAGACCAGGATTGACATGCCGACCTGCCGGCTAACTCGCCGTCTCCCCGTCGGGCGCCGGCATCTTGACCCTCATCTCGAACGGCATCCCGCCCTCCCGGACGAG
>DBGDDN010000037.1:0-11737 GCA_048343195.1 Collinsella sp.
CGATGACATGCCGGGGGCGGACCGGGACGGGTTAACGGCAGGCCTCGCCGACCGATTGCAAGCGGTCGGCGGGGCCATTGTGGCTCTTGACAGCGGATTGGGTCATATGAGCGAAAACCAAGATGGTGAGACGAGCCCCGAGCCCCAAGGCGAGAACATCGGCATCATCGCCCAGACCAGCGAGGGCGTCACACCCGCAGTCATCTCGATCATCCGCAGCAAGGTAACGGCCGAAGGAGATACAGCGGCAATCTTTGCCCGTGCCATGAGCGCTGACGGCAAGACAATCGGCACCATCAAGATTGAGAACGCCGCCATCCAGACGCCCGAAGGCGGCAAGGTCATTGACTATCGCAAGCTCCGTGACGGCATCTACGAGGCAGGCCAAGCCATCGGCACGGGCGACGCTGTGATCGACTCCCCCTATAACGAAGCTGTCGCCAAGAGCATGGTCATCGCACCTCCCGAGGTAGCCAAGCCGGAAGACCCCAAGCCCGACGAGACCAAGCCCGCAGAAAGCAAGCCCGCGGAGTCCAAGCAGAACCCCAAGCCTGAGGGCTCAAAGCCGACCAAGGCCGTTGCGGCTTCAATCACGAAAGCCAAGACTACCGGCGTGCTCGCGGCAACCGGCGACACCTCGGGTGCGGCCATCGTGGCAACCGTCCTTGCGGGAACAGCCGCTATCGCCGCAGGCACCATGGCGAGCCGCAAGCGCTCTTAGACGCCTCTGCGCACATGGCAGCTCCCGCGAAGGCCCCGAGTCCCAGCACCGTTTAACAACGCCACCGCCGAGCTCCCCTCCGGCGGTGGCGTTTTCCATATGCGTCCGCAGGGTATGCACGAGATTGTCTTTGGTCTAGCCCAACCTGCATGAGCCGGCGTGCGACAATGGGGGCCGTCGATATCACAACGCCGAGAGAAGCCCGTCATGGAAGCGCATCAAAAGCAGATAACCGTTCATGCACAGCATGCCGAAAGCGCACCAGTCATCTATCTTCCCGTGGTTATGGGCGACGGTAATGAAGTCTACGAGCGCTGCCGAGAGCTCGACTGCCCGCCGTTCACCCTTGTCGCCATTGGAGGGCTCGATTGGAATCACGAGCTGAGCCCCTGGGAATGCGACGGAACTATACGAGATGCCGAGCCCTTTGGCGGACAGGCTGCTGGTTTTCTTGACGAGTTGTTGAAGCACATAATCCCAGAGGCCGAATCATCGCTCCCGCAACCGCCCGCCTGGCGCGGCGTTGCCGGCTACTCCTTGGCGGGTCTTTTTGCACTGTGGGCACTTTGGCAAACAGATGTCTTTGAGCGCGCGGCGAGTGCATCGGGGTCGCTGTGGTTCCCCGGCTTTATCGACTACGCGCGCGAGCGCACGATGACAACTACGCCCGACGCCGTCTATCTGTCACTCGGTAAAAAGGAAACCAAGACGCCCAGCCGCATGATGCGGCACGTACTCGACGATACGCGCGCGATGGAAGAGCTGTTTATCGAGCGTGACATTCCAACAATGCTGGAGCTCAACCCCGGCAATCACTTTGCCCAAACTGACCTGCGCATGGCACGCGGCATCCACTGGATACTGACGCATTAAAAATGGCGCCCACGCGTACATACGCATGGACGCCATTTTTAATTTGGCTGAACGCAGCTGCTATTCAGCAGTCTCCTCAAGCTCGGAAGTATCGAACTCAAAGTCGTTACCGGGCAGGATGGCGTTGAGCACAATGCCCACCAGCGAGCCCACGGCAAGGCCCGAAAGCGAAATCGTCACGCCGCCCAGCTCCAGCACGATGGCACCGGCGGTACTGTAGGCAATGCCGAGCGAAAGCACGAGCACCAGAGCCGCCACCAGCACGTTGCGGTTGTTCTGGAAATCAACCTGGTTCTCGATGAGGTTACGCACGCCAACGGCGCTAATCATGCCGTAGAGCACGAGCGACACACCGCCGATAACGCACGCCGGCATGGCGGCAATCACCGCAGCAAACTTGGGGCAGAACGAAAGCACAATGGCGCAGCAGGCGGCAATGCGAATCACACGCGGGTCGAACACACGCGTCAAGGCAAGCACGCCGGTGTTCTCGCCATACGTCGTATTGGCGGGGGCGCCAAAGAGCGATGCCAAGATGGTCGCCAGGCCATCGCCGAGCAGGGTACGGTGCAGACCGGGATCGGCAATGTAATTGCGTTCGCAGGTAGAGCCAATGGCGGAGATATCGCCGATATGCTCGATCATAGTTGCAAAGGCCAGCGGCATGATGGTGATGATGGCCGTCGTGGCAAGACCGCTATCGAACTGCGGTCCAAAGAGCGCAAACACGGTGTTGTCCCACACGACGGGCAAGCCAACCCAGGGGGCGGCTGCGACGCCAGAGAAGTCGACCTCGCCCAGCGCGGCCGCAACGGCATAGCTCACCACAACGCCCAGCAAAATCGGCACGATTTTGACCATGCCGCGCCCCCAAATATTGCAGATGACGATCACGGCCACAGCGACAACGGCAACAAGCCAATTGGTCTGGCAGTTGGCGATAGCAGAGCTTGCCAAGATCAGGCCGATGGAAATGACGATGGGACCGGTCACCACCGGCGGGAAGAAGCGCATGACGCGCTTGGCGCCAAAGGCGCGGAACAGTGCTGCCAGCACCGGATAGAGCAGGCCGGCGCAGGCAACGCCCAGACAAGCGTAGGGCAAAAGCTCGGCCTCGCCGTTGGGTGCAATGGCAGCATAACCCGCGATAAAGGCAAACGACGAGCCCAGGAACGCGGGCACCTTACCGCGCGATAGAAAATGAAACAGCAGTGTGCCGATGCCGGCGAACAGAAGCGTCGTCGAAACGGAAAGGCCGGTGAGCACGGGCACGAGCACCGTGGCTCCGAACATCGCAAACATGTGTTGCAAACCCAACACGAACATGCGCGGGCGGCCGAGCGACGATGCATCGTAGATGGCATCGGTGACGGCGGGCGTCGAGGATTGGGACATGGAAGTCCTTTCGAATGGAAGGGCGATCAGGCATATCGGATAACCTGCCCGAACGATACGATCCGAACCATTGTACGTGATACACCATGTCTCGCGCGCGCCGTCACCTGCAAGCGGTAACGTTACTTCCAAACGCGCTCAGCAATGCGCTTGACCAGCGCGATCTTTGCCCACTGCTCGTCCTCGGTCAGCTTGTTGCCAATCTCGCAGCTGGCAAAGCCGCACTGAGGCGACAGATACAGGTTCTCGAGCGGCACGTACTTTGCGGCTTCACGGATGCGCTCGACGATAACATCCTCGTTCTCGAGCTCTGCCGCCTTGGTGGTTACCAAGCCCAGCACGACCTTCTTGCCCGGGGCAACGTACTTGAGCGGCTCAAAACCGCCGGCGCGCGGCGTATCGAACTCCAGGTAAAATGCATCGACATCCTCGTTTGCGAACAGGTATGGCGCGATGGGGTCATAGCCGCCCTCGAAGGCATAGGTGGAGTGGTAGTTGCCGCGGCACACATGCGTGTTGATGACCAGATCGTCGGGCTTGTCCGCGATGGCGGCATTGTTGAGCGCCACGCCCAGCTCGCTTATCTTTTGCAGGTCGACCGGGCTCATGCCGGTTTTGGCGACAAAATCGGTGTCGCAGTAGATGCCCCAGGTGCAGTCATCAAACTGGATGTTGCGGCAGCCTGCTGCGTACAGGTCGGCGATCACCGTGCGATAAGCGGCTGCGATGGCGTCGGCAAGTTCCTCATCGGTCTTATAGACAGCGCGCAGGCTCTCCTGCTGGCCGTCGCAGCGGTCGAGCGTGACTTCGGAGAACGTCTGGATCGGCGCCGGAATGGTTTGCCGCGCGACCTGGCCCTCCCCCTCGAGCGCCTTGACAAATTTAAAGTGCTCGACGAACGGATGGTTCTCGCCGCTAATGGGGCCGGTTACCACGGCGGTGTCGGCTGTGGTCTCCTCGTCGTGGAACATATAGCCCGTACGCGAGGTACGGCGTTCAATGCCGTTGAGCCCCCACATAAAGTCGAGGTGCCAGTAACTGCGGCGAAACTCGCCATCGGTAATCACCTGCAGGCCAGCGGACTTTTGCTTGTCCACCAGGTCGCGAATGGCCTCATCCTCGACGGCCTTAAGGCCGGCGGCGTCGAGTGTGCCCGCAGCATAGGCGGCACGGGCGTCCTTTACGGCCTGTGGACGAAGAAAGCTGCCGACGATATCGGCGCGAAACGGCGCGTTCAGCGTGGTTAAAGCACTCATAGATATCTCCCTTTGCATTGGTTGCTTTACTGGGACAAAGTATGAGCGCTCATATAGCCATCGTAAAATATACGTTTATAACAGTTTGATATAGATGCTTCCTATATCAGTTGGGACTGCCATGAAGAGATTTGACCTGTACAGGACGCAGCAGTCTAGATATGCTGACGGATCGCGTCGATATAGGCTTGACCGTAGCGCGTAAGCGTCGTGTTCTTGCGCGTGATGATGCCGATCTCCATGTACTCATCCACATCGAGCGGAATCGAGATGATGCCGGGGCCGTTGAGCTCGTGACTGATCACGCCCGAGCACACGGTGTAGCCGTTGAGGCCCATAGCCAAATTGAACAACGTCGCGCGGTCGCGCACGCGGATATTCTTGCGGCGCTCAAACGTCGAGGTCAGTTCCTCGGAATAATAAAACGAGTTATAGCTGCCCTGCTCGTAGGACAGGAACGGGTAGTCTTCCAAGTCCTCGAGCGTCACGCTGGAGCGGTCAGCCAGCGGATGGTCGGCACACACAAAGACGTGTGGCGTGGCGCAGAAGAGCCCTTCGAACACGAGCTCGTTGGCCGCCAGCATGCGCTCGATAACCTCGCGATTGTGCTCGGATAAGTACAGGATGCCGAGCTCGCTTTTCATATGCGCGACGTCCTCGATAATCTCGTGAGTCTGCTCCTCGCGCAGGGTAAAGTCATAGCGCGCGGCATCGAACTCACGGATCACATCGACAAACGCGTTGACGGCAAAGGAATAATGCTGGCAGCTCACACTAAAGTGCGGCACCTGCTCGGACGCGCCCTTGTACTTGCCTTCGAGCAGATCCGCCTGATCGAGCACCTGGCGCGCGTAGCCCAAGAAGGTCTCGCCCTCCTCGGACACAATGACACCCTTGTTGGTGCGCTCAAAGATGTGCACACCCATCTCGTTTTCGAGATCGCGGATCGACGCGGTAATCGAAGGCTGCGACACAAAGAGCCGGCGCGAGGCCTCGGTGATGCTGCCGCATTCGGCAACTTTGACGACATACCTGAGCTGTTGAAGCTTCATGATGGCCTCCCTAGACGTCCGCGATACCCGAACCCGCCGCATCTGCCTGACGCATAAACGACGGCATCTCCCCCGTCGCTGCGCAGGCGGCAATCTGATGCAGAGCCCCGGCAACCGCATCGTCTGCCGCAGCGCCGATATGCCAGCGCGCGGCAGCCGTGACGGCCTCGTTGGCATTGGCGACTGCAACGGAGTTGGGGACGGCACCGATCATGGGCAGGTCGTTATCGGAATCGCCAAATACGGCCACCTCGTCGGACGTCAGGTCCAAAGCGCGCGCCAGCTCCAGCGCAGCGCAACCCTTGTCCCAACCTGCTGGAAGAATGTCGAACAGGCGCACACGATTGTTGGGAAACACGAGCGAGAGTTCCGGCACCTCAGCGGCAACGCGCTCGCGTAGCTCCGCGAGCTCCTCACGCGAACGAGCACTCCAGATATTCGCCTTGAACACCGGCGCGTCATCGACGACGGGACGGCACGGGGCCTCTTCGCCCTTGAGCCACGCGTTGCCACCCGACTCCATAGCGCGACGCACGCGCTCGGGGTCGCTCGTCACGCAATAGGCATCGTTATCCCAAAAGTCATCACCCAGGCTGTAGACCTTTAGATAGGTATCGTCGGTCTCTTGCTCGAGGTAATCGGCCAGACGCATCAGGGCATCGTTGTCGGTCGCGCGCGAAGCGATCGCCTGACCGTCGACAAACATAACCTGGCCGTTACAGAACGCACCAGTCGAAAAGCACTCGGCGCGATTGCGGAACATCCAGCCCATCGCAGACGGCTGGCGACCCGAAACCGGGCCAAAGTGCAGACCCGCCGCCTGCATGGCATGAATGCCCTCGATGGCGTAGTCGCTGGCGCCGTCATGCCCGGCTGGAATCAACGTATCGTCCATATCGGTCAGCACAAGTTTTATCATAAGGCCCCCATTCGTATCGGTCCTACCTATTGTAACGACCTGCCAAAATAAACCTGTCCCTTTTTGGCAGGTGCGTTAGTATAGGGAACAACAGATTCGATGCGGGAGTGCCGGCGGTGCAAACCACAAGGCTGAGAGGGCATGGGGCCCAATCCTTTGAACCTGTCAGTTAATGCTGGCGTAGGGAGCATACCGCCTTTGCAGGGGCGCTGTCTATGCACAGCGCCCCTTTTCTATGCCAAGGAGGCATGTGCAGTGATTGATTCGGAACAGCTTAAGCAGCATATGGTCAAGGCCGTGGAGGAGATTCGCACCACCAATCCAATGGCCGGCTCCATCACCAACACGGTGACGATTGACTTTGTCGCCAACGCGCAGCTCGCCGTGGGCGGTTCGGCCGCCATGGTCTATCTGCCCGACGAGGGCGAGGCGCTCGTTGCCGGCGGCGGCGCCATCTATCTCAACATGGGCACGCTCTTCCCCATCTACGAGCAGACGATTCCCCGCGCGGCCAAGGCGGCACACGACGCCGGCAAGCCCTGGGTGCTCGATCCGGTGGGCCTGGGCATCGGCAGCCTGCGCACCCAGCTGGTAAACGAGCTCAAGCAGTACAAGCCCGCCATCGTGCGCGGCAACGCCTCCGAGATCATCGCGCTCGCCGGCCTGTGGGGTCTTGAGGGCGAGGCGGCCGATCTGAGCCGCGTGCGCGGTGTCGATACCACCGACACGGTCGACGCCGCCCGCGATGCCGCCGTGGCGCTCGCCCGTTACACCGGCGGCGCCGTAGTGGTCTCGGGCGAAGTCGACCTGATCACCGACGGCACGACCGTGGCCAAGTCCCACGGCGGCAGCCCGCTCATGTCAAAGATCACCGGCTGCGGCTGCTCGCAGGGCGGCGTGCTGGCCGTGTACGCCTGCGTCACCGATCCGTTTACGGCGGCAGTCTGCGGCACCGCGGTCTACAACGTTGCCGGCACGCGTGCCGCCGCTGTCGCCGATGCCCCGGCAAGCTTTAAGGTCGCCTTTATCGACGAGCTCTACCGCGCGACCGCCCAAGACATCGCCGATAACCGACTCGAGCTCGAGGAGGCATAGGCCATGTCCGAGCCCGCAACCAATACCGGCATGAACACGCTCGTCGCTGTGGCCATCGCCCCGTGCGGCACCGGCGATGAACTCTCCGCCGAGGTCGCCGAGGTCGTGCGTGTTATTCGCGAGAGCGGCCTTCCCAACCGCACCACCTCGATGTTCACCGAGATCGAGGGCGACTGGGACGAGGTCATGCAGGTCGTGCGCGACGCAACCTTTGTGTTGGCGAGCAAGGGCATCCGCACCGAAGTCGTGCTCAAGGCCGATATTCGACCCGGATTTACCGACACCATGACCGGCAAACTCGAGCGCATGGAAGCACAGATCAAAAAGCAGGAGGAAGCACGATGAGCATCCGCGACAACCTTGATATCTCGGCCTATCTGGTACTCGGCCCCGAAAACACGCTGGGACGTCCCGTGGGCAATGTGGTGGCCCAGGCGCTCGATGCCGGCTTTACCTGCATCCAGGTGCGCTCCAAGGTGGCAAGCGCCCGCGAGATCATCGCACTGACCGGCGACGCCGCGCAGGCAATCGCACAGGCCGGCAAGACCGGTCAGGTCGCCCTGTTAATCGACGACCGCCTGGACTGCGTACTCGCCGCGCGCGAGCAGGGTATTGCTGTCGATGGCGTGCATGTAGGCCAGAGCGATATTCCCGTCGAGGTCTGCCGCAAACTTTTGGGCCCCGATGCCATCGTGGGCCTTTCGGCCCGCTGCGAGGAGATGCTCGAGTACGTCAAGACCGCCGACATGAGTCTGGTCGACTACCTGGGCATCGGCCCGCTCCACGAGACCGAGACCAAGCGCGATTGCGGACGCGCGGCCGACGGCTCCATCATCACCAAAAGCTTTGAGGACCTGGCCGCACTCCACGCGGCAAGTCCCGTGCCCATCGTGGTGGGCGGCGGCGTCAAGACGGCCGACCTGCCGCAGCTCAAGGCCACCGGCGTCGACGGCTTCTTTGTGGTGAGCGCCGTCTGCAGCGCCGACGACCCCTACGCCGCCGCCAAGGAGCTCGTCGACACCTGGCAGCAGGCATAGGCATAAGCCGAGCAGCTGATCCACAGTCTCATATCTTCTAGAGCGGAAAGCGCATCCCAGTTTGGACCTCCATTCCGGGATGCGCTTTCCGTATGCAACCCCTACCCCGCTAGGTAGGCCTCCAACGCCGGCAAAGTCGCCTCCGCATCGCGGCGACCGATCTGGTAGATGCGCTCAAGTTCATCGGGCTCGCGGCAAAGCGACGGCACTTTCACCGATTCACTCGGCCGCACCACAAAGATCTCGCCAGCGGCCTCACGACGCGCAAGGTCGTCAAGCGTGGCGTTATACACCTCATGCCGATGCTCAAGCGCTGCGACAAACTCCGGGTAGTGACGATACACACGACGCAGCATGGGCATCAAGCTATTGGCCTCTTTTACAAAACCCGCCGGCTGCGTCAGCACCACCACATTGCGGTCGTAACCCTGTGCAAACAGCCAGGCGCTGGGAATAGAGTCCGCAACGCCGCCATCCAAATACCGATGCCCATCAATCCGAACAGGCCTGGTCGCCACAGGAATCGCCGACGAAGCACGAATCCATTCAATATCACGCTCGTCACCGTAGGGCAGGTCATGGTAGACAGCCTCGCCTGTCTCGATATCGGTGCATACGCACGTAAACCTCATGGGATTGGCGCGGTAGGCATCCAAGTCGATGGGATCGAGCTCGATAGGCACCTCGTGATACGCAAACTCGGCATTAAACATGTCACCGGTGCGCAGCCAGCTGGCCACGCTCGCATAGCGTTTATCGTCGCAATAGGCCTTGTTGTAGCGGATGGCACGGCCGATCTGGCGCGACTTAAAGTTGTATCCAAACGCGGCGCCTGCCGAGACACCCACCATATGATCGCAGGTCAGGCCATGTTCCATCCAAACGTCGAGCACGCCCGCCGTATACATGCCCCGGTAGCCACCGCCCTCGAGCGCCAGACCCACCGTGTGCGCCGTCTTTGGCAGTGCCATGTAACCATCTCCGTCCTCATGCTTTTGAACGGAACAAGTATACCCGTCAACATATACCGTCTCGGTCACATTTGCCGATGCAAACTAAACACTACCACTCGGCGATTATCATTAACGACTGAGCTGTTTAAACAAAAACGCCCCTATAATGATGTTCGTATCATTAGGCAACAGAACCAAACAGTAGACAACAATCTAGCCCATCGATGAAACAAGGCGGGGACGAAAGTTCACGCGTCCATAGACCGCAGAAGGTCACATTGACAAGAAAAACATCCGACGCAAGCCATCTCGACCCCAGAAAGCCACTCACATATGGACACAGCCAACACCTATACAAAGACGCTCGAAAAGATCGTTCAAGACCTGTTCGAGCGCCCGGAAGACCTGGTAAGAACAGCCTTTACCGACCAACTTACCGGCCTTGGCAACCGCGGCGGCTTTACCCGCTCGTTGGAAGAGCTCTGGGAGCAGGGCACGCCGGTCACCATGGCGCTTATCGATATCGATAACCTCAAGCACTGCAACGACGCCTTCGGTCACGACGAGGGTAACCGCTACATTATGCAGGTGAGCCTGTACCTTAAGCTCTATATCAAAGTTGACGAGGCGGTGTTTCGCCTGGGTGGCGACGAGTTCGCAATCTTGTCCACCGTCGCGACCGAAGACGACCTTGCCGAGCGCCTTGAGCATTGCCGCTCGGTGCTGCTCAAAAACAACGACGCCGAGATGCCTCACTCGTTTAGCTATGGCGTATCGCATGCCGACCCAAAACTGGGCGAAACGTCCGATCGTATGACGCTCGATGCCGACCACCGCATGTACGACTACAAGCTGCGCCATGCCGTACACCTGGATCGTCGCAATATCAAACAAGTTCATGCAGACGATTTTGAAGTCAGCGACCGTGTCTTCGACGCCTTCTCGATGCTTGACGAGGGACGATATTTCTTTATCGAGAACTTGGACAAGCATCGCACCCTTTGGTCACAAGGCGCCTTGCGCGATTTCGGTCTTCCTTCGGAGCATATAGACAACTGCCACGATTACTGGAAAACGCGCGTCCATCCCGATGACCTCGAGGCCTATATCAACGATATCAACCAGATTTACAACGGCTCCAAGCACTATCGCGTCATGCAGTATCGAGTGCGCAACGCTGCTGGCGATTACGTGCTTTGTCGCGTCCGAGGCTATCGCATCGACGGAAACGGAGACACGCCCTCGCTCTACGTTGGCGAACTCGTCAATCACGCTCTGGTCGAGACGATTGACCCCGCAACAGGGCTTGGAACCCAGCGCATGTTGATCGGCGCCATTGATACTTGCCGCCGCGATAACCGCGGGATGGGCCTTGCCGCCGTGCGTGTTCGCGGTACAACGCAGCTCAATGAACGCTATGGGGCCGACGCCGTCGATGCCATGCTTTCCGAGTATGCCGGCCGCATGCTCTCGCTCATCCGCGGCAGAAGCCGTGTATTCCGCTCGCGCAGCGCGCAGTTCGTTGTACTTACCGATAGTTTTGACCGCAATGCCTTCGATCACCTCGTTGGGGATTTGGAACATGTTGTCTCAAAACCCATCCAGATTGCCGGCGACGTCATCACCCCCACATGCCTGGTCGTGCCTGTCTACTACGAGCGCCTTGTTAACCAGGCACCGGCCGTTTTGGACGAACTCGACCGCCGCATTCGCGCCATAAACGGACCGTTCCACAACGACAGTCCCTGCATTCCCGAAATCAAGCGCAAAGGCGCAATCGCCGAGTGCATCGACCCGCTCACCGGCCTCTACCGCCCCAGTGAGTTTATGCGACGCGCCAATGCCTTTCTGTCGACGGCACAAGGCAGCGCATGGTGCATTGCCACCGTCGACATGGGACACATGCGCCTGTTTAACGAATGGCACGGACAAACCGAGGGCGACCGCGTGCTTGCCGATGTGGGCACGGTGCTTAAGGATATCGAGAACGCGGGCATGGGCGTTGCGGGCTACTGGGGCATGGACGACTTTTGCATCCTTGCTCCCTTTGACCGCGATACGATTCATCGAATTTATGCCGGCGTGCGCGAAGCGGTTGCCAGGCACGACGACGGCGTGGGTTTTTGGCCGTCCATGGGCGTCTACCCCGTCAAACCCCGTGAGGAAATCACCATCGACGCTCAGGCAAGGGCCATGTATGCCAACCGTCGCGCCAAAAATGACTTTAAAGACCGCATCGCTGTTTTCCGCCCCGAAGAGTACGCCCACGAGGTTGCGTTTCACAACACCCTCACCGAGTTCCAATATGCGCTCTCCAACGCCTTGATTATCGACTTCATCCGAACACCTCCCACATTCATCCGTACATGTACGGATGAATGTGGGAACCCGATACCCTGAGGGCCGGACCGGCCGGCCCCGGGAGATCGGAGGACG
>DBGDDN010000038.1:0-24344 GCA_048343195.1 Collinsella sp.
GACAGACTTGGGGAACCCCCGCCGAAGGAGAGGATTGCGGGCCGCCGGAGCGGTATCCGCGGATATGAGACTGAGCCGAAGGCGTCGACGACATGCCGGGGGCGGACCGGGACGGGTTAACGGCAGGCCTCGCCGACCGATTGCAAGCGGTCGGCGGGGCCATTGTGGCTCTTGACAGCGGATTGGGTCATATGAGCGAGCGCCGCCCAGAACGAACAAGTTGGCATGAAAAAGGCAAGGCATGGACCTTCTGGTCATGCCTTGCCTTTTGAATGACAAATTGTCGTTCTGGGCGGCGCGCAGCGTCGGCCGGTTACGGCGTTCGTAGAACGCCGTAACCTAAACGGCCTGTGCCAGCTTCTCGGCTCGCTCGGCGGCGGCGAGGGCCTCGATGACGGTGCCGAGCTGGTCGCCCAGAAGGACGCCGTTGTAGGTGGAGTTGAAGCCGATACGGTGATCGGTCACGCGGTCCTGGGGCTGGTTGTAGGTACGAATCTTCTCGGAACGGTTGCCGTGGCCGATCTGGCTCTGGCGCTCGGCACCGAGCTCTGCCTGCTGCTTCTCGAGCTCCATCTCGTACAGACGAGCGCGCAGCATCTGCATGCAGACCTCGCGGTTCTGGATCTGGGAGCGCTGCTCCTGCGACTGCACCACGGTGTTGGTGGGCAGGTGGGTGATGCGCACGGCGGAGTAGGTGGTGTTAACGCACTGACCGCCAGGGCCCGAAGCGCAGTAAGTGTCGATGCGCAGATCGGACTGGTTGATCTGGACGTCAATCTCCTCGGCCTCGGGAAGCACGGCGACGGTAGCCGTGGAGGTCTGGATGCGACCCTGGGACTCGGTCTTGGGAACGCGCTGGACACGGTGCACGCCGGACTCGAACTTCATGACGGAGTAGACGCGGTCGCCCTCGACCTTGAACTCGATGGACTTAAAGCCGCCAGCCTCGCTGGGGCTGGAATCGAGCACCGTGGTCTTCCAACCGCGCGACTCGCAGAAGCGCTGGTACATCTTGTACAGATCGCCGGCAAAGATGGCAGCCTCGTCGCCACCGGCGGCGGAGCGGATCTCGACGATGGTGTTCTTGTCGTCGTTGGGATCGCTCGGGATGAGCATGTACTTGATGTCTTCCTCGAGCTGCGGGAGCTTTTCCTCGTTCTCGGAGATGTCCATCTGGAGCATCTCCTTCTCGTCCGCATCGCTGGTGTCGCGGAGCATCTCCTTGGCGGCCTCGATGTCATCGAGCGCGCCGATGTACTCGCGCGAGGCAGCAATGAGGTCGGACTGATGTGCGTACTCCTTGTTGAGACGCGTGAACTCCTTGATATCGGAGGCGACGGCCGGATCGGAGAGCTTCTTCTCGAGCTCCTCGTAGGCCTTGATGATCTTTTCGAGCTTGTCGCGCATGGCGGGACTCCTTTATGTGCGTGAAGGTGAAAATCGGCAGAGTTGATGGGGCGCGCGGCGCCACTGCGGGGGTAAGCCCAGCTAGAACATGTCGATCTTCAGATACATGCGCATCCCTTCGCGTATGGGGTACATAGTTGCGGTCTAACCCATACATGATAGCGTGCGCAGGCATACCTGTATATAACCCGCACGGAATGTGACACAGGGTCAGTCCGCCAACGTAAGGCTCTACTTTAAGAACATGGCCATATATAACGGAAGCGTCACCTTTTTGCCGTCTCGGCCGACGTTACCGTCTATCAGCTTGTACCCAAGGTTCACGTCCTGCCGCTCGAGCATGTCGTTGAGCGATACCGTAGATCCGCGCGAGGCCTTCACCTCAATGGGCACAACGCTCGCGTCGGGCGAGTCGACGAGAAACTCTATTTCCCTATCGCCCTTCTGCGACCGCCAATAGCGCAGAGCCACACCCCGCGCCGAAAGCATGCAGGCGACCAGGTTCTCGTAGAGGCCGCCTTTCATGGGACCCGCGAGCTTGTTGTTCACCACCGCTTCCAGCATTTCAAAGCCGTACATGGCCATGAGCACGCCCGTATCGACGGCATAGAGGCGAAACTTCGTCCCATCTTCATAGGCGGCAAGAGGGAATTGGGCGGCGCTCACCGACTGGCACCGTCGCACCATACCTGCTCCCACGAGCCAATCCACGGACGAGCCAAATTTGCGCGCCGTTCCCCTGTTCTCGACCACGGAATACTGGAACTTCGTATTCTCCTTTGCGAGCTGGCGCGGCAACGATTCAAAGCACGCCCGCGCACGCCCGCGCTCGGGGGCTTGCGCGTATCGAGCCACGTCGTCGAGATACGAGGCGAGCAGCCTGCTTTGCTCGTCGAAAGCAACGGCGAAGTTGTCCGTCCGCGCAAAGGCGTCCACCACCGCAGGCATACCGCCGACCGCGAGGTACTCGCGCAGCATCTGCATCATCTTCTGATTCACCGCAACGGGCACGGGCATCAACGACTCATAGTATTCCCGCAAATTGGCGATATCGTCCTCCCCATACCCGCGCGCCCAAAGGTACTCCTCAAAATCGAGGGGGCCCATTTCGACCTCTCGCTCGTACCCAACGGGAATGGAGGCGAGCGCAGCCTCCTCTTTGAACCGAATGCCCAAGAGCGAGCCCGACGCAACGACATCGCACCTGCCGTCGAGAGCGAGATACTTGAGCGCAGCGCGAGCACGTGGGCACTCCTGAATCTCGTCGAGGAAAAGAAGCGTTCGCCCTGGAACAAAGCGCACGCCGGGCACAACGAGCGATATCTGCCGATAGATCGAGTCGGCATCGATTGGGCCATCGAACACCCGCTTAAGGTCCGGTGACCCAATGAAGTCTATGAAGATGAAGCTTTCGTAGTCCTGTCGCCCGAACTCGGCGACGATGTACGACTTGCCAACCTGTCGCGCACCCTTGATAAGAAGGCATTCGGCGCCCTTTTCCGCCCGCCACGAACGGAGGGCATCGAGCATCTTTCGCCTCAGCATACTACGCACCATCCTTCACCTGCGGTTTGCAGCTTTTCAGGATGAATTTTAACAGCTTTTGCAGCTTTTCCTGGTGTACTTGGCCTAGATTTGCAGCTTTTCCTGGTCCAGACGGCTGCTTCGTGCAGCTTTTCCGGGCTTCTAGAGGGCGCGGCGCGTTTAGGAACTGCAGAATCATAATCGCGTGCAAACGGCGGGCTAACATAGCCTTTCACCGAAAAGGGCGGGCGGCCGCGCCCTGCGACCACCCGCCCTCAATCAAAGCCCTTCTCGGCCGCCGCAGCTACCGGTTCCGGCGCCGCAGGATTACGCCTGCGGCGATCAGCACCACCGCGCCGCCCGCGATGCCACCCAGGGCCATCGGCGACAAGCTGGTATCGCCCATATTCGGCAGACCCGGCTTCTCCTCCTTCGGCACCGGCGGCTTGCTCGGAGGATTCGTCGGCGGGTTGACTGGCGGGGTGGTCGGCGGCGTGTACGTGTTCTTGAACACCGGCGCCACGTCGCCGTCATAGGTTACCGTCGCCACCAGATGGCCCGCACCGTCGTCCGTCACCGTCACCGTTACCCGGTGCTCGGCCGCGTCGTACGTCACGTTCTTCTGACCGTCGTCCACCTCGGAGATGCTGTAGGCGTACGTCCCGGGCTTGTCGTACGAGATCGCCTCGAAGCCCACCGTGCCGTCCGCCGCGTTCTTGGCGGTCTGCAGCACCTTGCCGTCGGCATCCTTCAGCTGGAAGGAGAACTGCCCTTCCTTAAGGTCTTCGCCGCTCAGCACCTTGGAGGCCCCCAGCTTCACCTCAGTCGCGGCCGGCGCGTAGCTGTTGCTGAATGCCACCGCATCCGCAGCCTTGCCGCCCTTGCTGTAGGCAACCTGCGCCTCCAGCGCGTGCGTCTCCGCATTCTCCGTCACCGTCACCGTCGCGGTAAAGACCGTCGTGTCGTAGGTGACGCCGTTCGCCGTCGCCCCTGCCCGCTCGGACACGGTGTAGACGTACGTCCCCACCTTGTCCAGCTGCAGCGGCGCGAAGCCAAACGTGCCGTCGGCGCCGTTCTGCACCGTCTGCACCACGTTACCGTCGGCGTCCTTCAGGTCGAAGGAGAACTCACCCTCGGCCAAGTCGCGGCCGGTCAGAGCCTTCGTTCCGGTAATCGTCGCCGTCGTTGCCGTCGGCGTGTAGATGTTGGTGAAGGTCAGATCCGCAGCCGTCTTGTTCGCCGTCGCGGTCAGCTGGCCGCTGCCGTCGTCGGTCACGCTCACCGTCACATCCAACACCGCATCGCTGTAAGTGATGGTGCCATCTTGGCCCGCAACCTCCTTCACCTGGTACGCATGCGAACCAGTCGCAGTGTACGAGATGGCCTTGAAGGTAAACGCCTTACCCACGTTCTTGGTCCGGTCGATCTCCTGCCCCGTGGCCACGTCAATCAGCGCGAACGTGAACTCGCCATCGGCGGGCGTCCGCGTGGTGGACGGGTCGGCATTCTCAAGCACCTTGGTGCCAGAGATCTGGTAGGAGGTCTGGCCCGGCTGGTAGCTGTTCGTAAACGTCATGGTGTTGGGGGTGACGCCGTTCTCGGTACCCTCGCTCGGCATCACCGTGGAGCTCTCCACCACCAGCTTGCCGTCGTTGTTGTCCTTCACCACGTAGGTCAGGATGTACGTCTTGCCGGTGTAGGTCACGCCCGGCACGCCCGGCGCGTCGTCCGTCGGCTGCACCTCGCGGACCGTGTAGATAAAGGTGCCCGCATGGTCGAAGGTCAGCTCGTCGAAGGCAACCTTGCCGTCGGCGTCGTTCTTCTGGGTCTGAAGCACCTTGCCGTCGGGCCCCACCAGCTCGAACGCGAAGTCTCCCGCCTTCATCTGGTAGCTGCCGCCGTGCACGTCAACGCTCTTGGTGAGGGCGATCGCGCCGGAGACCGTCGCCTGTGCCTTGTAGGCGTTGGTGAAGGTGGGCTTCGTGGCGTCCTTGCCGTCGTAGGCAACGTTCGCCCGCAGCGCGCCGGCGTTGTCCACGACCTTCACCACGGCGTGGTGCACCGTATCGTCGTAGGTCACGTAGGCCAGGTCGCCCTTCCGCTCCACGATGGTGTACTCGTGAGTACCCGGCTTCGCGTAGGAGAAGGCGTCGAAGCTGACGCTTCCGTCCTCGCCGTTCTCAGCGGTCTGGATGGGCTGCTTGCCCTTCAGCTGCTCAGCCGTCAGGTTGCCCTCGTACACATCGAAGGTGAACTCGCCGCACTTGGGGACGATCGGCGTGTTGTCGTCCTTCTTCACATAGCTCTTCTGCGCACCGAGGGCCAGGCCGGTCGCGGCCGGCTGGTAGGTGTTGGTGAAGGTATCCGAGCCGGATGCGCTCGTCACGATCGCCTTCGCATTCAGTGCTCCGTTCCCGCCGTCCGTGACCGTCACCGTATAGGTGAGGGGATGGCTGTCATAGACCATGCCCGGCTCCGCGCCCGGCTGCTCCACGATGGTGTAGGTGAAGTCCTTGCTCGCGGCGCCGTCCAAGTCGGAGAGCTGGAACTCGCGCGTGAAGCTGACCTTGCCGTTTGCATCGTTCTTCGCGGTGTCGAGCACGTTGCCGGCAGCGTCCTTCAGGTCGAAGGTGAACTCGCCGTCCGCGGGCTTCGTCGTGTGGTCGAAGCCGTCCGCAACCTTGATGGTCTTGGTCGCCGTCAGGATTACGGAACCCTTTGCGTCGTAGGTGTTGTTGAAGGTGGGAGCCGTAGCGGCACCGTCATAGGTGACGGTCACCTTCGTCTTGTTGTTGTCGCCCTGGTTCTGCTCTACCTTGACGTGGACCTTGACTTCCTTGGCGTCGTAGGCCACGCCGTCGACGGTCTGGCCGGCTTTCTCCTCCTTGAGCGTGTAGTCGTACTCGCCCAGGTTCAGGTTCTTGACGGCCAGCTCGACCTTGCCGCCCCGGTCGTTGGTGCCCTTGGCGACCTCGTTGCCGGCCTGGTCGTACAGGCCGAAGGTGAACGCGTCGGCCGTCAGGTCCTTGCCCGTGAGGATCTTCGTCGCCTCGACGGTAACGTCCGTCGTCGGCTTCGAGTTGGTGAAGGTCGGAACGTCGGCCTCGCCGTCGTAGGTGGCGGTCGCCTTTAGCTCGCCCTTCTCATCGGAGACCTTGATGTGGACCTTCACGTCCTTCGTGTCGTACACGACGGTCGGGTCGTTGCCGGCAACCTCCTTGATGGTGTAGTCGTGATCGCCCGGCGTGTCGTAGCTGATTGCCTGGAAGGCGACCTTGCCGTCCTTGTCATTCTGGACGGTCTGGATCACGTTGCCATCCTTGTCGAGCAGCTGGAACGTGAAGTCGCCCCCTGCGAGCTCGCCACCCGTGAAGCGCTTCGTCGCCTTGAGCGTTACCGAGGTCTCCTTCGGGTGGTACGTGTTCGTGAAGGTCTTGTCTCCACTCGTTACCTGCGGTGTGGCCGTCAGCGAGCCGGTGCCATCGTCCGCGACCGTCACCTTGTAGATGAGCGCATGGGTGTCGTAGACCATGCCCGGCTCCGTGCCCGGCTTCTCCGCGATGGTGTAGGTGAAGTCCTTGCTCGCAGCGCCGCCCAGGTTGGAGAGCGTGAACTTGCGCGTGAACTTCACCGTGCCATCGGCCTTGTTCGTCGTGGTGCCGAGCACCTTGCCGTCAGCGTCCTTCAGCTCGAACGTGTATTCGCCGCCCTTCAGCTTGGTGTCGTGCGTGAAGCCCGGCGCGACCGCAACGATCTTGGTCGCCGTCAGCTCCACGGATCCCTTTGCGGTGTAGGTGTTCGTGAAGGTGGGGGCGACCGTCTTGCCGTCATCGTAGGTGACGCTCGCCTCCAACTGGCCGGCGTTGTCCACGACCTTCACCACGGCGTGGTGAACCGCATCGTCGTAGACCACGTGGGACAGGTCGCCCTTCTGCTCCACGATAGTGTATTTGTACTCGCCGGCCTTGGTGTAGTTGATGGCCGGGAAGGTAACGGTGCCGTCCTCGCCGTTCTTAGCGGTCTGGATGGGCTGCTTGCCCTTCAGCTGCTCAGCCGTCAGATCACCCTCGTACAGGTCGAAGGTGAACTCGCCGCCCTTGAGCGTGGCCTGCGTGTTGTCGGACTTCACGTACGATTTCTTCGCCGTGAGTGTAGCCAAGGTCTCGGCAGGCTGATACTTGTTAGTGAAGGTCGGGGCATCATTCTTGTCGTCATAGGTGACAGTCGCCTTTGCCTTGTCACCGTCCGCCTTCACCGAGACGTGGACCTTCACCGCCGTGGAATCGTAGGTGATGGTCGAATCGCTGTCAGCGACCTCCTTGAGCGTGTAGTCGTACTCGCCTATGGTCAGACCGGTGAGGATGAGCTTAATCTTGCCGTCCTTGTCGTTCTGGACAGTCTGGATGGGATCAACCGTAGTCGTGTCGCCTTGATATAGGCCGAAAGTGAACGCACCAGCCGTCAGGTCCTTGCCCTTGAGGATCTTCGTCGCCTCGATAGTGGCGTCGGCCGTCGGCTTCGAGTTGGTGAAGGTCGGCACGGCCTTCTCGCCGTCGTAGGTGGCGGCCGCGCTCAGCGTGCCGTTCTTGTTATCGGTGACGCTAACGTGCACTTTCACCGTCTTGCCATCGTAAACGATAGTCGGGTCGGTGCCTTCGACCTCCTTGATGGCGTAGTCGTGCTCACCAGCCTCGGTGTAATCAATGGCCGGGAAGGTGATGTCGCCATTGGCATCGTTCTTTTCTTCGGCGACAACCTTATCGCCCTCCTTCACCTGGAATGAGAACTGCTGGTTCTCAAGGGTGCCGCCCGTAAATTGCTTCTTCGCCGCCAGGGTCACGGAACCCTTCGCAGCATAGCTGTTGTTGAAGGTGGCGAGGTTCACCTTGCCGTTCTTGACCTCAAGCGTCTCGCGCTTGTCATCGCCGCTCTTCTCCACCGTCACGCCTGTGACAGTCAGCTTGGCGTTCTTATCCTCGACCCTCACCGTGACGGTATAGGTCGAGGCGTCCATCGTCCAGCCGGAGTTCTGCACGCCGTCCGCCGCCGCGTCGTCGTCGGCGTCGTGCGCCTCGGTGAGCGTGAACGTGTACGTACCGGCCTTGTTGAACTTCATGCCGGAGAAGTCGACCGTCTGGCCCTTGTCCTTGATGATCTTGCCGCTCGTGGCCTTGGACTCGGCATGCTCATTGCCCGCCAGAGCATCCGAGACTTTGAGGTCATCATCATCGATCTGCTTCTGCGTCTCTTCCGTGGCGGTCAGCGTGAACGAGAACGCCTTCTCCGTGCTCTCAACACCGGAGACCTTCTTCGTTACCTGCGGGGTCAGTTCGTCGCTAGCTTCCGCCTTGTAGGTGTTTGTGAACACCAGCTTGTTGGCTTCGGCCAACGTGCCGTCGGGTTTTTGCTTCTCGATCTCACCGGTGATACTATCGCCTGCGCCGGTCAGATTCGTGGTACCCTGCTTGCGGCCGGTCAGCTTATAGCCCGCGGGCATCTTGTCTGCGCCGGTCAGCTCCTGCACCGCGTACTCGTCGCCCTCGCCAAGACCGTACACGCGAATCGTCTCGTCGGCCTTGATAGCATGGGTGTCGCCGTTCTTCAAATCGAACACGTCGCCGGCTTGCTTTCCGGCCCCAGCGTTCTTGAACACTGCAGCCTTGTAGGTCTTCCCCTCGGGCACGGTGAACTTGAAGGTGAACTCCGCGTCCTTATTGCCCGTCAGGCCATCGGGCAGGGCAACCTTCTTCGTCACCTCGAGGCTCGCCTCGCGTTCGTTCGCCACGCGCACGCAGGTGGCACCTGTGAACAGGGCGTTCAAATTCATGTCGTCCAGATTGGCACGGGCGCCCTTCGCATTAGTGTCACCAGGCACGTCCTGCGTGATGCCCATACGTATCCAGCCCGTCTCGGTCTCCAAGCGATAAGGTTTGCCTTCCTCGGTGGGCCCATACTGGTAGACACGTCCGTTGGCGCCGTACTTGAGGTGCACCTCATCCTCGCCGCCCTTGGCGTCATTGTTCCAGGAAAGGTTGTCGTTGCCGTCGAGCGTCCCGTCGGACGTCTGGCGCTGGCCCTTGATCCACGTGAGCGTGTTGTCGATGTCGCTCTCTGCGCCAAACTGGCCCAGGCTCTTCATGAGCGCGCCCGGGCCCACGAACGTCGAAACACCGTCATCGGCCGTACCAGCATCGGCATGGACGCCGTAATCGTCCACAATCACCTTGGTGAGCGTGTCGTTAAGCAGGAAGCCCTTGGGCGCCGAGACCTCCTTTAGGAAGTAGGTCCCCCTTCACGAGCGGCCTGTTACCGTCGCTCGTATTCGGGAATATGCCCGCACCTTCGAGCGGAACCGGGTTGCCGACCAACCCCGTCGTCAGGGTGTCAAAGGGGGTCTGCTCGCCATTGAGCATGACCTTGCCGTTCGCGTCCATTTTCACCTGATCGGCCTTGTACAGGCCGAACTTCGCCCCGTCAACGGGCTTGCCCTCGGTATCGGTCTTCTGCACGAACAGGCGATTCTGGATGTTCGTGACGAGCAAGCGCGTGGCAAACTGGCGCTGGAAATTCTTCTCGCCGCTGGGGAGGTCATCGCTGAACACGTGAACCGTGTTGTCCGTATTCGCGTTGGCGATAGAGCTTGCCGTCGTGTGGTAGATGGCCACCGCGTACTCGGCATCCTTGCGGGCATCACCGCTCAGCATGTAGTAGTAGCTGGAGATGTCACCGGGCAGATACGGAATCTCTACCTGGTACTGGCCGCTCGTGTTGAGCGTGAAGGCGTGCAGGTCCTTCTTCGCCGCCTTGATGGCGCCGTCCATGCTCGACTCCTTGGCGAGGGTGTATCCCGCTCCCGTCGATGGGTCGCCCGACACGGCGTACCAATTGTTCTGATCTTTGATATCTGTGCTTGCGCTTTTATCGCGCTTGAGCACCACGGCGAACAGTATGCCGGAGTCCAGGCCGACGGTCTTGTCGGATATCGTCTGGTCATCGTTCGCCTTGTACACGGTCGACGGCGCGGTGATGGTCTCCTTCGCGCCGGCGAACGCACCCGTCTGCCACACGGCGCTGTCCGCGTCCATACCGCCGCGGTTGATGATGACGCCGCCCGCGGCGTCCTTGTCGCTCGTGGGCACGTACTCGAGCTGCATGCTGCCATCCGTCGCCGTGAGACTCGAGCGATATCCCTCGGGCACACGCGTCTCCTTCAGGAGGTAGTACTTGCTGCCGGAGTCCTCGTAGAGATCGTCGAAGTTGATGACGCCGTTGTCCACGTCGTTCGTGAGCGTTAGGTGGCCGGCCTCGTCCGTGGTGCCAGAGCCGAGGAGCTTGCCCTCGGTCTTGAAGTCTTTGTCGGTCTTATAGAGCTTGAACTCGGCGCCCTGTACGAACTTGCCGTCCTGGTCGAACTTGATGATGTCGGACTCGGGCACCGTCACGAGGTTGAACTTGAGCTCCATGTTGGAGTAGAGGGCGCCGCGCTCCAGGTAGAAGAACTTGAGGGTGTGGTTGGTGCTGTCTTTGAAGGTGTTGCCGGCAAAGCCCGAAGTAGTGTCCTTATTTGCCGCCTGGTACTTGCTCAGCAGCGTGCCGTCGTTATTGCCGTTCACCTTAATGTCGCCCGTTTGAAAGTCGATGCTCAGACTCGCCCGGTCGTGAATACCGCCGATATCACCCACGAGGACATCGTCGATGAACACCCAGACGTCATCATCGCCGGCGAACTCGAAGGTCATGGGCTTGTCATCGTTCGTCAGGCCGCCGTTGGGCTGCACGAATCGCGTGGACATTGAGAGGCCGAAGTGGTGGTTGACGGGCTTGCCGCCGTTGTAGCTCGAATTACCGGTGTTGTCTGCCGTGATGCCGTTTTGGACGAGCCGGTCGTTTTCCTCATTGAACACCTCGTCTGCCGCGTCGAACGGGAAGAACTGACCCTGGTGGGACGAATTGCCAATGCCCCAGGTGTCATAGATGTCGAAGGCATTCTTGTCAGCGTTGTAGGCTGCGTAGTTTTCGGAGCTGTCATAGACGTAGTAGCCGCCCTGAACCTTGAGGAGGCCCGTCACGCCAAAATGGGACGTCTTGCCGGTCTGGGCAGAGGAATCGAACAGGTAGTCGAGGGACTCGTCGCCCAAGGCTTCGGAAAGCTTCGGGTAGCCGTCTGAAAGCGTGTTGTTGACGATGCCGGGCCGCGGGCTCGTGCCGCCCGTCCATTGGTTGAGCGGCCCATCACCCTTGCCGTCGTTAAACTGGAACTTGTGGCCTGCGTTGACGCCGCCGCTGCCGGAAACCGACAGATGGTCATCGGGATTCACCCAGTAATCAAACAGGTTGATTGTTGTCCCCGAAGGCGAAATCGTCGGAACCGTGTGGTCCGAAATTGCCGCCTCGGCACGAAGCGGCAGGAAGAAACTCGCCGTCAGCGCGACGGCGAGGGCCAGAACAATCACATATGGCGAGACCGGGCGCAGCCCGCGACGACGGCCATAAGACATGACGGACCACCGCTCGCGCGGCCGGTGTTCACTAGGAAATTCCCTGCTTAGACACCCCCCCGGTAGCAATATTCACGAGTCGAGACGTCGTCTCTCTGAGCTCCTGCATAATTTCCTCCCCAGTCACACGGCGACCTGCCCGGGCGCTCCCCGGGGGCCGAGGCAGTCTGGCACATGCCCGCAGTCGTTCAAGGAATACCAACCCCAGCATATGTCTCTTAAGCTATCTTAGTCTTTTTCTATGACAGTTTTTGTCTCATTACCGATGAAATCGGCTCAGTCCCTTTGTCACATTCTAGAGCGTGCGGAGCAGGGCGATGAGGAAGCGGGTGCCTTGGAGGTAGGCGCGACGGGTGATGCGCTCGTTGGTGCCGTGGACGCCGCGGTCGCATTCGTCATCGTCGACCACAAAGGCGGAGAAGCGGATGCACTCGCGGCAAATGCGCTGGTAGTTGGCGGCATCGGTTGCGCCAATCACGGTCGAGGGCACGATGCTGATCGGCTCTTGGCCCACCGCAGACGATCCGTTTTCCTCCGTCCCCTTGGGATCACGGAAATAGCGGGCGGCGATGGCGCGAACGGCCTCGAGCCCCGGACCGCCCACGCGCGGGGACGGCGAGGGCTCGGAGCTGCCGGGGCCCAGCTCGACCTCGACTCGGCCAGCGAGCCCAGCGGTGGCAACGGCCTCGCGGCAGCAGGCCACGACATCGGCCACGCTCGTGCCCTCGAGCATGCGGAAGTTGATATTGGCCCACATATCCTGCGGCATTACGTTGGCACCGGTACTGCCGCCTTCGATTTGCGTGGGCGCGCAGGTGGTGGTTACAAGCGGGTACAGCTTTTTGCTGGCGAGGCAGTCGCGCACGATGGCATCCTTGCTGGCAGCAATCTCGTCTGCGGTATAAAGCCCCAGCTCGACGAGCTGCGCGGCAAGCAGGTCGGTCACACGCGCCGGCCACTCGATATCGCAAATCGCGGCAATAGCGCGGCTGAGCACTTCGAGCGACGTGCCGCCGTAAGGGTTGGAAGAATGCCCGCCTTCGCTCTTCGTCCTGAGCACGATATCGGCATAGCCCTTCTCGGCAAGATCGGCATGCATAAGCCAACCCTCACCTGCGCTGTACTCGGCAGCCGCAACGATACGATAGTCGCCCTCGTCGATCAGGTACTCAAGCTCAACGCCACGCTCCTCGAGCGCGCGACCAATGGCACCCGCGCCGTACTGCGTGGTCTCCTCATCCTGGCCAAAGGCCAGCAGCAGCGTTCGTTCGTGTTGCCAGCCGTGCGCCAGCGCATACTCAACGGCCTCCAAGATGCCCGCAACCTGGTCTTTCATATCGATGGCGCCGCGACCCCAAATATAGGTGTCGTCCACGTGCCCGCTAAAGGGATCGTGCGTCCAGTCCGTCTCGGTGCCCGGCACCACGGGAGCCACGTCCATGTGGCCCATGAGCATGACCGGCTTGAGGGCGGGGTCGGTGCCGGCAAGCGTCACGAGCAGCGAATGGTCGATGAGCTCGACCTCGCCCGTCGCAAACACGCGCGGCCAGCCCTGCTGCATATAGGCGCGCAGGTCGTCAAACGCCTGCCAGTCCACCGTCTGGGCATCCATGCTCGAAATCGTCGGAAACGACAGCACGCGGCCCAGGCGCTCGCACGCGCCGACCTCATCGATATCGGCAAAATCATCCTCGTGCGCAAAGAAGCGCCAAACCTCGGCCATGCCTTCCTCCAAAAATAACGTGGCAAAGAGGCGGTCCCTTTGCCACGTTCGCTTGCATTATTTGTCGTTGAGATAACGCGAGAGGAACTCGCGGGTGCGCTGGTGTTTGGGGTTGCCGAAGAGTTCGGCCGGCGCGGCGTCCTCGAGCACCACGCCCTTGTCCATAAAGACCACGCGGTCGGACACCGTGCGGGCAAAAGCCATCTCGTGCGTGACGACGACCATGGTCATGCCGTCGGCGGCGAGCTTGCGCATGACCTCGAGCACCTCGCCCACGATCTCGGGGTCGAGCGCAGAGGTCGGCTCGTCGAACAGCATGATTTGCGGGTTCATGCACAAGGCGCGGGCGATGGCCACGCGCTGCTTTTGGCCGCCGGACAGGCGGCCCACGGCGGCGTGTGCGAACTTTTCGAGTCCCACGCTTGCCAGATGCTCTAGCGCGACCTTTTCGGCCTCGGCCTTGCTCATCTTTTTGAGCGTGACGGGCGCGAGGGTACAGTTGTCGAGCACATCCATGTTGTTGAACAGGTTAAAGCCCTGGAACACCATGCCGATGTCCTCGCGGAGTTTATTGATGTTGCAGCGCTCGGCCGTGAGGTCCTGGCCGTGGAACCAGATATGGCCCGCGTCCGGGGTCTCGAGCAGGTTGAGGCAGCGCAAGAAGGTCGACTTGCCCGAGCCCGAGGCGCCGATGATGGTGACGACCTCGCCGGGATTGACAGCGAGGTCGATGCCCTTGAGTACCTCGAGCGAGCCGAAGCTCTTGCGCAGGCCCTCGACGCGGATGAGCGGCTCTTGGTTTTGCGCGGCGGCCGCAGCGCCGGTAGTGGCGGTATCTGCCATGATGATTCTCCTCGTCTTGAGCCTAGTTGGAGCTGGGCAGCGTGACCGGGGCCTCGGCGCCGAGCTTTTTGCCAAAGGCCTCGAGCAGGCGGCTCGCCACAAGCGTCAGGATCAGGTAGACCACGAGTGCCACGCAGTAGACCTCCATCTGGCGGTAGTACACGCCGGCGACGGTGGTGGTGGCGTACATGAGGTCGAACACGCCGATGACCGAAAGCACCGACGAGTCCTTGATGTTGATGATGAGCTCGTTGGTGAGCGCCGGGATCGCGTTTTTAATGCCCTGGGGGAACACGACTTTGCGCATGGCCTGCCACTGCGACAGGCCCAGCGATCGCGCCGCCTCGGCTTGGCCGGAATCGATGGACTCGATGCCGCCGCGCAGGACCTCCATCATGTAGGCGGTGGAGTTGAGCGAGATGGTGACGAGGCCGGCGGTGAAGGTGCTCCAGATCTGGTTGGCCTGGGCGGTCTCGAAGCCCATGCCGCGCAAAACGGTGAAGCCCGCGTAATAGATGAGCAGGCCCTGGACCATCATGGGCGTGCCGCGCACGATGGTGGAGTAGACGGTCGCAAAGCCGCGGCCGATACTCTTAACGAAGCGCACCAGGTCGTTATCCACGCGGTCGAACGTCTGAATGCGTAGGAACACGAAGAGCAGCGCCAGGAAGAATGCGATGACGGTGCCGAAGGTGGCAAGCGCGATGGTGATCTCGATACCGCGAATGAAGAAGTCCCCGCTCTTGTAGGTCATGTAGACCAGGCTCGACAAAAAGTCGCTGGGGTTGGAATCCGAGACAATGCTCACCTGCACCAGGTCGATAAACGACATGACGCAGCGGTCGATAAAGAAAACTGCCGCGATGGCGACCACGACGTAGCTGCCCAGGCGTGCGCCACGACGGCAGCGCTCGGATGCGAACGGCGACTTTTCGCGATAGTCGTTCCAGTGCATAAGCTTGGTGACCAGCGCCGCCGCCGACACGACGAGCCAGGCCCAAAGAATCGCCCAAAGGCAATCCTGGAACACGCCCGTGGGGGCCAAGAAGCTCAGCGGCGTGGGGTTGCGTTGGCTAAACGCCAGGCCGAGCGCCGCGATAACGCTCGTGCCCAGGTATACATAACGGTGGTCGGCCTTGATAAAGGAGGCCAGACGATTAATGGTTTTCATGCTGCCTCCCTATGCCGGCTGACGGTCGAGGCACGCGTCCCACATTTGGTCGCGCTCCTCTTGGCTAATGCCCTTGAGTGTCTTGTCGATGAGCTTAAGCAGCTTATCCGAGCCCTTGCGGCAGCCGACGTTTGCTGTGACCTCCTGCTTAAAGCCCTCGCCATCGGCAAACTGAATCGGCACGATACCCGGGTTTTGGGCCATATAGCCCTTCTCGTTCTCAGTGTTGTAGGTCACGGCGTCGCAAGTGCCCTGCAGCAGATTCGAAAACACCGTGGGGACCGAGTCGACCGGGTTTTTGTGGACAACGCCCGGGATCTCGTCGATGACGGTATCGAGCATGGTGTCCTTTTGGCCGAGGACCGTTGCGCCGCTAAAGTCGCTGAGCTTGGTCGCATTCTGATAGGGCGAGCCCTCTTTTACGAACAGGCCAAAGTAACCGATAAAGTACGGGTCGGAAAAGCCGACGGACTCCTCGCGCTCGGGCGTGGCGCTCATACCGGCGATGATGAGGTCGATCTGGCCGTTGTTGAGCGAGTCGATAAGGCCCGAGAAGCTCTGTTTGACGGCAACGGGCTCGCCACCGAGGGCCTTGCAGACGATCTTGGCGATCTGCACGTCGTAACCATCGGCATAGGCGCCCTGCACGTTGTCGATGGGGATGGTGTACTCGCTGGCTTCGGAGACCTGCCAGTTGTACGGGGCGTAGGCCGCCTCCATGCCGATGCGGATCTTGTCCTTGCCGATCACGGAATCGGACAGGTCGTCGCGACCGCCACCCGTCGTGGGCTGAACTACTTCCAGCGTGGAGGGGCGCTGGCAACCGGCAAGTGCGCCGGCGACGACAGAAGCGCTCGCAGCGAGAGCACTACCCAAAAAGATGCGACGGCTGCATACCGGCTGTGGATGCGCGTCGCGTTGATGGGGAGAATGCATAATCTGCCTTCCCTGTTGAATCGTATGCTGACGACTTAACAGGATATACGCCAGCAACTAGCAGCGCAGCACAAGCTCGAAAAATTAATAGACACGCGGTAGTCATTGGGGACGCCGATGTTTTGGCAATGCCGGCGAGCGACGTCCAGAGCGAACAAGTGGCATGAAAAAGGCAAGGCATGACCAGAAGGTCCATGCCTTGCCTTTTGAATGACAACTTGTCGCTCTGGACGACGCGCAGCATCGACCGAGCGGCGGAACCTCTAGAGCAAGGTAACGCTAAAACTGCGCTTGTCCGTCTCGCCCGGGGCCAGAGTGATGGTGTTGACCTTGTGCTCAAAGACATCGTCCTCGGTGTCCATGGTGGTATGACCGGTCCAGGGCTCGAGCGCCACAAACGGAGCGTCGTTGGCGGCAGACCACACGCCAATGTACTTAAAGCCCTCAAAGTCGATCTTGACGCCGTGGCCCGACTTGCGGCCGCGCAGCGTGAGCGTGGAGCCCGGAGTATCGGTGAACATGATGGCATCGTTATCGAAGCTGCGGTGCGTGATGGGCAGCACGTCCGAGTTGTCGGGAGCCTTATAGCTGCCCTCAAACGTCATAAGACCGTCGGGCGTGATGATAGGAGCCTCGTTAGTCCAAGCCTCGGTAAACGCCAGCTCGTAATCCTCGAACGCCTCGTCCTCGGCACCGGGGGCGGGCACGTTAAATGCGGGGTGGCCGCCCACCGAGAACGGCAGGTCCACGTCGCCGGTATTGGTGACGGCAAAGGTCTGCGTGAGGGTGGCGTCGCCGGTCAGGGCATAGGTCATGTTGAGCTTAAAGTGGAACGGAAAGGCCTTGAGCGACTCGGGCGTATCGGTGATCTCGTAAGTTACCGAAGAGCCGTCCTCCGAAACCTCGACCAGCTCGTGCTCGACGATGCGCGCGAGTCCGTGGCGCGGCATCTCGCAGGTGCCGGCCGCAGACGTTGCCGTGTTGTTGCGCAGCGAACCCACAATGGGGAACAGGATGGGCGCGTGCTTGCCCCAAAAGGCGGGGTCGCCCTGCCACAGATACTCGTTGCCGTTGAGGGCAAGGCTCGTGAGCTGGGCGCCCATGGAATCGATGGCCGCGGTGAGGCCGCCGCGCTTGATGGTAGTGACGGTAGACATGCTACTTCCTCCAAAAGTAAACAATAGTGTCGAGGGCTATTGTCCCACTCTTGGCTGCGGGAAGAGGCGGCACGCAATTATTGAGCGTCCACGTAAAGATCGAACCCGCCCTGCGGCGTGCTGTCGACCGTATCGGGCGCCTGCGAGTTAAAACTCACGGGGACCATGCGCTTCGAGGCGCGGAAGCGCGTGCCGTCGGTGGCGACGGGCGCCTCATCGACCGTGAGCTCGTAGTCTCCGGGCTTGAGCTCGATGCCGTCACCGTCAGAGTTGACATATTGATACTCATCGACCGCCTGCCCCTTGAGCGTGCGGCCCACGATGTGGATGAGCATCTGGCTGTCGCCGCGGGCGGTATCCCATGTCGCACCGTCCTTGACCTCGACCGACACATGCACCGAGCGCGTGCGGCTGAGCGATTGCTCGACAGACATCTCGACCTTGGCGGCGTCTTCGCGCTGTCGTTCCACATGGCTCCAGACGCTGCCGATTGCCGAGCAGGCGATGACGCCGGCCATAAAGGCGATGAGGATGGGGCCGAGTGGCGAGCGGCGGCCCGCGTCTTCCTCACGAGCCAAGTTGGGACGATGCGTGGGGGCGGGCGCCTGGGCACCCTGCGCGGGTACGTCGAGAATGCTGAAAGACGCCGTGCTGTCAGGATCGATGGTGTGGCGCGGCTGCGGGGTCTTTGCCGGCGAGATCGACATGTCGGCCGGCTCATCAAGCGTTGCCGTGGCATCGGCCTTTGCCTCGTCGGCCTCAGCCTGGGCCCAGGCCTGTTCAAAGGTTAGGGGTTCGGCGGCATCGGAGGCGGCGTCAGGCTCGACAGCGGCATCGTTGCCGGTCTCGTCCTCGTCGCTCGACACGTCACGCGGCGCGGGCTCGTCCCACTCCTCGTCCGGAGCCTCACCCTCGCTATACCACCATTCAAAGTTATCGATATCCATACGGGGCGCCCCTTAGGCCTCGCAAATAAACACTCGCTAGTTTTATACCCCCAGACGACACCGAAGCTCACCCGCGCCGGACACAAAAACCGTCACAACATTCGACGCTTTTCCTCGATTTCGAGATTTTCATCGAATGTTGTGATGGTTTGGATGCGACAAAGGGACTGTCTTTTTTACATAGCGAGGACCGTACGGATGGATGGGTCGCTGAGGGCCTCGCGGAGCCAGGGGGCCAGCTGCTCGGGATGACCCTGCAGGTAGCCGTCGAGCTCGGACGGGGCCACGCGGCGCACCTCCGAGATCTCCTCTTGGTTGATATGCAGCTCGCCCGGCTCAACATGGGCAAGGTAGACCTCGCACCACTCGCACTCGCAGCGGCCGTCGCCGTGATCCTCGCGGTACACCACGTGTCCGAGGTGCTCGAGCTGATCGGGCTCGCGCGTAATGCCGAGCTCTTCGTTGATGCGGCGCGCCGCGGCGGCCGCGACGTCTTCCCCGGGGAACGGATGGCCGGCACAGCTATCGGCCAGCACCCCGCCCCACAGTCGCTTGAGCGGACTGCGGCGACAGAGCAGCAGGCGCGCGTCTTCGCCCCGGCCCTCGACCAAAAGCGTCAGAAATGCTTGATGCAAAATGCCCTCGCCGGTATGGGCCTCAATGCGGTCGACGGGGCCAAGCGCCTCGCCGGTCGCGGCATCGACCCCCACAACCTCGGCGCCTGCGCCGCCCTCATCCCAGCCGGCGCGCAGGATGCGCGCGGCGGCCTCCTCGAGCGCGGCGATGAGCTCCTTGGTGGTGTCGAGCACGCGCTGCAGGTCGTCCCCGCTCGCCTGCTCAACATGAAAACCGGTGCTTGCAACGACCGGCACGTCAAAGCGCGTGGCCAGCGCCGCTGCGATATCGTGCGCCGGAATCTCGTCTCGATGGCACGGAACGGCCAGGATGCTCACCGTCGCCGTACGGCCGGGCTCGGGGCGCGGAATGGCCTGCGCCGTGGCGCCCAGGTGCGCATACTCCGGCGAGCAGGCGTACACCGCCATGCCTCGCGGCGTCACCGTCAGCTGGGCCTCGAGCGCAAACTTGCCCTCGCCCACTGCAACCTTTGTCGTGTGCATACCCATGGGATCTCCTGTCGCCCGCAATGTACCCGAGACCATCTTCACCTGTATTGCGACTATACAAGCAAGGTCCCGACCTGACAAAGGGACTGTCCCTTTGTCACATTCTGTTAGAGTTGCAGGGATTGAATCCCGCTTATTCATGCGCCATTGGAGTGACAACCTTGACCGCCGCAACCACGCCTAAAAGTAAGTCAACCGCCGCCGCGCTCTCCCCCGCGCGCACCAAGCTCTGCCTGGCACTGCTCGTGCTGTTGGGGTTCTCGCTCGGCTGCTCCGAGTTCGTGGTCATCGGCATCGAAAGTGACTTGGCGACGGAACTCGGCATATCACTTGCCACCGCAGGCCAGCTCATCAGCGTTTTCGCACTTGTCTACGCTATCGCGACGCCGGTGCTTGCGCTCAGCACGGGGCGGTTCCGCCGCTACCAGCTGCTCGTGTGCTACAGCATCGTCTTTGTGCTCGGCAATTTGGTTATGGCGCTAGCACCCAACTTCCAAGTGCTCTTTATCTCGCGCATTGTCTTGGGATCCGTCTCAGGCGCACTGCTCGCCGTAGGCGTGACGTACATCCCTGAGCTTCTGTCCCCGCAGCAAACTTCGCTTGCCATCTCGGTAGTGTACGGTGCGTTTTCCGTGGCGATGGTCTTTGTGACCTCGATTGGCAAATTTGTGGCCGACACGCTCGATTGGCACGTGGCCATGTACGGCACGCTGGCCTTTGCCGTTTTGATCTGCGGAGCGCTCGTGACGTTTATGCCGCGCGCTGGGCAAACCGACGAGCCTGCCACCTTTCGCGAGCAGGCGGGTCTGCTGCGCGAGCCGAGCATCATCACCGGCATGCTCATCTTCTTGTTTGGCGTGGGGTCGGTCTATGTGTTCTACGGCTACGTGACGCCCTATCTGGAGCAGGTGCTGGGCATGGGCACGGTCGAAGCCAGTACCACGCTTATGGCCTACGGCGTGTTCTGCCTGATCTCGAACATCCTGGGCGGATGGATCGATGCGCGCTTTGGCATGAAGGCGCTGCTTGTGACGTTCGTGCTGCAGGCTGCGGCGTTACTCGGGCTGTTTGCTGTGGGCGGCACCATGCCGCTCGCGCTGGCCTTTGTCTTTAGCTTGGCGCTGCTCATGTACTTGTTCTCGGTGTCGTGCATCACGCACTTCATGGACGTGGCACGCAGCCGCCATCCCAAGTCGATGGTACTCGCAAGTTCGGTTGAGCCCATGGCGTTTAACGTCGGCATCTCGTTTGGCACCGCAGTGGGCGGTGCCGTGGTAAGCAGCATTGGCATTGCGCACGTAGGCGCAGTGGGTGCCGCGTTCTCACTTGTGGCCTGGGCGCTCACGCTGGTGACGATTAAGTTGGCTCGCTGGGAGCGCAGGCGAGCGAGGGCGTAGGCGTAGATGCGATACTCGAACTCGATGATGGCGATCGAAAGGAAACCGCATATGCAACGCGTACTGTTTATCTGTCATGGGAACATCTGTCGCTCGACGATGGCCGAGTCGGTGTTTACCGAGCTGGTGCACCGCGCCGGGCGCGCGGGCGAGTTTGTCATTGATTCCGCTGCGACCTCGACCGAGGAGATCGGCAACCCGCCGCATCACGGTACCGTTGCCAAGCTACGCGAGGTTGGGATTCCCGTCGTCGCACATCGCGCACGTCAGGTGCGTCGCGCGGAGTATGGCGACTGGGACCATATTGTCTATATGGATGCTGAGAACGCGCGTGGCCTGCGTCGCATCTTTGGCGACGACCCCGACAGCAAGATTACGCGCTTGCTCGATTGGACCGATCGCCCCGGCGACGTGGCCGACCCCTGGTACACCGGTAATTTCGATGCCACGTACCGCGACGTGATCGCCGGCTGCACCGCCATGCTCGAGCAGCTGTAGGCGCTCGGGCGGCGCGGACACACGGGCCACGCCATCGGCATAAAACGAGCGTGGGAGAAAATCCACGCTCATAAATCCACGCTTATGAATGTGGCAAAGGTACTGTCCCTTTGTCACATCCGGGACTGGCCCTAGACCGGCTTAACCTCCAGCTTTATCCCCTCGGCGCAGGAGTCGCCCAGAACATCCGAAAGGGCCCAGGTCGCATATAGCGGCAAATAGAGAACCGCTCCGTTGCGCTCAACGTTGCCTCTCGAGAAAACAATCCCGAGCCTTACGCCATATTCAGCCGTATCAAGCACATGACCGAGCGCAGCGTGCGCGTGGTAATAGGAGCCCGATTTAACCTCGATCGGAACAGCTGTCCCATCCGGTCCATCGACCACAAAGTCCACTTCACCGCGCTTTTTTGTCTGATAGTAGTAAAGCTGGCGATTTTGGGCAGCCAGCTGCTGGGCCACCACGTTTTCGTAAATGCCGCCCAGATTGGGCTCTTTGCTATCAAGATACGCCGCTTGGGCGACTCCAACGGGGTAGCGCGCCATCAACATGCCCGTATCCGATTGATATAGCTTGAACTGCGATGGCCGTGCCGTCTTGAGCAGGGGCGATTTTGGCTCGGTTACGATATCGGCTTTGAGAGCAACGCCGGCATCGACAAGCCATACAAAATCTCGCTGATACTTCTCGTAGTGAGCCTTGGGGTCAATGGAATTGAGCACGAAGCGCTTGTTTTCGCCCTCGAGCATAATAGGGAGCTGATCGTAGATGCTCTGCACCTGAAGGGCTCGCCCGCTTGCATACTTGGAGATATCCCGCCGGTACTGTTCGTTGAGCTCTGACTGTAGCTGACGAACAGAGGCAAGGTCGCCCTGCGTGTCAAGGAAACGCTGCACGACCTCAGGCATTCCCCCGACAACGGTATAGGTCCTGAAGTTTGCCATCATCGCGTCATGAATGTAATCAGGAACGGGCCTCTCGCTGATACACGCGTCACGTATCGTTTGGCGAGCCCCCTCGCTCACCCCGATTGCCCAGCAAAACTCCTCAAAATCGAGCGGGAACATCCTAAGCTCGTGAACATACCCCACGGGATAGGACCTGACGCCCTTGAACTGAGTCCCGAGCATTGACCCCGAAAACGCCCAGCGGCACCTCCCGTCCTCAACAAGGAACTTTGCCATCGTCATGATGTCGGGGGCCTCCTGGACCTCATCGATAAACACGAGCGTTTTGCCTGGCGCAATCGACTTTCCCGAAAGAAGCGTCACCCTGCTGATGAAATCATCGGCATCCCGCGCCTCGAGAAGAGCATCTTTTGCCTGGCGATTTTCCATGAGGTTAAGCTCGATGTAGGTTGCATGGTTGGCTTTGCCAAATGCGCGAATCGAATAGCTTTTGCCAATCTGGCGAGAACCCGTAATGAACAAGGCCTTTTGCTCGGAAGACTTCAGCCAACGCTCCAGCTCTGCCGCTATTTTCCTGCGCAGCATAGGCTCTCCCCTCAGTGTCATCGAATGAAATGCAAAGTTTTATATGCTTGATTATCGATGAAACGCAGAATTTTTAGAACCTAAAATCGGATGAAATGCAGAGATTTGAGATTATAAGCAAAAGAAGGGGCACCACCGGCGAATGTGTCAAAGGGGCTGTCCCTTTGTCACATTGCGCTCGACTACTCGTCAACGATCTCGGCGAGCCAGACGTTCAGTGTATCGACCTCGGGGCAGCAGAACTTTGCCGTGCCGGGCTCGTTGCCAGGCACGGTTCCGCCATAGCGCAGGATATCGATATAGGGAAAGCCCACATGGCAGGCCATGGCGCACATCTTGCCGCGATCGCGGTCGAAGTCGAAGACGTCTCCCGGCTTGTGACCATGGTGGCAGCGGCACGCGCCCAGCTGGTCCACGCAGCTAATGCGGATACGCGGACGCTTGCCGCGCGGAGCGCCGAGCGGTTTGCTCTCGCCCGAAGGCTCGGTGGAGCCGCTCTCAGCCGTGCTACTCATGGTCAATCACGTCCAGGCACGCCTCGATGGGAAGTCCGGCCGACTTGTCCTCCTGGTCGGCATTACGCTCGATAAGCTCGGCCACCACGCGCATGGCGTCGGCCGTCGCACGCTGCAGGCTCCAACCGGCCATAACGCGGCCCACAAGCACCGCCGAGAACGTGTCGCCCGTGCCGGGGAAATAGACCGGGATCAGCTCGAAGGGAATCGTGAAGTACTCCCCCGCCACATGGTCATAGCCGATAACGGAATTCTGCCCATCGACCACAGCGCTCGTAACGACCACCGACTTGGCGCCCAGCGCGCGCACGGCGTCCACGAGCGCGTGGGCCTCGTCGACCGAAATCTGCTCGGCAATAGGCGTATCGGCGAGCAGGCATGCCTCGGTGTAGTTGGGCACCGCGTAGTCGGCGCACTCGAGCAGGCTGCGCATGAGGCCAATCGTAGACTCGGGCACGCCGGCGTAGAGCTTGCCGTTATCACCCATGATGGGATCGACAAACACTTTGGTGCCCTTTTGCGCACGGCGGTGGCAAAAGTCCGAGATAATGCGCGTTTCTTCCTCGGTCACGATAAAGCCGGTGGAGATGGCGTCGAACTCAAAGCCGAGCTCTTCCCAGATGGCGAGACTCTGACGCACGTACTCCGTGGTGTCGTGGATGTAGAACTTGGGGTAGTTGAGCGTATCGGACACAAGTGCCGTCGGCAGGTTGTGGATACGGTAGCCCATGTGCGACAGCACCGGAAGCATGGCGGAAAGCGCGACCTTGCCATAGCCGCACATATCGTTGATCAGCAGCAGCTGAGTGTTCTTCATGAGTGTCCCCCTTGGGTCGGGAGCGGCGCATAGTCGCCACAGTGCGACTAAGTGTAGCGCAGGGAACGCTGCAGACGGAAGTTTGCACCAAAGCCTTGACAAGGAGTGTCCCTAGGTGCCGTCAGAAAAGGAACGTCCCCAAGTGCCAACCAGGGCAACGCTGCAGGTTGAGGACGGACAGACACTATGACCCAATCCGAGGGCACTAAAAAGATAGGAGCCCCCGCTCGTGACCGCGGGTCGGGGCTGCGACAATGATGTTGAAGTGCCATAGGCGCAGCCGCGCCGCAACGA
>DBGDDN010000039.1:0-46546 GCA_048343195.1 Collinsella sp.
TCGCGGGCCGGGGGATTCCGGCCCCTCTGGGGTTGCCTACCCGGATTCGCGCCTCAGGACTCAGCGCAACGCGTTGCGCTGAGTCCTGAGGCTGTTGCAATGAAAATGAGAATCAAGGATTCAGTTTTCAGAGGGGTATACGCGCACACCCAGCCAGTGTCGGGTCAACTAGCATGGTATATTTACATTAGTGCTACCAAGTTAGTCGCCGGCCCTTGAAATGAGGTGCCGAGATGAACGACATTCTCGCAAGAAGAGCAAGACGAGCAACCGTGGGCATCGCCCTTTCCGCGGCACTTGTCGCGGGAATCGCCCCCGCAACGGCGATGGCGGCGGAAACCAGTTCCCCCACCGGTGCAGTTGCCTTGCAGACGGAAGATGCGGCCGCCGCAAAAGAAAAAGCGTATGCAGCCATGCAGGAAGCGCTCAAAACCCTCGAGGCCGCAAAAAACGCCGCAAGTCCCGAGAAACTTGCGGAAATCGATGATGACATTGCCGCTTTTCAAGAGATCTACGACATGGTGGTGGCGGAAGCCGCCAAACGGAGGGAGCCCCTTCCCGCTATGCAAGCGGACGTCGATGCAGCCCAAGCCAAATACGATGAGGCCCACAACCGGACAAGCGGCCTTCAGGCAGAATTAGATAAGGCACTTGAAGCACTCGGCGACGAGGAGCCCAGCACAGCTATTAAGGAGCAAATAAAGCAGTTGCGCAGTGAGATCATGTCGGCAGAAAGGCGAGAAAAATCTTGTGAAGATGATCTTCACCGCTGCCAACGCCGGCTCGAAAGCCAGGAAAAACGGGTTCAGTATTTCGAAAGTGAGGCAGAGGAAGCCAAAGCCCACATCGATGAGGACGTAGCCAAGCGAGATGCGCTCCTCGGCGATTTGGAAAAGGCGCAAGCGGCCTATGACGATGCCTGCAAAGCATACGAAGAGGCAAAGGCCGCGGCAGACAAGGCCACCTCGCCCGAGATAGCGAAACCGACCGAGACAGTGCCTCCCTCCGGCTCAGCGCAACCCGCCGAGGCGACACCGCCCGTTGGCTCACCTGCAACCGGCAAAGACGCCCTACCAAGCTCCACCAAGCAAGCGAACACAAGCAGCGGCAAGCAAGCAGATACGACCGCCGGCAAGCTCGCAAACACGGGCGACACAGCACCGAGCGCAATCGCACTCGTAGCAGTCGCCGCCGCAGGCCTCGGAATAACCGCCACTGCCACACGCCGCATCAAGAACTCAAAATAGCTGCCAGCGGTTATTGTCTTCGCCAATCCACAAGCCCAGAGACAAAAAGAGGTCCGTTTCCCCACCTAGGGAAACGGACCTCTTTAACTGCAAAAATTCAAACAACAGCACCGCCGCCTCTTAAACTACGTAGCCATCAATGCCCAGACAACGCCAGCGAGCAGCAAAAGGCACGGGATTAAACTATTCAGATAAATGTGACCCTTCAGGCGGTTTTGGTCGGCTACCCGCGAGTGCCGGCAGGGCGCTTGGTAGTCGAGCGATCCCGCAGGCGAAGCCGAGGACCAGCGAGACACCAAGCGCCCTGCCGGCACTCGCGGGTAGCCGCGGCACCAAAAAACGCCTGCGCACTCGATGGATTCGGATGCCCGACAGAGGCTCCTTATGGCTGCTTCCTTCCGGACCTGACCAGATTCGGAACATGTCGTCATCCGAACCCATCGAACGCGCTAGGCGCTCGGTATATCTTACCTGCTCCCGCCCGCCAGAGCAAGCTAGCTAATTTGGGACGGAGCTTTTTTGACTACTTTTGCAGCCCGATTGCCAGAGCAGCCAATGAGTAGTCAAAATAGTCCCATCCCAAAATGACCGGCTTGGTGCCGCACCACAGAAAGGGCCTATCTACTACGTTTAAGCCGCAGGGGTCAACCATAGTCGGCTTTTTCGAAAATCGACAAGCTGTCTACCTGCACTGATAATTGTTCTCGGGGGAAGCGGGCACTGCGGGGCGCGGCAACGGCGCGCGATTTCCGCGTCGCAGCGCTACCCTGATGCTGAATGCCGGGACGATGACCCACTGACCTGCTGACGCCTCTTCGGCCGTCCTCAAATCCGACCTGTCTCGCCCCGGCATCCGCGTCCCGGAGTCCTGCCATGACCTAATAGGAGCATGAGCGCGGACAATCGGACAAGCCAATTGGATTGTAGCGCTCCCGTCAGTGCAATGTCTGGGAGGCCCGGGCGCGGGGCAGGCGGCAGACCGAGGGGAGCGAAAATGGAAGGCGAAACGGTCATCGCGGGCGTCGACACGCACAAGGACGTGCATGTCCTGTGCCTGCTCGACGGCCTCGGGAGGAAGATCTGGAGCGGGAGCTTCGGGGCCGACCCCGAGGGCTACGACAGGCTGGCGGAGGCGATAGGCGACCCGGGGAGCTGCATGGTCGTCGGCGTCGAGGGCACGGCGTCGTACGGGGCCGGGCTGACGAGGAGGCTCGTGGAGCTCGGGTACAACGTCGTCGAGGTGCTCAGGCCCAAGAGGGACAAGGCGAGGCCCGGCGAGGGGAAGAGCGACCCGCTGGACGCCGAGCGCGCGGCGCGCAAGGCGGCGTCCGGGAGGGGCTGCTCCGTGCCGAAGTCGCAGGACGGCTGGGTCGAGGCGGTGCGCCAGCTCTACGTCGCGCACAGGCTGGCCGTCGCGACGTCCACGTCCTGCGTGGCCTGCGCGAAGTCGATGCTCACGACGGCCCCGAGCGCCCTGAGGGAGCGGTTCAGGGGCCGCGAGCGGCCGAAGGACCTCATGCCGCTGCTCGCGCGCGGGAGGAAGGCGGGCGACGCGCTCGAGGAGAGCGTGCTGGCCTCGCTGCGGTCCGTCGCGGCGGTCTGGAAGGAGGCCCGCAGCCAGGTCGAGTCCCTCGACGAGCGCATCCGCGCGCTGCTGGAGGCGAACGCGCCCGCGCTGCTCGGCGTCGAGGGCTGCGGCACCACGACCGCCGCCGCCCTGGTCGTGGCCGCCGGCGACAACCCCGGCAGGCTGAAGGGCGAGGCGGCGTTCTCGATGATGTGCGGCGCCTCCCCGATCCCCGCGTCGAGCGGGAAGACGGAGCGGCACAGGCTCAACCGCGGCGGCAACCGGCAGGCGAACTGGGCGCTCTACGAGATCGCGATCAAGCGCATGGCGTACGACGAGAGGACGAGGAGGTACGTGGCGAGGCGGACCTCCGAGGGGAAGTCCCGGAGGGAGGCGGTCCGCTGCCTGAAGCGCTACATAGCGCGGGAGGTGTACCGCGTGCTCATGGACCCGAACCCCGACGGCGCCGCGCCGGAAGGCCCCGAGCTCGCGAAGATGCGCAAGGCGATGCGGGTGACTCAGAAGAAAGCCGCCGCGGAGCTCGGCCTGTCCGCAGCCACACTCGGGCACTTGGAACGGGGGAAACGGCGGTCGACGAAACTGGAGAGGAGGTATTACGAGCTCCTGTGCGAATTGGAGAGAGCGCTCCCGCAAACTGCCTCTTGACAACTTATAGGAGCGTCGGTTTTGTTTTTGCAAATTCCGGAATGGTCGAGGGTGGCCGGTTTAACGTAGTAGATGGTCGCATTTCGTGGCAAACGGTCCGACCCAAGACCCAAGGCAGCCAACCTCGAATGGACATTCTCGAAGTTGCGGTGGAATACGGACTGAATTGGCACCTTAAAGGCAAAAACACTCCGTATTTCACCGCAACTTATAGGGAGATAGGCCTTAGAGGCGAGCGAGGTCGTAGGATTGGGCGGCAGACTCGCCGGCGCAGATGAGGTTGGTTGTGGCTTCTTGCACACCGAGCGCCTGGTCGAGGGGCATGGGCTTGCGACAGATCGGCAGCACAAGGTCGATGCCCCGCCCATACACCGCATCCAGGTTGTCGGCACGACCGCCCACGACGGCAACAACCGGCTTGCCATAGCGCTTGGCACGACGGGCCACGCCCACCGGCGCCTTGCCGGCAGCGGACTGCTCGTCCATATTGCCCTCGCCCGTTATGACTAGGTCGACATCGCATACGCGCTCGTCAAACCCAATCAGATCGAGCACCGTCTCCACGCCCGAGCGTAGCTCCGCGCCGAGCACCAGCAACGCCGCGCCCAAGCCACCGGCAGCGCCCGCGCCGGGCACGCCAAGCACCGAGCCAAATGTCCGTGCGTTCTCGGGTGTGCGCAACAACCCCTGGGCTCGCGCCTCGAAAATTGCCGCATCGAGCAGGCGACCGTAGCCGACCATCCAGCTGTCGTACCTGCACAGCACCTCGACATCATCCGCCGGCAGGCCCTTCTGCCCGCCAAACACCGCCAGTGCGCCTCGACGCCCCACGAGCGGATTCTCGACATCGGAAAGCACAACGATACGAGCATCATCCAAAGCCTGCAGAGCTGGCGCCAAATCAACGCTCGCCACCTGCTCAAGGCCGGCAAGACCGGGGGCGACATCGCATCCCTGATCATCGACCACACGCGCGCCCAGCGCCTGCAGCATGCCGGCGCCACCGTCGTTGGTGGCACTGCCGCCCAGACCAATATAGATAGTCTTTGCCCCGGCGCGAACCGCACGGAGCATCAGCTCGCCCACGCCATAGGTCGAAGCCGCGAGCGCCGCCGATTCCGTGCAGGGTGAATACCCAATACCCGCCGCCTCGGCCATCTCAATTACAGCCGAGTCGCGCTCGCCGTCCACCAGCATCCGGGCAGACACGCGGTCGCCCAAGGGGCCTGCCACCTCGCAGGTCACAATCTCACCGCCGCACGCGGCAACGGCATCGAGCGTTCCCTCGCCACCATCTGCCAGCGGCAATGCGCGCACCTCGGCATCGGACCACACACGGCGCACGCCTTCGGCAACCGCCGCCTCCGCCTGCGCACTCGAAACGCTGCCCTTAAAGGAGTCGATCGCCAGCAGCACACGGCGGGGCCGGCGGCACGCAGGACCAAAGTCAACCGCCGTGTCAGCATCCTCACCGGCACCTGCAAGCGCTGCGGCGTGAGCGGCGTGTGCTTCAAGATCGGCCCCACAACCGCAATCAGCGCCGCCCGCTCCGCGCAGACCGCCAAAATAGTTACTCAGCAGCTCGCGACATTCATCCGCCAGGACCCCAGCCGTCACGTTAAACCGATGATTCAGGCGCGAGTCGGCATTCAAATCGTATAGGGATCCCAGCGCGCCCGCCTTGGCATCAGCCGCGCCATACACGCAGCGCCCCACGCGCGCGTTGACCATAAGCCCCGCACACATGCAGCAGGGCTCGAGCGTCACGTAGACCGTACAATCGGAAAGGCGCCAACGACCGAGCGACTGCGCGGCGGCGCACAGGGCCGAAAACTCGGCATGCGCCGAAGGGTCCTGGTCGAGCTCGCGGCGATTATGCGCCCGCGCGACAATCTCACCCGCGCGCACTACCACGGCACCAATCGGCACCTCGCCCACCGCAGCGGCGGCGCGCGCCTCCACCAGCGCCTCGCGCATGAACTTCTCATCGATTTCGATGCTCGTCATCGTTCGCCTCCCCTGTTGCAAATCCAAAACGATGCTATCATTACGACTCACGGAGAGATGGCAGAGCGGTTGAATGCGGCGGTCTTGAAAATCGTTGAGCGCGAGAGCGTTCCGGGGGTTCGAATCCCCCTCTCTCCGCCACTCTTAGTGACTCACCGGCGTCATGGTCCGCTCGAACAGCGCATCGACCACGTCGGCGATTTCGGATCTGCGCTCTAGTACGTGGCCCGATTCCCACCACATGGTAAAGAGCCGAATAATGCCGCCGGCGACAAACTCAGACGTTGTCTCGAGCGATACGGGCGCGAGTGCGTCCTCGTCAAGCGCACTCATCACGCGCCCGCGTATGGAGCGCACGATGCGGTCGCAAATCATACTGGTCAGCATGCCCGACATGCTGCTCGCCAAAATGTTATCCATGAGCTGCTCATGCGCCAGAATCAGTTCCATGGCATCGGCGAACACTTCGTGGCGAAGCGCGCGCACGTCCTCGGCGCCCTCCGCGCCATCCGCATCGGCCCGCTTTTGCGGCAGGCCCGACATGAGTTCATCGATATAGAAGGCAAAGTAATCGTTCTTGTCGCGGAAGTGCTTGTAGAACGTCGTCCGACGAATCATAGCGCGGTCGCACAGCATGGCAACCGTCACGTCCTCAAACCGATGCTCTTCGAGCAGCTCGGTAAAGGCCTCGAACAGGGCCCGATAGGTTTTCTTGATGCGAAGGTCCATACGTATCGCCCTCCTCCAGGAAAAGACAGCGCTCACTAATCTGTCGCATATCTTACACCTGTATCACCCGCCCCCTGGCGAAGGGCCTTACCTTGGTGGAAACATAACGCTTACCGGAAAGTTCGGTATCGCCAAAGGTTGCGGGTATACTAGTAGCGTTACACCAACGGCAGCCGGCGGAAGACGCCGCGGCCATTCGAAACGGAGACACCATGATTCCCGTCATCATCGGTATCGTTGTTGTCATTGTGATTGTCTGCGCCATCGCCGGCATCTACAACAACATGGTCACCAAGCGCAATCGCATTGATAACGCCTGGCAGAACATCGACACGCAGCTCCAGCGCCGCAACGACCTGATCCCTAACCTGGTCGAGACCGTCAAGGGCTACGCCAAACACGAGCAGGACACGCTTGCCGCCGTGGTCAACGCGCGCAACGCCGCCGTGAGCGCCACCACGCCCGAAGCCAAGATGGAAGCCGACAACGTGCTGACCGGCGCTCTGCGCCAGCTCTTCGCCGTGGCCGAGGCTTACCCCGATCTTAAGGCGAACACCAACTTTACGCAGCTCCAGGCCACGCTCGAAGACACCGAGAATAAGGTGAGCTACGCGCGCCAGAGCTACAACGACTGCGTGCTTAGCTACAACAACGCCATCCAGACCTTCCCGGCCGTCATCTTTGCCGGCATCTTCCAATTTAGGGAGCGCCAGGGCTTCGAGGCCGCCGAAGCCGCCCGCCAGGCACCGACCGTCAAGTTCTAACAGATCCGCAGCGTATCCTTAATCGGGTATATGCATAAACCGCCCCGTCGAATGCATACTTCGACGGGGCGGTTTCCTTTGTTGCGAAGGTCCCCCTCTAAGCACCGTGCATTTTTAGGAGTATTCAACATAACCAAGGACTTCGGGCGCCACGATAAATGCCAAAGACCGCGAATATCCCTGCAAATCAAACGCTGTCAGCCCATAACCCCGCCCATCATTCGTAGAAAACATCGAGAAATCCCGATTTTTCGCCCGAAGTCGGTATGCAGTGGCCTTCGATTGCAGAATACTCGCAAAAATGCACGTCGCCACCACCCCCACATGGCGCGAACCAAAACAAAAGCGCGGCAAAAGGCCGCGCACCATCTCTATTCAGATCTATATTGCCCGTAACGACTGCGCCGAGGTAACGCAGGCCCGGGGGTGACCTTCCTTTCCGGCGCACTCCGCAGGACGAAAGAACCCCCGCCGCAGTTCAGTGCGCAGCGGGGGTTCTTTCATGTCCGAGGACGCGCCGGAAAGGAAGGTCGCCCTCGGGCCGGACATACAAGACAGCTTACGCGACGGTGTAAACCCAGTTGTGCTTATCCTCAACAGCACCAGACTGGATGCCCGTCAGAGTCTCGCGGAGCTTCTTCATCACAGGACCGATCTCGGTGTAGCCAGCCGGGAAGGTCACAGTCTCGTCGGCACCGTAGACCTTGTTGTCGATCTCGCCGACCGGGGAGATAACGGCAGCGGTGCCGCACAGACCGCACTCAACAAAGGTGCCGGCCTTGACCTCGGCCCACTCGACGGGTCGCTGATCGACGGTCATGCCCAGGTCCTCAGCGACCTGAACGAGCGAACGGCGGGTGATGGAGGGCAGGATGGAGTCGGTGTGCGACTGCGGGACGACAAGCGTGCCGTCCTCCTTCACGAACAGGACGTTGGCGCCACCGGTCTCCTCGACATAGGTGCGGGACTCGGAGTCGAGATACAGGTTCTCGGCATAGCCCTCGCGGTGAGCCTCCATCGTGGGCTTCAGGGACATGGCGTAGTTCAGGCCGGCCTTGATGTTGCCGGTGCCGTGCGGTGCGGCGCGGTCGTACTCGGAAACACGCAGCTTGACAGGCTTGAGGCCACCCTTAAAGTACGGACCGACCGGGGTCACGAGAATGCGGAACGTGTACTCAGGAGCGGGAGCCACGCCGATCACGTCACCGGAGCCGATCATAAACGGACGCACGTACAGGGTTGCGCCGGAGCCGAAGGGCGGGACCCATGCGGCGTTGGCAGAGACGACCTGCTTGACGGCCTCGACAAACTTGTCCTTGGGGAACGGGGGCATCTCGAGGCGCTGGGCAGAGTTATACATACGCTCGGCGTTCATGTCGGGACGGAAGCAGACGATGCTGCCGTCCTCGGCGGTGTAGGCTTTCAGGCCCTCAAAGACCTCCTGACAGTAGTGGAAGATGCCGCCGCACTCGGAGACATGCAGGGTGTGGTCGGTGGTCAGGCCGCCCTCGTCCCACTCGCCGTCCTTCCAATGGGCCTCGTAGCTGTAATCGGTCTTCATGTAGCCAAAGCCGAGGCTACCCCAATCGATATCCTTCTTCTCGACAGTCATATGTCGCTCCTTACATACACGGTTGCATACTCGCGAACCCGCACGCAAGGACCGAAGCCGGCCGCGTCGCAACGTCGCATACCCGGAAGCGTAGAGCCGGGCCAGGACACGCGGGCAGCATCAAAGCCGATGGCACGTCGATTCGCATGCAGGTGATTGTACTCCCCGCACGCCTTGGATAAAACGCTTTTCTTTAACTAAGTAAAGTATTTTCATTTGCCTTCAACACAAAAGGCCGCCATCGAATCCGATGACGGGCCTTGGAATTAACGTCCGAAAACAAGCTCGGACTAGGCGTTCTTTTTACCGAGCTTAGCCTTAACCAGACCGACCACGGTCGGGATGATCGACACGGCGACAATGCCGATGATCAGCAGCTCAAAGTGTTCCTGCACAAACGGAATGCCACCAAAGAAGTAACCCAGCAGCGTAAAGACCGTTGACCAGGTAATGCCACCCAGTACGTTAAAGATGACAAAGTTGCGCCAGTGCATGCCGCCCATGCCGGCGATAAAAGGCACAAAGGTGCGGATGAACGGGAAGAAGCGACCGAGGAAGATGGCCAGATGGCCCCACTTATCCAGGAAATCCTCGGACTTTTTGATGCGCTCGGGCGTCATGGCCTTTACCTTGCCCGAGGCGATGATCTTGCGGCCAAAGAAGTGGCCGATCATAAAGTTGCACTGATCGCCCAGGATGGCTGCGGCCCATGCGGTGGCCAGAAGCGCAACAATGTTAAAGCCGCCGTTATGGGCAAAGAAGCCCGAGGCAAACAGCAGCGAGTCGCCGGGAAGGAACGGGAAGAACACCACGCCCGTCTCGATAAAGATGATTAGGAACACGCAGCCGTAGGCCATAAGCGGGCCGGCGGCGATCCAGCTGGCGATCGCGGTGCGCGGGTCCTTAAGCAGCTCGGCGATAAAATTGATGAAACCCATGAAGTAAAACCTCTCAGTTGTGGGCGCGGACACGTCCAAGTTGACCAGTATACGGTTGCGGCGCGAGCACGGGCCAAACCCCTCAAAAGTCTTACTTCATTACCAGCAAGTTTGCATAACTGACACTTGTCGCCCAAAGCGAAGCAAGATCGCCCTTCCTAATCCCTAGCGAATCGCTATACTTTATTGAATCGCATTGTCACGGCGCTAAGGGAGGGCGGCCGGTGAGCTTTATCAATACCATTCGCGAGGACATCAAGACCGTCCAGGCGCAGGATCCTGCCGCGCAAAACGGCCTGGTCATCTTCCTTTCCTATCCTGGCCTGCACGCCAAGTGGAACCACGTGCCCGAGCACTGGCTCTGGGAGCACGGTCATCGCTCGCTCGCCCGCGTGCTCTCGCAAATCACCCGCCACATCACCGGCGTCGAGATTCACCCTGCCGCGCAGATTGGCAAGCACTTCTTTATCGACCACGCCATGGGCGTCGTCATCGGCGAGACCACCATTGTGGGCGACAACTGTGTGCTCTACCAGGGCGTCACGCTCGGCGGCACCGGCAACGAGACCGGCAAGCGTCACCCCACCCTGGGCAACAATGTCACGGTGGGCACGGGCGCCAAGGTGCTCGGCAACATCCGCATCGGCAACAACGTCAAGATCGGCGGCAACTCGGTCGTCGTTAAGGACGTCCCCGACAACTGCACCGTCGTGGGCGTGCCGGGACGCATCATCAAGCGCAACGGCTGCCGTGTGTTCGAGGAGAGTTTCGACGCCAAGCAGCATCGCGAGTACATGCCCGATGACGCCGCCGAGCAGAGTGCCCTCAACCGCCAAGGCATCACCGAGAACGCCCGCCGCGTCAAAGAACTCGAGCGAGAGGTGGCCGAGCTCAAAGCCCTCGTCGCCAAGCTCGTGGACGAGCGCTAGGAACGCAAGCGGCACAAAACGACATCGGCATCAACGCAAGAAGGCGCGCCAGGGAATCCATCCCCGGCGCGCCTTTCTTTTTGATGTGACATGCGGGACTGTCCCTTTGTCACATTATGCGAACTGGCTCAGATAGAGGTCGGCGTAGGCACCCTCGGCAGCCAGCAGCTCCTTATGCGTGCCCTGCTCGATAATGTTGCCGTGATCCATGACCAAGATCAGGTCGGCGTCCACGATCGTCGACAGGCGGTGCGCGATCACAAAGCTCGTGCGCCCGCGCATGAGCGCGTCCATGGCACGACCGATGGCAAGCTCGGTACGCGTATCCACGCTTGAGGTCGCCTCGTCCAGGATGAGAATCGCCGGGTTATTGAGCAGCACGCGTGCGATGGTCAGCAGCTGACGCTGGCCCTGGCTGATGCTCTCGGCATCGTTGGCCACGCGCGTGTCGTAGCCCTGCGGCATGGTGCGCACAAAGAAGTCGACCTGCGCGGCACGAGCGGCCGCGACAATCTCCTCGCGCGTCGCCTCGGGGCAGCCGTAGGCGATGTTTTCGGCAATCGTGCCATCGAACAGCCAGGCGTCCTGCAGCACCATGCCAAACTGCTGCCGTAGCTCGCCGCGGTCCATGCGGCTCGTATCCACGCCGTCGAGCGTAATACGCCCGCCGTCAATCTCGTAGAAGCGCATGAGCAGGTTGATGAGCGTCGTCTTGCCCGCGCCCGTGGTTCCCACCACGGCAATCTTCTGGCCCGGCTCGGCGGTAAACGACACGTCGCGCATAAGCGGCTTGTCGGGCGAATAACCAAAGCGCACATGCTCAAAGGAGACGCGGCCCTCCACGCGACCCGGCAGCTTGGCGGCCTTGTCCGGCAGCGGATCGGCCTCCATCTCGGGCTCATCGAGCAGGTCGAACACGCGCTCTGCACTCGCCAGCGCGCTCTGCAGCGAGTTGAAGGTAAACGACAACTGCGTCATGGGCTCGGACGCCTCGTAGATAAACTGGAAGAACGCCTGGAACACGCCGACGGTCATGTGACCGGCAACCAGCATGCTGCAGCCCACAAGCGCAATAACGATCTGCGCCAAACGGCCGATAAAGCGCACTGCGGGGCCGACAGCATTGATCATAAAGTCGGCCTTGGTGCTCACACGAGCCAGTTCCTTCGAAGCCTCGTGCACCTCAGCGGAGCTCTGACGTTCGCGGTTAAACGCGCGGATCACCAGACGGCCCGAATAGCCTTCCTCGACCGCACTCGTAATCTTGGACACCCACTCCTGGCGCTCGCCCGTCACATCGTGTGTGCGGCGCGAGACGACCTTCGTCACCAGCAGCGACAGTGCCGTAAAGAACAGAAAGACGAGCGTAAGCTGCACGCTGAACACGAACATCACGCTCACAGCACCAACAACCGTGCCGATCGACACGAGCAGCTGCAGCAATCCGCGCTGCATGCTCTCGGACATCTTGTCCAGGTCGTTGGTCGCGCGGCTGACGACCTCGCCGGGACGATGCGCGTCAAAATAGGCGAGCGGCAGACGGTTGAGCTTTTGCGCGATGCAGTTGCGCAGGCGCAGATTGAGGCGTTCGGCCACGCTCGACATCAAAAAGCTCTGGAGCGCATAGAACGAGGCAGCGGCAGTCCAGATCATAAAGTAGACGAAAATGGTCTTGCCGCAGTTCTCCCAGGTGATGCTGAAAGTGGTGTCGTTGGCAAACGCCACCTGAATGTGGCCCCACAGCTCATCGATCACGCGGGCGCTATATGCCGGCGCGGCGGTGTTAAAGATGACATAGAACACAATGCTCGCGAACACGATATAGAAGCGCCAATGGTCGCCGGCGGCCTCGCTCCACAGGCGGCGCACCGTCGCCCAGGTGTCGCGGGGCGTCTCGTCCTCGTCTTCGTCGTCCACGTCGCGCATGCGCTCTGCCTCGGCGCGGGCGCGCTCGTCCTCGGCACGTTCGTTTTCCTCGTAGAGCGCTTGGCGGCGAGCCTCGCGCTCGGCTGCAGCCTTGGCGGCGTCATCCAGCTCGGTCGACGCGGCAGCCGTTTCCTCGACCAGTCCCGCGGCAGCGGCGTCATCAACGCCGCCCTGCTTCTTGAGCTCCTCGGTCATGCTACTCACCTCCCTTCATCTGCGATTCCGCGATAGCGCGGTACACCTCGCAGGTTTCCATAAGCTCGTCGTGCGTGCCTAGGCCCACGATCTTGCCGTCTTTGAGCACCACGATCTGATCGGCATGCAAAATAGTCGAGATGCGCTGGGCGATGATGAGCACCGCGGCATCGCACGTCTCGTCCCGCAACGCATGGCGCAGGGCGGCATCGGTCTTAAAGTCCAGGGCCGAAAAACTGTCATCGAAGATATATAGATCGGCATGCTTCATGAGCGCACGGGCGATTGCCAAACGCTGGCGCTGGCCGCCCGAAAAGTTCGTACCGCCCTGGGCAACCGGGGTATCGAGCCCCTGCGGTTGGTCGAGTACAAAGGTGCTCTGGGCAACCTCAAGCGCATGAAGCATGTCGCCCTCGATCGCGCCTTCGTTACCAAAGCGAAGGTTGCTCGCCACCGTGCCCGAGAACAGCCACGCCTTCTGCGGCACATAGGCAATGCGCCCGCGGATTTCGTCTTGCGTAAGCTCGCGCAGGTCCACACCATTCAGGCGAATGGAGCCCTTGGTGGCATCGTGGAAGCGCAGCAGGAGCTTTGCCACCGTCGATTTGCCCGAGCCTGTCGAGCCAACGATCGCAGTCGTCTGACCGCGACGGCAGGCAAAGCTCAGGTCGCACAGGGTGTCCTCGTCGGCATCGTCAAAGCGAAACGACATGTGGTCGAACACGGCCACCGCATCGGCTTCGTCTTGGGGCTCGCGCGCCCCGTCATCCAGCGTGCGCTCGCCATCGACGATGCTCGGCTCAATCTCCAACACCTGCTGCGCACGGTTCAGGCACGCGGCAGCACGCGGAAGCGTCAGCACCACCATCTGGGCCATCATCACAAAGAACAGGATCAGAATTGCATACTCCAGCACCGCCGAGATACTCGCAATCTGCATGGCGTGGGCGCCCACGCGGTTGCCGCCCACCCACAGCACCGCCACCTCGGCGATGTTCATCAAAAAGAAGCTTGAGCTGTCGAGGCCCACAAACAGGTGGTTGACTTTGATGGCGTTGGCGGCGTATTCGCTAAACACCTCGTCCAGACGCCGTTCCTCGTGGCGCTCCTTGTTAAACGCACGGATGACGCGCACGCCCACAATATTCTCGCGCAGCACCACGTTCATGCGGTCGATAAAGCCCTGTAGGCGCATAAAAATCGGCGCCGCGTTGGCAACCGTAAAGACCGCCGCCACCAGCACAATCGCAACGACTACGCCCAGAAGCGTGCCCATGGCGGGATCGATAAACCAGGCGAAGATGATGCCCGCCACAGCCAAAAACGGCACGGGCAGCACCAGCTGAATCGTCTGCAGAATCGCCTGCTGAATCACGTTGATGTCGTTGAGCGAGCGCGTGATCATCGATCCGGTGCCAAAGCGCTCAAAATCGCTGGCCGCGAGCTCGAGCGATTTGTCGTACACGGCATTGCGGATATCGCAAGCCACGTTGGCGGCCAGGCGCGCCGAAAGATAGCAGCCCAGCACCGTGCCGCCGCTAGCCATGCTGGTCGCGATAAACATGTATAGGCCGTTGCGTAAAATGTAGTCGACATCGCCCGTGGTAATACCGGTGTTGACCATGTTCGCCAGCATCGTGGGAACCAACAGCGTACCGACGTTATCCACCAGCAGCACCAGCAGCGTCACTGCGACAAGCCCTCGATATGGCTTCATAAACCTCATTAGCAGTCGCACGACTCCCCCTCACCTTGATTCTCGGCTTGGCTCTCGGCAGCGATATGCTGCTTAAAGGCACCGCACTCATCGCCGAGCGCATGGGAAAATTTTCCGATCAAGCGCATAATCTCGCGCTGCTCACACGGCTCAAGCGCGCCAAAGGCTCGCTGCTCGGCCTTGAGTGCCGGCAGCGCATAACGCTCGGCAAATCGCCTGCCCTCTTCGGTCAGGCTCACAACCTTGTTCTTACGACTGCCTTCGGCAAACTCCAACGTTGCGAAACCCCGCGCCGTCAAGGTTTTAATTGCCGAGTTGATGGTCTGCTTGCTGTAGAACCATTCGCTTGTCAGACGGCTTACGGCAATACTGCCGCCCGCCGTGCTGGTGTCGACCAGCGCAACCGCACTATTCCTCTATCCCATCCTTCGATTGTCCGATTTTTGACCAATTATGTGTCTCTAGATTAGTCCGAGTTTTGACTATCGTCAACAGGCTCTCCGCGAATGCGTGCATTTTTATGGCCTATCGGCAGAAAAAGACCGCCGGCGCGGGGGCGGCGCCAGCGGTCACGTGAAAATCGGGTTTTATTGCCTGTTAAGCGGCGACGGCCTCATAGACCGTAGCGCCCGAGAAGCTGTCATGCAGGCTCTTGCCGGCAATCCACGGCAGCTCGACGACCTCGCAGACCGTGTTGACCAGCTCGGAGCAGTCAGTAAAGTGGCCCTTGTCGTTGAGGGCCTCGCAATCCTGAACACGCCAATAGCCATCGGTGTGCGTGATGTAGTACTCGTGATCGTTGATCGACACGAAAGCGCGCGTCTTGGAACGCAGCAGCTTCAGAAATCCTTCGAAGTCGGTCTCGACGACATCTCCAGCCTGGAACATGATGTTACCTCCTGGCCCGGCGCCACCACGGCGCATTGATAAACGCTGGTACTCCTTTAGTAAAACCTTTATCAGAGGTTATGCGTTCGTCATTTAGGCAAGTGGTAAAAAACCGCAGGGTAGACGGGATAAAACGTTTAACCATCCCATTTGTTTGTCACATTCTGAAGGTGCTTTTATGCAAACCTACTTTCCCAATTGGAATCTACCCTTTTGGCCGGGCAATTGACCGTCTATCGTTTGAGCCCGACGGGTATGAACGGGGCATCTGCAACGCCACCGCAAGGAGACACCATGGAGACTATCGAAGCACTCATCCACCGCCGCAGCTGCCGCAAATACAGCGATCGTCCCGTCGAGGCCGAAAAGCTTGCATGTATTATCGAAGCCGGCCAATATGCACCGAGCGGCATGGGCCGCCAGCCGGTGACGTTTGTCGCCGTCACCAACCCCGCGACCGTCGAGCGTCTCTCACAGCTCAACGCCCAGGTCATGGGCAGCAACAGCGACCCCTTCTATGGCGCCAAGACCGTTGTGGTGGTACTGGTCGACCGCAGCGTGCCCACGTATCTGGAAGACGGCTCGCTCGCCATGGGCAACTTGCTCAACGCCGCCTATGCACTGGGTGTCGATTCGTGCTGGATTCACCGCGCGCATGAGGTCTTTGACTCGCCCGAGGGCCTGGAGCTGCTGGCCAGCTGGGGCCTGCCCGCCGACGGCAGCCTGCGCGGTGTCGGTCACTGCATTCTGGGCTACGCCGAAGACACGCTACCCGAGGCAAAGCCGCGCCGCGACAACGTGGTGTACATCAGGTAGCTCAGGAACGTCCCCTTCTGCCGGCCCTATTCAGTTGCGGTGAAATACAGACTGTTTTGGCTCTATATGAGCCCATTTAGTCCGTATTCCACCGCAACTTATCTTTATGTCTGGTTCGATGCGGCTTCGTTCTCCTGAGTCGCTTCGGTATCGTCGCCTTGTTCGCTCTCATCCTTTTGCGCATCGGCGATGGTGGTGGCCGCAGCAACAATGCCACGCTGGGGTGCGACACCCGTCTGGACCTGTGCGCCCTCGACAACTTCTGTGCCTGTATGCGCGAGCTCGGGCGATTTAAACACTGCGTCCAAGTTGGCGCCGCCACCGGCGTAGCCAAGCGCTGCGAGCGCAATGACGATTGCCGCAACGACGACCGCGATCGGAACATAACGATGCCAGCCGGCAGGGTTGAGCCCGCTGCGGCGGGCCGCCCCGCGGCTGATGTAGCCGAGCGTGCCGTCGTGCTTGAGCTTGGAGCCCACCACACGCTTGCGACCCCACAGCGACGACTCGGCCTGCATGGCCAAACGGGCGCTTGCCGAAGGATAACCATATTTAGTGCGCTTGAACGAGCCGTCAAACCCAGAGGCATGCTTGCCCCACGTCACCGATGCTGTGCGTCGGTTAACCGGCGCGGCACTCCGCCTTCTGCGGCTCGGTTTTGTAGTCTCAGCCATATGCCCTCGCACGCCGTAACCAAATCGAAACAATAACGCTTTGGACTGTAGCACACGCATCGCGCGCGGTCACGGGCACCTCGCTCAACGGTCATCGTCCTTCAGTAAGCGCCACAGCGTTGTACGGCTTATGCCCAGAACCTCGGCCGCGCGGGTTCGGTTGCCGTGGAGATGGTCTACGACCAGCCGCGCGATATCTCGTTCGGTATCGGCCAGGGGTCGCAGGATATATAGATCGCTGTCGAGCGTGGGGGCGCCAAAGGTTGCGGTCTTAATCACGTCCTCTTGGGCGAGTACCTCTTCCGCCACAGCTCGGTCCACCGTGCCTGCCCCCACCAATATATACAGTCGTTCCGAGACCTCGCGAAGCTGCAGATAGTTGCGCGGCCAGCGGTAAGCATCGAGCATCCTTGCCGCCGCGGTGGACAGCGTGGGCGCTGCCGTTCCAAACGCATCAGCAAGATATTTCAGATAGCGCGCAACCTTTGTCGATGTGCCACCCTGCTCGGCAATCGCCGGCGCCACGCTCACCGCGCAGGCAAAACGATCGGACACAAAAGCAGCCTGATCGCTTTCGCCGCCGCCTGGCATATCATTTGCCGTCAGCACCACATGGCAGCGCGTCGCCAACGCGGTGTCGGACATCGTGGAAACGAGCTCGCGGAGGCGCTGGGGGCCGACCGCGTTCCAGCCCTCAATGCAAAGGGTCAGCCCCGTTTGGAACAACGGCGATTCGGAGCTTTTGAGCACGTGGCGCCATCCGCGATCGGTGAGCTCATCGAGCGCAACGGAAACAAAGGGTTGATCGGCAAAAGGACCGTCCAAGTAGAGGCGCTTGGCGATCTCGACCTGGCCCGCGCCCAGCTCGCCCTCGAGCATAAGGGGCACGCCGCGTGCATAGCTCTCGGCGACCGGCGCAGCTACCGCAGCGGCACCCTCAACGATGCCGTAGGCGCTCGATTCGTAGCGGGCCTCAACTTCGTCGGCGTTGAGCCACTCGATGCCCGCATGCGCAACGGCACCGCGAACCTCACGTGCCACGATAACCCAAAGGGCCTCGTGCTCTGTAGAAACCGGATGCACCGCCAGACTCAGACGCGCGCCCTTGTGTCCCATCACCAGACGCGCGCCATCGCCCACCCGGTCGAGGCGCTCGACAACAAACGCAGCAATATCCTGCTCGAGCGCGGGGTCGTCTATGGTCGAGATCGCAATGCCGCCATGTTCGTCAATCGCCAATGCCGAGGCCCCGGCAGCAGCCAAGGCCTCGACCATAATCTGCAACTTGGCATCGCTGTCCATGTTCCGCCCCGTCCTTAGCGCGGCGCCATGCCCGCCGCCCTTACTGTCGAGTGTTTCAAAATTGAACGATATTGCTCACCAAACACTATAGGGCAGAAGTCGACATCCTGCGAGTATATGAGTTGCCCCGCATCGCCATCCTGGCGGGGCGATAAGAGCTCTTCGGGACTTATAAACCTGCGGACAAGCCATACCCGCAAGAGCTCCTATCGCTCCACCGCAGGCGTGCGGCCGCCAGCATGTGGCACACAAATCGGCTGCCTTGCCTACCAGATTCCCAGCACGTGCTGCATCCCCAAGCTCATACACGCAATGCCAATCCAGCAGCAAAAGCCCAGCCCAATGGGCTTGCCGCCCTTTTTGACCAGCTCGACGATATCGGTATTAAAGCCAATAGCCGCCATGGCCATCACGATAAAGAACTTCGACAGTTCCTTGATGGGCGCCGTGATGGACACGGGAAGCTGAAACACCGTGGTGACCACGCTCGCCAGCACAAAGAACAGGACAAACATCGGAAAAGCCCGCTTAAACGAGAAGGTATTTTTGGCATCGCCGCCGGCCTTGCGTGCCAGACGCATCTGCCAACAAGTAAGCGCCAGCGTGATGGGAATGATGGCCAGCGTCCTGGTGAGCTTAACAACCGTGGCGCTCTCAAGCACATTGGCGCCGGGATGCATGCTGTCCCAAGCGCTCGCCGCAGCCGTTACGGACGAAGTGTCGTTGATGGCGGTACCGGCAAACAGGCCAAAGCCCTCGTTGGTCAGGCCGAGCATGCCGCCGAGCGTGGGAAACACGAGTGCCGCGATAACGTTAAACAGGAAGATGACCGAGATGGCCTGGGCGATTTCGCGATCGTCGGCATCGATGACGGGCGCGGTCGCGGCGATGGCAGAACCGCCGCAAATCGACGAACCCACACCCACAAGCGTCGCGATCTTACCCGGCACGTTCATAACGCGGCAGAGCACAAAGGCGATGACAAGCGAGGTCGAGATTGTCGCCACGATAATCGGTAGCGACTGGGCGCCCTTGGACAAAATCTGTGAGAGGTTCATGCCAAAGCCAAGCAGGATAACCGCGTACTGCAAGACTTTTTTGGACGTATAGGTGACGCCGGCGGCGAGCCGTTCGCGACGATTCTTGGGAAAGACGAGCGCCAGGACCATGCCAAAGAGGATGGCAAATACCGGCCCGCCGACCACCTCAACCTGTTTGCCGAGCAATGTTGCGGGGATAGCAATGACCAGGCAAAACAGGACGCCTTTCCAGCGCTCGCGTGCGGCATGAGCCAATTGCATAGGGGATTCCTTCTTTCGGTCTGTTTTTTGCGACGGTTCATGATACGGCAACGAGCGGGGCACAGCGCTGCAAAAGCATCCATCAGGTAATTGAATTACTCACCACGGAGGGCTGATTCGCGGCATAATAAACAACTGACATATGAGTGTGGTACAACAGCAGTGAGGCGCTATGGAAGATTCGATGCACATCGGCGAGCAGGAAACGAGCCTTCAGGACCAGTCCTATCACACCATTCGACGCAAGATCGTCTACCTGGACTATAAGCCGGGCGAAAAGCTCGGTGTCAAACAGCTTTGCGATGACTTGGATATGGGTCGCACGCCCGTGCGCGAGGCGCTGGTGCGCTTGGCGCAGGAAGGCCTGGTGCGCACCGTGCCCCAGAGCGGCACCTACGTCTCACCCATCAACCTCACCCTTGCCGAGAGTGCCTGTTACATCCGCGAGCATCTGGAAAAGCAGGTGATCGTGGAGTGCTGTGCGCGCGCCACGTCGGCCGGCATCGAGCAGCTCGACCGCGCCATCGTGCTGCAGGAAAAGGCCATGGCCGAAGAGGATCGCATCGGCTTCTTTTTGAGCGACAACCTCATGCATCACATGATTTTTAGCATCGCATGTCGCAGCACCGTGTGGTCGTGGCTCGAAGAGACCAATGCCGACCTGGAGCGCTTCCGCTGGCTGCGCGCTGCCACGCAGGTTCTCGACAATCAGGACATCGTGAACGAGCACAAGCAGATTCGCCGCGCTATCGCCGGTCGCGACCCCATCGAAGCGAGCTTTTTGGTCAGCAAGCACCTGCACATGATGTTCCGCAACCAAACCGAGGTTCTGGACCAGTTCCCCGAGTACTTCGAGACCAGCAAGCTCCGCTAACCTGCCAAAACCACCACAAAGGGGACAGGCACCTTTGTGGTGGTTTTTCCGCACAAAAAGGCCCGGCTCCGTCTGATGACGCGGAGCCGGGCCTGTCTTGTTACCGCGTTTCGACAACGGGGTACCCGATGTCAGTCACCAGCAGCGAGCGGGCCGCATTCGCGACAAGGTGACGTGAAATGAGAGACGAATAAGGGGAGGTGACATTTCGCTCTCCTCCCCTGCCCAAAAACTATTCTCGGAACCTTCCATTTAACGCATCGGCATGAATACTATTTAGCTCGTCCATGACTTGCTTGTGCTGTGATCTCTGCTCAATACGATCAAGGTCATCTTGAATATCTCCACCATCAAACCTGCGAGTGGAGCTAGAAGAGGGCGAAAAGGCACCTTCAAAGTAACCAGCAGGATCCGCAGCGGCAGACATCACCATTCCCCAGAAAACCAAAACAATCATCAGTTTAACGACATTCATGACAAAGGATGTCGGAAGAAACTCTCCTATCCCTATCGGAATATAAAGAAACCAGCCAGCATATCGGCACATAACCCCTGGTTCCACAGACACGTTGCAGATCAGAGTAATGAGCCATTGGATAATAAATAACAACACTTGTGCTGTAGACCAGAGATGCGAGAGCGGACAAATGCCAACTACGAGCAGGGGAAGCACAATAGGCAAGCCATTAAAAATCAGATAGCTAATTACAGCCCATATACCTTGGGCTTCAGCATCAAGGGTTGAATTGCCGGCCCACAACGCAGTAGCAAATAGCTCTCTTGCATCGGAGTCCATATTCAACTGAAAGGCAAAGTACAGCACTGATAATATCCCCGCAATGTGCACAAAAATGCTAATGGAGTATTTCACTTTTTGCGCTTCCTGTTTCACTTTGCGCTCCCCTTCCCGGTCATAAAATTAGCCAAGAATGTTTCTGATAGCATACAGGTAAGTCTAGCGTGCTCCATACGCTAGGTAAATGGAAAAGACTGATATCAGAAACAAAATTGGGCTACGTATTAAAGCCCTCCGGCATATCCAAGGCATCACGCAAAGCCGTTTTGCAACCATGATTAATCTCAACCGCAGTTATTTAGCTGATATCGAAATGGGCAATCGAAACTTTGGGGTCGACACTTTAACGAAAATCGTTGAAGGGTTTGGGATTACCTTTGAAGAGTTTTTCTCCGACATGTAAATAGCGTCATTAATTAACGATTTGTATTGAAACTCAGCGGCTTTCAAATTAATTCTCTGAAAAGGCGAACTAGATGAGCTCTTTTCCCGCTTATGACCACACGCAAAACGGCGCGTGTAAGAGACATTCGAGATGCGCAGTCAGGCAAACACCCCTGCCGAAATACATGCCCTCTTTTCGTCGTTTGGGGTAAACGGCCAAGTCTAGCCACAACAGAAAATAGCACCTTGTCAGACAAGAACAAGTCCTGCCGGGAGGAATCAAGTTTAACAAAGCTCACCTACGAGGAAGGGCGTGAAGTTCCTCCGCAGCGCGAATATAGTCCCCCGTCGGGACCGCGAATACGACAACGTCCCTTTGGCGCGACCCTCGTCATCATGAACAAGATAAATATTCTGGAGCAGAGAGCCGCGAAATCACCGAGTACATCTACTCCGGCCACACCCCTCATGGAAGTCGTCAGCAGGAAACTCTGCTGCAACTACCCGCGGCAGTGCACTCTCTGCGCCACCGATGAGTCCTGCACCATGCGAACGGGTAACACCCACTGAAACAAAGCCGGCCGCATCACGCGCATCGCAACCGAATATAACGTCCTTGCCCAGACCAACAGCTCCAAACAAAGCCCCGTTCTCAATCCACTCGCCGCGAGATTTCGGCTCCGGAAAGAAGGGCTTCAAGATGTTCTGCCTTTTCTCAAGTTTATCGAGGAAGACCACGCGGTCCGTAAGGACCGCTGGAGATAGGATTCCAATAGGCCCCGTATTGTCCATCTCACTAAACTCACCCCCAGCGTTTCACGGTACTGTTGGCGAAAAAGCCGAGATGAGGATTTCTTACCCGGACGTCGTCCCCGACGGCAAGACCCTCCAACTTAAATTTGGACGGCTGTGGCAACACCACATAGTTGGCGCAGCGTCGAGCAGTTCCGGCGTTTGGCAAAACGCCGGAACATCCGCTACTCGACCGTGACGCTTTTCGCCAGGTTGCGGGGCTGGTCGACGTCGCAGCCGCGCAGGATGGCGACCTCGCGGGCGAGCAGCTGCAGCGGGACGCTCGCCGTGATGGGGCTGAACACGTCGCGGACTGCCGGCACGCGGATGATGCAGTCGGCGATCTTGTTGATTTCCTCGTCGCCCTCGGTGGCAACGACGATGACCTTGGCACCGCGCGCCTTGCACTCCATGAGGTTCGACACGGTCTTGTCGTAGGTAGCACTCTTGGTGGCCACGGCGATGACAGGGAAGCCCGGGTCGATCAGGGCGATGGGGCCGTGCTTCATCTCACCGGCGGCATATGCCTCGGCGTGCAGGTAGCTGACCTCCTTGAGCTTGAGCGCGCCCTCGTAGGAGATAGCGGCACCCATGCCACGGCCCACGAACAGCGCCGACTGCGCGTCCTTGCACAGCAGGGCGGCCTCATGCACGGCATCGGTCTGCGTGTCCAAAATCCACTGGATCTGCTCGGCAGTATCGGAAAGCTCGCGGAACAGCATGCGTGCCTGTTTGGTGGTCAGGCGGTACTTGACCTGCGCCAGCAGCAGAGCCAGCAGCGTCAGGCTCACAACCTGGCCGATGAAGCTCTTGGTCGAGGCGACCGCGATCTCCTTGTTGGCCTTGGTGTAGATGACGCCGTCGCTCTCACGCGCCACGGGGCTGCCCACCACGTTGGTGATGCCGAAGACCTTGGCGCCCTTGATGCGCGCGTCGCGGATGGCGGCGAGAGTGTCGGCCGTCTCGCCCGACTGGGACACGGCCACGACGAGCGTCGTCGGCGTGATGATGGGGTTGCGATAGCGGAACTCGCTGGCCGCCTCCACCTCGGTGGGGATGCGAGCCCAGCCCTCAATGAGATTCTTGGCAATGAGGCCAGCGTGATAGCTGGTGCCGCAAGCAATCACGTAGACGCGGTCGATGTCGTTGAGTTCCTCGAGCGAAAGGCCCAGCTCGTCGATGTCGAGCTCGCCGGCCGGTGTCATACGACCAACCAGCGTGTCGCGCACGACGCGCGGCTGCTCGTGAATCTCCTTGAGCATAAAGTCGGGATAACCGCCCTTTTCTGCCATATCCAGGTCCCAGTCGATGTGGGTGACCTTGGGCTCGATAACGTTGCCGGCCTCGTCGGTGTACTCGACGCCTGCGGGCGCGAGCTTGGCAAACTGACCGTCCTCGAGCACCACGACATCGCGGGTGGCGTCGATGAGCGCGATGACATCGGAGGCGACATAGGCGCCGGTCTCGCCCACGCCGACCACGATCGGGGAATCCTTGCGGGCCACGGCGATCACGCCGGGCTCGTCAGCGCACACGGCGGCCAGGCCATAGGCACCGACCACGTGGGTGCAAGCCTCGCGCACGGAGGCCATCAGGTCGTGCGTCTCGGCATAAGCCTCTTCGATCAGATGCGCGAAGACCTCGGTATCGGTCTCGCTCTTAAAGTGGTGGCCGCGGCCCTCCAGCTCTTCGCGCAGCTCGGCGAAGTTCTCGATGATGCCGTTGTGGACGATGGCGATACGACCGTCACAGCTGGTGTGGGGGTGAGCGTTAACGACGGAGGGCTTGCCGTGGGTGGCCCAACGGGTGTGGCCGATACCGCAGGTAGCGTCGCTGTCAATGTTGGAAAGCTCGCTCTCCAAGCCCGCGACCTTGCCCACGCGGCGGATGACATCGAGGTGCGCCGCGGCGCCCTCGCCCACCTCGAGCGCGACGCCCGAGGAGTCATAGCCGCGATACTCCATACGCTTGAGGCCCGTGACCAGGATGTTCTTTGCAATATCAGAGCCGGTGTAGCCGACGATTCCGCACATAAGATAAATCCCTTCGTTCGCGTGACTGCAAGACGTCCACGCACAAGGGGCGCTGAGACGTATAACGTTCGAGTATTGTACTCACGCAAACGCAAGCTGATATACCAGAAGTGGTATCTCAACTTAGATACCACTCGATGCACACACGTCCAGCCGGTCCAAACCACCACAAAGGTGCCTGCCCCCTTCGTGGTGGTCGCGCTGGCAATAGCGTTTGCCCAGATAAAACCTACCAAAATAAACCTGTCCCTTTTTGGTAGGTTTAGGATGCTACAATCTGGCTTGTACTTGAAACGCATCAAAGGGGCCGCTATGGCAAAGATAAAAATCAGCGATGTCGCGCGCGAGGCAGGGGTCTCGCTGGGCACGGTGTCCAACGCGCTCAACCACCCCGAAAAGCTGCGCCCCGAGACCCTCAAGCTCATCAACGAGACCATCAATCGCTTGGGCTACCTGCCCAACCAAAGTGCCCGTCAGCTCGCAGGCGGCACCACCAAGTCCTTTGGCCTGGTCCTCCCCCGTCTCGATCACGGCTTCTCGCTCCAAATTGCCAGCGGCGCCCATAACGAAGCCCGCAAGCACGGTTACGACCTACTCATCGCCAACGCCGATAACGACGGCATTCTCCAGGACCATTACCTGCGCTACTTTATGGGCACGCAGATGTCCGGCGTCATGGTTCAGCCCATGGCGTCCCCCGACTGGCACCCCGCTATGACCAAGATGCCCGTGCCGATCGTCCATCTGGACATCCACTGTTCCGAACCCGGTTACTACGTGGCCGCCGACAACGAGGCGCAGGGGCGCATTATCGCCGAGCTCGCCGTTGCCCGTGGCGCACGCCATATCACCGTTGTGGGCAGAGCGGCATTTATGCAGCTCACCCTGCGCGTACTTGGCATCCACAAGGCCCTTGCCCTGCACCCCGATATCAAGATCGAAGTCATCGACGCCGGCGAATGGAATACCGCTGCCGACGGCTACAGCATCGGCGCCCAGATTGCCGAGCGCTCCGGCGACGAGCGCCCCGATTTTGTCATCGGCCTGACCGACGTGTTGGCCTCGGGCGTTATCTCGGCATTGGTCGACAAAGGCATCTCCGTCCCCGAGCAGGTTCGCGTGGCCGGATGTGACGGCAACCCACTCGCCTGGAGCGGATCGGTCCCGCTCACTACGGTAGCGCCCCCGGGCTACGAGATTGGCCGCAAGGGTGTCCAACTGCTCATGGAGCAAATCGAGAACAAGGTCCCGACAAAGACCAGGCATATCCACGTCGGCTCTGCAGCGCGCACCGTCACCGCAGCCACCACCGCGGAGGACATCAACCGCCAAGAACTCGTGCGGCCGTTCCTACTGGAGCGCTCCAGCACCCAGGCAAGCACCCAGACCGACGCTACGGCCATCAACCTCGGCGCGTATCTATAGCACGTCGGCCAGTATGCCAAAACGCCGCCTAAGCAAAAGAGGCCCGACCATTGCCGGACCTCTTTTGCTTAAGCGCAAGGTCAGCCGATTGCTCGTTTCAACTCCGCAATTGTCTAGCGCACGGCCTTGACCGCCGTCGTCAGATCGAACAACGTGTCGAGCACGACCTCGCAGCCATCCACCACGTCCTGCGGCAGCGGCACGATATCGGGCACAGCAAAGACATGGCAGCCGGCCGTGATACCCGAGACGCAGCCGTTGCGCGAATCCTCGACCACGGCGCACTCCTCGGGGGCAAAGCCCGCGCGCTCGCAGGCGAGCAGATACATCTCGGGGTCGGGCTTGCCGTGCACGACGTCCTCGCCACAGGTCACCGTCTCAAACTTGTCAAAGAGGCCGACCATCTTAAGGTTGCGTTCGGCCGTAACGAGGCGCGACGACGTCGCTAGACCCACGTGATAGCCCGCAGCCAGCAGCTCGTCTATGCACTCGGCGGCGCCGGCCTTAAGCTCCAGTTCGGTCTTGACCATCTCATCGCGAATCTCCTTGTGGCGGGCATAGACCGCCTCGGTGGTTTCGTGGCTGCCGTAATGCTTATCAAGGATGTCCATGACATCGGGTAGGGTGCGACCGATAAACTGATGGATCAGCGCTTCATCAATCGCGACCCCCAGCTCGGCAGCGCCCGCCTTCCATGCCTTAATGCCCAAACGCTCGGTATCGACCAGCGTTCCGTCCATGTCAAAAACTACAGCCTTGATCATATCGGTCCCCCATCGACTCTCGCTGTCGCGTTGCTGCAACTCTACCGCATTTGGCAACTTGTATATAACGTATATGCCATATTGCACTTTCGTTACACAGATAGAAGTCTTATGGCAAGTAACGCATTAGGATTATAGTTTTCGATCGAGTACTCATCGATAAGGAACGTTTCATGATTTTAGACACCACGGCACCCGCAGAGGAGCTTCAAGACAAGCTATCGGCGCTCGAACAGCTGCTTTTGGCATACGGGCGCGTGGCTATCGGGTTTTCCGGTGGCGTCGACAGCAGCTTTTTGGCCGCCGTATGCGCCCGCATCATGCCTACCAATACCCTCCTCGTCCATCTCACCACGCCGCTCATCGGCACGCCCGAGCAGGCTTCGTTTGAGCAGTCCGTTGATGGGCAGGCCAATGAGGGGCCGCATTTTAAGCTCCCCGTGCTCAATCTTTCGGTGGATCAGCTGCAGCTCCCCCAAGTAGCCTGCAACGATACTAATCGCTGCTACCACTGCAAGCACGCCGGCTTTACCGCCATCGTCAACCACGCCAAGTCGCTCGGCTTTCCCACCGTCATCGATGGCAGCAATGCAAGCGATCGCGGTGACTACCGCCCCGGCATGCGTGCGGCAGAAGAGCTCGGCGTACGCTCACCCCTTATGGAGGTCGGCTTTACCAAGGACGAAGAGCGCGAGCTGCTGCGCGCATGGGGCTATCCCGTTTGGAACCTGCCGGCGGGAGCATGTCTTGCCACCCGCGTCCCCACGGGCGAGGAGCTTACACGCGAGAAGGTCGATTTAATCCGCGCCTGCGAGGATTACCTGCACGATCTTGATCTGGCACAGGTACGCGCGCGCTTGGTCGGCGGCTGCATGCATATCGAGGCCGCACCCGCAGATGTCGCCAAGATTGCTGCCCTCGGTGGCAACGCCGTCGACGACAAGGGCAAGACCCCGCTGCCCGCCGCCATCGAGTCCGCGCTGCGCGAGCTGGGCTGCGACCATATCTCCCCCGAGGTCACCCCCTACATTCACGGCAACATGAACCTTTAGGTTACGCCGTTTTACAAACGGCGTAACTGCTCGGCGCTGCGCGGGCTCCGGACACGGCAATCTGACGTTCAACTTCACGGGCGCGACCAAAAGGTCAGCGCCCGCTTGTTTCACGTCACCTTACCGCACCCGGAGACCGCTCGCTCGCATATGCTCAACCTGCACTGCGTTAACTGACCCGCCAATAAGGGACAGGTTTATTTTGGCAGGTTTTATCTGGGGAAATATCGCGAGGCAGTCGCCCCCCCCTAGCACCCATCTCACTTCGAGAGACACAAGAGGGGCGACTCGGCTGCATCTACTTCTTCCGATAGCGGCGGTTGCGGCTCGTCGATGAACCCATTACTTCGATGAGTCCTTTATCCGCCATTTTTGGCAGATGGTAGCGGACGGACGAAATTTTGACCCCCGATGCAACCGCTATTTCTCGCGCCGTCATATCCACTTCGGCTCTGAGAGCCTCCAGGATCCTATCCGCTGTCGAAGCTGACGATTCTCTGCTCATATCGATAATCTCAAACGTGTCTTTGCCACATTTTGACAGGACATGTTTATCGACAAGATTCCCGCAGATCAGGCGAATGTCATCCGAATCCCACTTCAGGGCCTCTCGTATTTTTTGAACATCGCATACGCACCCATGCTCCCGCATAAACATGAGCAATGTTTCCTCGCGATCCGTCAGCTCGGTGCCCACATGGCTCTGAATCCACGTGCGGTTTTCAGCAAGCTCCGCCCCGTGCCGGGAAAGCAGCACCGTAAACGAATCGGCCTTAACGATAAATTTCGGCCTTCCAAGCGAACGAGACTCCATCTCGCGAATCATAGCCGGGATACCAGATCCCTGGCTTTCTGCAACGGGCCCCTCGGCATGCTCTAACGGCGTCGCCCCCATTAGGCTCATGAGCTTTGGGTTTCGGCAGCGCGATTCCCCGTCTGCAAGATTGTCCACCGTCTTTCCGCCCCAAAGCCCACCGGGGTTTTTGATCTCTATTCTGTCTGGATAGATATCGACACTCACGGCCTGCCCCACAAACATGGGCGAATATTCTCGATGGATGCAGGCGTTTGCCAAGGCCTCGCGCAAAACCTCCTGGGGAACTTCCCAATCCTCCCTTCTGCCAGCGCCTTGCACTATCGCCGCTTTGCGCAAGTTCCGTCCAATCGCGACAAGGGCATCTTCGATGCAAGCCGGAATCGGGCCATCGCACAACTGGCGGTCAATAAACCGGGGTTGCCCGGGTGCAGATTTTTCCACATCGGAATGAACGGCGACATCAATCATGAGTTTGGGATAGAACTGCTGGGGGTAAATTCCCGCCGACAGAAGCCCTGCGAGCTTCACCGCACCATCCTTTGTAGTGATATTGAGTCTGACCAGCTGCTTTTCCAGCGTATCGGCCCCGCGCAAAACGCGGGGGGTCTGCAGCCGGCGATTTGCGATAATAGACCGCACGACATCTGGATCCAAATCCTCGACTGTTGCCTCCGAAACCACCGTGCCGTCTGCATCGCTCGGAAGCAACGCACTCTGCAGCTCATATAGCTCAGCGGGTGACATCTTGATATCTTTATCATCCACGCGCTTGTAGCTACCGTTCTGCACGCCGCGCGCGCCGATATAGCAAGGCTTCGCTTTAAGCTCAAGTTCAAAGATGCGCACCAGAAGCACCTGGAGCCCGTCGACCTCGCCTCGATCAAGCTCGTACCGTGGCGCATGGGTCACCACTGCCGCTGAGCCTCCGTCTCCGATACCCGAAACAAACTGATCGCGCACCCTATCGATAGCAAAGTTAGCCGAAGGAACAAATCCTTCGGCTTCGTTTAGGCCCAAAATAATGAGCCCACCCGCAGTGTTCGCAAAAGCGCTCACTGTCTCCCATACGTCTGCGCTCAATTTATTCGTGCAGGCTTTAACTTCTACCGATGCGTCATCAGTCCCCCGCCTGCGAAGGCGCTCAACGATAAGGCCAAGAGGTTCATCCAGCAGCATTGGCATTCCGTCTCTCTAAAACGATAGATTTATCTCTCTAAAGTATAGTATATCTCTCTAACTTTAGAGAGATAAGCACCTTATTTTAGAGAGACATTTAGAGAGATGTATCGAATTCACTGTTAGATAGCCCAATGTTATCTCTTTAACTGGCTTTCTCTTTAGAGAGACAATTGGAGAGACGAGCGCGACCTCTCTAATCAAGGGCACCACTCTTTAAGGTGCACACTCCCTAACCGTGCCCTAAGTTGCGGTGAAATAGTCCCCCGATTAACCTGCCAAAAAGGGACAGGTTTATTTTGGCGGGTTTTATCTGGGGAAACGCAAAATAGCCCCACATACACAACCACCGCAGCTCCATATGAGGCAAATGAATCAGTAGCGTCTATCCCAAATCTTGAGTATTTGTTCGCCAGAACGGCCCCTGCCGGCTCCTGCTAGACTGGTAGATTCCCAACCGTCCATCCAGGAGCCGCAATGTCGCGCAAGTCCGCCTACAAGCAAGTACTTTCCATCGGCGCCGCCGTGGTGCTGGGGTTTGCGCTGTTCACAGGGTCGCTCGACGGAGCGCCCAAGTTGTTGTCGCCGCAAAGTGATGAACAGGCGGCAGCTCTGGCCGAAAAACAAAACGAAAGTCCCAGCCGCACCGACGACGAGGCGGACCTGGTCGATCGGCTCGAATCAGGAACGGCGAGCTCCCCGGACCCTCAAAACAGCCAGGACTCTGGCGATGGCTCCGATTCCGCCACAACCGACACCGGCGACGGCGCTTCCGCGGACAGCGCCGCCACCCCCATCGACGAGGTCGAAAACCCCGACCTCAACCGCGCCCGCGGTGTTTATCTCAGCAGCATTCCCGACTACGCCGGCAACCCCTACGTTGCCCTGCGCGCCGACAGCACGCACCCGCTCGGCACACCATCATTCACGCTCGATGAATACGAGCGCGCTACAGAAGAGGGTTGCTTTAAGAAGTTCTCCAAGCTTGACAGCCTGGGCCGCACCCGCAAAGCGCTCGCCTGCGTGGGCCCCGAATCACTCGGTCAAGGCGAGCGCGGCGATATCTCGCGTATCCATCCCGCTGGATGGCGCCAGCAGCGCTACGACTTTATTCCGGGCCAGAGCCTCTACAACCGCTGCCATCTCATCGCCTGGTCGCTCTGCGGCGAAAACGCCAACCGCAAGAATCTCCTCACCGGCACGCGTTATCTCAACGAGACAGGCATGCTGCCGTTTGAGGAGCAGATTCTCGGCTACATCCGCGAGACGGGCAACCACGTGCTCTATCGCGTCACACCCATGTATAACGAAGAGGAACTTGTCTGCCGCGGCGTGCGCCTTGAGGCGCAATCGGTCGAGGACCACGGCAAGACCCTCTGCTTCCACGTGTACTGCTACAACCTGCAGCCGCACGTGCAGATCGACTACGCCACCGGCCGCAACCAGGCATCCGGAGACTAGTGCCGACCGCACCGCCCGTAACCCAAAAATGATTCGTTTTCCTCCGTCCCCATGGGATCAAAAAAGGCCGCCCTGGATTACCCAGGGCGGCCTTTTCGTCAGCGTCCACATTGCAGGCAAAACCACACGCTACTTGGCGCGGCCCTCCTCATAGCGCTCGACCAGCTTGGCCTGAACATCGTAGGGAACCTGCTCGTAGCCAGCGGGCTTCATGGTAAAGTCACCCGTGCCGCGCGTGATAGAGCGCAGGCGCGTCGAATAATCCGTCAGCTCTGCCAGCGGCGCCTGGGCGATGACCACGGTGTCGCCGCGTTCATCGGTCTCCATGCCCGTCACGCGACCGCGCGATGCCGAGATGTCGCCCATCACAGCGCCGGCGTAGCTTTCGGGAATAGTCACCGTGATTTCCTCGATGGGCTCCAGCACCACCGGGTCGGCATCGGCGCACGCCTTGCGCAGGCCGATGCGAGCCGCCGCGCGGAACGCCATCTCGTTGGAGTCGACGCTGTGATACGAGCCGTCGTACACAGCCACGCGAATGCCCGTGAGCGGGTAGCCAGCAATGATGCCGTCCTTCATGGTCTCCTGGACACCCTTGTCCACGGCGGGGATGAGCGAGCGCGGGATGCGGCCACCCACGACCTCGTCTACAAACTCATAGCCATCGCTCGTGCCGTCGGGCCCAATGAGCGGCTCAACGCGCAGCCAGCAGTCGCCATACTGACCGGCACCGCCAGTCTGTTTCTTGTGGCGGCCCTGCGCGCTTGCCGTACGGCGAATGGTCTCGCGATACGGAATGCGGATCGGCACGCTCTTGGCCACGACCTTGGTGCGATCCTCCAAACGGTTGAGCAGCACCGAAACCTGCGCCTCACCAACGGCGGAGATAATGGTCTGGCCCGTCTCCTCGTCACGATCGATGCTCATGGTCGGATCGGCCTTGCAGGCCTTCTCGATAAACGTGTAGAGCTTCTCTTCGTCGCCGCGATTCTCGGCCTCGATGGCGATGCGGTACTGCGAGTTGGGGAACTTAAACGCCGCAGCCTCGACCTTGCCGGTAATCGAGAGCGTATCGCCCGTCTCGGCCGCCAGCTTGGGTGCCACGATAATGTCGCCGGCATAGGCGTGACCGACCTCGGTCATGTCGCGGCCGCACATCACATACAGGTGAGCCAGACGGTCGCCCTTGCGCGTGCGCGCGTTGACCAGCTCAAGGCCCGGCTCAAGCGTACCCGTCAGCACCTTAATAAAGCTGATGCGACCCTGCTGCGGATCGGCCAGGGTCTTAAACACAAACGCCACCGGACGATCATCGTCGCTTGAAATCTTGAGCGAATCGCCGTCGATAAGCGGCATCTCGCCGTAGTCGGTCGGCGCCGGGAAGTATGTGGCGATGTCGTCCATCAGCGAGTTGACGCCCTGCTCCTTAATGCAATCGCCCGCAAAGACCGGCACAAAGATGCGCTCGGCGATCGCCTTCGACAGCAGGCCTTCAAGCTCCTCCTGCGTCAGCGTCTCCTCGCCTTCCAAGTACTTCATCATCAGTTCATCGTCAGCCTCGGCCACCAGCTCGCACAGATGGTCATGGGCTTCCTCGGCCTGGGCACGATACTCCTCGGGAATCTCCGACTCAACGGCTTCGGTGCCGTTGCAATGGCGCGCCTTCATGCGCACCAGGTCGATGATGCCGTCAAAGTCCTCGCCCTCGCCCCAGGGAAGGGTCACGGCGCCCAGGCGCGTGCCAAAGCGCTCTTGCAGCAGGTCCATCGTGGTCGCAAAGCTGGCCTCGGAGCGCGACAGGCGGTTTACGAACACCGCACGCGCCAGTCGCAGGTCCTCGGCGGCATACCAGAGCTTAACCGTCGTAGGCTGCGGGCCGGCCTCGGCGTCGACCACAAACAGAGCCGTCTCGCAGACGCTCATCGCGGCAAAGGCGTCGCCGATAAAATCGGGGTAGCACGGGGCATCGAGCACATTGATGCGCGCGCCCTTCCAGTCGATCGGCGCGATGGTCGTCGAGATGGAAAATGCACGCTTGACCTCTTCGGGGTCATAGTCGAGCGTGGGCTTGGTGCCGTCGTGGCCGCCCAGGCGGGCGGTCTTGCCGGAAAGGTGGAGCATGGCCTCGGCGAGTGAAGTCTTGCCCACCCCGCCTTGGCCTACGAGCACCACGTTCCTTACGTTACCGGTCTTGGGAGCACCCATGATGACCTCCTTGCAGGGCCGCGCGCAATGCGCGACGCCAACGGGGAGAGTTCGCGGTCGGTGCCATCCCGGGAGCAGCATGGTCGGCAGCCGAGCCGACTCACCCTCCAAATGTCCTATGCCACCACCCTACCCTCACGGGCGACCGTCCATGCACACCTTTCGGCACACGTATGAATACAGGCGGCGAGAGGAAGAGACAAGCTTGTGAGGCGATTATTGAACCCCGCCGATGCAAACAAAAAGCCGCCACAGACCGTAAGACCTGCGGCGGCTTCGCCTCAATTAATAGTTGAGCAAATACCTGAGCCTATCCCTCGATACGGCTCAAAAACTCACGCGTGCGCTGCTCGCGCGGATGGTCGATAACCTGCTCGGCCGGACCCTCCTCGACAATGCGGCCTCCGTCCATAAAGACCACGCGATCGGCAACATCGCGCGCAAACTGCATCGCGTGGGTCACGATCACCATCGTCATATTCTGCGCGGCAAGGTCTTTAATGACACGCAGCACCTCGGCCGTTAGCTCGGGATCGAGCGCCGAGGTCGGCTCGTCAAAGAACAAGATTTCCGGGTCGAGCGCCAAGGCGCGGGCGATACTCACGCGCTGTTGCTGACCGCCCGAAAGCTCACACGGAACCTTGTTCTCGTTGCCCACAAGCCCCATCTGAGCAATCAATTCATGCGCACGAGCTTCCGCCTGCTCGCGCGGGCGCTTAAGAACGCGGATCGGCGCATCGGTGATGTTTTTCATCACGGTATAGTGCGGGAACAGATTGTAGTTCTGAAACACCAGGCCAAATCGCGAGCGCGCCTGCCTGGGCACATCGCCCTTCGCATAGACCGCGCCCGAACCCGCATCCGTCGCAACGGCAAGGTCGCCAAACGAGAGCGAGCCTCCGTCGAGCGTCTCGAGCAGCGTGGCACACCGCAGCAGCGTGGACTTGCCGCCACCCGAAGGCCCGATAATCGCCACGACCTCTCCACGCTTTACCTCGAGCGAGATATCCTTGAGCACCTCATTGCCGCCAAACGCCTTGCGAGCGTTCGATATATTCATTACCGAATTAATCATGGTAGTAATCCAATTTTTTCTCGGCGGCGCCCAGCAGCATCTCGACAACGAAATTAAAGACCCAGTAAATCAGCGCCGCAATCGCAAACGGCACCATGCTCACCTGCGAGGCGACCAGCGCCTTGGCCGTCGAGAACATCTCACCCACGCCAATGGCAAACGCCAGCGACGTGTCCTTGACCAGCGTGATGATCTCGTTGCCCATCGCCGGCAGAATACGCTTGGCGACCTGCGGCATCACGATATACAGAAACGTCTGCACGCGCGAATAGCCCAGCACCTCGGCAGCCTCGTATTGACCGCGCGGAATGGACTGCAAGCCCGAGCGATAGATCTCGGCAAAGTAACCGGCGTAGTTGATGATGAACGCCACGACGCACGCCGTCCACTTGGAATCGGGCGTGAGCGAAATGCCAAACACGTAATACGGGGCAAAGTAGATGGCAAACATCTGCAGCATGAGCGGCGTGCCGCGCATGACCGAGATATAGATGCGCGCAATCCAGCGAAGCGGCGCGATTTTGCTCATGCGCATAAACGCCACGGGAATTCCCAGCGGAATCGACCCGAGCAGCGTCAACACAAACAGCTGCAAACTGACCAAGAACCCCTGGCCAAGCATCTGCATCATGACCTGAATAGACATTACTTGAGCACCCAATTATCGAAAGACAAACCATAGCTTGAATATTTATCGCAGAAGTCCTTGACCGTGCCGTCCTCGTAGAGCGCCTTGAGCGACTCGGCTACAGCATCGGCCGACTTGGTGTCGCCCTTCTTAAAGCCAACGGCGTAGTGCTCGCTGGACAGCGGCTCATCAAGCTGCGTATAGGCATCGGGCTTGGCGGCAAGCTGATACTGGGCAATCGAAAGGTCGCACGCCACGGCATCGACCGCGCCGCTCTCGAGCTGCATAAAGGCCGTGTTGTACTCGCCGATCGTGTCGAGCGTGGCAAACGTCGCTGCCAGATCCTTCTGGTCACCCTCAAGCACGTCCTGCGCAGCGGAATCAGTCTGGGTAATCACAGTCTTGCCGGCAAGATCGTCCCAGCCCTTGATGCCCGCATCCTTCTTGACCACCAGCACCTGCTCGTTGAGCATGTACGGCTCGGAGAACGTGTAGTCGTCCTCACGGCCCTCCATGGTAAAGCCGTTCCAGATGCAGTTGATGGCGCCCGAGTTAAGCAGCGTATCCTTGGCGTCCCAGTCGATGGCCTCGTATTTGACCTCCCAGCCCTGCTTATCGGCAACAGCCTTGGCCAGATCGAGATCAAAGCCGGTGTACTCGCCATCGTCGCCCACAAAGCCGTACGGAGGATAGGACTTATCGAAGCCCACCACGAGCTTCTTGGACTCCGCAGCACCCTTCACATCCTTGGCCGCGGCAGAGCCAGCAGCGGAGCCCTTGCCGGCACCACCGCCGCAACCGACAAGACCAAGGCCAAGCACCGTGGCGAGCGAGCCGGCTAGACCAACAAACTGACGACGAGACATATCGGTGTTCATGGTATTCCCCCTTGATGGCACTTTAGTTAGATAAAGTGAGTCATGTAACGTTCAGAATCATACACTTTAGCGTGATAGAGCACAAGGGAGGGGTTGCCCGCTGGGCTCCGGGGCGGGGGTTAAGTTTCCTGCTCTACAGTCCTGCTCACGACGGAGGCCACATTAAGTGGCCTCCTGTTCGTGCGGAACTCGCGATAAACTTAACCCCCGCCCCGGAGCCCAGCGGGCAATCATCGTTGTACCTATCACTGATACCAATAAACCGCTTGCATATCGTCTGTTGGCTTGGCACGGTACAATGCTTGTAGCTTTAAATTAATAAATTAGTGGGGTTAATTCATGGCAGAATCTCGTGCGGAGCGTAAGGCTCGTCGTGCTTTGATCGAAGCAGCTGAGGGGTCGGAGGAGAAATCTTCTACGAAATCCAAGTCTTCTAAAGCTGCAAAAAGCAAATCGGCCAAGAGCAGGGCTAAGACCAAGCGTTCTGACTCTCGTCGAGGCGGAGACAAAGCGTCTCAGACTCGCTCCAAGCGTCCGCATAAAGATCCGGTTTCGCCTGCGCGTAAGGCTGTGGATCCCAAGTCTCCCTGTTCCATCATGAGAGCTTGTGGCGGATGCACGGCGCTCAATCGTCCTTATAAGAAGCAGTTGGCAGCCAAGCAGGCCGCCATGGAGGAGCTTTTTGCTACCCTTTGCGAGCGCGAGGGCATTAGCGTCGACCCCATTCGCGGTATGGGCGTCACCCTGGGCGACCCGGGCAAATATCCTGCGCCGCGCGGTTTTCGCCATAAGGCCGCCACTCCCTTTGCTCCCGGTAAGGAGGGTGCTGTCCGTTGCGGTTTCTTTGAGCGCGGCACGCACAAGATCGTTGCCGTACCCGAGTGTCCTGTCGAGGCACCGGGTGCCCGTCAGATTCTCAACGGCATCGCACGCGAAGCTGAGCGGCTGCATATTCCCGCCTTTAATGAGGACAAGCATCTTGGTTTGCTTCGCTATGCCGTCGTCCGCTGCGGTTGGCGTACCGACCAGGTCATGGTTACGCTCGTGACCGCTCAGCGCGACTTGCCGCATGCGCAGGAGTTCTTTGAGGCTGTCGCCGCACTCAATCCGCACATCGTCACCGTCGCCCAAAACATCAACGGACGTCCCGGCAACGCCATCCTCGGCGAGGAAACCCGCATTGTATATGGCGCCGAGTGCATGCGCGACCAGCTGCTCGGCTGCGAGTTCGATATCTCCCCCACCGCGTTCTACCAGACCAACCCGCAGCAGACCGAGCTGCTCTATCAGCTCGCGATTGACGGCATGGACCTGCAGCAGGGCGACGTACTCATGGATGCCTATTGCGGTAGCGGAACTATCGGCCTGTGCGCAGCCAAAGCCGCCCAGGACAAGGGCGTCGGCATTATGCTGCTTGGCGTGGAGCGCAACCACGCCGGCATTGCCGACGCACGTCGTAATGCCGAGCTCAACGGCCTCACCCGCAGCGCTTGGTTTATGGCTGACGATGCCACCGACTACATCCTAGATGCCGCCGACAACAACGAGCGGGTCGATGTCCTTTCCATCGATCCGCCGCGCGCCGGCTCTACCCCCGAGTTCCTCGAAGCTGCCTGCGCGCTTAAGCCGCGCCGCATCACCTATATCAGCTGCAACCCCGTAACTCAAGAGCGCGACCTGCACCAGCTCCTCGACGGAGGCTATTGCCTGCTCAAGATCACGCCCGTCGACATGTTCCCTCACACCGACCACACCGAAACCGTAGCGGTCCTCGAACGCCGCTAACCAACCTCAGTAGATTTTTGGGACAAGAAAGGGGGCGACCCGTCTGGGCCGCCCCCTTCGCTTGGTTTATAAACTCCGCTACATCCCATTGCGCAGATCGCACACGCCGGCTGCCGCCATCTCGCGCAGCAGCGTCTCGCGGTCGCGCGTCACGATCAAATCCAGCGGGAAGTGAATCTCGTCGAGCATCTTACGCGCGTGATCGAGCTTGCCAATGGCCATGCCAATGTGGGCATCGGTCGACACGCCAATGCCCACGCCCAGCTCGGCGCAGCGCTCGGCAATCTTGCGGCATACGGCCCAATGCTCAGTGTCGACACCGTGTTCAAGACTATGGTTGTTGATCTCGATAATCTTGTGCTTGGCCTTAGCTGCCAACAGCACCTCGTCGATATCGAACGGCACACCCGAACGCCCCGTGTGACCCAGCATGAACACCTTGGGGTGCTCCAGGGCATTGATATACATCTCGGTCGTCTGGGCCAGCGTCGCGCCCTCAGCAATCTGCGGATTATGCACGCTTGCAACCAAATAATCCAAATTACGCGTAACCAAATCGAACAGCGAATGCTGACGGCTGTACGAATCGCCGGCAATATCGAGCGTGACAGGAGTGTCCTCGCCAAACAGGCTTCCGTCCAGCGAAACGATATCGGCCTCGGCACCACGCAGCACCAGCACGCCGCTCCAAATGCGCGGCCAGATATCCTGGTTGATAAAGAACTGGTAACTGCGCAGGTCATTGGGGCAAGCCGTAACCATAGAGCTCAAATGGTCGGCAGATCCGAGCACCTGCAGACCACGCTCTGCCGCCCAGTACACATTCTCCTCAATGGTCGAATATGCATGCGCAGAGAACATCGTATGGGTATGAATGTCACAAGAAAGCAGGTAGGGCATCAGGTCTCCTTATCTGGCACGGCCGTCGCTTATATTCATTGTACGCATAGCCTCCGATAGCCGTAAAACCACTCCATCCCAAAGACACAACGTCCATGGCAACGGGGTCCGGCTTAACACCAAACCCCGTTTCACGTAAAACATTGTAGGCAGAGCGCTTTACTTTTAACGATACTCGTCCGCCAACTGTTTCCAAGCGGGTAGCGAATTGACAATCGTTTCGTAACTCACGCAATAGCCCAGGCGGAACCAACCCGGCATACCAAAGCTGTCCGAGGGAACCGCAAGCAACTCATACTTCTTTGCGCGCTCGCAAAACGCATTCGCATCGGGCTCCAACGCTTTCACCCATAGGTAGAACGCGCCATCCGGCTCAACATAGGTGTAGCCGTACTCCGCTAGTGCGTTGGTAAGCGCGGTGCGGTTGCGTGCATAGGCCTCAACGTCACTCGGCTCATCGATGCAATCGATAATCACGCGCTGGAAGAGTGCCGGTGCGCATACAAAACCCAGCGTACGGGCAGCACCCGCAACAGCCGGCATCAGACGGGCAGCCTGCGGATTGGTGTTGGGAACCAAGATCCAGCCCACGCGCTCGCCCGGTAGCGACAGCGACTTGGAATACGAGTAGCACACCACGGTGTTCTCGTAGATCGAGGGCACCCAAGGCACCTCGGCACCGTACACGATCTCGCGGTACGGCTCATCCGAGATGAGCATGATCGGATTCTCGGGATCGCGCTGAGTGTTGGCCTCGCGCAGAGCATTGGCCAGTCGCGTCAGCGTGTCGCGTGTATATACGGCACCGGTCGGATTGTTGGGAGAGTCGATGATGACTGCCGCCGTCTTATCGCTGATCGCCTTGAGCACGTTGTCCACGCTCAGCTGGAACGTATCTTCATCGGCGAGCGCCTCAACACACGTACAGCCGGCCTTCTCAATCCAAACGCGATACTCCGGAAAGTACGGGGCGATAACAATAACCTCGTCGCCCGGGTTCGTAACGGCGTTGAGCGTGCAGGTGAGCGAAGCCGCGGCACCCACCGTCATAAAGACGTCTTTGCCCTCATAGCTCGTGCCAAAGCGGCGGTTGAGCGATTCGGCCACAGCGGCACGACATTGCGGCAGGCCCGGTGCGGGCGTGTAGCCGTGCAGCTGGTCACTCGGCAGCTCCAGGGCCTTCTTAATCGACTCAGCCACAGCAGCGGGCGCCGGAACGCTCGGATTGCCCAGCGAAAAATCGAATACGTTTTCCGCACCGATCTGCACCTTGCGCTCAAGGCCATAGCTAAAAATCTCACGGATGATGGAGCTTTCCGCACCGCGAGCATACATAGTTTCGTTGATCATCTGTTCCCCTTTCGCATAGGCGCTATTGTACGCTTTAGCCGAGCACAGTGCCGCAGCAATGTTGATTGGGGACAGACTTAAATGCGTGAAAACGCTCATTTAAGTCTGTCCCCAATCAACAGACGGCCCCATATCGCTCAAAAGAAAAAGCCTCCGCAGGTTTCCCCGCGGAGGCTTTCGCCACAAAGACTATTTGTCGGCGTCGTCGTCGGTGTCGACATCGGCACCGACGACGGCATGGTCATCGTCAGCATCATCGGATGCGGCTTCGGCATCCTCCTGCATGGCCGCCTGCGCAAAGGCCGCGGCATCAGCCGCCAGCTCCTCCTCACTCATGCGAGGCGCACGCTTCTTGGTCGGCATGCCGGCCGCCTTGGCATTGCGCTCCTCCTTGGCCGCCAGGATATCGCCCTCGCGCTCAAGGTACGCATCCCACTCGTTGTCGAGCAGGGCGTTCACGGCGTCGCCTTCGACGGTCTCGCGCTCAAGCAGCACCTTCGCCATCAAATCGAGCTGATCGCGACGGGCGTCCAGGATCTCGACCGCACGACGATGGGCCTCACGCATAATGCGCTGAACCTCGATATCGATGCGGCGCGCCGTCTCCTCGGAGTAATCCTGGTGATCGGCGTAATCGCGACCAAGGAACACCTGATGTTGCGCCTCGCCAAACACTTGCGTGCCCAGCTCCTCGCTCATGCCCAGGCGCGTGACCATCTCGCGCGCCATCTTGGTTGCGCGCTCCAGATCGTTGCTCGCGCCCGACGTAATGTCATCGCACATGAGCTCCTCGGCAACGCGACCGCCCAAGAACACGGCGAGCTCGTCGAGCATCTCGTTCTTGGTCTTGAGGAAGTGGTCCTCCTGCGGAAGCTGCAGCGTGTAGCCCAGAGCCTGACCGCGGCTAACGATCGAGATCTTGTGGACCGGATCGGAGTGCTCCAGGATGTGGCCCACCAGGGCGTGACCGCTCTCGTGGTAGGCAATCGTGGTGCGCTCGGCCTCGGTCATCACGCGACCCTTGCGCTGCGGTCCGGCAATCACGCGCCCCATCGACTCCTCGACCTCGTCCATCGAGATCACGGAACGATGACGGCGAGCGGCCAGCAGCGCAGACTCGTTGAGCAGGTTCGCCAAATCGGCACCAGTAAAGCCAACGGTCATCTGGGCGAGCTTCTCAAACTTAACGTCCTCGTCCATCGGCTTATTCTCGGCATGCACGCGCAAGATCTGCTCGCGGCCCTTTACGTCCGGACGATCGACCGTGACCTGGCGGTCAAAGCGACCGGGGCGCAGCAATGCCGGGTCCAGAATATCGGGGCGATTGGTCGCGGCGATCAGGATGACCGACTCGCTTTCCTCGAAACCGTCCATCTCGACCAGCAGCTGGTTGAGCGTCTGCTCGCGCTCGTCGTGACCGCCGCCCAAGCCAGCTCCGCGCTGACGTCCCACAGCATCGATCTCATCGATGAAGATGATTGACGGGGCCTGGGACTTGGCCTCCTTAAAGAGGTCACGCACACGGCTGGCGCCGACACCTACGAACATCTCGACAAAGTCGGAACCCGAGATGCTAAAGAACGGCACGCCCGCCTCGCCGGCAACGGCCTTGGCCAGCAGCGTTTTACCGGTGCCCGGAGGGCCAACCAGCAACACGCCACGCGGGATCTTGGCGCCCAGCTTGCGATAGCGATCCGGATCGCTCAAAAAGTCACGGATCTCCTCGAGCTCCTCGACTGCCTCGTCCACGCCGGCAACGTCTTCAAACTTGACCTTGGGGCGTGTGGCCTCGTTGGTCTTGGCGTTGGTCTTGCCAAACTGCATGTTCCTGTTGTTGGCGCCCATCATCTGGCGCATAAAGTAGAACATGATGGCGATAAGGGCGATCGTCGGAAGCACACTCATCGCCAAGTCGCCCCAAAAATCGGGATCGTTGGTGTTGACGATGTACTTGGTATCGGGGTGCTCCGCCATGAGCTCGGCAAGCGAATCGGAGCCGACATAGGTCGAAGAGAAGCTCTTGAGCTCGCTCGTATCGCCCTTGTCCTTCTTCGTCTTCCAGTAATGACCCGTCACGCTTCCGTCTTGAACCGTATAGGTCAGATCTTCGACGCGATCCTGCTTGATGGCGCTCACCATCTCGCTCGTCGCGAGCTTTACGGTATTGCTGGAGCTGGCAAAGCCGGAGCCCATGTTAAAGAAGGCGTAACCCAGGAGCGCGCAAGCCAAAAGAAAATACAGCCAGCCCGTACGCGTGGGCTTCTTGCCTCCGGGCATCCCCGGGATCTTTGGGTCCCGGGGAGTCTGGGAATTGTTATCGTTACGGTCGTCGGGCATCTTACGAATAAACCTCCGGTTTCAAAATGCCCAGATACGGAAGGTTGCGATAGCGCTCGGCATAGTCGAGGCCGTAGCCCACCACAAAGGCATCGGGGCAATGGGTTCCAACATACTTGGGCGTGACGGCCGAGACGCGGTCCTCAACGTCCTTCCACAGGAAGGCGGCGACCTCCAGCGAGGCGGGCTTGCGGCTCTCAAGGTTCTTCATCAGATACTTGAGCGTCAGCCCCGAGTCCAGAATGTCCTCGACGATCAGCACGTCGCGACCACGGATGTCGATATCCAGGTCCTTAATGATACGCACGATGCCCGAAGACTTCACACCGTCGCCATAGCTCGAAACAGCCATGAAATCGATGTTGGTCGGCAGCTCGATCTTGCGCATCAGGTCGCCCATAAAGACCACGGCGCCGCGCAGGACCGCAATCAGCACCAGATCCTTACCCGCATAGTCGCGCGTAATCTCCTCGCCCAAGCGAGAGACGATACCGTCGATATCCTCCTGCGTAAACAGAACCTTCTCGATATCCGGATGTTGAGAAGCCATGACAACCCTTTCTTGTGCTTAATCGCCCACACACCGCCGTATGGACGCGAACTACACATTCTAGCAGCGCACGGGGTATATTTTCCAGCCCGTACGCCATCAGCGCGGGAATACCGCCAACGTCGCACAGAATAGCTGGCGCGGGACGCTATTCCGCATCGACTACGCGGAGCAGATAGGCCACGCGCGTCGCCGCCGTGCACTTAAAACGTTCGTCCGCGCGAACTCCGGCGGCCCACACCACGGCACCCCCCGGCGCCGTCCTCACCATGGGCACGCCGGCGCGCTCGGAAACGGGAATACGAGCCTCGTTCAGCAGGTCTGACACTTTCTTGCTTCGGCCGTTCATCCCCAACGGGCACATCACATCTCCCGGTGCGGGACCGTCCACCCACAGGCGCGCCAATCGCGCCTCGGCAGGGATCTCGCCATGCGAGCCCGCCAGGATCCGCTCACTATCGCTGTCGGCAAAACCCAGGGCAGCCGCGTCTACCAAAGCTGTCACTTCCCCGGCAGCCGCAAGCTCACGGGCGCGGCGCACGATATCGCATCCCGGTTCAACGGCCATCGGTTCTGTGACCAGCATACGTCCCCCGCCCAACGGCAAACGACCGGGTACGGTAACCCAGTCCGCGACCAGGCCCTCGCGAGCCGCCGGCGCCTTGAACGCCAGCATGCCAAACTCAATGCGTGCGTCAATCCCCGCCGGAAGCGTGACCGAGCCGGCGCCCTCGGCAACGCAGGAAAGGACTCGCTCCACATGTCGCATCTCTGGACGAGCGTCCGGATCGATGCGCTTAATCGCCAGTCGCACGATGCGCCGCGCGATTACCACCTCGGCCGCAGCAAGGCGCCTGGCATCGAGCACCAGCGCGCCCGCCGCCTCCTTACGCAGGCAGCTTCGAAACGCCTGTGCCGAAAGCTGAGACAAAAACGCGTCCTCATCGCCTAAGATCTCGCAGGCGGCGCCAATCGTCTTGCAGACGCTCGCGTTGCGCTGCGCCACCACCGGCATCACTCGATGGCGCACGTAGTTTCGCAGATACGAGATATCCTCATTGCTCTCGTCTTCACGCCACGGCTGACCATGTACCTGTAGATAGCCCACGAGCTCGCCATGAGTTAGGTCGAGCAAGGGACGCACCACGATATTCCTCCGGCGAGGAATGCTCGATAGGCCAGCGGGCCCCGAACCCTTAATCGCGTTCATCAAAAACGTTTCCGCGCGATCCGAAGACGTGTGCGCGGTGCAGATACGAGCCGCCGTTCGCGGTGCCCCCGTCTGGGCGCAGAGCTCGCGAACATACCTCCGCGCCGCTGCATAGCGCACCTCGCGCGCAGCCGCCTCGATATTGCCCGACTCCCCATCAAAATAAGCGTGCTCAACGCACAGCGGCAAACCATATTGTGCGCAGAGCTCGCGCACAAAGGCCTCGTCGCTGTCGGACGCCTCGCCTCGCAGATGATGGTTTACATGAAGCACATGCAGGCGCTCGCGAGGAATGGGGGCAACGCCGCGTCCATCTTGTATATCCAGCTTTGATGTGCACGCCATAAGAAGCAGTGCCGTCGAGTCCGCACCGCCTGATACCATGAGCACCACAGGAGCAGCCTGCTGCCTCATCCGGGTCTCATCAACCGCCCCAGGCGCGGCATGGTGTCCGTAATGCTGTGATACCGTTGGCATCCGCTTCCTCCTCTATTCGTCCGCACCCATTGTATCCTTTGGAATCTTATGTCTCGTCTACGCCTTCATATCCTCGGCAGTGGCTCTAAAGGCAACTGCGCACTCATCGAGGGCCCACAGGGGCTCATCATGATTGACGACGGTCTTTCTCGCCGCGAGACATTAAAGCGCATGGCAGAACTGGGACTCTCGGCAGACAACGTCTCGGCTCTTCTCATTACGCATGAGCATAGCGATCACATCAAGGGCCTCGATGTCTGGTGCAAGCACTGGCACGGCCCCCTCTTTGCCAGCAGGGGCACACTTTCGAGCAAAGAAAATCTTTCGCATCTGCCTGTCGAGGAATTCGATCCCGGTGATACCCTATCCATTGCCGGCATCCAAGTGCAAACCTACTCAACATCACACGATGTCATAAATCCAGTCGGCTATCGATTCGACGCCCTCGATGATTCCATCGGCTTTGCTACCGACACCGGAGAGCTATCGAGCCAAGCCATGAACACCCTCAAAGATTGTCGAGTCCTCGCGCTCGAGAGCAACCACGATGTGACCATGCTGCGCGAGGGAGAATATCCCCGCTTTCTTCAGGAGCGCATCCTATCTACAAAAGGGCATCTCTCCAACGATCAGGCAGCCGAAGCCGCGCGCGAACTTGTTACCGATCGCACCGAACAGCTCATAGCCATGCACATCAGCCAGGACAATAATCGTCCGAGCCTTACCGTCAAAAGCTATGCCAAGGCGCTTGCCGCAAATCTCGATGACGAGCTCGGCAGTTCCGCCACCCTTCTCCAAGGGACGCGGAAGCTCTCAATACGTCCTGCAAGTCAATATCAACCGGCAACCATTCAATAGACCACTCAAGAGAGCAAAAGGGGCCGGGAATCGCTTCCCAGCCCCTTTTGTTATCTCTTAATAGCACAGAACGCCAACGAAGTTAGTCGATGGAGATCTTCGTAACGTTCTTCTTCTCGACAATCTTGGGAACCGTAACGGTCAGGATGCCGTCAGCGTACTTAGCCGAGAGACCCTCGCTCGAAGCGTCCTTTAGATACACGCCACGCGTTGCACTGTACGAGCTGAACTCCTTCTGCAAGAAGTTCTTGCCCTCGTTCTCCTCGTCTTCCTCGACATTTACGCTAATGGACAGACGGCCCTCGTTAAGCTCGACATCGATATCGTCCTTGGCGACGCCGGTTAGATAAGCCTTGACCTCATAGCCATCGCCCTTATCCTCAACATCAACGGGGAACGCCTTAGAGGCAATCGAGCTGTTCGCCAGATCACTCATATCATCAAACAGATCGAACAGCGAGCTCGCAGAGGGACGAACGCCAAAAACCGAACGATAAGGAACCATGCTTGCCATGTTTACCACTCCTTTATAGGACTGCCGAGTCATCTTCTAGGTGACTGGGACTTCTTTTGACGCTCTTATATATGCCCACACGATGCTCATATATACATCGACAATAAAGTTTTTTGAGTCCAGTACTATAAGCATATCTAAGTGTGGATGACTCAGGTTTTAAGAAGGTTAAGGTTCTTTGAACCAGAGCTTAAATAACGAGTATGTCCACAGCTACAAATAGCAAGGGGCTTACAATGAGCGCGTACACGTTGTTGGTAACGAACTAAAGGGCATCATGGACGACCAAAACCAGAACAATATGTTTATGCCGACGCGGGGGGAAGATACTTCCACGCAGCCGCCACGGTTCCGTCGCCCTCACATCTCACAAGAGCCCATTAATGATCCAGAGCCCGAGTATGTGACGAGAAATCGATATCAAACGCTCGAAGATGCCCAAACGGGACGTAAGCATATGGGCGTCGCATCGGGCGATCCCGTATATCTGAAAGATGCACCGTTATCAAAAAACAGCTCAATCAGTGACGATCCGACGAAAGCGCCCGCAACTCGGCAGCAAAGAGGTCCTCGACCTAAGCAAACCTTAACGCATTCGGCTCGCTATCTCGAAACGCCAAAACAGGGAAAATCAATCTTCGTTTCGTCAAGTAAACGACGCAAGCAGCATCAACTGACAATCCTGCTTTTGATCATTGCGGCCATAGCAGTTGCCCTTGTTATACGATTTATTTTCTTTAAATAAAGGCTCAATACCAAGAACAACAAGATCGTCTGGTGTAATTGAGTCATTTACGCCCCGTAAACGCAAAAAAGGGGGAGGCCGCGAGGCCTCCCCCTTCTCCAGTTTCGGATGACGGCTCGGTGCCGTCCACCGGTCAGCGGCGCCCTGGCCTCCCACGGGCTGACCCCGCAGTACTCTCGGCG
>DBGDDN010000040.1:0-28018 GCA_048343195.1 Collinsella sp.
GCGCGCCAGGGAGATAGTGGACGAGATAGTCGAGAAGCGCGGTCTCAAGAAGGAGTAACATCGGGACTTGCAGCGACGGACCTCAGGACACTCTTACACCACGTCTGCGCGCGCGACCATTATCTCTTCAATGAATCCAGATTTCGGCCCAAGTTTCTTTGTTTTTGCTGCCACTAATCTAGTAACAGTACTCATATTTGCCGTTTTTTGCACAGGGCATATAAACAGACCCCCTATAAAGCCATAGTTTTACGCCGGCTTGAGCCCAAAGCACGCTCGGAGCGTATTCAGCAGAGCATCTTGCCTCTTTCGACGAGCCTCTACGCGATTCTGATATCGTTTACCCATGCGCTGGTGGATGCGCCATGCGAGCGCTTCCATCGCTTCCATGTCGCAGAGCATTTCGTTGTTGACCGTCGCGACCTCGATTCCCATAGTAATCAAGCCCGTGTTGCGTTTTTCATCATGGATACGTCCCCTCCGGGAGGAATGACCCAGCTCACCGTTGTATTCAAGGTCAAACCGGGCTGCCTCCTGATATGCATCGCAAACTGCATGGGGCATCCCCGAGATTGCCTGCGCGCGGTCATCGAACTCGATCTTGTAGTCGGTCTTAAAGGGACCGCAGGCAAATCCGCCATAGGAAAACGGAAGCGAAAACATGGCAAGCATGATGCACTCCATGGGTGAGCGCAGGTTTTCCGACAGATAGGGACACAGCCGCCGCAGTTGTTTGGCCGCACTCCCCTTGCATGCCGCAAGGTAATCTGCCAGGCGATCGGGCGTCAGCACCGGCTCGACTTCAAAGTAGCCCACGTCTGCCGGTTGGTCCTTGTCCTTTGCAAGTCTATTCGCAACAGGCGAGGCATAGGGAGGTAGATACTTCCCGCGATCGCTTAGTGAAATCTTGGAACACAGTTCTTGGGCCAGGGCAAACGCCTGGATACAGCCGACCTCGCGGGCGACGGCAACACAAAGGGCCTCGGGAGATAGGCTGTACACCCCCGGTTCCACCTCTAGAATCGAGCCGGCAGGCAACCCGGAACACACGGACCAGCCCACACCAGGCATGCGTCGGCGCTGCGCCGCAGATCCCACCAACAAGCACAGATCTTCTTGCACCTCGCCGCTTTTGGCTCCAATTCGCACCAGGTCGGGAAGATAGATATCCTCGGTCGAAGGCGATGACGTACACAGCACGCGGCACTCCTCCTCGGGCTCAAGGTCCTTCCAGCCGATGTAGCCCATCTGCCGGCGCTCGGCGCGCATCATGCGTAGCGCCGAGGCGCCTGTTAGGACTATGGAAGCCGCTAGCTGTTCGCCTGTCGGCTCGTTGCACCGCTCAATCTTTACCGCCACACGAATCACCCCTACCAAACGCGTGCGATAGCGAGGCCATCAACGGCCGCGGCACCGGCGCGCTTGAGTTCCGCCGAAGCCGCTGCCATCGTCGCGCCCGTGGTGATAACGTCGTCGATAAGCAGCAGGCGGCGGCCCCGCACGTCCTCAACGGTCTCGTACATGCCTCGGGCGCGTTCACGGCGTTCTTCACGACCGAGTTCACGCTGGTCGCCATGGCCGTACTTAACGAGGGCGTCGAGCAGCGGAACACCAGACAGCTCGCAAAATGGGCGCGCGATGGCTTCCATATGATCGAAACCGCGTCGCCGAAACGCCGCCGCCGTCGCGGGCACAAACACCACGGCATCGGCGCCGGACAACACACCGCCGTAGCGTTCGGGTGCCGCGACCTGGGCATGTAAGGCGGTGTCGTATAGCAGCTCTGCCAGATACGGCGCCAGACGTCGCTCGCCCGCGTCTTTGTACGCTTTAATGATCCGCGGCAGCGGATGCGTGTAAACGGCACATGCCAGGCACCGGTCGATCGCTTCGGCCATCGCCGAAGACGCACCCTCGACCGAGCACTCGGTGCACAGCAAGTCTCCAAACGGGGCTCCGCATCGGGTGCAGCTATAACGTGGGTCAATGAGCGCGAGCGCCGCCAAGCAGTCTTGGCAAATAAGCGCGCCGGAGCGCTCGCAGCCGGCGCATCGCGTGGGCGACAACGCCTCGAGCGCCTCGTGCGCCGCCCGCTCGGCAAACGGTAGCCATTCGTCCGCAAACGGTAGGATGCCGGCACCGTGCAGGCATCCCAACACATTCAAATGTCTCTTCACGACACAACCCTCCCTACGCTCGGTCGCAGGGAGGGTTGTTGATTCAGCGTCATGGTACCCCGACGCGTTTGGGGTCAGGCAGGTTAAATCCGTTTGCGGGCACTATTCGCCGGTGGGCGGTTGCGGTGCGGACGAGTTTTGGGTCGAGCCCTCGCCACCATCTTGACGCGGCTTGCGGGAACGGCGACGGCGACGGCGCTTCTGGCCCTGGTCGGCCGAACCCTCGCCACCACGATCTTCGCGCGACTCGCGTTCGTCGCGAGCAGCGCCGCGCGTGGCCTTGGCAGCCGCCCCTCCGCCATCTCCGGGGCGACGGCGCGTGACCTTGACCTCGCCCTCCGAGACCTGATCGGCCACGGAGGGCACCGAGGGCTTTTGCTGCGTGCCCGAGGAATGGCGACGACGCGGACGCGGGGCGCGCCCGTCATCGTTGCGCTGCTTGCCACCCTTGTCGGCAGGCGTATCGGAACCCGAACCACCCTTGGGGGCGGTACCGGCTTCGCGAGCGGCTGCGGCGCGGAAGGCGTCCTCGCGCTCCTCGCTCGACAAATGGCGGCGGCGACGGCGCGTGGGATTCATGCCACCGCCGCGGTTTTGCTGCTGAGCCTCACGCTCGCGGGGAGAATTCTTGCCTGCGGGAGCGGCCTCGCCGGCATCGCCCGAACCCGAGCGCTTGCGGCGGCGACGTCCACCGGCAGCCTCCTCGGCCTCGGGTGCCTCGGCCTTGCCGCGACCCTTACCGCGGCCGCGACCCTCGCCTTGGCTCTGACCGGCACGGGTATCGGCGTCCGCATCGCGGCGACGGCGCTTGAGCATCGTCGTCCCCGCCAGACGGTCGGCGCTCGACAGGCCATCGCCCACGTCGACGCCGTTCTCGCGGTCGAGCTCCATAAGCGCCAGGCGCATCTCGGGCGACTCGATACGCTCGAGCACATCGCGCGTCACGCAGTCGGGGCGGCAGTTGCAGCCCTGCTCGGCGGCCTTCTTTTTGCAGCCCTCAGAGCAGGTCATGTCGGCCAGGTTGACCTTGAAAACCTTGCCGTTCTCCAGGCGCAACACCAGCTGCTCACGCGGTGTGTCGTACTCCTGGATACGCGCCTTGCCGAGCGGCGTATCGATGAGTGTCTTCTTTTTGGGCGCGCGGCTCTTAAAGTCCTTGTACGCCTCGAACTCATAGCGCAGGCAGCACATCAGGCGGCCGCAGACGCCGCTAATTTTGGACGAATTGAGCGGCAGGTCCTGCTCTTTTGCCATGCGGATCGAAACCGGCTCAAACTGTCCGCCAAAGCGCGTGCAGCAGAGCTCCTGGCCGCACTGGGCATAGCCGCCCACCAGGCGGGTCTCGTCACGCACGCCGATCTGGCGCATGTCGACGCGAATGTGCAGCGTCGAGGACAGGTCCTTGACGAGCTGACGGAAATCGACGCGCTCCTCGGCGGCAAAGTAGAACACAGCCTTCTCGCCGCCAAACAGGTACTCGACGCCGACCGGCTTCATCTCGAGGTCGAGCTCCTTGACCAGACGGCGGAAGTCGACCATGGCCTCGTCACCCTGGATAGCCAGGTCGTCGGCAAGCTGCAGGTCGATATCGCTCGCTACGCGCAACACGGGCTTGAGCGGCTGACCGATTTCGTCGAGCGGCACCTCGAAGGGATCGGCCGTGACCAGGCCGATCTCGGTTCCGCGCTCGGTGGAGCAGATAGCATAATCGGCCTCGAGGATATCCAGATCCTGTGGGTCGAACCACAGGTCGCGCGAGGCGTAGGTAAACTTAACGGGTACGACTAACGGCATTTCAGTGCCTTCCTGATATCGAACAGCATGACCTCGATGGCCAGCTGGGGAGTAACGTTTCTGGCGATGTTGCGCTCAGCGGTGGCAACCGCCTCGAGCGCCTGGGTGGCACCCGCAACATTCGTCGCCGCGGCAAGCCGCCCGATCGTGTCGCGCACGTCCTCGTTCACAACGTCTGCCGCCTCATCCTGAAGCGTCAGCAGCACGTCGCGCATAAGCGTCCGCGCGCTCGCCAGCGCTTCCATGATACCCGAACGCTCGCGCGCGTTGAGTTCGCGCTTGTTGCGGTCCTCAAGCTGCTTCAATGCTCCACGCGACAGGTAGTCGGCGTTTTGCTCGAGTACCTTTTCCTGCGTGGACTTGACCTCGGCGAGCGGCGCCTTGACGGCGACGATGAGCGACTTGGCGCGACTGAGCACGTCGGCCTCGTCGGCGGCAATGAGTGAGTCGATGGCACGGACCATCTGACGGCGGGCGTCCTGGCGCTCGGCGCTCTTAAGAAACTCGATGCCGCGTGTGGGGCTTCCCGCCACGGCAACCGCCATGCGGCAACGCGCAAGGTCCTGACCGGTGGCGCGGCTCACGGCCTGCGCGGCGACGGCGGGCGATACCAGCCGAAACGGCACGCACTGGCAACGACTCACGATAGTGGGCAGCATCACGTCGGCCGAGGTGCCCAGCAAGATAAACATAACGCCCTCGGGCGGCTCCTCGAGCGTTTTGAGCAGTGCGTTGGCGGTGTTGGCACGCAGTTGCTCGGCACGGTCGATGATGTAGACCTTGGCCTTGGCGCGGATGGGTGCCAGCGGCACGTCATCGAGCAGCTCGCGGGTCTGGGCGATGAGGTAACCCGTGGCGCTCTCGGGCGTGTAATAGTGCACGTCGGGGTGCGTATGGCGGGCGACGCGCACGCAGCTATCGCATGAGCCGCAGCCGTCCTGCTCGCACAGGAAGGCTTGGGCGAGCGCCCACGCGGCGTCGAGCTTGCCCGCGCCGGGCGCGCCCAAGAACAGGTAGGCGTGCGATGCGCGGCCGCTTGCGATGGCGTTGGTCAAAAAGTCGCGCACGCGCTGTTGGGTGTCGAGCTTGGCCAGCAGGCTTGCCTGAGCGGGGGCCATGTTACTCGGCCTCCTGGGCTAGCGCGGCGGCGACAGCATCTTGCGGAATGTCGAGACCGTACGCGCGAATCTGCTCGACCGTCTTCTCAAAGACTTCCTCGACGGTCGCGGTCGCGTCGATGAGCTTTACGCGGTTTGGTTCCTCGGCGGCAATGGCGCAAAATCCCTGGTAGACGCGCTCTTGGAAGGTCATGCCTTTTGCCTCCATGCGATCTGCCGCACCGCGGGCCGCCATGCGCAGCGCCGCCTGCTCGGGCGTGATGTGATAGACGAGCGTGAGCGCCGGATGCGTCCCCGCGACGGCCAGGTTGTTGGCATCGCGCACTATCTGGCGGTCGAGACCATCGGCAAACGCCTGATAGCAGGTCGTGGAATCGTAGAAACGGTCGCACAGGACCACCTTACCGGCCGCAAGGGCGGGGGCGATGACCTCGTGTACCAGCTGGGCACGCGCTGCCTCGTAGAGCAGCAGCTCGCAGGTGTCACCCATCGCCGTGTTGGCGGGGTCGAGCAGCAGAGCACGGATCTTTTCGCTGATGGCGGTACCGCCCGGCTCGCGCAGGCTCACAACCTGGTAGCCAGCGAGTTCAAGAGCGCGGGCAAGCAGGCGCGCCTGCGTGGACTTGCCGGCGCCATCGACGCCCTCGAGCGTGATAAAGCTATGTTGAGCGGGCTCAAAAGCCATGGGCGCAGCCCCTTCCTACAAGGCGCGTAAATGCAGATATATCAACCAAGCCATGATACCCCAGCGTCCGGCGCGTCCCCAATGGCTAATGGTGCCTTTCCAAAGTTGCGGTGAAATAGGGACTGATTGAAGCTCTGAGACCGCCAAACAGTCCCTATTTCACCGCAACTTATGATGGGGAATTTTGTGCGCTGGGTATAATCGTCGTATTGCATTGAAATGTGGCGAAAGGAGTGGCAATGTCTCGGTATTGCGCCTCGTGCGGCAAGCTTCTTGCAGATGATGCCAAGTTCTGCACCTCGTGCGGTGCACCCGTTGAGCAAACAGCCGCGAGCGATAGCCAGCCCGCTTTTGAGCAGACCGGCTCCCTTGATACGCCGCAAGCCAAGGCGGACGACTCCCTTGCCTATAGCCCCGACCCCGCCGCAAGGACCGAGGCCGTCGAGACCACGCAGCGCATACCCGTCGCGAGCGGCTCGCCCCAACAGCAGCCGGCTCCCGCATACGTGCCCGCTTCGCCACAGACCCCCGCTCCCAAAAAGAGCGGCACCGGGCCGCTTATCGCCGTTATCGTTGTGCTGGTGGCGATCATCATCGCCCTGGTCATTTTCTTTGTGATCAAGCCTTTCGACAACGCCGGTACGCAGACGACCGCCGAGGTTACCAAGCTGCACCACGATGTTGACGATGATGACCTTGAGCCTCTCGGCGATCCCAATAGCCTTTACGACGATGACGATGATGACGAGGACGAGACTGGCGGCGAAGCGACCCTCTCCGAGCAAAACCTCTACCGTCGCCTGAGCGAGTACTACGACCTGCTCGAAGACCTCGACAACTACGTCCGTGGCTGCGCGCAGAACTTCAACGGCAACTATCTGGAAGAGGATCGAACCACCCGTCAAAATCTCGCCGACGTCGCCGAGCGCACGGAGGACACCATCGAGCAGTATTACGACATCGTCGAGGACCTGGACGTCCCGACGAGCTCCAAGAACTACAGCTCCTGGAAGGACATCATCGCTCTGTACGACGACCTTGATCACCGCATTGACGCAATCTGTGATGCCTGGGAGATCAGCCTGAAATACGCCAAGCCTGCGGACCACAAGAATGAGATCGTGGCGCCGCTGTCGCGCGACAACGTGGCGGGCACCAATGACAATAAGTACCGCCTAGACTTTGAGGAGCGCTATCCCGGCGCCAAGCCTGTCGAGGTGAACTAGCACTTTGTCGTTCCCGAGCCGGCAGTTAGGGACGTTCCTAAACTGCCGGCAGAAAAAGGAACGTCCCTAACTGCCGGTCAAAAAAACGAGCGAGGATCATGGAACCCTCGCTCGTTTTTGTTTTGGGCAATGTTTCGACTGCGCCGCTACTTGTCGGCGGCTGCTTTCTTGGCAGTCGACTTCTTCGCGGTCGTCTTCTTGGCGGCAGTGGCTTTCTTAGCCGTCGTCTTCTTGGCCGCCGTCGTCTTCTTGGCCGCGCTCGCCTTGGTCGTGGTCTTGCGACCGCGGGCGGGCTTCTTCTCCTTGGTCGGGCAGTCCATGTTCACGCAGATGCGCCACGGACCGCGCGCCGTGTTGACCACCACGATGGGGGCGCCGCACTCGGGGCAAGTCTCACCCGTCGCCTCGAGCTTACCGCGCGCCGGCAGAGGATAGCTCACGCCGCAGTCATCGTAGTTGGTACAGCGGATAAAGCGCTTGCCGCTCTTCTCGCTCTTGTGCGCGATCAGGTCGCCATGGCGTCCGGCCTCGGCGCACACCTTGCACTCGCCCACCTTAAGGTCAGGCTCGTAGTTGGTGGGGCACGTGGGGTTCACGCAAATCTCGAAGGCCTTCTGGCGGAACGGCTGGCACTTAATGCGCGGCGCGCCGCACTCGGGGCACACGGCTGCCTCGCCCTCGAGCGGGCTCACCTTGACGCCGCTCGGCACCGGATAGGTCACGTCGCAGTCGGGCCAGCCCATGCAGCCAATGAAGCTGCCGCGGGTCTTGGCACTCGTCTTCATAACCAGGTCCTTGCCGCACTTGGGGCAAGCGCCCACGCGCGCATCGGCCGTGACGGCGTCGCTGATGGCGTCGCCCAGCTCCTGCGTATGCTTGAGCAGCTCGTCGAGCACGCCGGCCAGCAGCGCGCGCGAATGGGTCACGACATGCTCTTCGGTGTCCTCGCCGCGCTCCACGCGAGTCATGTCGCCGTCGAGCTCGCTGGTCATATCGGGGCTCGTGATGCGCGGGGCAAACTGCGACAGCGCGTCGATGATGGCGATGCCTAGCTGGCTCGGCTCCACGGGATCGTTTTTGAGGTAGCGCACGGCGTACAGGCGCTCGATGATGCTCGCGCGCGTGGACTTGGTGCCCAGGCCGCGCTTTTCCATCTCCTGCACGAGCTTGCCCTGGCTGTAGCGCGCGGGCGGCTCGGTCTGCTTGGCCTCGAGCTTAATGTCGAACACGTCGACCGTATCGCCCTGCTCCAGCGGCGGCATCTGCTCATCGCGCTTAAGGCCGTACGGATAGGCCTCGCGGAAGCCAGGGGTCACGAGCACGTCACCCGAGGCCACGAACGGCTCGCCGTTGACGTCGAGCTCGAGCTTGGTGTTCTCAATGGTCGCAGGACCCATAAGCGTCGCCAGGAAGCGACGGGCGATGAGGTCGTAGAGCTTGCGCTGACCGCCGTCGAGCGTGGACGGATCGCCCTCGCCCGTGGGATAGATAGGCGGGTGGTCGGTGGTCTCGACCTTGCCGCGCGTGGGCTTCATGGGGCCGGCGAGGACCTTTTTGCATACGGGCGCCAGCGCCGGGTTGATCTTTGCAAGGTCACTCACCACAGCGCCCAGATCAAGCGTCGCGGGGTATACGGTATTGTCGACACGCGGGTAGCTGATGAGACCGGCCATGTAGAGGGACTCGGCGATACGCATGGTACGCGCAGGCGAGATACCCTCGGCTGCGGCGGCAGCCTGCAGCGAGGTGGTCGCAAACGGCGTGGGCGGCTGCTGCTTGCGCGAGCGCTTGGTCACCGCGGCGACGGTTGCCGTCTTGGCACCGTCAACGTGACCGTACGCCGTCTCAGCAGCATCCTTGTCGGTAAAGCGCGCCGTCTTGTGCGCGATCTTAAAGCGATCGTCCTCGGCAGCGCCTTGCGCGACACCCATGCCGCGAATCTGCCAATAGTCCTCGGGCACAAACGCCATGCGCTCGCGCTCGCGCTCGACCACCAGGGCAAGCGTCGGCGTCTGCACGCGGCCGGCGGAACGCACGTTGCCAAAGCCGCCGAACTTGGCGAGCGTCAGGTAGCGCGTGAGCACCGCACCCCAAATGAGGTCGATGTGCTGACGGCTCTCGCCGGCGTCGGCCAGGTTCTGGTCGAGCGAGACAAGGTTATCGAAGGCCTGCGTGATCTCGGCCTTGGTAAACGAAGAATACTGGGCGCGGGCAACCGGCAAGTCCGGCGCAACCTCGCGCACCTTGTTGAGGGCGTCCGAACCGATCAGCTCGCCCTCGCGATCGAAGTCCGTAGCGATGATGACGCTGTCGGACTTTTTGGCGAGGTTCTTGAGCGAGCGGATAAGCTCCTTCTCGGCCGGCAGCTTAATGACGGGTGCCCAGGTGAGATACGGCAGACTCTCGAGCTTCCAGCCCTTGATGGAGATACCGTCGGCAAGAAACGGCTTGCGCTTGGTGTCATAGGGCGGGCGCGCCAGGCCATCGGGCATGTCGGCCGGCAGCATCTCGCCGTCCTCGGTGACCGAATACCAGCCCAGCTTTTTATCGAACAGCACGCTGTCGCAAAAATCGGGCGCAAGGATGTGACCGGCAAGACCGATCGTCACGCACTCCTCGCCCTTCCACTCAAAACGGTAGATGGCGGTGTTGTACACCTTGTCCTTTTTGGGTTTACCCGTGGACAGACGCTCGGCGATCTGACGCGCGGCGTCGTTTTTCTCGGCGATGATGAGCTTCAAAAGAGGCTCCTATCTCGTGTCTCTGCGGCTACGCCCGCCCGTATGGCGGCCGATTTACGCCCTTGCTTGCTCGATCTGCCCGATGAGCCAATCGCACCAGGCATCCATGCCCTCGCCCTTGCGCGCGCTCACGGCAAAACGCGGCGCCTGCGGATTGAGGTCATCGAGTGTCTTAGTATACCTATCCATGTCAAAATCGAAAGCCGGGGCCACGTCTACCTTGTTGAGCAGCTGTGCGCCGGCGTGCTGGAAGATGCCCGGGTACTTGATAGGCTTGTCGTCGCCCTCGGGCACCGAGAGAATCATGATGGACAGGTTCTCGCCCAGGTCAAAGTCGACCGGACAGACCAAGTTGCCCACGTTTTCGATAAAGATGACGTCGATGTTCTCCAGACCGACGGCTTGGTCGAACGCGTCAACGGCCTCCATGATCATGTTGCCCTCGAGGTGGCACAGGCCGCCCGTGTTGATCTGGATGGCGGGCATGCCGGCTTCCTTCATGGTAATGGCGTCGACATCCGAGGCAATATCGCCCTCGATGACGGCGCAGCGCAGGCCAGCCTTGTCGCGCAGGCGCTCGTTGGTGCCCAAAATCGTGGTGGTCTTGCCCGAACCGGGGCTCGACAGCACATTGATCACATAGGTGTTTGTCTCTTTAAATCGCTCACGCAGCTGATCTGCCAGACGCTCATTGCGCGACAGAATCGGCGACGCGATATCAATCGTCTTCTCGGCCATACTTAGCGCTCCTTACTTTGGCCCCTTTATACCCCATCACCAGATGGCTAGCGGGCTAATCGTCGGGGGTCTCGATTTCGATACTGGCGATGTCGAGCTCGCGGCCGTGCAGCAGGCGCACGTTGGCGCCGCCACATTGGGGGCAGCGGCAGTGGAAGCGGTCATGATCGAAAACCTCACCGCAGTCCAGACACTCGCTTTGCGGATGAACCTCCTCTACCGCAAGCTCGCAACCTTGCGTGAGCGGGTCCTCGTCACGAAACGTCTCCCACGCAAAGTCGAGCGCCTCGCGCACGACCTCGGTCATATCCCCGATACGCAGCGTTACCAAAACGGCGCGCGAGGCCCCCGCCCCACGCGCCGCGCGAATCACTGTATCGAGTATGCCGTTGACAATGCCAACCTCGTGCATACCGATTTACTCCTCGTCATCCTCATCGTCCGAGAACAGGTCCAGACGACTCACAAACAAGCCCTCCTTGCCCTCGCGCGCGGTGATGACCACACGGGCGATGGCGAGCGAGATCTCGTAGAGCGAGAGCAGGGCGCCGTACATAAGGCCCAGCGTAACGGGCGAGCCGTCGGGCGTAATCACAGCCGACCCCACAAGCAGGCCTACGTATACGTAACGCCAGGCACCGCGGAAGGCCGCGTAGGACACGATATGGAAGACGGACAGGTAGAAGATGATGAGCGGCAGCTCAAACGCCACACCAAAGCCGATCATAAAGAGCAGCTCCATGTTGACGTAGTTCTCCAGGTCGGGCAGCGCCGTGGCGACGGCAGAGGTCTCGCCGATGAGCCACTCAAAGCCCGCGGGAATGATGATGAAGTAGCAGAAAATGGCGCCCAGGAAGAACAGCACCGTCGAGGCGAGCACCGTGGGCACGACCCACTTGCGCTCGTTGGGGCGAAGCGCCGGCAGGAAAAACGCCAAGATCTGCCAGATGATCATGGGCGTACACATGACCACAGCCATCTTGATGGCCAGCGAGAAGCGCAGGCCAAAGCCGCCGAGCGTGGTGGTGATGTAGAACTTACCTTCCGGCACAAAGGAGCGGATGGGGTCTTCCAGGATGTCGAGCACCACGGGCGTGGCGAAATACAGCACGATGGCGGCGGCAAACACCGATACGACCACGATGGTCAGACGGCGACGGAGCTCTCCCAGGTGATCGAAGAGCGGCATACGCGCAGGTCCGATAGGCATTACTCATCGCCTTCCTTCGGGGCGTCGGCGGCAGCGGTGTCGTCCTCGGCCTCGAGCTCGCGAGCGAGCTGGTCGACGACGGCCTTGCGCTTGCGGGGACGACGGGCGTAGAGGTCAGCCGTCGTGGGCTCTGCCGGCTCGGGCTCGGGCTCCGGCCCCGGCTCTGCAGCAGGTTCGGGCTCGACGGTGGCAGCGGCAGGCTCGGCACCCTCAGCCTCCTCAGCAGCATCTTCGCCCTCAGCAGCACCCTCGCTTGCGGCCATCTCGGCAGCAAGACGGGCGCGACGCTCGGCAAAGGTCTCCTTCTTGGCGGGCGCTGCCGTCTCGGCGGCATCCTCATCCGCATCGGAATCGTCGTCGGTTGCAGCAGCCTTCTTGGGCTTGACCGGGGCCGACGCGGCCTCGCTCACCGGATCGATAATCTCGGACTGAACAACGGCCGTCATCTTTTCCTGCGTCTCGCGGAACTGACGGATGGCACGGCCGATCGTGCGGCCCATCTGCGGGAGCTTATCCGGGCCAAACAGCAAAAAGCCGAAGACCACGATGATCGCGAGCTCACCCTCTCCAATACCAAACACACATACCTCCAAGGCTCGATGTGAGTCGAGCCCGCACCGCGCCATTCGGCCGGAACTCGTCTATTCATTCGGTCAAGTATAGCGCCCGGACGCCAAAACGTCCGAGCGCATCACAAACATATGCCAAACGGCACGCCCTTTTGGGGGCAAAGATTATGCAGCGGTGATCGAAATCTCCTGGTCGACACCCAACAGCTGAACCACGCGCATCACCGGGGGCTGCACATTGGTGCAGCTAAAGCGCTTGCCGTGGTCGACCGCGTGGTGTGCGGCGCCCACGAGTACGCCAATGCCCGTCGAATCGATGTAGCTCACCTGGGCAAAATCGAGCTCAACGGCCTCAGTGGGCTGCTCGAGCGCCAGGTCGATGGCATTGCGCAGGCTATCAGCGTTAGAGATATCGATCTCGCCGGTTACCTTAATGGTGTAGAGCTCCGGCGTGGGGTTGGTGGAAATACCCAAATCCATGTATACGCTCCTTTACGTATCGAAAGTGCGGATAGTACGGGAAGCTGTGCGTTAGGCGCGCTCGGCACGCGCAAGCTCGGCTGCGACGAGCTTAACGGCCAGCACCAACACATCGAGCGCGGCCTCCAGGTCCTCGACCGTGGGATAGCTCGGCGCGATGCGGATGTTGGTGTCGCGCGGGTCCTTGCCATAGGGCCAGGTAGCACCGGCCGGCGTGAGCTTGACGCCCAGATCGGCGCAAAGCGCGGCGACCTTCTGGGCCGAGCCCTCGGGACCATCGAAGCTTACAAAGTAGCCGCCGCGGGGGTGCGTCCAGGTGGCACAGCCCGTGTCGCCCAAGCCCTCGGTGAGCTTGCGCTCGACGGCCTCAAAGCGCGGACGCAGGAACTCGGCATGCTTTTTCATGTGCTCCTTGACCGCCTCGATGGTGGGAAGGAAGCGCACGTGACGCAGCTGGTTGAGTTTGTCGGCGCTGATGAGGCCGGCCTTCAGGCGCTTGGAGAACTCGGCGATGACCGCGGGACTCGCACCGATAAAGCCGATGCCGGCGCCCGGGAAGGTGATCTTGGACGTCGAGGCAAAGGCTACCACGCGGTCCTCGGTGCCCGCCACGCGAGCGAGGTCAAAGATGTTTGCGAGCTCGTCGGTCTCGTCGTACAGGTCGTGCACGCAGTAGGCATTGTCCCAGAAGATACGGAAATCGGGCGCGGCTGTGGGCATCTCGACCAGGCGGCGCACGGTATCCTCGCTAAAGGTGATGCCCATGGGGTTGGAATACTTGGGCACGCACCAGATACCCTTGATGGAATCGTCGACGGCAACGAGGCGCTCGATCTCGTCCATGTCGGGGCCGTTGTCAGTCATCGCAACGGGGATGTTCTCGATGCCCAAGTCGGCGGTAATGCCAAAGTGGCGGTCGTAGCCGGGAACAGGGCACAGGAACTTGACCTTCTTGCCGTCGTGCGCGGCCTCGTAGGCGTCCCAGGGCTCGCTGCCACACGAGCCGCAGCGCCAGAACATGCCGGCGATGTCATGCTCGATCAGCAGGCTCGACGAACCCAGCACGAGCGTCTGCTCGGCGGGGCAGCCCAGGAACTCCCCTGCCAACTTGCGTGCCGAAGGAATACCCTCAAAGCAGCCGTAGTTGGAACAATCGACGTTGCCATCGTGCAGATCGGCATCGGCATTGAGGATTTCGAGCATGGGGCGCGAGATGTCCACCTGGGAGGGCGACGGCTTGCCGCGGGCCATATCGAGCGCCAGGCCCTTAGCCTTGACCTCGGAGACCTCGGCTTTGAGCGCCTCGATGGCGGCATCGAGTTCGGTGGTTTCCATCTTCTGGTAGATCGTCTGCATGGGTGCGACCTTTCGCGAAGCGGTACGTTGCAGTTCGTCTAAGTATAGACCGCCACCGCCGCAACGTTATGAAGCCGTGATAGATTAAGTCCATCGCAATAAATTACGAATCGCCGCGCATGCCTGCGTGGGGCGCCCAAGGAGGCACTATGGAGTATGGATCGTTCCAGGCCGAGGAATTCGGCGACCTGCAGCGCCTGGTCGACGGACTGTTTTACGACCGCCACGCCATCGACCGCCTGGATCTGATCGTACAGGCCGAAATCTTGGACCTGGCGCCCGATCTCATGGAAATCGTGAATCTTTTGCCGCCCGGCTACTACGACCGCCAGTCACTTTGCGACCAGCTCAACTCCGCCTTGGCCGCCCACGGCTGGGGCGCCGTCTACGGAACGGTGGAATAAGCCTCGAGGCCGGCGATTTGGCCCGCTTCCCGACCTTGGCGAGGCTTGTTTTAGGGCTTGTGGCCAAAAAAGGGCAAATATGAGTACTGTTACCTTTTTAGTAGCAGCGATTCTTGGTCGAAATCGGCAAAACTCGACTTGAAACTTCCTAATCACCGTCAGCTAGCGCCAAATTGGAAGTCGATGGTCACTCATTAACGTACAGTTCTTATAACTTTGTTCATTAATTTCCACACCTAAAATGATACGCCGTTTGTGACAGTACTCACAAACGGCGTTTTTTGACCACTGGCGTGTCTGGCAGGCGGCAAGCACCGCCCGAATCCGCATTTTGAACGCGCCCGAATCGGTTCTGGAGCCGGTTTTCGCGCTCTTACTCGTCTTTGGGCGAGGGATGCTTGCAGACCACGCTCATGTAGATCATGCCGAGCACGGCTGCGGTGACCGAACCGGCGAGAATAGCGGCCTTGGCTGCAAGAACCTCAAACTGGGCCGTCGGGAAGGCAAGGCCGCTGATGAGAATCGACATGGTAAAGCCGATACCGCCCAGAATGCCCACGCCGGCAATCATGTGCCAGTTGACATTGTGCGGCAGCTCACAGGCCTTAAGCTTAACCAGGGCAAACGTCATACCAAAGATGCCGATCGGCTTGCCCAGCAGCATGCCGAAGTACACGCCGAGCGTCACCGGGTCGGTGAGCAGCGTGCTCATATCCACACCCACTAGGCGAACCTGTGCGTTCACGAACGCAAAGATCGGCAGAATCACAAAGTTGACCGGCGTGGAGATCAGACGCTCCATGCGGATGAGCGGCGGGGTCACGCGGTGCATGACGCGCTCGACCCTGGTGGTCGAGACGGTAAAGTCATGCTGGCCCAGGATGTGTGCCTCGTCGTCGTAGCGGTCATCAAGCAGCGGCAGGCACTCGCCCAACCAATCGGTGAGGCTATCGAGCTTGACGCCGCACTTGGCCGGAATGGTAAAGGCCAGGATGACGCCGGCGAGCGTGGCATGTACACCGCTCTTGAACATGCAGAACCACAACAGCAGGCCCAGTACCGAATACGGGGCGAGGCGGTAATGCTGCGTCTTGTTGAGCCACACGAGCGCGCAGGTCACCAGCGCGGCGGCGCCCAACCAAAACGGATTGGGGCTCTGACCGTAGAAGATGGCGATGGCGGCGATGGAGATGAGGTCATCGGCGATGGCGAGCGTCGAGAAGAACACGCGCACGCCGTTGGGCACGCGGTTGCCCAAAAGCGACAGCACGCCCAGCGCAAAGGCAATATCGGTTGCCATGGGGATGGCCCAACCGTTGCGGGCGCCGGCATGGTTAAAGATCAGGTAGATGCAGGCAGGAACGACGACGCCGCCCACGGCCGCCAGCATGGGAAGCATGGCCTGACGCGGATTCTTGAGCTCGCCGACCGTCATCTCGTACTTAAGCTCAATGCCCACCAACAAAAAGAAAATCGCCATGAGAAAGTCGTTGACGAAAAGCTCAACGGTAAGACCGGCCGTAAGGTTGCCCAGACCCACATACAGCGGGGTCTCCAAAAAGTGATGGATGGCCTCGTAGGCATCGGTATTGGCGCAAATGACGGCGGCGATGGCGGCGATGACCATAACCGCGGCGGAAATCGTGCCGTTCTCGGCGATGCGCTCCCAAATGTCGTGGCGTTCAAAGCGCTTGCGCTCACGGACGTTGAACAGCTGCTCGGTTGCTGCCATGGGCGGCTCCTTTCACGGGAAAGCTCCCGTCTTAAAAAAGCACGGCCCGCCCAAGTGGCGGCGCCGCGCTCTAACGTATTACGCTTGCATCTAGCCTACCCTGCACGACAAGCACGCAGGCGTGGCCGAAAAGCGGAACCACAGGTTGAACATTATTTGCTCAACGGCACGGGCACGCCTGTCCAAGAGACGACGCGGCGCATGCACAAAAAACGACCGGAGCGCGGGGCGTCCGCGATCCGGTCGTGGCGTTTGGTCAACTAAACCTAGCAGGCGGCCATGATGGGGGCAGCGACCTGCTTCTTACGGGAGAGGACGCCCGGCATCCAGACGCCGTCGTGCTCGTCGGCAATGCCCAGGCCCTTCTGAGCAGCCTCGGTCTCGCCCTCGAGCAGGACCTGCGAGCCCTCCTCCATGATGTCGGTGATGCACAGGACGATGCCGTCGGCACCCTTCTCGGCGGCGTAGGCGCGCATGGCCTCGCGGATCTCGTCGATCATGCCGAGTGCGCGGGTCTTGTCGACGGTCTCGTACTGGCCGATGAGCAGCTTCTTGCCAGCGGGCTCGAACATCTTGATGTCGTTGCCGACCATCTCGGCTGCAGTGAAGGAGCCGGACGGACGGGTGAGGAAGACCTCCATGCCAAACTTGACCGGGTCGACGCCCACCTGCTCGCCGAGCTTGGCGGCGACGGCGCGGTCGACATCGGTGGTGGTGGGGCTCTTGAGCATGAGCGTATCGGTCATCATGGCCGAGAGCAGCAGCTTGGCCTGGACGTCGGAAAGCTCAACGCCGAGCACGCCGGCGAGCTTGGTGACGATGGTGCAGCTAGAGCCCCAGGGCAGGCAGATGTAGTGCAGCGGGCCGGCGGTCTCGAAGTCGCCGATGCGGTGATGATCGACAACGCCAAAGACCGTAGCGTCCTTAAGGCCGGCGACGGACTGGGCAGACTCGTTGTGGTCGGTGAGGACGACGAGCTGACCGGCCTCGACGGACTCGATCACGCGGGGCTCGGCGATGCCGGCGTCGGCGAGCAGCTTGGCGGACTCGGCCGGAAGCTGACCAAGGGCGCAGGCCTCGTAGGTGTTGCCGGCATACTCAACCTGGTTGAGCAGCTGGGACAGGACGACGGCGCTCATGATGGCGTCGTTATCGGGGTTCTGGTGACCAAAGACAAGAACGTTTGCCATGGATATCCTCCACTTGATATGTGTACTTGGACGTAGCTATGGTAGCACGCTGGCGCCGAACCTTATGAGACGCAAGGGCCACGGCGCAATTTGGGGCAAGTGTTGGGGCGAAGTCTGCCCCCTTGCAGCAGCTATTTACCGGCGGCGCGCAGGGCTACGTAGGCGGCACCGATGATGCCGGCGTCGTTGCCGAGCGAAGCGACCTCGATGGGCGTCTCGCGCGAGGCAGAAAGCGCGTACTGCTTAAAATGCTCGCGGACCTTGTCGAGGTAGACATCGGCCGAGGCGGATGCGCCGCCGCCGATGAGGAACATCTCGGGATCGACCACGTTGGCAATGAGCGCCAGGGCGCGACCGAGATAGTCGGCCATGGTATCGGCAGCTGCCAGCGCGAGCTTGTCGCCCTCGCGGCAAGCCTGGAACACGTCCTTAGAATCGGAGGGACCGGTGAGCTCGATGGGTTCGACACCCGCCTTCTTGCACTCAGCCAGGTAATTGCTCACCACGCCGGTGGCGCTGGAATACTGCTCCAGGTGGCCATGACCGCCGCAGCCGCAGACGCGCTCCTCAGCCGGGTTCAGGCACATGTGGCCAATCTCGCCGCCGGCGCCCACAACGCCCGACACCACGTCGCCGTTAACGATAACGCCGCCGCCCACGCCGGTACCAATGGTGACCATCACCACGTTCTGTACGCCCTTGGCGGAACCGAGCCAAGCCTCGCCCATGGCGGCGGCGTTGGCATCGTTCTCGTACTTAACAACCGCGTCGGGGCAGTGCTCCTGAATGGCGACTCTTAGCTCGGGCAGGTTGATGGCAATGTTGGCCTTAACCTTGGCATCGCCCGATGCCGGGATGGGGCACGGAACGGCCAGGCCAATGCCCGCCACAAAGGCGCGCGGAATCTGGGCCTTGGCGACCACCTGGTCGATAGCCTCGGTCACCGCGGCAAAGCCCGCAGCGTCAACGATGGGAGGCGTGGGCACACTGGCCTTGGCCAGCAGGTTTCCGTCCTCGTCGAACAGGCCCTCCTTAACCGAAGTGCCGCCGACGTCGATGCCGATGTAGTACTGCTTAGGTTCCATGGGAGCCCGCCTTTCTCGTTTAAACATTGCTTGTATGGTACCGCTCCCCAGGCAAAAACCTGCCAAAAAGGGACAGGTTTGTTTTGGCAGGTTTTATCTGGGAAAACGCAAGGCATGAGATTCGGTTCGCTGGGCGGCAAAACGGCCCAACCCCATCTTCGAGCCGATCAATTTGCTCAATACCACATTATTCGAATGCATATTCATTTAGAGCGCTCTAGTTGATAGAGAAAAGCGTTTTTTGATTATATCTTTCTCGAACTTTTCAAAAACGCAATAGGGATGCTTAGGTGTTGACTATACTTTCTTCTGTACTCAATCAAGCCGGAAAGGAGGTTCCATGATTCCCAAATACGAGGCAATAGCTGCAGATATCCGTCGAAGCATCGAGGACGGCGCTCTTAAACCGGGCGACAAGCTACCCACCGTCGTTGAGTTCTGCGAGCTCTATAGCGTTTCCAAAATCACCGTCAAACGAGCTATCGAGCAAATCACCGAGGAAGGTCTTATTACCAGCCGTCGTGGATCGGGTACCTACGTTAAGGACACGGCAGGACTTCCCGGCCAGGCGTTTTTCCAGGGCAAAAACGACCGTGCCCAAGGTTTTTCGTATGAGCACCGCGGGGAAAAGGTGACCTCGGTGGTCTACGATTTCTCGATTGTTAATCCACCAGCGGACATCGCAGCCCAGCTGGGAATTGCCGAGGATGACTTTGCCTATCACGTCGTGCGCGTGCGTCAGGCCGATGAGGAGCCCATCGTTATCGAGTACACCTACATGCCCCTCGAGCTGATTCCGGGCCTTAAAAAGAAGGACCTGTACGGATCGGTCTACCATTTCATCCGCGAGCAATGCGGGCTGAAAATTTCGAGCTTCCACCGTACCATTCGCGCCGTGGCAGCAACCAAGGAAGAAGCTGAGCGCCTGGACACCAAACCTGGCTCTCCCCTGCTCGAGCTCAAGCAGATTGGCTTTTTGGACAGCGGCGCCGCCTTTGAGTATTCGGTCTCGCGCAACGTTGGCGACCGCTTTGAGTTGCACAACGTAACATTGGCATAGGTTTTTGTAGTCATACAGGCGCTCGTTTTGAACAGTTTTACGCGGCGCCCACGCAGCACAATGGGGGTATGAACATGTCCGATTTGATTAAACTGACGCCGATCTTCCACGAGAAGATCTGGGGCGGTCGCCAACTCGAAACCGTATTTGGCTACGACATTCCCGATGGCCCCATCGGTGAGTGCTGGGCCATCTCGGCCCACCCCAACGGCGACTGCCAGATTGCGGAGGGCCCGTATGCTGGCCACACGCTGTCGTGGCTGTGGGCCGAGCACCGTGAGCTTTTTGGCAACTGCGAGGGCAAGGGGTTCCCGCTGCTCGTTAAGATTCTGGACGCAAAGGACGACCTTTCGATCCAGATTCATCCCAACGACGAGTACGCCGCCGAGCACGAGAACGGCAGCCTGGGCAAAACCGAGTGCTGGTACGTGCTGGATTGCGAGCCCGGCGCCACGATCATCGTCGGGCAGCGCGCCAAGGATCGCGCAGAGGCCGCACAGATGATCGAAGAGGGCCGCTGGGACGACATGCTCAACGTGCTGCCGATTCACAAGGGTGACTTTTTCCAGATTGATTCCGGTACCGTGCACGCCATCAAGACCGGCACGCTCATTTTAGAGACGCAGCAGTCGAGCGACGTGACGTATCGCCTGTACGACTACGACCGCCCCGGCACCGACGGCAAGCTGCGCCCGCTGCACATTGAGCAGAGCCTCGATTGCATCAACTTTAACGCGCAGGCTCCGACCGACGGCACGGTGACCGCGCCCGAGGTCGATGGCGTGACCGAGCTGGAGAGCAACAAGATCTACACCGTAGACCGCGTGCGTGTGAACGGCAGCAAGACCTTGGACCAGCGCTGGCCTTTCATGTGCCTATCGGTCATCGACGGCGAAGGCACCATCTGCGGCGACCCCGTCCACAAGGGAAGCCACCTGCTGGCTCCGAGCACCGTGGACAAGATCGAGCTCGAGGGCAATATGGAACTGATTATCAGCCACCTCTAGATCGCAACAACAACCCAAACGCAACAAGGGGCTCCCCCGTCCATGTACGGGAGAGCCCCTACTCGTATCTATTTATCAGCCCACCCGGCTCTCCAGATCAAAAAGCGAACGAGCAAAGCAACGTTCGCAAGCTGCAGGCCAAAACGCCACAAGGAAGAGGGCGCGCCGGGGGCTTTGGTCGATCGCGAGTTCCGCACGAGCCGGAGAGCACTTAATGTGCTCTCCGTGCGAGCAGGACTGTCCGAGCAGGCGACCAAAGCCCCCGGCGCGCCCGGTCAACCTCGCAGTTAGGCATTCAGCTTAACGATCGGAGCAAATCCTTTCATAAGCTTTTTGGTCTGGCCGGTCTTTTCGAATTGGACCTCGATCATGTCTCCAGCGACCGAGATCACGGTACCCGTGCCAAAGGTCTTGTGGCTCACGGTATCGCCCGCGGCAAAGTCCTGCGATGCGCTGGCGCGGTCGACCTTACGCTCCACCGTCGGCGACACCTTGGACGTGGACTTCTTGGGTCGCGGCGCACCCGATCCAAAGGTCGAGGCCACGCGGCCGGCATCGGGCGACACCCCGTGATGGCGTTCGGTACCGTAGCTGCTGCCGCCAAAGAAATCGTCGAAGCTCGACCCGCCACGCGAGGCGGAACCGCCGGTCGAGCGCGTATGCGAGCCAAACACCTTGCCGCCGTACATGTCCGAGCCCATGCCCGAGCCAAAGGTACCGTGACGGTCACCGCGCTTCTCCCAGCCCGTGCCCTCAAAACCGGCAGAACCGATACCGCTAAACTCGATATCCTCAAACGGGATCTCGTTGAGAAAGCGCGAACGAGGATTGGCCGAGGTCGAACCGTAGGTGCGGCGCGTGGCGGCATAGGTCAGGAACAGACGCTTGCGGGCACGCGTGATGGCGACGTAGGCCAGGCGACGCTCCTCCTCGAGCTTGCCCGGATCATCGCTGCCGCCAAAGTCGTGCACATGCGGGAAGATACCCTCCTCCATGCCGGCCACAAAGACCGCCGGGAACTCCAAGCCCTTGGCGGAGTGGATAGTCATCATGGTGATGGCATGTGTCTCGCCGGCCAGAGAATCCAGGTCCGAGCGCAAGGCCAGCCACTCCATGAGCGCCGGCAGCGCCTTGCAGGTAAGCGGGCCGTAGGTGCGCTCGATCTCGTCGGCATGCACGGCGCCGGCCGGCAGCTCCGTCGGCGCGGCATAGGCATTGCCCGCGATGGCGGCGGCCAGGGCATCCTGCGGCGAGAGCGCCGGAGCGCCCAAGCTATCGAGCGGATTGGAGCCTGCGGCATCGCGCGCACCGACAAGCGCCTCAAACGAAGACACGGGCGCAGACGGACCCGGCTCGGGTGCGGGCGCGCTCACCACAACGGGCTCGGGCTCGGCGGCATCCGGCACGTCGGCCACGCCAGCCGCACGCAGCTCTTCCAGGCTCTCGAGCGTACCCTCGATATCCTCGTGCGTCTCCTCAAACTCGGCGGCAACGCCCAGGAATTCCTGAATGTTCTCGGCACGGCTCTCGGACTCCATGGTGCCCTCGGCGCGAAACGCCTGCAGCAGGCCCGTCTTGTCGACAATCATCTCGACGACATCCTTGAGCTCACCGTCCATGCGGCGACCCTCACGTACCAGCGCCACAAAGCTCGACAGGCCGTTGCGCACCTTGGCGCTAAACATGCCCGTCTCGGCACACGCGATCTCGCAGGCCTGGAAGAACGAGCAGCGGTTGTCGCGCGCCAGCTGCTCGATCTTTTGAATCGAGGTGGAGCCGATGCCGCGGCGCGGCGTGTTGATGACTCGCTTGACACTCATCTCGTCGGCCGGGTTCACGATCATCTTGAGGTAGGCCATGACGTCGCGGATCTCGGCGCGGTCGAAGAATCGCGTGCCGCCCACGATCTTATAGGGCACGCCCGCACGCAGGAACATATCTTCGAGAATACGAGACTGGGCGTTGGTGCGGTAGAACACGGCGATGTCGTCGTAACTCGTGCCCTTGGAGTGCAGCTTTTCGATCTCGCCGGCAATCCAGCGGCCCTCGTCGCGCTCATCGCTTGCCTGGAAGGCCTGGATCTTCTCGCCGTCGCCCTCGGCCGTAAACAGACGCTTGTCCTTGCGCTGCGAGTTGTGGCGCACCACGGCGTTGGCGGCGCTCAGGATATGGCCCGTGGAACGATAGTTCTGCTCCAGTTTGACGGTCTTGCAGTTTTTAAAGTCCTTCTCAAAGTCCAGGATGTTGGTGATGTCGGCGCCACGCCAGCTATAAATGGACTGGTCATCGTCGCCCACGACCATGAGGTTTTGGTACTTGGCGGCCAGCAGGTTGGCGATCTCGTACTGGACGTGGTTGGTGTCCTGATACTCGTCGACGCTAATGTAGCGGAAGCGCTCTTGGTACTTTTCGAGCACCTCGGGGCGGGTGCGCAGCAGCTCGAGCGCGCGCACGAGCAAGTCGTCGAAGTCCATCGCATTGGCGGCGCGCAGGCGGCGCTCCAGCTCCAGGTAGACCTGCGCGGCCTTTTTGTCGTTGGGGCTATCGGCGCTCTTGAGCATGTCCTCGGGGCCGATCATGGCGTTTTTGGCCGAGCTGATCTTGCTGCGGATCATGTTGATGGGGAACTGCTTTTGCTCGATACCGAGCGCCTGCATAATGTCACGCACCATGCGCTTTGAGTCATCATCATCGTAGATGGTGAACTGACCGGTGTAGCCCAGCAGGTCGGCGTCCTCGCGCAGCATGCGCACGCACATGGCGTGGAAGGTGCACACCCACATGCCGCGGGTACCACTGGGAATGAGCGCTGCCAGACGCTCGCGCATCTCGGCCGCAGCCTTGTTGGTAAACGTGATGGCCAGGACCTGCCAGGGCTTAACGCCCAGGTCGCCCAGCATGTGCGCGATGCGGAAGGTCAGGACGCGGGTCTTGCCCGAGCCGGCGCCGGCAAGGACCAGCAGCGGACCCTCGGTGGTCAGGACCGCCTCGCGCTGGGCGGGGTTGAGGCTGTCGATGTCGACGAGCGGCTTGACGGGCTTGGGTGCCGGAGCCGGGGCGTCGTAGATGTCGAGCGGGACGAGCTCGGGTTCCGGCGCGGCGGGGGCGGTGTACGCATCGAGCGGCACGGGCTCCGGCGCGGGCGGAACGGGCGCGGCGGTGTTCTTTTCCCAGGGCAAGGGCTGGGTCATGGGCGACTCCTCATCTGACGGACGGCGCGCCTGCGGGCGGCGCCATAGTTTGAGCCGTACCAGTATACCGAGCCGCACGGACACCGACGCAAATCACACCACGACTCCGTGCGCCACTGCCGGGCCCGCCCCAGCGGGTTTGGTGCAAAGGTGTCAGGTTTGTCTGCACCAAGCTGGTGCAAAGTAACCTGACCCCAATGCACCAATCAAAAGGGGGCGGCATGGACCTTTTGGCCATGCCGCCCCCTTTGAATAACAAGTTGTCGCCCTGGCCGCCACGCAGCGTCAACCAAGTTACAGGCCGAGCATAGGCTCCAAGATGAAGAAGTACGCAAGCACCACGATGCCCAGAATGATGCGGTAGACGCCGAAGCACTTGAAGTCGTGACGGCGGACGAAGCCAATGAGCCACTTAATGGCGATGAGCGAAACCACAAAGGCCACAACGCAGCCCACGCCCAAGATGGCGACCTCGTTGGCGCCGAACGTACCGCCCTTGATGAAGTACTTGACCAGTTTGAGCGCACTCGCGCCAAACATGACAGGGATGGCCAGGAAGAACGTAAACTTGGACGCCACCGAACGCGTGCAGCCCAAAAGCAGGCCACCGATGATGGTGGAGCCGGAGCGCGATGTGCCCGGAATCAACGAAAGCACCTGGAAGCAACCGATACCCAGCGCGGTCTTCCAGCTCAGATCCTCGAGCGTAGTGATGGAGCCAAAGTCCAGGCTATCGTCATCGTCCTCATCCTCAGCGGTAGCCGCGGCGGGCGCCGCAAAGTGCGCACCGGCGGGACGTCCGCCCGCCACCACAGCACGCGAACCAAACGAACCGGCAACGACCATTTCCTCGCGCTTGCTCGCGCGCCAGTTCTCAATCACGATAAACAGTACGCCGTACACAATGAGCGCCAGCGCCACGACGGGAGCATTGTAGAAATGCTCCTCCATCCAGTCGTTGAGCGGCAGACCGATCGCCGCGGCGGGAATGCAGCCGAGCACAATCTTGCCCCACAGCACCCAGGTGTCGCGACGACCCTCCTTGCCCTTGCTAGGAGAAAACGGGTTAAGGTCGTAGAAGAACAGGACGCAGACGGCCAAAATGGCGCCAAGCTGAATCACGACCAGGAACATATTCCAGAACGTCTCGCTCACGTTCATCTTGACGAACTCGTCCACCAAGATCATGTGACCGGTCGACGAAACGGGCAGCCATTCGGTGATGCCCTCGACCAGGCCCATGAAGGCAGATTTTAGAAGCTCGATGATATCCAAAGGGACCCCCTCATTAGACACCCGCCGGTAGATGTTCTGCGGACGATGCGGGCGATGTCCCATTATCAACCGTTGGCGGTGTGACCGCGCCTACCCTTACCAAAAAACTCGCCCGTTCACAGAATTGCGAGCGGTCAAACCGAAATCCTTGGGTATAACTGCAACAAGATAAAGTGTCCGGCGGCCAACGCACCCGCGCCCGCCCGACGCACGAGCCCCGCGCCCGTGCGATAGACCAAGGAGGAAACCATGAACGAGGGCTACACCAAGGTATTTGTTTCACTCGACGGTACTGAGCAGCAGGATTTTGTGCTCGCACGCGCCATCAAGGTCGCCGCGAACAACGGCGCCAAGCTGATTATTGGTCACGTGATTGACTCCACGGCGCTCGAGAGCGCCGGCTCCTACCCGGTCGACCTGGTCAACGGCCTAGAGGAGGCCTTTAACAACTCCATTGCCAAGCAGCTCGAGGAGGCCAAGGCCAATCCCGATATTCCCGAGGTCGAGGTCATGATTCGCGCCGGTCGTATTCGCGAGACGCTCAAGGACGAGATGCTCGACGTGGTCAAGCCCGACCTGGTGCTCTGCGGCGCCCGCGGCCTGTCCTCGATTAAGTACGCGCTGCTGGGCTCGATTTCGACGTTCCTGTTGCGTAACACGGACTGCGACATTTTGGTCGTGAAGTAGGTTCCTTCCTGTCGGCGCAAGGCCTGCGGGGTTATCACGCCGACGTCCTCGCCGCTTCGCGGCTGCGGGATGTCGGCTTAGATAACCCCTCCCGGCCTTGCGCCTTCGTCACCGTACTTCAGCGAGTTGGCTGATAAAAGATGGCGTGCCGCCCCGGTTGGGGCGGCACGTTTTTGTTATAGGAGATTCATTTGAGCATCATGGCTATGTTCACGTTCGGGAACATAGCGCCAATTGCTTTAGCTAAGTTCACGTTCGGGAACATAGCCGTCCGCACCGTAAGACGGGCTAACTACTCAAAGTATTGGAACTTGTTGGTTGAGAAGGCGAACGTGACGACAAAGCCTTCTCCGGGCTCCGACGCTGCGGTGACGGCGATGCCCATTTTGGAGCATAGGCGTGCCACCAGGTAGAGGCCGATGCCCGTTGCGCGTTTGGTCGTGCGGCCGTTGTCGCCGGTAAAGCCCTTCTCGAACACGCGGGGCAGGTCAGCTGCGCTCACGCCGCAACCGTTGTCGGCAACGGTAAGCTCAATACGCTCGCTCGCCTGGCCTTCGTCCAGTAGCGCGCCCGAAAACGTAATCTTCGCACCGTCCTCGCGCGCGTTTTTAATGCTGTTCTGAATAAGTTGGCCCAGGATAAACTCGAGCCACTTCTCGTCGGTAAAGACCTCAAAATCGAGGTCCTCGCACACCGGCGCCACATGCGCCGCGATGAGCTCGCGCACGTTGGCCTTAATCGCGCCCGTCACCAGGGCCTTGAGGCTCCAGCGGCGAATCAGATAGTCGCGCTCCACGACTTCCGAGCGCGCATAGTAGAGCGCCTGGTCGATGTAGCGCTCCACGCGGGCCAGCTCGCGACCCAGGTCATCCACGCGCGATAGGTCGTCTTCGCTGCCGTCCAGGTTTTCCAAGATCAGATGGGCTGCCGCCAGGGGCAGCTTGGCCTCGTGAACCCAACTCTCGATATAGTCGCGATAGTCGTCGGTTTGACGGCGACCTTCGGCTACCTCATCACAAGCCGCCTTGCCCACGCGGCGCAGGACCTCGTACTCGAGCTCGCCCTCGGCATAGGTCGGACACTGCACCATCTCCTGCACCCAAGCGGGGCTCTCCAGCTCCTCGGCCGCGCGCTCCAGCTGGCGCAGAAAACGACGACGGCGCGCGTACTCGATCACAATGCCGAGCATGCCAAAGATAAGAGACACGCCGACCGCAATGACCACGATAGAGACAGGCGCCCCGGCGACCGTCAGCACAAAGCAGCTCAACAGCACGCCGCACGTCCATACGGCGACGGGGAGCAGCGCGTCTTTAAAGAACTTGGCAAACGACATGGCCGTCCCCTAGACCGAATAGCCCTGGCCGCGGTGCGTGGTCAGATACCCCTTGATGCCGATTTTTTCGAGCGTAGTGCGCAGGCGGTTGATGTTGACGGTGAGCGTATTGTCGTCCACAAAGGCATCGGAGTCCCACAGGTCCTGCATGATGGCCGAGCGCGAGACGATTTTGCCCGCGCGGCTCAGGAGCAGCGAGAGGATACGAAGCTCGTTTTTGGTGAGCTCGGTGCTGTCGCCGGTTGCCGTGTTGGTGACCGCGGAGCGGGCAAGGTCGAGCTCCAGCCCCTTGTGGACGAGCGTGCTGCGCTCGCCGGCCGCCGAGGTGCGACGCAGCAGCGCATTGATGCGCGCCACGAGCACACGGGCGCTGTAGGGCTTGGGGACAAAGTCGTCCGCGCCGAGTGTCATGGCCATGACCTCGTCGATCTCGGTTGCACGCGACGTGAGGACGATGATGGGGACCTCGGACTCGCGGCGGACTTCATGACAGATATGCTGGCCGTCTTTGACGGGAAGCGTGAGGTCGAGCAGCACCAGGTCGGGCGTTGCGGCCAAAATGTCGCGCGAGACATGCTCAAACGATTCGCAGGCCTCGACCGTAAAGCCGGCACGGGCCAGGATGTCGACGAGCTCGCGACGGATGGGTTCGTCGTCCTCAACGATATAGATCAGCGCCATGGATTACGCTCCCCTCTTGGTTGTCTTGCCACCATTATGGCTGCGAAACTGCAGGCGTGCACCACGCGCGGTGCCAAGGTGACAGAACTGTTCGCGAGCGGAGGGGTGCTGGGCCCACCTCATGCTCGCGACGGATACGGGGAACAAAATGATTTTTTAAGGCTCTGTTAGACCAGGATTGACATACATGTGTCCCCACGGTGCCATATCTTTGACCCCGTAGACCGCGATGATGGGGGCAGCATGAACGCCGAAGACCTGGTCCTCAACTTCAAG
>DBGDDN010000041.1:0-3053 GCA_048343195.1 Collinsella sp.
AGGGTCGTGCAGTCCTTCCCCTCGAGGGAGTCGATGCTGCGCCTGACGTGCGCGAGCCTCATGGAGACCGAGGGGCAGTGGTCCCAGCAGCGCGTGTTCTCCGAGGCCTCGGCCGCCGAGGGCTTCGCCGAGCCCGCGGACAGGCCGGCCCCGACAGAGGGGAGGCGCCGCGCGCTCGGGCGGCGCGCCAGGGAGATAGTGGACGAGATAGTCGAGAGGCGCGGCCTCAAGAAGGAGTAACATCGGGACTTGCAGCGACGGACCTCAGGACACTCTTACACCACGTCTGCGCGCGCGACCCGACGATACCCCCGTGGGGTGAATGCCCTTGTTTTCGTTATTCATCCTTATCACCTTCCGTGTTTGTAAAACCCATAAACCAGCCAATCAAATCCTGCATGACGGTGGTGTTTAAGCTGTATACGATGTTTTGGCCATGGCGCTCGTCGGTCACCAACCCGGCGTTTTTGAGCGTCGCCAAGTGATGGCTCAGCGACGGCTTACTGATATCGAAATGCTCGGCAAGCTCCCCCGCCGTGCAATTGCCCTCGCGCAGCAACTCCAAAATGCGCCGCCGCGTCGGATCGGCCAGTGCCTTAAAACCCTCTCCAGGCATAGAACCTCCTCTCACAGTTCGTTCGACGCGCACACTATACTCGATATTTAGATGTTTGTCTAATTATCTAATTCAGCAATAGCCATAGAACACTCGTTCGCTTTTAGTTACAATACCGTTAGAAGCAGATGGGCCAGCTCCCCTCTACCAGAGAAGGAGATGGACTATGAGTATTGACGATGTCCTGACGTTGTTATTGCTTGTAATCGCGGCTGTGGAGCTCGGCATCCACATTGGAGGTCGAATGAAATAGCCGCCCCCGCGTAATGCGAAGACGGCCACTTCTCACGCCATAAACGTGTTTCGGAGTTGGCCAACCCGCGGCCACGGGTGCCATCTGCTTCAATCTTATGCGAATCCCCGCTTCATTTCAACATGCCCCAAGGCCTCAAATGGAGGCAGAATAATACCTATAATGGCGATAGCCAATTACGTTAATTACTTCCCCATCGGAGGATATCTATGACCGAAACCGCAGCCGCCGCTCCCGTCGAGACGCGCGACACCAAGCTCGAGATCATCATGGGGCGCGAGGCGCTCGACAAGCTCGCCGACGCCACGGTGTTGGTGCTCGGCTGCGGCGGCGTGGGCTCTAACTGCTGCGAAGCGCTCGCCCGCGGCGGCATCGGCCATTTCGTAATTCTGGATAAAGACATCATTGCGCCCAGCAATATCAACCGTCAGGCCATCGCGTTTCACAGCACCATCGGCAAGCGTAAAGTCGACGTCATGGAGGCCATGATCCATGACATCAACCCTGCCGCCACCGTCATCAAGCGCACCGAATACCTGCTGAGCGACAACATCGACGAATTCTTCGCGAGCGTTCTGGAGCAGACAGGTGGCACGCTCGACTACGTTATCGACGCCATCGATACCATCTCGGCCAAGCTCACCGTCGCCAAGTATGCTCAGGACCACGACATTCGCCTGGTGAGCTCCATGGGCGGCGGCAACAAGCTGCATCCCGAATGCCTGCGCTTCGCCGATATCTTTGACACGGTGCGCGACCCCATGAGCCGTATCATGCGCAAAGAGTGCAAAAAACGTGGCATCAAGAGCCTGCACGTTCTATTTAGCTGCGAGGAGTCGGTCAAGACTCAGCGCCGTGACCCCTCCAACATCCACGAGCGCACCGAGCTCGGAACCGCCAGCTTTATGCCGCCCATCATGGGCCAGATGATTGCCGGCGAGGTTATTCGCAAGATCAGTGGACGCGGTACCGAGCGCGTTCGCGCCGACGGCCAGCGCCTGGACTAGCAAGGCACACCGCGATGAAGCTGCAGTCCTTTGATGCTCACTGTCACCTCGACCTGATGGCCAGCCCGAACACCGTTGCCCACGAAGCCGCAGCGATGGGACTGGAGCTCTTTGATTGCGGCGTCGATCCACGCGATTTCGCGTCAGCATCCGAACGCGCCAGCAGTAGTCCCAACGTTATTGCAGGGGTGGGCCTCCACCCCTGGTGGATTGCCGACGGCCGATGCGGAACCGCCGAGGTCGGCCTGCTTTGTGAACTCGCCATCCGGGAACGGTTTATCGGCGAGGTCGGGCTCGATTTCTCGCCACGCTTTGCAGGCACCGAGGGAAACCAGACGCAGGCATTTGAACGGCTATGCCGAACGTTATCGCAGTCCCCGCTACCTGGACGCGTTCTATCCATTCACGCCGTTCGCGCGGCGGGAGCAACTTTGGACACTTTGGAGTCGAACGACCTTCTAAAGGACGTCCCCAACTCCCCCACCATTATCTTCCACTGGTTTAGCGGCACCTCAGATGAGTTTGTCCGCGCACGCATTGCGGGCTGCTACTTTTCCGTGAATGAACGCATGCTTGCGACCAAACGTGGGCGCGAATACGCGCGACAGATTCCACTTGATCGCTTGCTACTCGAAACCGACGCGCCGGCCGAACCAGACGCGGAAACATCCGCGCGACAGCTCGTCGATTCACTCATAAGAGTATCCGAGGTCATTGCTGCGCTTAAAAACTGCCCCGAGGAGAGCATCAAGTCGGTCGTCCTGGAAAATTCCCACTCCATTTTCGACTTCCGCTGACCTCGGTGGGCAAAAAATGCCAAATATGAGTACTGTTGTAAAACTGGTCACATTATTTTGCACCAAAACAACGACCTGATAATGCACAACTGTTCATTATCAGGTCGTTTTAGCATACCCAAGGACATATTAGACGGCTTTAAGTTGTCCGCAGACACTCAACTTGGACCTCAAGAGCCAAATTTTGCTGCTACTAAATGGTCGCGCGCGCAGACGTGATGTAAGAGTGTCCTGAGGTCCGTCGCTGCAAGTCCCGATGTTACTCCTTCTTGAGACCGCGCTTCTCGACTATCTCGTCCACTATCTCCCTGGCGCGCCGCCCGAGCGCGCGGCGCCTCCCCTCTGTCGGGGCCGGCCTGTCCGCGGGCTCGGCGAAGCCC
>DBGDDN010000042.1:0-15868 GCA_048343195.1 Collinsella sp.
CCGTTCCTTCAACTGGGAAAACGGCGCCCCCGGGGCCCGGATGGGGCCTCGGGGGCGTTCGGCTAGCTGCGGGAACGGCCTATTTGCTCAATGTGTTCGGCTGAGATCGGAAATCAACCGCGCTCTCCAACGATCGTATCACCTACTACCTGCAGCCCCAGGTGGACATGGAAACCGGCGAGATTGTTGGTGCCGAGGCGCTCACGCGCTGGATTGGTAATGACGGCACCCTCATTCCGCCCGTTTCCTTTATCCCGACGCTCGAGGAAAGCGGTTTTGTGGTGACGCTCGACAAATATATTTGGCAGGGCGTTGCCTTGTGGCTGTGCAAGCGCCTTGACCAGGGGCTTCGCGTGGTTCCGATCTCGCTTAATGTGTCGCGCGTGGATATCCTTGCCTGCGATGTCGCCGAGCATATGAGCGCGCTTGCCGCCAGCTACAATCTATCGCCCGAGCTCATGCGCATCGAGATTACCGAGACTGCCTATACCGGAGAGCCCGAGGCTGTGGATAAACTGACGGCCGACCTGCACACCCGCGGCTTCTCGACCTACATGGACGATTTTGGCACCGGTCAGTCCACGCTCGCGATGCTCAAGAACGTCAACGTCGACGTCATCAAGCTCGACCGCGCCTTTGTACCCACCGATCGCGATCAAGGCCGCAGCACGCAAATCATTTCATCGATGCTCGAAATGGCGCAGTCGCTCCATCTGCCCGTCGAGGTCGAAGGCGTCGAGACAAATGAACAGGCGAACATGCTACGACAAATGGGCGCCCGCTACGCTCAGGGCTTCCTCTACTACCGCCCCATGCCGGCGAAGGATTTTGAGGCATTGCTCGATGGTGGCAATAACAACTGATACGCTCGCGCGCAAAACGCCACCGCCGAAGGGGGAATTTGCCTCCATTAGCTGACTTATATCCCCAATTCAAACCGAATTGGGGATATGATACAAACCATTGTTCCGCCCAAGGAGGTTATCCATCATGAACGAGTCATATCGCCTGGGTGAGCAATTGATTATTGCCTATCTCCAACGACTTGCGAATGGCATCTCGACCGCCGAACTCGATGTTGCCGCGCTGCCTGCTGAGCTACGCGCCGTTGGTGAGCAACTGCAAAAGACGCATGCTATCCTGCAACAAGAGCGCCGGCTGCTTGAGCGCAACGCCTATATCGATCCGCTCACCAACTTGGGCAACCGCAGCGGACTCGACCGTCACGTCGAGCAACTCTGGCGCAAAGGCGACCCCTTCACCTGCGCCTATATTGACATCGACCATCTCAAGCATTGCAATGATAGGTTTGGCCACGCCGAAGGCAATCGCTATATTCTGAGCATCTGCCGCACGCTCTCCGAAACCATGGAGCATGATGAGATGCTGTTCCGTATCGGTGGAGACGAGTTTGTGCTTATCTCGCTCTCCGCAAACGAGACTGAACTCGAGCAGCGCTTGGAGCAGGTACGTGCCGGGCTGATCGAGGCGAGCTCAGGTGACAAGGCGCCCATGATCGCCAGTTTTAGTTTTGGTTGCTCGCACGTCGACCCGCTTGCAGGCGATACGCGTCGCCAGATGACGATGGATGCCGATCGCAAAATGTATCGCTATAAGCTTATGCATCGTGTGCAGCAACCGAAAGACAATGACGTGCCACAACACCCAATCGTCGATCAGCTTCCCTGCAACGACCGGGTGTTCCAAGCGATCTCCATGAGCTCTGAGACGCGCTATCCGTTCATCCTTAACCTCGATACGGGCGAATCGCAATGGTCGGTTAACGCCGTGCGCGATTTTGACCTGCCCTCCCAGCACCCTTTTAACTCGGTCGATATGTGGCTTGCTCGCGTCCACCCCGAGGACCGCGACAACGTACGCGCCGAGCTCGACATGGTGATAAACGGCACGTGGCACTTCCACTACATGCAGTACCGCGTTATGGATGCTACCGGAGCGTACGCGCTTTGCGACTGCACGGGCTACCGCTTGGACGGCACCGATACCGAGCCTAACATGTACGTGGGCATGATTATCAACCGCAGCTTGGCAGATACGACCGACTCGGTAACGGGTCTGGGCGATGTCCACGCCCTGGTCAACGCTATCGGAGAGATGCGCCGCGTGCCGCGCGAGGCTGGCTTTATTGCCATTAAGGTCGACGATATCGCCGAGGTCAATGCCCGCTTTGGATTCGATGCAGGCGACCGCGTGCTCGCCGAAAGCGCCGCCTGCCTCATGGATTGTTCGCGCGGCAAGGGCCGCCTGTTCCGCTCAACAGGACCGACATTCGTGGCGCTTTTCGACGACCTTGATCCCGAAGAGACCAACGCGATTGCAGAGGAGATCGAGCGGTTCCTGGGTTCGCCTGTGCTCATCGGATCGCTTGAATACCAGCCGCCCATTCGCGTGGCTACGCTTCATCTGGACGCCGTCGACCGACAGCCCGTTTCCATTTTGAATGAACTCAAAGCGCTGCTTAAAGAGGCACCGCAAGTACCGGGCACCAAGCTGGACTAGCACCACGGGGCGCGATGTGAAACACAAACCGTTTCGCACCGCGCCCCACGCCATCTGCCCTCTCGTGCGATAATCCTCCGCAGAAGTCACCAAAAGCAGAGGGAGTTTGTGATGAAGGTTCTTTTAGTCAATGGCAGCCCCAAGGCAAACGGCAACACCGCCCGCGCACTCGCCGAGGTCGCCGAGCAACTTAATGCAGAAGGCATTGATACCGAGGTGTTTCAGCTGGGCGCCAAGCCCATCCGCGATTGCATCGGTTGCGGCCAGTGCGGCAAGCTTGGCGGTCGATGCACCTTTGATGACGACGTGGTGAACGAGCTGATCGCTGCCGCCGAGCAGGCAGATGGCTTTGTCTTTGGCTCCCCCGTCTACTACGCGCACCCCAGCGGCCGCATCCTCTCGGCCCTCGACCGCGCGTTTTATGCTGGCAGCAAGGCCTTTGCGCACAAGCCGGGCGCCGCTGTCGCCGTTGCCCGCCGCGGCGGCACGTCGACCACGTTCGATGTACTCAACAAGTACTTCACCATCAACCAGATGCCCGTGGTCGCCTCCACGTACTGGAACAACGTCTTTGGTGCCATGCCGGGCGAGGCCGCCCAGGACGCTGAGGGCCTGGCCACCATGCGCAACATCGGCAAGAACATGGCCTGGCTCCTGCATTGTATCGAGGCAGGACAGGCCGCCGGCGTCGAAGCCCCCGAAGCCGATCGCGCCCGCACCAACTTCATTCGATAAGTCCAGCGGTGGTCACCTCGAAGTTCTATCAATGTCAGCGAAAAGCCAGCTGATGAGGCAAGGTGCCTTGAAAGAGGAGGGCGCTGGGCTTTTGCCCGCGCCCGACGATTGAAAGGCAGATTGCCCATCAGATGGCTTTGCAGCGTCGAGGTGACCGCCGTTCGTTAGAACGGCGGAACATAGATATGAACGTGCAAATCTTCGGCACCAAAAAGTCCTTCGACACTAGGAAGGCCCAGCGCTATTTTAAGGAGCGTCGCATTAAGGTGCAGTTTATCGACCTTAAGGAAAAGGAGATGAGCAAGGGCGAGCTCACGAGCGTGATGCAGGCGGTCGGCGGCATCGACAAGCTGCTCAACCCCAAAGCCAAGGACGAGGAGACGCTCGCACTCATCCAGCACCTCACCCCCAGCCAGCGCTTTGACAAGCTGCTCGAGAACCAGCAGGTTCTAGCCGAGCCCATCGTGCGCAACGGCAAAAAGGCCACCGTCGGTTATTGCCCCGATGTATGGGGAGCCTGGGAGTAGCTTGTGTTATTTGCCGGCGCGTGGGTATAAGAGCAGGCGTTTGGCATAAGATTCAACTGTAAGCCATGTCTAACAAAGGAGGGCACATGCCCAACAAACCCGTGAAGATCATCATGCTTACCGGATACCTCGGTGCCGGCAAGACCACGCTGCTCAACCACATCCTCGCTAACGACGGCGGCATCCGCGCCGCCGTGATCGTCAACGATATCGGCGAGATCAATGTCGACGCCAGCCTTATCGCCGACGGCGGCCTTTCCGAGACCGACGACCTCATCCCGCTCACCAACGGCTGCATCTGCTGCACGCTTTCGGACGACCTGGCCAACCAGCTGCAGGGCATCGCCGATTCGGGCAACTTCGACTACATCATCATCGAGGCATCGGGCATTTGCGAGCCTATCCCCATCGCCTACACCATCTCGAGCTTCTGCGACGAGGCCAAGGTGGGCGGCGAGCCCAAGCTCGCGCTCGACAACATCGTGGCCGTGGTCGACTGCGCCCGCATGTACGACGAGTTCAACGGCGGTCGCGACCTGCTGGCCGAGGATATCGACGAGGACGACATCGAAAGCCTGCTCATCCAGCAGATCGAATTCTGCTCCACGCTGATCCTCAACAAGACCGATACCGTGACGCCCGAGCAGATCGCCGAGCTCAAGGCCATCGTGCGCAGCCTGCAGAAAGACGCCGTGATCGTCGAGGCCCAAAACGGCGAGGTCCCCATGGAGGAGTTGCTCGACACCGATCGCTTCGACTTTATGCGCGCCTACAACTCCGCCGCCTGGATCGAGGCCATGGAGCATCCCGAGGAGCACGACGACCCCGAGGTGCTCGAGTACGACATCGAGACCTTTGTATACTCGCGCCGCAAGCCGTTTGACCTGCAGAAGTTCACCGATTTTGTTGAGCAGGAGTGGCCCGACGAGGTCATTCGCGTCAAGGGCCCGCTGTGGCAGACCGGCGATCCGGACATGTGCTACATGTTCGAGCAGGCCGGCCACCAGATGCGCCTGATGGAGAACGGCCTGTTCGTTGACTCGGCGCCCGAGGGCGAGAAGCAGAAGATCATCGACGAGAACCCCGAGATCATGCAAATTTGGGATGACGAGACGGGCGACCGTATGACGAGCTTGTGCATCATCGGCCGTCACATGGACAAGGATGCGCTCATCGCCTCCCTCGATGCCTGCCTGACCGACTGGCACCGCGCCTAGGTTTATCCAAGCGGTCATTTTCCGCTACGTAACCGCCAAACCACCACGAAGGTACCTGTCCCCTTCGTGGTGGTTTTTCGTTCTGAGCCAAGGAGATTCATGTTCAACATCGTGCTGCATGCGCCCGAGATTCCGGCCAATACGGGCAATATCGGCCGTACCTGCGTGGTCACCGGCGCCCGTCTACATCTGGTGGAGCCACTGGGCTTTTCGCTCGACGACAAGACGGTACGTCGCGCCGGCCTGGGCTACTGGCAAAACTTGGACGTGACGACCTATACCGGCTGGGAGGATTTCCTTGCGCGCAACGACCTCTCCCCCGCCGACGAGCGCCTGCATCTGCTGACCAAAAAGGCACGCCGCACCTATGCGCAGAGCACCTACCGCGACGGTGACTACTTGGTCTTTGGCAGCGAGAGCTCGGGCATTCCCGAGCCACTGCTTGCCGCAGCTCCCGAGCGTTGCGAGCGCATCCCGATGCTGCGCGATTGCGACTCACTCGATAACGCCGAGGCTTGGGAAGCTCACGAGGAATCGCTGGGGCATACCGAGGGCAGCCACGAGGCCATCCTTCAACAGGACATCTGCGGCAACTTCATCAACCCCGATGACTACCGCATCAGCGCACTCAACCTCTCCAACAGCGCCGCCATCGTCCTCTACGAAGCCCTGCGCCAGGCAGGCTTTCCGGGAATGTGACAAACCTGCCATTAGGGGACGGGGTAGAAATGGCAGATTTTCAAACCCTCTAGCTCTTGACAAGCTGGTTTTGGCATCAATGTGACAAAGGGGCTGTTCATTTGTCACATTGATGCTCTAAATAACGAACCATTGCTTTTAACCAGAATTAACTAGAATAAAATGAAGTTAAACGGCGGTGTGAAAGGAGAGCCTTGTGAAATATCTCGAGAACCCGTTTACGCCCAGTTTTGGTGAGGTTCCTGCCCATCTCGCTGGCAGACAACAGATTATTCGGGATTTGGACCGCGCCTTCTTGAGCCAGCGTAGGCGCCCAGAATTGACCTCGATCTTCTCAGGCGCGCGTGGAACCGGTAAAACCGCTCTCATGTCGTCGCTCGCGACAAGGGCGGAATCCCACGGCTGGATTGCCGTAAAGACGACCGCGCTCCCGGGAATGCTTGAGGAAATCGAGTTCGGGGCGAAACGTGCTGCCGGCCATCTTATCGACCCGTCTAAGAACTTCGAAGTCACCGGCCTCGGAATTGCACCGCTCGGCAGCATCGAGGTCAATCGCGTTCACGATGCCTCAACCTGGCGTTATCGCATGAGTGACATCATCGACCAGCTCAACGAGGCAGGCACCGGTCTGCTCGTCACGGTTGACGAGGTGGACCCGACACTCGACGAAATGATTCAGCTCGCAGCGACGTATCAGCACTTTGTGACCGATGGGAAACGCGTCGCCCTGCTCATGGCGGGACTTCCCAACAACGTCTCGACGTTGCTGAACCACAAGACGGTCTCGTTCCTTCGCCGCGCCCAACAATATCATCTGGGTCGCATTGCCGACTATGACGTACGCGAGGCCCTGATTCGCACAATCCAGGAAAACGATCGCCTGGCAGATGCTGAGGGAATCGATAGAGCCGTTCGCTCGATCTCTGGTTTTCCCTTCCTATTGCAACTCGTAGGCTACCGTGCCTGGGATCTCACAAGCGATTCGAAGGAAATCTCGTCACGCGACTTTGACCTGGGAATCAAAATCGCGCGCGACGAGATGGACGACCGAATCCTCGCGGCAACCTATCGGGAACTCACTGCAGAGGACAAGCGATTCCTCATCGCCATGCTCGATGACGAGGAAGAGTCCACCACCGCTGACCTTATCGAGCGCCTTAAGCGTTCGCCGCAGCAGGTCTCCCGCTATCGACGCCGCATGATAGATGCCGGCATCATCGGAGAACGAGGACGAGGGCTCGTCGCATTTGAATTGCCATTCTTCCGCGACTATCTCGCCGCTCAATGCGTGAAATAGGCATCAATGAGGCAAAGGAGCTGTCCCTTTGTCTCATTGTCTATAGGTAGCGTCCGGTAATGCTCTTGGGGCAGGCCGCGATGTCCCCCGGCGTGCCGGCGCAGACGATTTGCCCGCCCGCATCGCCACCGCCCGGACCCATGTCGATCACGTAATCGGCGTTACGGATAAGGTCGAGATCGTGTTCGATCACGATAACCGTGGCACCCTTGGCAACGAGACCGTCAAACACGTTCAGCAGCACCTGGACATCGAGCGGATGCAGGCCAATCGTGGGCTCGTCGAATACGAATACGGCATCATCCTGAACGCGGCCCATCTCGCTCGCAAGCTTAAGACGCTGCGCCTCGCCGCCCGAAAGCGCCGGCGTGGGCTCACCGAGCGTGAGATAACCCAAGCCAAGGTCGTGCAAGGTCTGTAAGCGCGTCTGAACTTTCTTGAGCCCCACCGTGGCGTCGATGGCCTCGTCCACGCTCATGTCCATGAGCTGCGGCAACGTCAGCAAGCTCCCATCCTTGCCCTCGCGATGGATATGCGAAGCCGCGTCTGCATAACGCGAGCCGCGACATGCCGGGCAGATGATCTCGACGTCGGGCAAAAACTGCACGTCGAGCGATATCGAGCCCGTGCCGTCACACGTAGGGCACCGCAAGGCGCCAGTGTTGTAGCTAAAGGCACCTGCCTTGTAGCCGGCTGCCTTGGCCTCGGGTGTGCGGGCGAAGGCGCGACGCAACTCATCATGGATGTCGGCATAGGTCGCTACCGTCGAGCGCACGTTGGCGCCGATGGGCGTGGCGTCAATCAGGTTTGCGCGGGCAATGCCCTCGGCATCGATCCAACTCACGTGGCGTGGCAAGCGCTCGCCAGCTGCCTGCGCCTTAAGCGCCGGGATGAGCGTCTCAAGCACCAACGTCGTCTTGCCCGAACCCGAAACACCCGTCACCGCGACAAGGCGACCGCGCGGGATATCGACTTCGAGCGGTTTGACGGTATGGATGGCACCGGTTGCCATGCGGATATGGCCCTGGTCGAACATGTCGTCGTCAATCACCTGCGGACGCAAGCGCTTGGGCTCGGCGCGCAAAAACGGCGCGATACGGCTGTCCTGCGATTGCTCAACCTCGTCTACCGTACCAGCGGCGATTACATTGCCGCCGCCTGCTCCGGCAACGGGGCCCATCTCGACCAGATAGTCGGCTTCCGCCAGCACACGTGTATCGTGGTCGACAACAACCACGGTGTTGCCGTCATCCACCAGGTCGCGCATTACGCCCACCAAGCCGTCGACATTGGCAGGATGCAAGCCAATTGAGGGCTCGTCCAGCACATAGAGCACACCTGTCGATCGGTTGCGCACCACGCGGGCGAGTTGCACGCGCTGGCGCTCACCCGTGGAGAGCGTGGCACCGGCGCGATCGAGCGAAAGGTAATCGAGACCCAGGTCGACCAGACGACGAGCCGTGCTCAAAAACGAATCGCAGATATCCGTCGCCATGGGCCGCATCTCGGCCGGCAAGGATGCGGGCACCCCGCGCACCCACTCGATCGCATCACCAAGCGTCATGGCCGCGGCCTGAGCCAGATTGATACCGCGCACCTGGGGCTGGCGCGCAGCCTCGGAGAGACGCGTGCCGGCGCAGTCACGGCATGGTCCCTCGCGCAAAAAGCGAGCCACACGCTTAAGCCCCTTATCGTCCTTAACCTTGGCGAGCGCATTCTCAACGGTATAGACGGCGTTGTAATAGGTAAAGTCGAGCGGCGTGGCGCCCTCGCCGTTTTTGGGAACGTAGAGAATGTGCTTCTTAACCGCCGGGCCGTGAAACACGATGTCGCGCTCTTGAGGCGTGAGCTGGTTAAACGGCACGTCGGTGCGCACGCCCATCTCGCCGGCCACCTGCTTCATCAGATCCCACATGAGCGTGCCCCAGGGAAGCACCGCACCCTCGTTGATGGTCTTTGACTCGTCGGGCACCAGGCTCGCCTCGTCTACCTCGCGCATGACACCGGTGCCGCCGCAGGTAGGGCACGCACCGCCGCTATTGAAAGCCAAATCCTCGGCACTCGGCGCGTAGAACTCGCGGCCGCATGTCGGACATGTGAGCGACAGGCCCGCAGCCACGTTAAGGCTCGGCTCCACACGCGCCCCGCAATGCGGGCACACGTGATGGGCGCAACGGCTAAAGAGTAGACGCAGGCTATTGTTGAGCTCGGTCATGGTACCAAAGGTCGAGCGCACGCCCGGTACGCTGGGGCGCTGATGTAATGCGAGCGCCGCTGGCACGTGCAGCACCTCGTCCACCTGGGCGTGCTCGGCCTGCGTCAGACGACGGCGGGTATAGGTGCTGAGCGCCTCCAGATAGCGGCGCGAGCCCTCGGCATAAAGAACCCCGAGTGCCAGCGAACTCTTGCCCGAACCCGACACGCCGGCAATGCCCACGAGCTTTCCCAGCGGAATATCGATATCGATGTCTTTGAGGTTATGGACGCGCGCGCCACGCACCTCGATAGCCTGCGGGTTCATCTTCTGTTCCGTCACCTTTATCACCCTACTCATGCCATATAACTCGATCGCGAATGTACGCGCCCAGCATGGGCACGGTAAACCGGACGAGGCCGTATCCGGCAGCCTCGATGACGCGCTCGCGAATCAGGCTTGCGCGATATTTGCTCGCCCAGCTTTGGGTGCGATCGCAACGCTCAATGATATCCGCCATGCGAGTCGGTTTGCCCCCGTCAGCCGCCATGGCCTCGATAAAGAGGCGCTGCGGACTGTGCAGCCCGTAATACAGAGGCGCGTCAACCGCTTCGTAGAACTCGGAGACGGCATCCGCGTGCCCAGCCTCAACATCGCGCTCTTCAATGACCCGCGAGTCACGCCGGACAGCAGAGCGCCACATGTAATATCCCACCAGCTGAACCATATAGGGATGCCCCATGCTCTTGCGCGCCGCGAGGTCTGCCGTCTCCGCATCAACGCAAAGACCAGCGTCTTTGACCGTCTGGATATACGAATCGCGCACTTTGGGCAAAGCAATCGCCCCCAGCGTACGCTGCTGGGCACGCCGCAAAAACGTCACGCTCGGCTCTTCGAGCAAGTCATCAACCATACTGGGTAAGCCGGCGAGCACCAGCGCAAGACCGCGCTGGTCGCTATCGGACAAGCCCGTAGCATCCTGGTCTCCGAGTACCTGCTGATAGAGAACGGCCAGCGCCGCCAGTTCCTCGATAGATGCCGATTGGGCCTCGTCAATCGCAAACAATATGCCCTTGCCTGGACCGAGCTTCTTGAGACGCTCGTTGACCAGCCTTCGCAACGTTTCGCCCTTTGCACGCGCCGCCTCGACCGACATCCTACCAAACGACGGCCCAAACTCCATTGAGGTCACAACGGGCTTATTCGAGCGAAGCGCGTCGGCCAGGCGGTCGCATAGGCCAAACGAAGCGGAATCGGAGACAACCGCCCACCCGCGCTCGCTAGCTAAACGCTGCAGCTCCCGCAGGAGAACCGTCTTGCCGCAGCCGCGGTTTCCCGTAACGAGCATGAGCCTGCCCGGCGCTCCGGCGCCGTTGTCGAGTCCTTCCTCAAAATCTTCGATGACCGACTCTCGACCGATGAGCATCGGAGGCCGCTTGCCTGCCGTTGGCTTAAAGGGATTTGGATTCATGTCGGCCTCCTCGGATTGGCAAACCCTGGTAATAGTTATACCAACTTATACCGAGTTATACCAATAGCATGTAACAAAGGAACTGCCCCTTTGTCACATGTGGCCGAAAAACTCCGCGTCTGCTGCTCGCCAGGGGCGGAAGGTGGCGGGATCGACCTTTACGTGCGCCGCGGCGGGTACGTCGTACCATTTGACCGTGTAACCGGCGCCGTGAGAGCAAAAGACCGAGTCGGGCGTGTTGGGCAGATCGGCCTCGGGCTCATAGGCGGCCGTCTCGATTACGTACTCGGCATCATGGCAAGCCGAATAGCCGGCGAACTCCAGGTACAGATGCCCGCGACCACTCGTGTAGGCAGCCACCTCCAGCGCGTAATCCTGCACCTCAGATGCCGGCACGCGACCCAAAAGCTTCGCCCGGTCCCCCGCCATCGTCGGCGGCTCGTACTCGGCACCCATGCGCGTGGCATCCGAGAGCGCCCGACCCACGCACTCCCCCGGCACCTCGAGCTCAAAGCGATACCACGGCTCCAGCAGCACCGCCGCGCCGACCTCACGCGCCTGCATCAAACCCTGGCGAATCGCGCGGTACGTGGCCTGGCGAAAGTCGCCGCCCTCGGTGTGTTTGGCATGTGCACGGCCACCCGTGAGCGTAATGCGCACATCGGTGATGGGCGAGCCGGTCAGCACGCCCAGGTGATCGCGCTCCATAGCGTTGGTGAGCGCCAAACGCTGCCAGTTAAGATCGAGCTCGTCGGTCGAGGTCACGGTGCCAAACTGCACGCCCGAACCCGCTGGCAACGGCTCCAGACGCAGATGCACCTCGGCATAGTGGCGCAGCGGCTCAAAGTGGCCCACGCCCTCGACCGGCTGCGAAATAGTCTCCTTATAGAGAATGCCGCCGGGCTCAAACTCGACCGCAAGGCCAAAGCGATCGGCCAGCACCCGCTGCACGACCTCGAGTTGCACGGCGCCCATGAGCTGCAGATGTATTTGTTCAAGATGCGTGTTCCAGCTTACGCCGAGCATGGGATCTTCGTCCGCCAACTCAGTCAGCGCTTTGAACACCGCGTGGACATCGTGTTCGCCCGGAAGCACCGTATAGGTGAGGACCGGCGCAATGACGGGCGTATCGCCCGCGGGCTCCGCGCCCAGGGCATCACCCGGGCGAACGTGCGCAAGACCCGTCACGGTGCAGATGCCGCCAGCGGCAACTTCCTGGGCAAGCTCGTATTTCTCGCCGTTATAGATGCGCACCTGGTCGATCTTTTGCTCCCACGCCTCGGCGCCGGAACGTCCGTTAATCAGCTGTTTGGCATGCAGCGTGCCGCCGGTCACTTTAACCCATGCCAAGCGCTCGCCGCGATCCCCGCGGCTCACACGGTAGACGCGCGCGGCAAACTCCGGGTGCCATGCCCGTTCACGCATCAGTGCGCATATACCATCCAGCAGCTCGTCCACGCCCTGGTCCTTGAGCGCCGAGCCGGCAAAACAGGGAAAGAGCTTGCGCTCGGCAACCATGCGCGACAGCGTTGCGACGGAAAGCTCACCCGCTTCAAGAAACTCCTCGAGCGCCGCCTCGTCCAACGCAGCAGCGTCCTCCTGAACGGCACCGCCCGCCAGCAGTTCGTTGGCATCCAGGCAGCCTTCGGAAAGACACTGCCCAAGCTGTGCCAGCAAAACATCGCGGCCGGGATTCTCCAAATCGATTTTGTTGATATAGATGAACGTCGGAATGTCATAGCGCGCAAGCAGGCGCCACAGGGTTTCGGTGTGCCCTTGCACGCCATCGTTGGCGCCCACAACCAAAATCGCATAGTCGAGTGCGCGCAGCGTGCGCTCCGCCTCGGCAGAAAAATCGACATGCCCCGGCGCATCCACGAGCATGACGTGGGTATCGCCATGGTCGAGCACGGCCTGCGACGAGAAGATCGTAATGCCACGCTCACGCTCGATCGCGTTCGTGTCCAGATGCGAATCGCCATCGTCCACGCGGCCGCGCTTGCGAATGCGACCCGCGTTGAACAACATGGCCTCGGCCAGCGTGGTCTTGCCGGCATCGACATGCGCCAAGATTCCAACGACCGCTTGCTTCGACATGGCTCTCCTCTTATTGCAAGCCCATCGCACGCGGCAACGGGCATCCTCGTTCCACACTGGATGATACAATGTACGGGCCGGCGGGCGAAGCGAGCCCTATCCCCCGACCGAGCTCATCGCCCCGCGTTGCCGCGCAGCGATTTTCGTAGGTTCGCGCCTTGCGAAAGCCGGCTTTCAAAACAGCGTAGTAATCGAAAATGGCCCCACCCGGGGCCATTTTTGGTAAAACGCTGGTATGTGGCTCGGCCTTTATGCCTCGCGCAGCCAATCAAACGCGACGCGCGGCGTACCGTCCGACACATATACGATACCGGCGCGCTTAAACCCGGCCTTGGCGATGGCTCCCTGCATGGGCAGGTTGTCCTGATGCGTGTCGATGCGCAGGTGATCGGCGCGTTCCTTGGCAAAGGCAAACATCGCAGCCGCGATACCGTGCGCGGTGCCATCGGACGCCACACGGTGCAGCACAGCATACGGGGCGTCGCTGCGCCACTGGCCGCCCTCGATCACATCGTAGGAACTGTCCGGCCCCGGCAGAAAGGCAAACGTCGCCACCACGCGTCCGTCTTCCTCGCACACATAGCTGCCACCGGCGGCGATATCGGCAGCCAGCTGCTCGTCCGAAGGCGTGCCCTCGGGCCACTGCGTCGTGTTGCCATGTGCGCGCATAAAGGCGCGGGCCGCGTCATAGATGGCCATGACGGCGGGAATGTCGGTATCGAGGGTTTTTCTGATCATCACGCGGCGACCTCACGTTTATTGGTATCACTTTGATTGAGCAATGATACCAACATTTGGAGAAGGGCGCGAAGCAGATGGGAAGCAAAAAGCGAGCCGCCTGGTCAAAGGCCAAAAGCGAGTTTTTGAGCGCTGCTACCGGCGGCGATATGAGCGACCTGTTTGCACGCGAGGACGAGCGCCGCGACGCCCTGGACGCCGAGCGCGATGAAGCCTGGCGCTACAAATCGTGCGAGCGCAAAAACCGTTACGACACGCGCGCCGAGGCCGAGGCAGTTATGGCCGACTGCGAAAACCGCGGACGCCGCGGGCTGGCCTGCTACAAATGCGAATACTGCGGCGGCTGGCACTTGACGTCGCACCCTTGGAAATAGGCGCCGCATCGGCACGGCATTGACGGAGCGCCAGCCATCGCACGCAAGCTACGGGCGCGGCGGCACCAACACATCGTAGCGAACGGCCTTGCCCGCAAGTTGATAGCTCGGCTTAACGCCGGCAAGCAGCGGCCCCTTCACCGGCCGCTTGATAACGACTTTGCGCGGATGCACCGCAAGCGCTGCCTGGACCAGCACCTCCTCATCGGCGCACGGCTGCTCCAAGTGATGCAGCAGCTGGAACTTCTTTTTAACCGCCGCGCTCTTGGTGCGCCCGGGAAACATGGGGTCCAGATACACCACGTCGGGAGCCGCGAGCTCGCCCCGCCCGATCAGCTCAGCCGCATGGCGAAGACCGACAATGCTGTCCTCGCCCGCATGTAAGCGCATGCGCGCCACGGCTGTCGCAAGCGCCGGATCATCTGCCGCGCGATCCAAAGCATCCTTGAGGAGCGCCGCGATCACGCAATCCTGCTCATACAGATCGACGGTAAAGCCCGCGGCCGCCAACAGCAGCGAATCCTCGCCAAAGCCTGCTGTGGCATCGATTGCCCACGGTTGCTCGGCACCTTTTATGCGTGCAGCCTTTACCAACAGCTCTTGCTGCAGACGGCCCTGCTTGAGCCGTGGAAGCATGCGGCCAAAATCGGCACGCAGCTCCATCGTACCGTCGGTGAGCGTGAGGCCCTCGGGCTTCCCGGTCAGCTCAAGCCCCGCGGCCCGAGCAACAGAAAAGGGATCGACGACGCCCATGGACACTCCTTAATAAACAAACGAATACGCGGGGCACCGTTTATGCCAGCACCCAACCGTCCGCTATTGTCCCACATGCGACATGGCCCACAGCATCCCAATGCAAAGCACCGCCATCAATCCCGTGCACACGGCAGCGATCACAGAATCACCCATGCGCCTTCCCAACGACCGCGGCTCACGCACTTGCCCTGCTCCGTACACCATGACTCCTCCTTGAGACCAGCTCCTTGTTACGGCCTCATCATCGCAGCGCCGCACATGAGCTGCCATCGATTTGGCTTACGTCCAGCTTTCCTTTTTGAAAGGTTGGACCGTACGGGCAAGAAACGCTTTCAAACGCATGCATCGCCCCGTTGAACTACAATGTGCTTCACGATATGTGCAGTACATTGGGTGCGCCAAGTTGGCGTACTCGTATCGAAAGGACCAGCCATGAGCTTCACTCGCAAGACTCTCAAAATCCTTGCTCTCATCTACTTTGTTTTGGGCATCGCCAGCCTCGTCACCGCCGGCGTCGGTATCGCCACGGGCGGTCTCGATTCCACGTACGGTTCGTACGCCACGCTCGCAGCGGTCGTGCTTATCGCCAAGGGTCTCGTCGACCTTGCCGCAGGCGTCGCCGGTATCAAGGGCGCCAACAAGCCTTCGCAGGTGGACGGCGCGTTTAAGCTCGGTATTGTTGCCGCGGTCGCCACGCTTGCCCAAGCGGTGCTCACGCTTCCCGCGTTTGGCGGCGACGCCATCAACTTTGGCGCCTTTGTCATCGTGGTGTACGACCTGTTCTTTGTTCAGCAGGCGCACGCCGTCAAGGCCGAGAACAAGGATCGCCTGTAAGCGCTCGCTTCTCATACCCTCTGCAGCCAAGCAATCAGAACCACCCTTAAAAAGGGTGGTTTGCTCTTAGGGTATAACCCACGGGCTCCGGGCTCGCGTCTAAAGGCGCAGGCCCGGACTTCGTCCAGGCCTAGTGCATCTTGACCCGTGGCGTGCCGGTCAAACCGGCGGGGTCACCTCCTCTTGAAGGGGTCCTCGTACTCCTTCACGCTCAGCTTGTCCAGCGCGATGTCGTGGGACTCCTGCTCCCTGATGCACTTGGCGATCGTCGCCTCGTTCAGGCCGACGGCGGACACGTAGTAGCCCTCCGCCCAGAACTTCCTGTTGCCGAACTTGTACTTGAGGTTGGCGTGCCTGTCGAATATCATCAGCGAGCTCTTCCCCTTCAGGTAGCCCATGACGCTCGCGA
>DBGDDN010000043.1:0-5965 GCA_048343195.1 Collinsella sp.
CGTTCCTTCAACTGGGAAAAGGGCGCCCCCGGACCCCAGGAGGGGCCGCGGGGGCGTTCGGCTAACTGCGGGAATGGCCTATTTGCTCAATGTGTTCGGCTGAGATCGGAAATCAACCATACCGTCATCACAGAAGGGACATCACTTGTTCTGTTCGCGTCGGCACTTCGGATACTCAGGCCGGTCAGCTGGCTATGAGGACGAACCCGACGACTGAGAAGAAGACGACGGCAAGCGCAACCACACCGGTCGCGATCAGGATCAGGGCATTGGCGGCGCGAAGGAGGGAGACAGTCCGGTCGTCGTAAGCCTTCCTCGATGCGTAGTAGGCCTCCAGGGAGTCACATGTCGTCCTCGCGGCGTCGAGCTCGCTGGCGAAGACCCCCTCGAGGGCGTCGGATATGGATTTCGGAGAGTCGAGGACGCAATACTTCCTCCTGCGTATGGCAAGGAGGCAGAGCACGAAGCCCGCGGCATAGCAGAGCATCGACAGGAGATAGGCGGCGAGGAGAATCTCCCTCTGCCAGACGGACGAGAAGCAGGAGAATAGCGGCTCCGCGACCGTGACGAGTGCGACGACGATTATCGATAGCGCCGTCATCAGGTGCCCCGCGTAGCCGGTGAGTCCCTCGCCGCGGGAGTCCTCCATCCGCACGCTCTCGAGCGCGAGACGGGCGAGGTACTCGGCGGTTATGCGGTCGGAGTCGTCATGAAGGGCCTCCTCTTCGGCAGCCCTCTTCTTCTTGCTCACCTCTTGTTCCCGCCCTTCCTCTCGGGCAAAATCGTCGTGTGGGAGCCTCGGGTGTCCCCGCGCACCTCGTGGGAGCCCGCGGGCTCGGGCCTCGGAGCTGGCTTGCTGGGTTTCTTGTCTGACATGTTGACCTCCTGGGAAAGCGATGACGGTGTGGCAGGCCCTACGCCGGCCACCAGATGCGTACGAGCGGCAGCAGCGCGCGGGTGTCCTCGTCCGCCCTCTCGTAGGACTCCACGTAGAGGCGCACGAAGCCGTCAAGGTCGAGCAGCCTCACCGGCACGTTCGAGCGGTCGGCCTCGTAGCGGGCCTCGCGGGTGAAGCCGCCCGTGCTAACGTAGAGCCCGCGGTCGGCGGCACGCAACCCGCCGATGAACGACCGGATGGCAGGTGTCCCCATGGCGCCCTTGCGGTGCTTCACCTCCGCGACGATGCGCGGGCTCTCCAGACCGAGCGCATCCGGCGAGGCGACCACGTCGCGCCCGCCGTCCGGGCCTGTCGGCATCACGCGAGCGTGGTAGCCCATGGAGCGAAGCAGGCCCGCCGTGAGCTCCTCCATCTCATCCCAGCCGAGGGCGAGCACCCGGTCCTTGATGCGCTCGATGCCGTCGTCGAAGGTCGCGTAGCGCGCCTCATCGGCCTCGCCGGCGTCCTCCTCGGGGGTGCCGTCGGCAGCACCCGTCATTGCCACACCCGGAGCCCAGGCGCGGGCCAAATCCGCCATCACGTCCGGCCCCACCTGGAAGATCGTCATGATCGAGCCCAGCGAGTTGCGGGAGGCCGCTGAGAGCCGATCACGCGGGGCCTCGCGCTGCCAGCGCACGGCCCGCTCGTAGGTGACGCCCTCACCTGCCGCGGCGATGCAGGGGCCGGCCACCTCGCCCGCGTGGTAGAGGCGCGTCGAGGGGTCGTACATCACCACGGTGGAGCCCTCAGCCATGTCGCGCGCGAAGCGGTAGGCCTGCCCGGCGGCCGAGCCCACCTTGCTGCCGCTCGTCTCACCATTTGCCTCGGCGTAGGCGGCCTTCATCTCGTCGCGCGACATCGAGGCGATGTCCACCCCTCCGAAGTCCCAGTCGATGCCGACCTTCCCGGCCTCGAGCCACTCGGCGGCACGGGCGCCGCCGCGACCCGCGCGTATCATCCAAGCTGTCATGTGATCATCAACCCGCCTTCTCGTCTAGTGTTGCTGCCGGAACCGCTCGAGCAGGTCTTCCAGCTCTCCTCGGGGTCCATCTTAAAAATCCCCTCGATGATGAGCCCGCAATTCGAGCTGAAGACGCATTGCGCCGCGCCGAGCAGAGCAAGGTGCTCGTCGTCGGGGAAGGAGAACCTGAACTCATGCCTGTCGAACATCCCGACGCCTATTCCATCTCCGCCAGGATCTCCCTGAACTCCGCGAGCGTATACGACCCGTCGGCGTCTATCGCGTCGTGGTCGAAGACCATGAAGTAGCGGTACCGGGAGCCGGCCATCATCGCCCAGCGGGAGCCCAGGCTGAGCTTGTCGCGGCTGTCATCGTTCTTCAGCTGCTCGCCCTTGGTCTCGATGGCGAGGACGCGGCCGCCCGCGGTCATGGCCAGGAAATCCGGGTAGTGGTTGATGAACCCGTTGATGCAGAACTCGACGCCCTTCTTGGCCTCGTCCACGCGGTGCCACCAGCGGATGCTCGCGCTGTTGGCGAGCGTCTCGGCCATCTCGCGCTCCAGCCCGTTCATGTCGCCGTCCTCGGCCGCGTAGAGGGTGCGGTCGTAGATGGTAAGCGGGTTCATCTGCACGAGCGAGGAGGGAAGCCGGTAGCACGGCTCGAGCTCGATCGACCCCGAGGCGAGGCGTTTGTCGAACTGCGCGCGGCAATGCTGGCCGGCGAGCTTCTGCACGGCATTCACGATGGCCCGCGCGTAGGCGGAGGCGTTGTCGAAGTAGGCGTCCACCTGCTCGGAATCCATCTGTGAGACGGCGCGCTCGGTGAAGACCCTGAGGCCGTGGTCGCCGTAGGTGTTACGGAACACCGAAGACATGCAGTTGATGAGGCCGTCGCGCATGGCGTTGCGCTTGGACTCCGGGGAGTAGCGCGAGAAGAGGCCCCTCATGTCGGCGGCCTGCTGGTCTCCGAGCTGCTTCACCTTGAGCTCGTCGGAGTCCTCGCTCACGTCAACCTGCCGCGCCCCGACATAGCCGCTCGAGTCGAACGTCACGGCAGCGGTGCCGCAGGCGGCGAGGTCGAAGTTCTCGAGCAGCATGCGCCGGTCGAAGGGCAGGCTCTCCTCATCCGAGAAGAGGCCGGCCCTCTGGAGGCAGCGGAACTGCGGGATGGCGAGGTCTGCCAGCCCCTCGGAGACCTGCGGCCTCATCTTGTACTCGTTCGTAGCCTCTCCTATCCCCGTGGAGGAGCTGGGGGCGTGGCCGTCGCCCGCCGCGCTGCGCTCCTCGAACTCGCTCTCCATGCGCTCCGCGTCTTTGATGATCCTCCCGATGCCGTCGCTCGCAGTGGGTTCGATTTCCGCGCTTTCGGAAGGAGTGCCGGCCGCGTCGCCGGTCGGATACTCGAGCGAGAACGAGAAGTCGTCAAACGAGTCGGCCTCGCCGGCCCCGTCCGGCGCCGGCCCGTCACCGGTGAAGAGCAGCTCGGCGGCAGGGGGCGCCGGCGGTGCGGGCGGAACGAGCGCGCTCTGCGCGACATCGTGCTTGGAGAAGCCCACGCCGTTGAGGCCCGCGACCACCTGATCGATCGTGTCGTTGAAGTCGGCGGAGGACGTGAGCACGTAGGAGATGTTGAGCGCCCGGACGGCGCTCCTGCGCGCGTACGGCTGTCGCAGGATGCGCCCCACCAGCTGCTCCACGCTCACTTTGCTGCTCTTGTTGGCCACCGTGGCGAGCACGTAGGCAAACGGGCAGTCCCATCCCTCCGCGAGCGCCTCCACGGTGATGATGTAGCGGATGGGGCACGCGCGGCTCATGAGGTCGGCGTCGCCCAGCTCGTCCACGTCGCCGGTGCGGACGGCGATCTGCTCGGCTGGGATGCCCGCCTCCACGAGCTTCGCCTTGAGTCTGCCGTACGTCTCCGCATCGTCGGAGCCGCGCCGCTCGGCCTGTAGCAGGACGATGGGCCGGATGTAGCCGCCGCCGGCCTCCTCAGCCGCGCGGGCCTCCTGCTCTAGGCGGCGCTGGAGCAAAAACGCGTCCTGGATGACGTCGAACTTGTCGTGGCGACGGTAGACGATGACGGGGAGCTTGACCATCTGCTCGGCCTTGAGCTCCGAAGCTTTCACGCGGCTGATGACGTTCGAGCCGGGGCGCGGGGTCGCCGTGAGCTCCAGGACGAATCGGGGGTTAAGGTTCCTGAGCATGCCTAGTGACAAGTCGCTCTTGGCATGGTGGCTCTCGTCCACGATGACGATTGGGTTCGTGCCGGCGAGCGCGGTGATGAGGGCCGTGTCGTCCGCGCCGTCGACCTCAACCGCCTGCCCGGAGGTCTTCTGGTAGGCAGCGAGCGGGGCGAGAGCTGAATTCTCGAGGTACGCCCTTCGATCCGTTCTCGTCTTCTTGAACGAGTCGTAGGAGAGCACGAACACGGTCAACTGGTCCTCGACGGTGAGGCGCGAGAAGCCCCGGCCGCGCAGGCCGTCCTCCTTGTCCAGCACCTCCACGCGGTGCGCGAAGTCGCGGTCGATTGCCATCCTCAGCGGGTTCGCCGGGTCGAAGAGCTGGCGGTAGGTCTGCCTCAGAATCTCCTTGCGCGGCACGAGCCAGACGACGACGTCCGCGGGGCGCTCGGGCAGGCCGTCGCAGATGGCGCCGAGTGCATTCGCGGCGATGAACGTCTTGCCGCCGCCTGTCGGCACCTTGATGCAGACCTTGGGGACCCCGCCGAGCTCGTCGGCGTAGGCGGGGACGCCGTTCTTGCCGGCGGTCACGCCGCCGGCGGCGAGCAGGCCGTCGTAGGCACGGCGGGCATCGCGGTAGTGCGCGTAGCGCCCGATGTAGCTCCTCAGGTTCCCGAGGACGCGCTCCTGGTATCTCTTAAGTTCCATGTCCTACATCCTCGCAATCTGGTCCGGGACGCGCCTGAAGCGGATGCTCAGGCGCTCGAGCTCCTCGGCGGGCAGCACGCACCGGCTGGCGTAGATGACCGTGGGGTTGCCGCGCACGGGCAGCTCGGCCAGGAGGTCGTACCCGAGCGTCACCTCGCCGTCGGGGCGGTACGCGAGGTAGTAGGCGGTCCCATCGACCTCGCCCATGAGGTAGGGGTGCTCGGTGGTGCGGTCGGAGTACGGCGACTTCGTCTCCGAGTACCACACGTATCGCATGAGGTCGCAGACGGCGACGCCCTCGGCGACGCCACCGTCATCATCGAACAGTGCCGGGCCGAGCTCGTAGTAGGAGAAGCCGCCGCCCATACCGTCAAAGTGACGTGGGGCATTCTTGGAAAGCTTGGGTGTCAGGTTGTCGTAGCCATGGATGGCGCGGCGCACGCGTTCGGCAGTAGTGGTGTCGGCGTAGTCCATCATCTCGACCAGGATGAATCGCCTGCCACCTCCGTCTTCGCTGTTCAGGGAGAGCGTCGCGTGCGCCGTCGTGCCCGATCCTGCGAAGGAGTCGAGGATGAGGGCGCCGTCGTCATACGCGAGCGAGACAATCCATCTTACGAGGTCAACTGGTTTTGGGGTGTCGAACACCTTGGACCCGAAGATAGCTTTCAGCTCTGCTGTGGCATCGGAATTCGTGCCGTAGCCGTCGAGCCAGGTGTTCCAGCCGAACGACTTCTTCTCATCGCGGATTTTCTCGTAGGGCTTCCAGCGCTCCGCCTTTCCATCAACAACCACGCCTTCATCGTACGGAGCCAGTTCCCAGTAGGCATTTTCAGGATCTTTAAGGACGGCCTTTATGAGGGAATTGTCGGCCCCCATACGCCATCGCCCCTCCAAGCCGTCGTTTCTAATGGGGTAAACCTCTGAGCCGTCTGGGGCGATCAGGGGGAACCACATCGTTTCACGGTCGCTTCGAAGGGAGCCGGCGCCCCACTTGTTCAACTCTCGGCCCTTGCGAAACTTCCCAAACTTATCCTTTTGGTCAAGTTTGCCAGTGGACTTCTGGTTGATTTCCGATCTCAGCCGAACACATTGAGCAAATAGGCCGTTCCCGCAGCTAGCCGAACGCCCCCGAGGCCCCATCCGGGCCCCGGGGGCGCCGTTTTCCCAGTTGAAGGAACGG
>DBGDDN010000044.1:0-5325 GCA_048343195.1 Collinsella sp.
GAGGGGATGTAGGAATGCGATAGGAAAGTCATAGATGCGGGCGTGTTGGCTAAAATGGGTCGGCCGGGATTGGTCAATCTCGGCCGACTATATTTGGCTAAATTATTCCGGCGCTAACACCAGTTCGTCAGCTCCGCCATATCACCCGGCAAACGCAAATAGGACAACCACGCAAAGACCAGGCTATCCACCGCGCAGAACGGCCGCTCCTCAAACGGATCAAACGCCGTCTGGGCATAGGTCAAAAAATTAGGCGAATCCGACATGGCCCTCCCATCAACTATGGTGCATTGGGGTCAGGTTACTTTGCACCAAAAAGGCGCCCGGGCCGCGTTGACCCGGACGCCTTCATTGTAGCTTTTCGCTCTAGCGAGCTCGATTTAGCAGGAGAAATCGACGCTGTCGATGATGTCCTTGAGGGCCTTGGCAGAAGCGGTGAGCTCGCTCTGCTCGGACTCGTTCAGCGGCACAGGGACGCGGCAGACGACGCCGTCGCGACCGACGACGGTCGGCATGGAGATGGCCAGATCGGACAGGCCATACTCGCCCACCATGAGCGAGGAAACGGGCAGAACGGTCTGCTCGTCACGCATAACAGCGGTGCAGATACGCTTAACGGCCATGGCAACGCCATAGTAGGTTGCGTGCTTCTTCTCGATGATGGTGTAGGCGGAGTTCTTGACGTCCTCGGCGATACGCTTCTCGGCAGCCTCATGCTCCAGATGGCCGTGAAGCTCGCAGAAGGTACTCAGCGGCACGCCGGCAACCTGAGCGCTGGACCAAGCGACGAACTCGGAGTCGCCGTGCTCGCCCATGACGTAGGCCTGAACGTCGCGCGGATCGACCTCGACGTGGGCGCCGAGCATCTGCTGCAGACGACCGGTGTCGAGCACGGTGCCGGAGCCGATGACATGGCCCTCGGGCAGGCCGGACATCTTGATGGCGGCATAGGTCAGAACGTCAACCGGGTTAGAGACGATCAGCAGGATGCCGTCAAAGCCGGACTTCTTAATCTCGGGAATAATGGACTTAAAGATGCTGACGTTCTTGTTGACCAGGTCCAGGCGGGTCTCGCCGGGCTTCTGGGCAGCGCCAGCGGTGACGACGATCATAGCGGCGTCGGCGACATCAGAGTAATCGCCAGCGTAGATCTTCATCGGCTCGGCAAACGTCATGCCGTGCGCGATGTCCAGGGCCTCGCCCTCGGCGCGATTCTTGTCCACGTCGATGAGGACCATCTCGGAGAACAGACCGCTCTGCATCAGTGCGAACGCCGAAGACGAACCGACGAAACCGCAGCCGACAATAGCGACCTTCTTCTCGTTAACCATTACAAACTCCCATCTCTCTCCACAAACAAACCGCCCAGGACGACCCGAGCGGCTTGCCGTAATCCCAATACATCCAATCGGGACTTTGATTATGCTCCTATTCGCAGCCAAAAATCGACCGTTTACCGAAATTGTTTGCAGGATTCGTAAAATAACTGCACGAAATCGGTTTCGAGCTATTGACGAGGCGAAATAGCTTTCTAATACAGGCCCGCCTCGCGAATGGCCTCGACAGCCAAAGCGATCTGATCGGGCGGCAGGACCAGTGCCATACGCACGTGCCCCTCGCCCGAAGGGCCAAAGCTCGCGCCCGGCGTCACCACAACGCCGGCCTTCTCCATGAGCTCCTCGCTAAACGCCATGGAATCGGTGCGACCGCCGGGAAGCTTGGCCCACACAAACATAGAACCATGCGCGTTGGGACGCTCCCAGCCCAGGCCCTCAAGACCGTCGCACAGGGCATCGCGACGCTCCTGGTACTTCAGACGCTGCGCCTCGACCTCATCGCGCGGACCGTTCAGGCAGGCGATAGCAGCCTTCTGGATCGGGAAGAACATACCGAAGTCGATCTGGCTGCGCAGCTTGGCAAAGGCAGAGACCACATCCTCGCGACCGACCAAAAAGCCGATGCGGGCACCGGTGACGTTAAACGACTTGGAAAGCGAGAAGAACTCCACGCCCACCTCAAGCGCACCGGGATACTGCAAGAAGCTGCCGCCGGGCTCGCCGTCAAACACGATGTCGGAGTACGCGTTATCATGGACGATCAACAGATCATGCTCGCGGGCAAAGGCGATAATCTCCTCGTAGACCTCGGGCGTGCCCACCGAGCCGACCGGGTTCGCGGGCAGCGACACGATCATGTACTTGGCACGATCGGCAACCTCGGGATCGATACCCGCCACATAGGGCAGGTAATTGTGCTCGGCAACCAGCGGATAGTATTCGAGCTTGGCATCGGCGATCTTGGCACCCGCCTCAAAGACCGGGTAGCACGGATCGGGAACCAAAATGGTGTCACCCGGATCGAGCAGGGCAAGGCCCAAATGGCCCACCCCCTCCTGCGTGCCGTTGCACGACTGCACCATAGACGGCGTAATGCCCGAAACGCCAAAGCGACGCTCATAGTAATCGCACACGGCCTGCTTGAGTTCGGGCAGGTCGCGCAGGGCATACTTCCACATCTCGGGATCTTGGGCTGCCTGCGTGAGCGCCTCGACCACATGGTCGTACGGCTTAAAGTCGGGCGTGCCCACGCTCATGTTGTAAATGGTCTTGCCCTGAGCCTTCAGCGCGAGAAGCTTGTTGTTGAGCGAGGCGAAGACCTCCGCGCCAAAGCGGTCGAGACGCTGCGATGCCTGCATGGTGCCACCTTTCGATATAAAAAACGCGGCGCTCCGACAAGAGCGCCGCGCGATACGGGCCATCAGATTGCAAAAGTGTAACGCTTGCAACCCCCGTATTGGTTCAATTTAGCCAACCTTAGTCAACTGGATTGAGCGCGTCGATCTGCGCAAGCCACAGGCGCGAGCTAGCGTCACTCGGCATACGCCAATCGCCGCGCGGGCTGAGCGTCACCGAACCCACCTTGGGACCATCGGGCAGGCAGCTGCGCTTAAACTCCTGGGCAAAGAAGCGACGGTAGAACGTACGTAGCCACGTGTGGACGGTCTTGGCGTCGTAGACGCCCTCGAAGCTCTTGAGCGCCATGCGGTAGATCTTGCCCGGCTCAAAGCCAAAACGCAGCAGGTAGTAGAGGAAGTAGTCGTGCAGCTCATACGGGCCCACCAAATCCTCGGTCTTCTGTGCAATCTCGCCATCGCCCGTGGGCGGCAGAAGCTCGGGGGACACCGGCGTATCGAGGATGTCGAGCAAGACCTCGGCAATACGCCCGCCAAAGACATCGGCGGCATAGCGCACCAGATGACGCACGAGCGTCTTGGGCACGCTCGCGTTGACGGCGTACATGCTCATGTGGTCGCCGTTATAGGTAGCCCAGCCGAGCGCCAGCTCCGACAGGTCGCCCGTGCCGATGACAAAACCGCCAGCCTGGTTGGCCAAGTCCATCAGAATCTGCGTACGCTCGCGGGCCTGGCTGTTCTCGTAGGTCACGTCCTGCACGGCCGAATCGTGCTCAATGTCCTTGAAGTGCTGTTCCACAGCCGCGTGGATCGAAACCTCGCGGAAGCTCACACCCAGGTCGCGAGCGAGCGATTCGGCGTTCGATTTGGTACGATGCGTCGTGCCAAAGCCGGGCATGGACACGGCCGTGATACCGGTGCGCGGCAGCCCCAGTGCATCGAAGGCGCGAACTGTCACGAGCAGTGCCAGCGTGGAGTCCAAGCCACCCGAAAGGCCGATGACTGCAGCCTTGGTACCCGTATGGGCAAGGCGGGTCTTGAGGCCCGCAGTCTGCAGATTGAGGATCGTCTCGCAACGCTCGGCCAGATCGCCATGGTCAGCCGGCACAAAGGGCGCGCGGGGGAAGACACGGTCAATGTCGAGTGCATCGCGCAGGACAGGCTCGTCTGCCAGCACGCCCTCAAACGAAAATTCAACGGTTGTGGCCTCCGGCGCATCGTCCGCGCGCGTCCACGTCGTCGAGCGACGGCGCTCGGCAACCAGACGGTCGAGGTCAACATCGGCAACCGCCATATCGCAGGTAAGGAGCTTCGTCGCCGCCAGCTTAGAGCCGTTTTCGTAGACGAGGTTCTCGCCCGCAAAGACCATGTCGGTCGTGGACTCGCCCTCGCTCGCGTCCGCATAGGCATAGGCGCAGTACAGGCGTGCGCTCTGGTTAGAGATGAGGCTGCGGCGATAGTCTGCCTTACCGATGATTTCGTCCGAGGCCGACGGGTTGAGAATCACCGTCGCACCGGCAAGCGCCATCTCGGTCGAAGGGGGCGCCGGCACCCACAGGTCCTCGCAGACCTCAACGCCCAGCACCATATCCTCGGCACCTTCATCACAGCAGCGGTAGACAAGCCCCGAACCCAGCGGAACCGGACCCTGACCGGCAAACTCGACCCACACGGGATCCGCAGGCGATGGAGCAAACCAGCGACGCTCATAGAACTCACCATAGTTGGGCAGATACTTCTTGGCCGTGAGGCCCAAAAGCTCGCCCACACAGCACACGGCGGCGCAGTTGTAGATATTCTCGGCAACTGCAACGGGAAGACCGATGGTAAAGACAATCGGCAGCTCACGAGTCTCATCGAGGATATGCACCAAAGCAGCCTCGCAGGCATGCAGTAATGTGCGGTTATGGAACAGATCGGCCGCGGTATAGCCACACAAGTTGAGCTCGGGCAGCACCAGCGCGCGAACGCCGCGCTCGGCAGCCTCGCGAACAGCCGCCAATGCAACCTCGACATTGCCCTCGACATCGGCCACGCGAATCTGCGGCGACGCCGCCGCCACACGCAAAAAGCCATCGTTCTTATTAGCCGAAACGCAGCATTGCCTTGTTGATCTGGACACTGGAGGCCCCTTCTACCCTGAGATTCAGTCTAACGGACGTTCACATATCTCTAACTAGCCAAAGCAACCTCCCAGTTTACTGAGAGGCCAACCTGTGCTAAGAGCATGTAGTTCAAAAATATCTTTAATTAAAAAAGGAGAAATCGATAATCGACTTCTCCTTTAAGCGAGGCGAGTAAATTCCGAAACTAATGGCAGAATTTATCCATGTAGTCCTCAAAGTCGAACACTTCTACCACGACGCCCTCTTCCTGAAACTCTTTCAGCTGCTCCAAGAGATCTTTGTTAATAACGTCCATGCAGAAACCTCCTCTATCTAATCAATTGTAGTATATCTGCTTTCATGCAATTATCAACCAACTTGTTTAATTGCTCCTCGCTTGCCGATAGTCCCCTTGATTCTCATTTTCATTGCAACAGCCTCAGGACTCAGCGCAACGCGTTGCGCTGAGTCCTGAGGCGCGAATCCGGGTAGGCAACCCCAGAGGGGCCGGAATCCCCCGGCCCGCGA
>DBGDDN010000045.1:0-26965 GCA_048343195.1 Collinsella sp.
TCCATTCGTCACCTTCATTACTCCAACGACGAATTCTAGGCGGTGTCCCCTCCCTTTCAAGAAAGAGAAGAGGCGGGGCATGCCCCGCCTCTTACACCACATCTCTGCGCGCTACCGAGTGGAACGTTGAATAGTTCCTGAAGTGATCAAAATCGCTGCTACTAAACAGGTAGCAGTACTCATATTTGCCCTATTTTGACCACAGCCCTCTCGGAAACCTTTCCAGAGGCGTCAAACAGCCATAATCCAAAGGTCGCCTCAAACAATTAGCCGGCTAAGAGCGTCCATGGCTACCCAAAGCTGTACGCCAGCATCCAAAGATGTCGGAAATGGTCGACTTTGGATGCTGGCGTACATGTTTGGGTCGTATAGGTTGGGGCGAGCCGGTCGCAACGCGAGTGTTAGAGTAGGTTCTCCTGTGCCCACGCGATGATGTCGCTCGACTCGTAGAGTGGTTTGCCATCAATGAACAGGCAGGGAACCTGGCGTTTTCCGCCGACGGCGATGAGCGTCTGCTCGGCCTCGGTATCGGTCGAGATATTGCGCTCGGGAATGGTCACGCCGTTATCGGCAAGGAATCGCTTGACTTTTATGCAATACGGGCAGCCGGTCATAACGTACAGCGTGAGCTCATGATTAGTAGCCATGGGTCTCCAATCGGTTGAGGTTTCGATTGAAATACCCAAAGCAGCCGCGGTCTATGCGCACGTCAACGACGACTCGATGGCCTGGATCAGAAACGCCGTGGCTCCGGTGCCGCAGGGCTTGTCGTAGTAGTCAACAAAGCGCTGATCGGCAAGATAGCCGTGGGCGAGGCCCAGGTATGCTTCGTCTTGGGGCTCGTGTCCCCAGTTAAGGCCAATCCATCGACGGTGCATCGCGACAAGCTTGCGAGCCTCGCTTCCATCCGGTTCGCCGTCGCCCATGGCAATCGAGAGCTGGCCCAGAATAGCGCGTTCAAGTTCCTTCATGTCGTTCCATGTCTGTGGATCCATGTCCAGTAACGTTTCGTTTGCTGCATCGATAGCCTCGTCGCCATAGCGCACCCGCGCTTCGGAGCCGTAGCGCTCCTCGTTTTCCTGCACGGTGCGCCAGCGCTCCAGTTGCGGCAGGACGGCGCCCATGAGCGAGACGGCTTCGTCGAGCGACATGCCGGTGTTTTGCGCCAGCCGCGGGGCGCAATCCTCGATCATCTCCTCCATGGTGGTGTCGTAGGTGTACTTGCCGTGGTCGTAGCACCACTTGCAGTAATGGTCGGTCGTGGCGCCCGTGGCATCGGTGCCGCAGTCGTCGGGCGTGAGTATCATGCCGCAGCTCTGGCAATAATGCTCGGGCATTTCGAGCAGGTGGGACAACGGCTCTCCGGTTACGGCGGCAATGAGCTTCATCATGTCGATGCCCGGGGTGACCTCGTCGCGCTCCCAACGGCTGACGGCTTGGCGTGTGACGAAGAGCTTGGCGGCGAGCTGCTCCTGGGTAAGGTGATGGGCGCGACGGATGGCAATGAGCTTTTCTGCAAAGGCCATAGCGGCTCCTTTCTGCTGGTTGATGGCTTAAGCATACGCGGCAGCAGGTGCCCTTCCAAGCAACCGTTGGTTGCATGACGGGGGACCGCGGCGAAGAATTGCGCGCAACGTCCCATGCCTCTATGCCGTACAATGACCGGCATGGAACCTATTGCACACATACATACCGACCTGCCGCAGAAGTTCGGCATTCCGCGCAACAGCTTTTTGGCGCCTCATCTGCAGGGACGCATCGTTTTTGAGTCGGAATTTGCCTCCAATGCAGCGGTTGAGGGTCTGGACTCCTTCTCTCACCTGTGGCTGCTGTGGCGCTTCGAAAACGGAACGCCCGGCGGCACGGCTAAGGACATAGCCGCCGATGCCAAAACGCAGGACAGATCCGGTACCAACGCAAAATGGTCGAAGACCGTGCGTCCGCCGCGCCTGGGTGGAGCCGAGCGTGTGGGCGTCTTTGCCACGCGCAGCCCGTTTCGCCCTAATCCCATCGGTCTCACCTGCGTCAAGCTCGATCGTGTCGAGTTCACCGACGATGGCCCCATCATCCATGTGCTGGGGGCCGACCTGCGTGACGGCACGCCCATCTACGACATTAAGCCCTACATCCCGTTTGCGGATTGCCACTCGGATGCGACCGGCGGCTGGATTGAGGACGTTCCGTGGCAAGAGCTCGATGTTGAGTTTCCGCAAGCTCTGCAGGATATGGTCCCGCCCGCAAAGATTTCTGGCTTGGTCGAGGTTCTACGCCAAGATCCGCGCCGCGCGGGCAGCAAGCACGAGCCAAACCGCGTCTATCATCTGGCCTTCGCCGGACTCGACATATCTTTTACGGTCGATGAAACCCAGCTAACCGTAGTCGCCGTCAACGACGCACAAGACTAACCAGCCATTCGTCCGCACCCGTCAAATTAAGCGCCAAACTCCGCGCCAAAACCGCCCACGCTGGTGGACAATAACGCCTACCAAAACAATCCGCTTTGCACGGGAGCTCAGCATGAAATACGACTTCACCTCAATCATCGACCGCCACGGTATGGACGCCATTGCCGTTGACTCCTGGGGTGAGATCCCCGGCATGGCGCCAAACGTACCCGACGAGGGCTTCGACCGCATCCCCATGTGGGTGGCCGATATGAACTTTGCCACCGTGCCCACGGTTCAGGAACACATCATTCAGCGCGCCCAGCACCCTATGTTTGGCTACTTTGATCCGCGTGCCGAGTACTTCGATCGCATCATCGAATGGCAGAGTCGCCGCAATGACGTCGAGGGCCTGCTTCCCGAGCATATCGGCTATGAAAACGGCGTGCTGGGCGGTGTGGTATCGACGCTTCGCGCGTACGTTCAGCCGGGCGACGCGGTGTTGGTCCACAGCCCCACCTACATCGGTTTTACCAAGTCCATCGAGGCTGCGGGCTACCGTATAGTCCATAGCCCGCTGAAGCTCGACGAGCAAGGCGTGTGGCGCATGGACTTTGAGGACATGGAGCACAAGCTCGCACAAAACCACATCCATGCCGCGATCTTCTGCTCGCCGCACAATCCCTGCGGCCGCGTGTGGGAGCGCGACGAGATCGAGCGCGCCATGGACATCTATCGCCGGCACGATTGCGTGGTGATCTCGGACGAGATTTGGTCCGACATCATCCGTCCCGGGCACAAGCACATTCCGACGCAGTCGGTGAGCGAGGACGCCCGCATGCGCACGGTCGCCCTTTATGCGCCCAGCAAGACTTTTAACCTGGCGGGCCTGGTTGGCAGCTACCATATCATCTACAACGAGACGCTGCGCGACCGCGTGTGCGCCGTGTCCAACAAGACCCACTACAACGAGATGAATGTCCTCTCGATGCATGCGCTCATCGGCGCCTACCAGCCGCAAGGCTACGAGTGGGTGGACGAGCTCAACGAGGTCATCAAGGGCAACGTCGACTACTTCTGCGATTACGTTGACGAGCATTTTAAGGGCGTGACCTATTCGCGCCCGCAGGGCACCTATATGGTGTTCCTGGACTGCACGGAGTGGTGCCGTGCACACGGTCGCGACATTCAATGGTTGCTCGACGAGGGTGCGCGCGTGGGCGTGGGCTATCAGGACGGCCGTCCGTTCCATGGTCCCTGCCACATTCGCGTGAATCTGGCGCTGCCGCTTTCGCGCGTAAAGGAGGCGTGCGACCGCCTGGATCGTTACGTTTTTAATGCATAGCAAACGTTCTCTGTGTATAGGGGCCTTTTGGTCAGATTGGCCAGAAGGCCCCACATGGTAAGGCGTTCGTAATCATTGGGCGGTTCTCGTATGCCGCCTGCTATTATTAGCCCATTGCTGTCAACAAACAGGACCGTCAGGAGCTAGATGAAAGGACCCCGCCGCCCGGTTGCCATAACGTTATTGCTTGCGCTTGCGATAGTGGGTGTATTTGGCGTGGCGATAACGGGTTGCTCTGGGTCGAGTAACGGCGCCTCGGCCTCTTCGGCAAAAAGCACGGCCTCGCAGGCAAAAGGCGATGACGATGGCCTCAAGACCCTCAACGTCGGCAGCGACCTTTACCCGCCGTTTGTGTATAGCGACGAATACGGCGAGACGGTCGGTTTGGACGTCGAGATTCTGACCGAAGCCCTGGCCCGCATTGGCTACAAGCCAAAATACCAGCTCATTGACTGGGAAAAGAAGAAAGATATGCTGGCGAGCGGCGAGCTCGACTGCGTCATGGGCAGCTTTAGCATGACGGGCCGCGAGGACGAGTATCGCTGGGCGGGTCCGTATCTGGCGAGTCGCCAGGTGGTCGCGGTCGATCCCGAGAGCGACATCTACACGCTTGCCGATCTTGAGGACAAGGTCGTGGCGGTGCAGTCCACTACCAAGCCCGAGACAATCCTGCTCAATCGGCTGAACGAAAACGTCCCGCAGATCAAGGAGCTGTACAGCTTCTCGGATCGCTCCTATCTGAATCCGGCACTCGTCGAGGGCCAGGTCGATGCTATTGCCGCGCACGAGTCGTCGCTGCTCACCTACGAGAAAGACTATGGCGTGACATATCGTATCCTAAACGAACCGCTGCTGGAGGTCGGTCTGGGTACCGCCTTCGACATCAACGATACGCGCGGGATCGACGTCAAGCTCACGCGCGCTTACCAAGAGATGCTTGTCGACGGCACCATGGAGCGCCTGGTGTCCAAGTACTTTGATGACCCTTCGCCATTCTTGCATGTGGAGGGGCTGTCATGATCGATATGCCTGATCACGTTGCGGAGAAGCAGGGCAATCGTGTGGCGTGGATGTGGCCGCTTGTCACCCTGCTGGGCATAACGCTTTCGGTCGTTGCCGGTATGGCAAGTTATGGCTACACGACCGCTCAGGCCGAGAAACGTTTTGCGGACGTCGTCGACTACGTGGCGACGCAGAGCCTTTCCTATGATGCGTTCAACAGCGCCTACGCGACAAAAAACTTAATCCGCGTTATGGAGATTGCCGGCGAGGCGGCGCGCGACATGGAGCGCGACGGCTCAGCGGATGGTGTCACGCTGGAGCAATATACTGACCAGTTTAACGTGAGCGCGCTCATCGTGATGGACGCGTCGGGTAACCTGGTGGCAGAGGCTTCGACGGATGATGTGAACTACGAGTCACTCGCAACGTATCTCAAAGAAGCACCCGTGCTGGAAGTGGCGAGCTATCCGCTCAAGTCTTATACCGCTCGCATCACACTTGCGGACGATTCGGTCGCGGACATTGGTTGCGTCGCCCGTCAGGACGGTGACGGTATCGTTGTCGCGGTGAGGCACCAGAGCGCCAAGGCGGTTGCGAGCAACACGCTCAAGCTGCAGGGCTTGCTCGATGGCTACGAGACCATCGACAGCGGCGATATCGTGATCGAAAACGACGGCAAGGTTGTTGCGACCAATGCTGTCGAGCCCACCGTATTGGGCGTGTTTGAGTTGCCTGCGACGGATTCACTCATAGTCGACGGTATTAAGGAACGCTGCCCGGCTGGCGAGGTCCGACTGGTTAACGTCGGGGGTGAGTGGTATCTGGGCTCGTATGGCAAAGCGCGAGAGTTTTACGTGTACACGTATGCTCCGGCGCAGCATTATTTCGAGGCAGTTGCCGCTGTTGTCGCAAGCGTGTTGGTGCTGTATGGCGGCGCTATTGCCGCAGTGGTGATGGTGCGCCGCCGCGCCGATCGCAGGCACCTGACGGATCTGCTGCAGCAGGAGCGCGATTACGGCGACAAGTTGGCAAAAGCTGCGCGCGAGGCCTCGTCCGCCAACTCCGCAAAGACAGAGTTCCTGCGCCGCATGAGCCATGACCTGCGTACGCCCATTAACGGCATCCGCGGTATGGTCGAGGTGGGCGACGCTAATGCGGAGGATTTGCAAAAGCAGACCGAGTGCCGCTCAAAGATCTGGACGGCATCGGGGCTGCTGCTCGATCTTGCGAACGAGGCGCTCGATACGAGCCGCCTGGAGAGCGGCCAGGTCGACCTGGACCCCGTGCCCACCAACTTGGTGGCGCTCAATAATGAGGTGCGCGATATTCTCGAGCGTCAGGCCGAAGAACGCTTTGTGACGATCGTCTGCGACCAACAGGGCCTTGAGCATCCCTATGCCCGAGTAAGCGTGACGCACCTCAAGCGTTTGCTGGTCAATATTGCCGGCAATGCCGTCAAATACAATCGGCAGGGCGGCTACGTTCGTCTGGTGTGTCGCGAGGTGGAGCCGGTGGACGGCGTCCCCGTCTATGAGTACACGATTGCCGATAACGGCATCGGCATGAGCGAGGAGTTCCAGCAGCACCTCTATGAGCCGTTTAGCCGTGAGGAGCAGCAGGTGGAAGGCGCTTCGTCGGGAACCGGCCTGGGCGCTTCCATTGCCAAGCAGCTGGTCGAGCTTATGGGCGGAACCATGAGCTTTATGAGCGCCTTAGGGCAGGGGACGACCTTTACCATTCGTCTGCCGTTTAAGAAGTGTAAGCGCTCCGAGATTCCTCAGGTCGTTCGCGTGGATGCGGGCGTCGGCAATGCGCTCCAAGGTCTGCACGTTTTGCTGGTCGAGGATAACGACCTGAATGCCGAGATCGCGCAGTTTACGCTCGATCGTGCCGGTGCCATCGTGACGCATGCCAAGGATGGCGAGTCTGCCGTCGAGGCGTTTGCCGCCAGCGCACCGTATGAGTTCGACGTGGTGCTTATGGACATCATGATGCCCGGTATCGATGGCCTCGAGGCCACGCGCCAAATCCGAGCGCTCAATCGCGAGGATGCGACGACCACGCCGATCATCGCGGTAAGCGCCAATGCTTTCGCGGACGATCGCAGGCTCTCGCGCGAGGCGGGCATGAACGCGCACCTGAGTAAGCCCGTGAGTTCACAGGAGCTTGTTGAGGCCCTTGCTCACATCGCCGCCGACGAATCATAAGGATACGCCCCGGTCCCAACGTCGGTTGGGACCGGGGCGCACTGCAATTTACGAGAGCCTGCTTCTAAGGCCTTACTTCTCTTGAATCTGCTTGCCGCAGAGATGCTCAATCGTAATTTCGTACAGCTGAACGCCCTTGATGTCCTTGGCGATTTCTTCCTCGACCTCTTCGGCGGTGGGGTAATACTTGAGCGCGAGCTCACGGACCTTGTCCTCGATAAATGCGGGAGTGTCATTCGCTAAGCGGCAACGGCCAAAGACAACGGTGCTCTGCACGTAGGGAGCCCAGTCGTCATCCTTGTACCAGTCGTTGCCGTAGACGGTAAAGCAGACCTTGTCGTCACGCTTGAGAGCGTCGACCTTGTGGCCGACCTTGCTGCCGTGGAAGTAAATCTTGTCGTGCTCGGCGTCAAAGAAGTAGTTGACGGGAATGGCATACGGGTAGCCATCGTCGCCGTTGACGGCAAGGACGCCGCGCTTGCAGATAGCGAGCAGCTCGCGCGCTGCCTCGTCGGTAATAGCACGCTTCTTTCGGCGTAGAGGCCTAAACATTGCGGGATTCCTTTCCAATCGGGCATGGTTCTTGGGGAGAGACTATAGCGAACTGGGACCGTGTTGCTTGATGCGGGCGAGAATGTTTTTGAGCTTGTCAAAATCGAGCGGCTTGGGCAGATGAGCGCTCATGCCGGCGTCGCGCGCTGCCTTGGCGTCCTCGGCAAAGGCGTTGGCGGTCAGCGCGATGATGGGGATGTCGGCGGCATCGGGCTTGCCACTCAGGCGAATCACGCGCGTTGCCTCGTAGCCGTCCATGCCGGGCATCATGATGTCCATGAGGATGGCGTCGAAGCTGCCGGCGGGATGCGACAGGTACAGGTCGACAACCTCGTCGCCGTTGGCCGCGCGGGTTACCGCGACGTCCTCGGATTCCAGCAGCGTCTGGGCAATTTCGGCATTCAGGTCGTTGTCTTCGGCGAGCAGGACACTCATGCCGGCGAGCGAGCAGTTGGGCGTTGCCTCAACTAGCTTTATGTGGGCCTGAGGGTTCTTGTCGATATCGAGCGGAATCTGGACATTGAACGTGCTGCCCACGCCGAGTTCGCTTGAGATCTCGATGGTGCCGCCCATCATGTCGATAAGCGATTTGACAATGGGCATGCCCATGCCGGTTCCCTGGAACTTGCTGCGGGCGTCATTGCCCTCCTGGGCAAACGGCTCGTAAATGTGCTTTAGAAACTCGGGCGTCATGCCAATGCCGGTGTCTTCGACAGTAAAGCAAAAGAGTGCGCGCCCGTTGTCGAGCGGCTTGACGGTGGAAGAGAAGGTGACGGTGCCACCGTGCTTGTTGTATTTGATGCTGTTGTCGAGCAGGTTGATGATGATTCGGCGGATATGGGTGGGGCTGCCGATCATGATCTGGTCGACGGCATAGGGCTCGCTGGTGTTGAGCAGCGTAATGCCGCGGTCCGATGCGCGGAGTCTGCACAGTACCAGCGCGTCGTCACAGAGCTCTTTGAGGTTGAACGACTCGTGCTCGAGGGTCATCTTGCGGTCTTCGATTTTGCCCATCTCGAGGATATCGTTGATCAGCGAGAGTAGGTAGTTGGCGGCAACGCGCGCCTTGGCGCGGCTTTCGCGGGCGACCTGTATATCGCCCTCTTTTAGTTCTTCAATTTCGATAAGGCCCAAGATGCCGTTGAGCGGTGTGCGGATGTCGTGGCTCATGCGCGTGAGGAACGCGGTCTTGGCGGCGTTGGCGGCATCTGCCTTTTCCCGCTCCGTTCGTGCTCTCATGAGCGACCAGACAAGGATGGCGATGCCGGTCAGCAAAATGCAGATGATAACGGTGGCAATAGCGGTGCGGTTACGGTAGAGAAACCGGAGCGTGTCCGATTCTTGCGCAGAATACGATGCGGAGGAATAGCTGTTCGCGGAGAGCGATTCGCCGGCATTGACGATACCCTTATTGATGATTCCTAAAAGCTGGGGATTGCCGCGCGAAATCAAGCACGATAGCTCTGCTGTGTTGGTGAGTTCCTGCGTTTCGAAATCTTCGATGTCGTAGGTGTCGCGGATGGTTTCCAGACGCGTGCTGGGGACAATGATGCAACTAGCCTGCCCCTTATTGAGGGCCTTGAGCGCCTCGCTGCCGCTTGGGCACTCGGTTACCGTCGCGTCGGGGAACAGGTTCTCGAGCTCAAAGCGGTTGACGATAGCACCCTTTGTGCAAGCGATGCTCTTGAGGTCCTTGCTTAGGTCGCTGCTGCTGTGAATGGCAGTCAGGAAAACCGTTCCCATCGAGTTTGACTGGACGACCTCTTCCTGTTCGGCAAGCCAGTAGTCGCGAAAGAATGGCAGGGCGACATCGATGGTGCCTTCTGAAAGGGCTTTGATCATTTGTTTGGTGTCTGCGATGGCGACTGTTTTAACGTTAATGCCAAACTTGTCGTGCAACGTCGTCGCGAGCGAGGCAAGCGACCCCTCCATTTCGCCATCGTCATTTTGCGTGCAGTAGGGGAGCTGGTTTGTAAGATAGCCGAGCGTGATGGTGTTGCCGTTTGCTTTGAGCCAGGAGGTCTCGGCACCGTCAAGTGATGATGACCCGCTGTTTTGGGCCGAGTAATTTGCTTTGACCTCGTCATTGTAGCGGGGGTTGAATCGGGTGATTGCCGCCATGGCGGCATTGATGTCGTCCATGAGGTCGGGACGGCTTTTGGGGACGGCGAAATAGTAGTCGCTCGAGCCTACGTAGAACATGGGCGAGGCATCGGGCGACGAAATGGTGTCGTTCATGATGACGGCGTCGACCTCGTCGTTTGCGAGCGCCGCAAAGAGGTCGCTACCACCGGGCATTTCTTTATAGGTGCAGGCGATGCCCTCGCTGGCAAGCCACTGTTGGCCGACGATCGTCTGCATGACGCCGGGGTTGCAGCCGATGGTAAGGCCCTGGAGTGCCTGAGGGTCGCCTTTGGAAAGATCGTCGCGATCGGGCTTAGCGTAGATGTAGTAGTGCTCGGTGCCCTCGGGGTTGGAGGAATAGAGCAGCTTTTGCGCGCGCTCCTCGGAGTACGAGATGTTGGGCATCAGGTCGATCTCGCCCGCCTCGAGCATATCTATGAGCTCGGTGAAGGTGCCGGAGACGTATTCGTATTGCCAGCCGGGGGTGTAGTACGAGAGGGTTTGCAGATACTCGTAGCCCCAGCCCGAGAGGCGCTCGCCCGGGTTGCCGTCTTGGAACCCCTCGTTGCTGACAAGCCAGCCGACGCGCACCGTTTTGACCTGCTGATCAGAGTCGTCGGCATAGACGGGGGCGGGCATGGCGGCACTCAGTACGGTAAGTACGGCAAGCACGATGGCCAGGGCGCGATATATAGTTGAACGAAGGACGGCGAAAGGCTTCACAGGCAATCCTAACGAATCGAGACAATACCACGTAAGGATACCAGCTCAGGTGCCCCGTTTGCCCACATACCGTCAAACGGCCAACCAGCAGATATAGTCATTGGGGACGTTCTTGAATGACTAGTCGTTTAAGAACGTCCCCGATGACTAGTTCCGTTTGCGAGGGAGGCGTGGGACAATACCGAGCGAATGTGATTGATTGCTCGCGGAAGGGGTCGCGATGAAAAAGCTTAGGACGCTGGCCGATGTGTTGCGCCAGGCGGGCTTCGTGCGTATCACGGGCCTGTTCCTCGTCTTCTACCTGCTGTGCTCAACTGCCGTTTGGCTGTCCGAGCCCACGACCCTTACGTTTGGCGACGGCCTTTGGTTTAGCTTTGAGACCGTCTCGACGATCGGTTTTGGCGATATCCCGGCAGAAACGCCGGTCGCTCGTGCTATCACCGTCATCTTGAGTGTCATCAGCATTTTCTACATCGCTATGCTCACGGGCGTGGCGGTGAACTACTGCAATACGCTCATCAAGATGCGCCAAAAAGACACCATGGCGCGCTTTATGGACGATCTTGAGCATTTGGAAGAGCTCGACCGCGACGAGCTCGCCGATCTGTCGCGCCGCGTGCGCGAATATCGCCGACGCCAGTGCTAGAACGGGCGCCGCGCGTCACGACGAGAGGGACTGAATATTGAATATCACGGTATACCTGGGCGCGAGCGTCGGCAACGACCCGGCGTTTCTGCCTGCAGTACGAGAGCTCGGCACGTGGATCGGCGCCAACGGCCACGCACTGGTATACGGCGGGTCCAAGTCGGGCCTGATGGGGGCGCTTGCTGATAGCGTGCTCGATGCCGGCGGCCACGTGACGGGCGTGGAGCCGAGCTTTTTTATCGAGGCGGAGTTCCAACACGACGGCATTGACGACCTCATCGTGACGAGCGACATGGCCGAGCGTAAGGCAAAGATGATCGAACTCGGTGATGCGTTCATCGCCTTCCCGGGAGGCACGGGCACGCTCGAGGAGATTGCCGAGGTCATGTCGGCCGTGTCGCTGGGGCATCTCAACGCACCGTGCATCCTGTACAACCTGGACGGCTACTACAACGACCTGAAGGCTCTGCTCGGCCACATGATTGAAAAGGGATTGTCGAGTCCGCAGCGCCAGCGGGGGATTTACTTTGCCGAAGATTTGCACGAGATTGCCTCGATCATCAATGGTTAAGTTCTAGATTGGGCACGCATCGCACCCAATGGTGCCGTTTGGGGTGCAGATGGTTGGCTCGTCTGGGCAGCGCTCGCTCTACAATAAAACGTATTTCTATCGACTTTGACCACGGGAGGACCCGATGGATAACCTCGCCAAACCTAAAAACCGCGCGTTGTTTTTGGTCAGCGTGGCTGTGACCGGCGCATTCGCGGGTGCCGCAGTCTGGCTGTTCTTCTTTGCGATGGAGCACGGCATCGACTATCTGTGGGCCGAGATCCCGCACATGCTGGGCGCCGCTTCGCCCGAGCTCGCGAGCGGCCCGTTCGGCTTTTTACCGTACCCGTTTTTCGTCTGCCTGCTGGGCGGCCTGCTGATCGGTCTGTACGAAAAGGTGACGGGCACCAAGACCGACGACCTCGACCAGGTGATGGCTAAGGTCAAGCAAGACGGGCGCTACCCGTACGACAACCTGGGCAAGCTGTCGCTCGCGGCATTGCTGCCGTTGCTGTTTGGCGGAAGTATTGGACCGGAGGCCGGACTGACCGGCGTTATCGCAGGCCTGTGCAGTTGGGTCGGCGACCGCATGCGCCGCTTTGGCGCCGAGTTTAGGGAGCTCACGCTGCTGGGCACTCAAGCTGCCCTGACGGCGCTCTTTACCGCGCCCGTCTTTGGCTTTGTGGCCCCGCTCGCCGGCAGCGCCGATGGCGATGGGGACTCCGCGTCTGATGAGATCACCATCAAGCTGCCCAAGGCGCAAAAGACTGTGGTCTACGGCATCGCGATCGCTGGCGGTTTGGGTACCTACCTGCTGCTCGGCCAGCTTGTGGGCGGCGGCATGGGTATGCCCAGGTTCGAGGCTGCCGAGGTGGGCAACCTCGAGCTTGCGTGGCTCATTCCTCTGGCGCTGATCGGCATGGTCTGCGGCTGGCTGTACTTTGTCTCCGAACACGCGAGCGAGGCACTGGCCCATGTCATAGGGGAGCGCCCCGTCGTTAAGGCCATGCTGGCCGGTCTGGTGCTTGCGGCTTGTGGCACGGTTCTGCCCTACACCATGTTTGCCGGCGAGACCCAGGCCGATGTCCTCATGGAAACCTACCTGACCATCCCCGCCGGCGTGCTTATCGCGACCGGTCTGGTCAAGGCTATGCTGACCCCCGCGCTTATCAACATGGGCTGGCGCGGCGGTCACTTCTTCCCGGTTATCTTCTCGGGCGTGAGCTTGGGCTACGGCCTTGCTGTTCTCACGGGTGCCGATCCGGTCTTTTGCGTCGCCGTCTGCACCGCCTCGACGATGGGCGCCGTCATGCGCCAGCCCGTCATGGTCGTGGGCCTGCTGCTCATATGCTTCCCGCTCAAGGGCATCGTCTGCATGATTATCGCCGCCGTCATCGCCGCCGGCATTCCGCTGCCCAAGCCGCTGCGCAAGTAGCGCGGCTTTATCGCGGCACAATGCTCGGGGGATAAGAAATGATTCTGTACTTTAGCGCGACGGGAAACAGCGAGCATGTGGCGCGCCGTGTTGCAGCGGCAACGGGCGATAAGGTCATGTCGATTGAGCGCTTTGATGCCGAGTCCCTTCGTCTTGCCTTGGCGGGAGGGCCCTGTCAGCTTGGATTTGTTGCCCCGGTGTATGCCTGGGGCTTGCCGACGCCAATGATCGAGTTTTTGAAGACTGCCGACCTGTCGATTGCCGTTGGCGGCAAGGGCAGCGGGCAACCTTATACGTTCTATGTCTCAACGTATGGCTCGACGACCGGCCAATCGGCGAAGTTTGCCCGCGATTTGCTGCGCGAGCGTGGGCTCGAGCTGGACGCGGCGATGAGCGTCAAGATGCCCGATACCTGGACGCCTGTTTTCGACCTGTCAGATCCTCAAAAGGTCGAGAGCATCAACAAGGCTGCCGAGGCGCAGATTGATGCCGTGGTCGAAGCGGTACGGGCGCGGCGTACGGGCAACATGATGCGCCATCGCGTGCCCCTGTTTGCATCGTGCGCATATCACGCGTTTGGGCTGCCGCGCATGCAACGGACGAGCAAGTTTGCTGTCGATGACGATCTCTGCATCGATTGCGGCCTCTGCGCCAAGCGCTGCCCCATGGCGGCAATTGAGATGCGTGACGGGCTTCCCGTCTGGACAAAGCCGGAGTGCGCCGCCTGCCTCCGTTGCCTGCACTGCTGTCCCAAGTTTGCCATCTCACGCGGTAAACGCACGGCCTCCCACGGTCAGTACAAGCATCCCAAGCCCGGCGTGAGGATGTAACGACTACGGGCCTGCTCGCTAAAAGCTCATGGTAAGAAAAAAGCCGCGCGAGGCCGTATATCTACGGTCTCGCGCGGCTGTTGTTTAGAACTTCCTCAGCACGATTGCGATGGTGTTGAGATACTCGAGAGCGCCGGCTTCAACGGCAGCGCGGTCGCCCGCGGCGTACTCGTTGTCGCAGGCGAGCCAGTCTGCCCATGCCTCGTTGGTGCACAGCATGGGCTGCATCGAGACAATCTCGACGCCGATGGTCGGCTCGATCATGGTGCGCCACCAGGCTATGTCGTGCATATAGTCGAGCTGCTCGGGTGTCCAGGACTGGAGCAGACAGTCCGGCAAATTGTCGTGGCAGTCGCGGACCATGCCGGGGATGCTTAAGTAGAGCATCCCGCCTTGCTTTACGTAGGGGAGCAGGCGCTCGCCCAAGTAATGCGGATCGCGGCCATAGTAGTTGTACGAGTCGATGCTCACGACCGCATCAAAAAAGTCGCGCTCAAACGGCAAGCCTTGCGAGGCGTCCGCTTTAACAGGGTGAATGGCGTTGCGGGGAATACCGAGTGAATCGAAGAACACGCGGTTCTCCTCGGGGTCGCTCCACAGGTCGACAGCGTAGGTGTCAGACCCGTATTCGCGGGCAAGCAGGGCGCTGGTAATGCCGGTGCCCGATCCAAGGTCGCAGACGCGGGCGCCGCGGGGGATGCGAGCATCGCAAAGAAGTTCTTCGCAGAGCTTGAGGGGATTGGGCCCCATGATCTTAGAGCGCACGAGTGCCGTATCGAAGCTGCTAGCTTTTGGGAAGGATTGAGATTCCTGGGATTGCATTGTTCTTTCCAATCAGGTGCAAATTGGCAGATGACGGAGGCGGAACGGAGCAATAAACCACGGCCGTTGGTCGGCCGTTTTCATGGTTCTATGCGATTGACCGTTCCCTAAAGAACAATGACCAAAAAGACATCCCCTTGGATGATCGAAATTGGGCCAAGGCCCGTGACATCTCTATTGTAAGACGTTGAGCGCGGGCAGGGGATATGTCATTTGTCATGTATTGGCGGACAGTCGATTGTGACCACGGGTGCGCCGAGGCTCTCGTTCCCTGCGTCTTACTTCCAAATTGCGAGTGCGGCGGTGCCCAGCACGATGAGGGCGAGGCCGACGGCGTTTCGATGTGACAGCTTTTCGTTGAAGGCCAGGCGCGCGAACAGTACCGAAACAAGGATCGAGAGCTTGTCGACCTGCACCACGACGCTTACCTGCCCGGCGGCAATCGCGTAGTAGTAGAGCAGCCACGATGCACCGGTCGCAATGCCCGATGCTGCGAGAAATGTGAGTTCATATCGGTCAACGCGTGCGACCTGCTCCAGCTTTCCCTTGGCCGTCACAATCCCCCACGCCATGGCGAGTACCACGCAGGTACGGATCGCCGTTGCCAGGTTAGACTCGACGCCTTCGATGCCAACCTTGGCAAGGATGGACGTGAGCGCCGCGAAAACGGCGGCGCCGATGGCGTAGACGAGCCAGGTCCGGTCTTGCTTCTGGTCCACGCCAGCTGACTGCCTCTTCTCAATCATCAGGAACGTGCCGAGGGTGATTACGGCCGTCCCAATAAGCTTTACGGCCAGATTGCTCGTCTCGCCAAAGAGAACAATAGCGATCAGCGCGGCGAGTACGGTGCTCATCTTGTCGACCGGCACGATCTTATTGACGTCTCCAATGCTGAGCGCCTTAAAGTAGCAGATCCACGAAGCGCCGGTTGCAAGTCCCGAGAGAACGAGGAACAGCCAAGACTTGGCGGCGATGCTGCCAATGGTTCCGATGGATCCGGAAATGCCCGCCATTATCCAAGCAAAGACGAGCACCACGCAGGTGCGGATGGCGGTCGCAACATCGGAATCGGTGTGTTTGATGCCACATTTGGCCAAAATTGATGTGATGCCGGCAAAGAATGCCGATGCAAACGCTGCAACAACCCACGACACGGGTGTGGCGCCTCCTCAAGAACGACTACGCCGGGTCTACGGCGCTCGTCCGATGATACCGCTTGCGGCTGCAAATCGCGTGCTCGATAGATCTTGGTGCTGACGGTGCAGCTGATTGCAAATAGCACGAACGCCAGGGCGGCAATTCCTGCGCACAGGAAACTGATGACGGCGGGATCGGGATTTGCCCCGGCAAATGACATGAGCCAGTTGCTGATGGGGTTGGAGGAGCTCAGTATTGCCATGGTGCCGCAGCCAAGCAGGGCAAACAGGCCGACGGATAGGCGCAGCGCCTCCATGTGTCCAAATCGAAAGAATATCGGCTGTGCCAAAAACACCATCATGAGGGAGATGAGCATCGACGCCGCCGAGGCGGTCGCGATTTCAAAGGCCGTCTGGCCTGTCGAAGGGATGCCCATGTGATCGAAGAACGGAAGGGCGAGGATGTTCAGAAGCGTAGCCGCGCATGCCATGACGACCGAGAAGACAATAATGCACAGGTATCGCGCGCAGATGATGTCTTTGCGCGAGAACGGCAGCGTTGCCCGATAGCGCTCCCAGCCGTTTTGGTTATCGTAGCCAGCCAGCGAGCTCATGATCATGATGGGCGACATGGCGCTGACCGCACAGGTGCCGGCGCTCATGCCAGAGTCACCATCCGATGCGTTGGCAAGGGTCAGCACGACGAATATGAACAGGCCGACGCCGGCGATGCTCGGGAGAAACGAGCGCATGATGGCGGTCTCGGACATAAAGGCGCGTTTCATTTGGAGGTTCCTTTCAGCGTAAGGCGCAGATAGTCATCGATGGAGATCCGGTCGCAGGGAATCTCGGGAAAGGCCTCGAGCGCTTCTCGTCGGTTGGGTACGAGTACGTCAACGCTGTAGGTATGACGGGTGGCGCGAGCGCCTTCGACACAAGCCATCAGCTCGGCAGCTTGCGCCTGGGTGCAGTGGGCGATGCCGGTACGGTCGGTAATGTCCTCGCGCGGCAAATCGAACACGATCGAGCCATTATCGATGCAGGCGACGCGGTCTGCCGCACGTTCAAGATCGGAGGTAATGTGGCTCGAGAACAATACGCTGCGCTGTCCGTCGGCGACAAAGGAGAGCAGCTCATCGAGCAGCTCCTCACGCGCCATAGGATCGAGGCCCGCGGTGGCTTCGTCCAAGATGAGCAGCTCGGCCTTGTGACTGAGCGCGCACGCGAGCTGCAGTTTCATGCCCATGCCACGGGAGAGGTCCTTGACCTTTGCCTTGGGGTCCAGACTAAACCGGTCGATGAGGCTGGCGAAGGTGTCGTGGTTCCAGGTGGGGTACGCCGGACCTACGAGCGCCTCGACCTCCGTCACCTTGAGCGTGGAAGGGAAGGGGCACGTGTCCAGCACGAGTCCGATGCGAGAGCGCGTGCGACGTTGTTGCTCATCGGGCGCATTGGCATCGCAGCGCTGCCCAAACAGGCATACCTCGCCAGCATCTATCTTTATGAGGCCGAGCGCGGCACGGATGGTCGTTGTCTTGCCGGCGCCGTTTGCGCCCACAAAGCCAACAATCTGGCCGGGCTCTACGGCAAGTGTGACATCGCGCAACGAAAAGCGGTTGCTCACCCGGCGCGAGACGGCTTTGAGTTCTAACAGGTTTTGCATGGTATAGCCTTTCTTGCAGATGGCTACTGCATGGTTTCGGGGGCTACCAGGTCGAGCATCTCGTGCAATTTGTCGCGCGTGACGCCCAAGGTGTCGGCTTGCGCTGCCGCTTGCGCGAGCAGCTCTTCGATATGGCAGAGCTGGCTTTCACGCAAGAGCTCCTGGTTGCCCTCGGCGACAAAGCAGCCTTTGCCCTGCACGGTGCAGATAAACCCGAGTTGCTCCAGGTCGGCGTAGGCGCGCTTGGTGGTGATGACGCTCACACCTAGGTCGCTCGCGAGCGCACGAATGCTGGGGAGTTTGGCCCCCGCGGCGAGTGCGCCCGATAGGATCTGGGTCTTGACCTGCGAGGATATCTGCTCGTAGATGGGCTTGTCGCTCGAATTGGATAGGATGATGTCCACAGCGGCTCCTTAGCTGATGGGCAACACGTGTATATAACCGGTAAACACAGTATATATACACTATGCACAGTTACGCAAGAGGGAAATCGGAATGATCGGCCACCGTTTGTCTCAGTCTGTAACAACAAGACCTGAATTTCCCAGCTAGTTGTTACAGATTAAGATGTTGTTTATCCGCCGGTCCTTTTGTCTCGATCTGTAACATCTGGAGCGGTTTTGGGCGGCTAACTGTTACGGTTCGAGATTTTGCCGGCGGATCCGTTCGTTTGTCTCAATCTGTAACATTAAGGGCTGGTTTTGGAAGATAGTTGTTACAGATTGAGATTTTGGCGGCAGGCCCATCTGTTTGTCTCGATCTGTAACAGGTAGAGGCTCAAAACCCGTCTAGATGTTACAGGTCGAGACAAACTGCTGCGGAGTGCCGCCGCCGACCGGTATCCAAGCCCCGACTGATGAATTTGTCCTGATAGGTGCCCTGCTGCAGCATTTCGCGGCTACAATAGTGCGGTTACAATGACGTAATGCACTCAATGCAAGAAAGGATCCGCATGGCAAGCCTGTCGGATGAAATCTCGTCGCGCCGCACATTCGCGATCATCAGCCACCCGGACGCCGGTAAGACCACGCTTACCGAGAAGCTGCTGCTCTATACCGGCAGCATCCAGACTGCCGGCTCGGTCAAGGGCAAGAGCTCGGCCAAGCATGCCGTCTCGGACTGGATGGACATCGAGAAGGAGCGCGGTATCTCCGTTACCTCCTCGGTGCTGCAGTTCACCTATAACGGCGCCTGCGTCAACATCCTCGATACCCCCGGCCACCAGGACTTCTCGGAGGATACCTACCGTACCCTTATGGCCGCCGACGCCGCTGTCATGGTCATCGACGGCGCCAAGGGTGTCGAGGCCCAGACCAAAAAGCTGTTTAAGGTCTGTACGCTGCGCCACATTCCCATCTTCACCTTTGTGAACAAGCTCGACCACGAGGCTCGCGATCCGTTTGAGCTCATGGAAGAGATCGAGAACGTCCTGGGCATCAACACGTATCCCATGAACTGGCCAATCGGCAGCGGTCGCAACTTCCGCGGCGTGTTCGATCGTCAGACCCGTCGCGTCATTGCCTTTGAGGGCGACGGTCACGCCAACGCCACCAAGAAGGTCGCCGAGGTCGAGGCCGAGCTGGGCGATCCTTCCATGGACGAGCTTATTGGCGAAGAGAACCATAAGAACCTGATGGACGACATCGAGCTGCTCGATGGTGCCGGCGACGAGCTCGACTTGGATGCCGTGGCCTGCGGCAAGCTGAGCCCGGCGTTCTTTGGCTCGGCGCTCACCAACTTTGGCGTGGAGCCCTTCCTCAAGGAGTTCCTGCGTCTGGCCCCGACGCCGCGCGCCTATACCGATACGCTCACCAGCGAGCCGGTTGATCCCTGCCGCGACGACTTTAGCGGCTTTGTGTTTAAGATCCAGGCCAACATGGACAAGAACCACCGTGACCGCATCGCCTTTGTGCGCATTTGCTCGGGCAAGTTCGAGCGCGGCATGGATGCCTTCCACGTGCAGGGCAACCGCAAACTCAAGCTTGCCACGGGCACGTCGATGATGGCCGACGACCGCGCTATCGTGGACGAGGCGTACGCGGGCGATATCGTGGGCCTGTTCGATCCGGGTATCTTTAGCATCGGTGACACCGTGTGCTCCGGCAAGCGCCACGTGCAGTATCCGCAGATCCCGACGTTTGCCCCCGAGATGTTCGCTCGCATTACGCAGGTCGACACGCTCAAGCGCAAGCAGTTCGTCAAGGGCATGGAGGAGCTTGCCCAGGAGGGCGCCATCCAGATCTTCCGCGAGCTGGGTGCCGGCATGGAGAGCGTCATTGTGGGCGTGGTTGGCGTGCTGCAGTTCGAGGTGCTCGAGCGCCGCCTCAAGGCCGAGTACCGTGTTGAGGTCCGTCGCCAGCCGCTGCCCTATACGGACATTCGCTGGATCCAGAACGACCCCGACACCATCGATATCCCGGGCCTTTCGCTCACGCGCGACACGCTGCGCGTCGAGGACATGCGTGGCGGCAAGCTGCTGCTGTTCACGAGCCCGTGGAACGTGGATTGGGCAACCGACCACAACCCCGACCTTATCCTGTCGGAGTTTGGCAACGTAGCGTTTTAGTGCATCGGCGTGGTGGCCCTGCGGGGCTGCCGCGCCGTTTGCTTGCCTGATGCCGTGTGAGCGGCTATCATACCCACCGTCGTCTCAAGACCGGGGCGTCCGAGCAGTTCGGGTCCGATATCCTGCTCGTTAAACCTAAAACCAAAGGAGTACATAATGATCAAGAAGGTCATGGAGGACTACAAGGTCCTGTTGCGGAGCATTCCCGCGGCAACGGTTTCGCTGTTTTTCGTGAGCGTCATCATGATGAACCTGCTGGCCAACAAAGAGCTCATCAGTCTGCCGTATCTGGCGCTCGACTGTGGCTTTGTGGTGAGCTGGGTTTCGTTTTTGTGCCAGGACATGATCTGCAAGCGCTTTGGCGCCAAGGCATCCATCAAAATCTCTATCCTCGCGCTGCTGGTTAACCTGGCCGTGAGCCTGTGCTTTTGGGCATGCTCGCTCACGCCCGGTATGTGGGGTGCCTACTACGACACCGGCATGATCGAGGTCAACACTGCCCTTAACGCCACCATCGGTGGCACCTGGTACGTGGTGCTGGGCTCTTCGCTGGCAATGCTCGTTTCTGCCGTGGTTAACTCCACGCTCAATCAGTCGCTCGGCCGCATGCTCAAAAAGAATAACTTTGTGAGCTTTGCCTTCCGCTCCTATGTGTCCACGGGCGTTGGCCAGTTTATCGATAACCTGGTCTTTGCCATTGTGGTGAGCCACACGTTCTTTGGTTGGACCTGGGTGCAGGTCCTTATGTGCTCGCTGACCGGCGCTGTCGCCGAGCTGCTGTGCGAGGTCTTCCTGAGCCCCGTGGGCTACAAGGTCGTGCGCGGCTGGGAGCGCGAGAACGTGGGCTCCGAGTACCTCGAGCGCCACGCAACCGCCTAAGGAGCAAGTATGCGGGTTTTGATCACGGGCGCTTCGGGCGGTATCGGAGCCGCGTGCGTGCAGCGCTTTTTGGACGAGGGCCACGAGGTCGTGGGCTTTGATCTGCTGCCGGCGGCGATCGAACACGAACGCTATCGCCATCTGATCGTTGATGTCCGCGAGCCTGACTCGTTTCCAGGCGACCTTGAGCCTCAGGTAATCGTGAATGTTGCCGGTACGCAGGATTCGGCCGACGACATCGCCTCCAACCTGCGTGGCACCATCAACGTGACCGAGCACTATGCCTTTGTGGGGGAGGGGCTTGCCGCCAAGCCGGCGCCTGCTATCCAATCCGTGGTCAATGTGGGGTCGGCGAGCGGGCATACGGGATCGGAGTTTCCCGCCTATGCTGCCAGCAAGGGTGGCGTTATCGCCTACACCAAGAACCTTGCAAACCGTCTGGCGCCGCAGGCCATCGCCAACAGTGTGGACCCGGGTGGCGTTGTCACGCCGCTCAACCGTTGTGTGATGGAAGACGAGCACCTGTGGAACCAGATTATGGAGCTCACGCCGCTTAAGCGCTGGGCCACTGCCCAAGAGATCGCCGAGTGGATCTACTTTGTGGGCGTGACCAACCGGTTTATGACCGGGCAGAGCCTGTTGATCGATGGCGGCGAGGCCGGCCGCACACAATTTATTTGGCCCGAATAGGAAACGCGCCCGATGGAAAGCCGTCGGGCGCGTTTTTGATGTATCGATTTTTAGCCGATGCAAGTCCAGTTGACGGGGGTCGAGCCGTGCTGTTCGAGTAGCCGATTGGCAGCGGAGAAGGGGCGTGACCCCATAAAGGCGGGGAGTTCTGCCGTGGCACGGTTGGCCGAAAGCGGCGAGGGGTGCGTAGAGGCCAGGCAGAACTTGCCGGTTGCCTTGCCCGCACCAGTTGCGACGAGCTTGCCTTCGACCATCTGCTGGGCAAAGCGGCCCCATGCCAAAAAGACTATCGGTTGGGGCAACTGGCAGCAGCGTTCGATAACATAGTTGGTGAGCGTGCTCCAGCCCAGTTTGGCATGCGAGTTGGCGGCATGCTCGCGCACGGTGAGCGTAGTGTTGAGGAGCAGGACGCCCTGCAGCGCCCATGGGGTTAGGTCTCCCGTGGCGGGAATGGGGCAGCCCAGATCGGCTTTGAGTTCCTTGAAAATGTTGCGCAGGCTCGGCGGCAACTTGGTTTGCGTCGCGGGGACCGAGAACGACAGTCCCATTGCCTGGTTGGGTCCGTGATAGGGGTCTTGACCCAAGATGACAACCTTGACCTGGTCGGCCGGCGTGTAGGCGAGGGCATTGAGAATGTCGTCTTGTGCCGGGTAGATGGTCTGCTCGGCACGCAAAAGGGCGATGCGCTCGAGCAGCTGGTTCGTAGTGTCACGTACCGGCTGCGGCGCATCGCCCAACCAAGTTGCTATGTTGCGATCGCGAGTTGCGGTGTCCATGGGGCTCCTTTATGCCAGATGCTCTGTTGGCATCTATTGTAAAGGCGCACCGGTTGCCTTTATGCCGCGGCTATAAAAGGTGAGGCGCTTTACGAGGCTCGCTCGGGCGCTCCTGCCATGCGGGTATGGTCGTGAGCATGCGCATGAAGTCGCGGAAGCTGCACGGTTGCCACCATGACGCCGGTGAGGATGAGGGCGGCGCCAAAGAAGGCGATGGGGCTCAGGACCTCGCCGACCAGGAAGAACGAGAAGACGGCGGAGCAGACCGGCTCGAGCGAGAAGGCGAAGCCGGTGGTCTCGGCGGGCACGTGGGGCTGCACGAGCGTCTGGGTGATAAAGCCATAGGCAGAGCAGATGAGTGCGAGCGCGACGACGACCACGATCTCGCTGGGCGTACTGGGAAGCATGAAGCCGCCAAAGGCGCATGCGGCAATGCCCGAGAACAGGCCGCCAAAGCCCAGCTGCCAAACGCCCAGAGCCAGCGGGTCGACATCTTCGACAAAGCGCTTGGCTACGATAATGTGGCTGGCATAGATAAAGGCGGAGAGCAGCATGATGAGCGCGCCCGGGTTCAGGCTGGTGAAGTCGGCGCCCGAGAGCAGCAGCATGCCGCAGGTGACGATAGCCGTGCCGACGAGCACCTTGCGCTCGGGGGCGCGACGCAGCAGGGCGGCGTTGGCAAACGGCACGATCACGACCGTCAGGCTCTGCAAAAAGCCGGCAGTGGAGGCAGAGGTGAGGCTGGAGCCCAGGCACATGCAGGTGAGCTCGGTTGCCATAATGGCGCCGATGATAGCGGCGCGAACCATAAGGTCGCGGTTGATACGGAAAGCGCGCTTGTGGAAGAGCAGCAGGCAGGCCACAAAGGCGATGATGCAGCGCAGCGCAACGATGCTCGTGGCGTTCATGCTGTCCATGCCGATCTTCATGAGGGGGTACGAAAAGCCCCATGCGACGGGAACGGAAAATGAGAGCGCGATTGCTTTTTTGCGATCCATGGGGCTCCTTTTGTTACAGAACGGTTTCGTAAAAAGGATTCTGCTCTCAGATGTGGATGTAGTAAAGCGAATGTATCTTCAGTATGATTAAGAAATGCTAATGTTGGCAGAAAAAGCCCTGGCAAAACGTTTTACGTCTGCATTGATGGGGAGGCACAATGGCATCGCGGTATCAGATTGTTTGTATGGTGGTCGATCGCGCCAGTCTTAAGGGCGCGGCCGATGAGCTGGGCTATACGCAAAGTGCGGTGAGCCAGGCCGTCAAGGCGCTCGAGCGCGAGTTAGGCACCACGCTTATCGAGCGCGGCAAGCAGGGCGTTTCGCTTACGCGCGACGGCAAGCAGTATCTGCCGTACCTGCGCCAGATCGTGACCGCCGAGGCCGAGCTCGAGGGCAAGCGCCAGGAGCTGCTGGGACTTTCCTCGACTGATATTCGTATTGCGACGTTTACCAACGTGAGTCGAACCGTGTTGCCGCGCGTGATCCGCGACTTTGGGGCCCTGCACCCGGGCGTACACTTTACCCTCAAGCAGGGCGATTACACGCGCAACGCTCAGTGGGTGCACGATGGCGTGGTCGATTTTTGTTTTACGGCACGCGGATTTACCGCTGGGCTCGAGAAGCGTGTGGTCTATCACGACGAGTTGGTGGCATTGTTGCCGGCGGCGCATCCGCTGACGGCAAAGGAAAAGGTGACACTCGCTGACCTAGCGTCCGAGCCGTTTGTGCTGCTGGATGAAGGCGAACAGAGCCTGGTGCTCGATGCATTCGCGGCGCATGGGCTGTCGCCGCACGTGACGAGCGAGGTGACCGACGACTACACCATCATGGCGATGGTGGAGGAAGGCCTGGGCGTGAGTATGCTTTATCGCCGTACCGTTGAGGGCGTGCAAGCCGATATCCGTGTGCGGCCTATCGTGCATGCCCCCTCGCGCGACGTGGTGGCCGCCTGGCGCAGCTGGGACACCATGCCCATCGCCACGAGGCGCTTTATCGACTATATGAGCTCGCATATTGTCAATTAATGACTGGCGTGGCGTTGAGTGCGGTGTTTAGCGGGCTGTCGCTTTGGCTTGGGCGGCGCGATAGGTGCGTGCCGGGTGGCAGAGTAATACCGCCACGACCATAAAGAACGCCGTGGTGCCCAGGCTGATGGGGTAGACCATCATGATGTTCGCAAAGGTGCGGAAGTGCGGGAACACGCAGAACACCCAATAGAAGCGGATGCCGCAGACACAGATCATGGTGATGAGGGCGGGCATGAGCGAGATACCAAAGCCGCGCAGGTAGCCGGACATGTTTTCGTAGAACATGCTAAAGGCGTACGCCGGGAAAATCGAGCACACGCGGATATAGCCGATCGAGACGATGTTGGGATCGCTGTTGAACAGCGATAGGATTTCGCGCCCGAGGCCGACAATAACGATAATCGTGGTGAGGGCAACGATACCGCCTTCGACCAGGCAGACCTTAAGCGTTTTGGTGCAGCGGTCGATCTGGCGAGCACCGTGGTTTTGTCCCACAAAGGTGGTGCAAGCCTGGCTAAAGCTGTTGAGCAGGTTGTAGCACACGTACTCCAGGCTCATGGCGGCGCTCGATGCCGCCATGACCTCGGTGCCCAGGCTGTTGATGGCGGACTGGATGATGATGTTGGCGACGGCAAAGACAGCGCTTTGGATGCCGGCGGGCAGTCCGATCTTGACGATGCGCTTGAGGGCGACGGGGTCTAAGCCTAAGTCGCGTGGGGTGACGCGGACGACGGAGTCGGTCTTGAGAAGGCGGATAAAGAGTGTAGCGGCGCTGACGGTGTAGGCGATGGCGGTGGCGATGGCGACGCCCGCAACGCCCCAGTGGAGTACGGGGACAAAGATGAGGTCCAGGCCAATGTTGAGGACGGTGGACACGGCAAGCGCCTGCAGCGGCATGCGGGTGATGCCGACGGAGCGCAAGATCGCGGCCTCAAAGTTGTAGAGCAAGATTGAGGGCAGGCTGAGCAAAAAGACGCGCAGGTAGAGCGAGGCGAGCGGCATGGTTTCGGCGGGAACGTTGAGCGCGGCGAGCATGGGCTCGGCAAAGATCTCGCCCAGAGCGATGACGACAAAGCCCACGAGCGCCATTAAAATCGAGGTATGGACGGCGCGTTTGACCATGTTCTGATCGTTGCGGCCGATAGCGTTGGCGATGACCACGTTGGAGCCAAGCGACATGCCAATAAACAGGTTGAGCATAAGACTGGTAAGCGGAACATTGGAGCCGACCGCCGCCATGGCGAGGGTTCCCTGGTCGCCCGAGAAATTACCGATGATGACCGTGGCGATGAGGTTCGATAGCTGCTCCAAGATGCTCGTGGCGGCCACGGGGAAGGCGAACAGGGGAATATTTCGCCACAGCGAGCCGGTGATCATGTCAATGTGCTTAGATGCGGTATCAGCCATACGCTCTCAATCTCTAATATGCTCTTTCGTGCTTATTTGCGCAGATGATGATACTCCTAATCGACTAGTCATTGGGGACGTTCTTAAACGGCTAATCATTTAAGAACGTCCCCAATGACTAGGTGGGGAAGGCGTGCGACAATGGTGGGCGTTGTGTTGTTCGCGCTAAGGAGTTGCCATGTTGTTGTGTCCCGTTTGCCATGAGCCGTTGGTGGACGATGAGCGCGGTGCGGCATGCGCGAGCGGACACCGGTTTGACCGTGCGCGCGAGGGCTATCTGTATCTGCTGCGCTCGTCCAAGAGCGGTGACTCCATGGGTGATCCCAAGTCGCAGGCGCGCAGCCGTCGTGACTTTCTGAACCGTGGATACTACGCGCCGTTGCGCGATGCGATGATCGAGCTGGTGCGCAAGCAGGTGTCTGGGTGTGCTGCGTCTACGAATGGCCCCATGACGCTGCTCGACATTTGCTGCGGCGAAGGTTACTACACCAGCGCCATGGGCGCGGTGCCGGGCGTGGATGCTTACGGTTTCGACCTGGGCAAAGAGATGGTGCGCCTTGCCGCCAAGCGCGGCGATGCGACCTACTTCGTGGCCAACATGAAGGACATCCCCGTGGCCGATGGCGCCTTCGATATGGTGACCGAGCTCTTCGCTCCCTTTAACGAGCGCGAATTTGCCCGCGTGCTGGCGCCAGAGGGCTCGCTCTACACCGTGGTGCCGGGCGCCCGTCATCTGTTTGGGCTCAAGGAGGTGCTCTACGACACGCCATACCTTAACGATGAGAAGCTGCCGAAGACCACCGAGCTCGAGTTGGTCGGAACGCAGCGGGTATCTGCGAATATTACGCTTCAGACCCAGGCCGACATCGAGGCGGTGTTCCAGATGACGCCGTACTACTACCGCACACGCCCTGGCGATAAAGAGCGTCTGGCAAACCTCGATACTCTTCAGACCGACATCGACTTCATCATCGCCGAATACCGCCACAGCTAACCTGCCAAAAAGGGACAGGTTTATTTTGGCAGGTTTTATCTGGGTAAACGTAAAAGGCCGGCCGCGTTGCTGCGCGATCGGCCCTTTTTAGTTCAAGACTTTAGTCTGCTGGGCGCGCAGCGGCCAGCTTCAACCCACCCGCTATGCGGGTGGAGACAAACGGCTTTACAAAGCCACCCCTCCGACCGATATTGACGATTGTTCAGGC
>DBGDDN010000046.1:0-89967 GCA_048343195.1 Collinsella sp.
CGCGGGCCGGGGGATTCCGGCCCCTCTGGGGTTGCCTACCCGGATTCGCGCCTCAGGACTCAGCGCAACGCGTTGCGCTGAGTCCTGAGGCTGTTGCAATGAAAATGAGAATCAAGGGCGCACATTGGGGTCTTCACAGCTCGTGCATAGGACAGCTGTCCGCTTTCAGAACGTGGTAAGATAACACTCCACAAGCGGGGCTTGCCCCGCATGTTCCTTGAAAAGTCGACGGTTATCGGGTGTTTGCAGGCCCGATACCATCCAGACTTTCCCGACATTCGGGGGCGACTGGTTTCGACGCGATAGCTCTGAGAGAGGAAGCAAGCCGAGGTCTCCTCGCCTCGTTAAACAGGGGTACCGTCAAATTGAATTGACAACAACTCTTCTTTTGAGCCTATGGCTCTCGCTGCTTAGTTTATAGCGGCGCGTCAACCCGGTGATTTCCCCGGCACCGGCGCGACGTCATTTTAGGGGAATGCTCCTGCGCACGTAATCGGTATGGCGCAGGCTAAGACCGAACCGGTTAGGACGCCGCGAGCGTGTCGCTGCGCGCAAAGCGTCCGAGACTAAACCAGCGACTGAGCTTGGAGATGCCAATCAGGGGGCTTTCGTGGACCGGAGTTCGATTCTCCGCGCCTCCACCATAAGTAACAGGCAGGTAGATATTCGTATCTACCTGCCTTTTTATTTCTAGTCCGTACCGCGGAGAATCGAACTCTATGCAGGGCGCGAGCGTTAAACAAACGCGGAGCGTTTGTAGCGAGCGGGCGAGGACGCCGGCAGGCGGCCGAAGCCGGTGCGGATTTGCGAAGCAAATACGCAGATTCTCCGCGCAAAGCCCCAGCCCAAAACAGATGCGATGCCGATGGGGTTTCAGCCGGTCATGCCCCACATCGACGTCATCCCCAAACCGCGGAGAATCGAACTCTGCTCCAAAACCCATGCGCCCTCCATCCCAAAACTGGGTAGAAGAAGGCCAAAACGCAATCGCAGGAGGTCGATATGACTGCAGAAGATAAGGCAAAGAACGCCGGCAAGGTCGCGCTCGTCCTGGAGGGCGGCAGCTTCCGCGGGCAGTTTACCGCCGGCGTGCTCGACGTCCTCATGGAGGCCGGTGTCGAAATTCCGGCGGTGTACGGCGTCTCGGCCGGTGCGCTCAACGGCGTCAACTACAAGTCGCACCAGATCGGCCGCACCAACCGAGTCAATTTGACCTTCTGCAACGACAGCCGCTACATGGGCGCCGCGTCGTTTGCGTCCACGGGTTCCATCGTGGGTTACGACTTTATCTTCAACGACGTCCAGGACCGCTTGGATCCTTTTGATAACGAGACGTTCGACGCGAGCCCTATCGAGATGTACGCCGTCGCGACGGACATGCTGTTTGGAACCGCTGCCTACCTGCCGGTCAAAAGCGCCGTGCTCGACCTCGACGCCGTGCGCGCCTCGACGTCGCTGCCGCTGGTGACGCCGCCGGTCGAGATTGACGGGCACAAATACGTCGACGGCGGCGTGGCCGATTCGGTTCCTATCGAGCATGTGCTCGAGGAGGCCGGCTTCGACCGTGCGGTCGTCATCGTCACCCAAGACCGTTCGTACGAAAAGAAACCCTACGAGTTTATGCCGGCCGCGCGTGCGCGTTATGCCGATTACCCCTACTTGCTCGAGGCCATCGAGACGCGCCATGACCGCTATAACATCCAGCGCATGCATCTGTGGAAGTATGAACGCGAGGGCCGCGCGCTGGTCGTCGCTCCACAAAAGCCGGTCGAGGTCGGCCATGTTGAGCACGATCCGGCAAAGCTGCTCGACCTGTATATTCAGGGCCGCCAGGAGGCAAAGCGCTTGCTGGCCGACATCGAGGCATTCGTCGAGCGCTAGCGCCGCAACACTACGGCCCGTGGACGACATGTGCAGAAACTCTGGTCGGAGCCAAAATACCTGTTGACTCGGGCGGCGAGCGGGGTAATATGGACGGGTTACTTGCAGAGCCCCGTGAATCTCTGTAACAACACGTACTGTACATGGAGGAGTCTAAGTGATTTCGAAATCGACTCACTACGCCAAGCAGGGCGAGGTCCAGCGCAACTGGGTTCTCGTCGACGCCGATGGTGCTGTCCTGGGCCGTCTTGCCACCCAGATCGCAATGATCCTGCGCGGTAAGAACAAGCCCCAGTTCACGCCCAACAGCGACTGCGGCGACTTCGTTGTCGTCATCAACGCCGATAAGGTCCAGCTTACCGGTAACAAGGCCGACACGAAGACCTATTATCGCCACAGCGGCTACAACGGCGGCCTCAAGGCTGAGAGCTTCCGCCAGGCTATGGAGAAGCACCCGGAGAAGGTCATCGAGCGCGCCGTTCGCGGTATGCTGCCCAAGACCACCCTCGGCCGTGCCCAGATGACCAAGCTTAAGGTCTACGCTGGTGCCGAGCATCCGCACGCTGCCCAGAACCCCACGAAGATTGAGCTGGAGGCTTAAAGATGGCTGAGAACACCGTTGTCTACCAGGGTACCGGCCGTCGTAAGAACGCCGTCGCCCGCGTCCGTCTCGTCCCCGGCACCGGCAAGGTGACCATCAACAAGCGTGACGCCGAGCAGTATTTCGGCCGTCATCAGCTCGTTGAGAACGCCCTTGCTCCCTTCAAGGTGACCGACACCGCCGGTCAGTTCGACGTTATCGCTCTGTGCGATGGCGGCGGCATCTCCGGTCAGTCCGGCGCTCTGCGCCTGGGCATCGCTCGCGCTCTTCTGAACGCTGGCGACTACCGTGCTGACCTCAAGAAGGCCGGTTTCCTTACGCGCGATGCTCGCGTGGTCGAGCGCAAGAAGTACGGCCTCAAGAAGGCCCGCCGCGCTCCCCAGTTCTCCAAGCGCTAAGGTTTTATCTCCTTTCGAGATACAATGTACAAGCGGGGCCTGCCGATTCCTCGGCGGGTCCCGCTTTTCTTTTTCGACTAGGGTGGGCGGTTGCATATCGCCTGCTAGGGAAGGAGCGATCCTATGCCCCAGAACATCTTCGGTACCGACGGCGTCCGTGGCGTCGCCAATGCCGACCTCTCGTGCGACCTCGCGTTTCGCCTGGGCCGCGCGGCGACCAAGTTCCTTGGTCCGGATATCTGTGTCGGCCGCGACACGCGCCTTTCGGGCACCATGCTCGAGAGCGCTCTGACCGCCGGCATTATGGCCGAGGGCGGCCGCCCGCATTGCTGCGGCGTTATCCCCACGCCTGCCGTGGCGCTGCTCACCGTTCAGAACGAGCTCGATGGCGGCATCGTCATCTCTGCTTCGCATAATCCGCCGGAATTCAACGGCATCAAGTTCTTTAGCCGCAAGGGCATGAAGCTTCCCGACGCGGTCGAGGAAGAGATCAGCGCCTGGGTCATGTCCGAGGAAGCCATGGCTGCCGACACGCTGCCGACTGGCGCCGGCGTGGGCCATATCATCAAGATGAAGGACGCTCGCAAGGCATACGTCGACCACGCCATCGATACGCTTGATGGCCTGAGGCTCGATGGCCTGGTCGTTGCCGTCGACTGCGGTCACGGTGCTTCCTGCCAGACTACGCCCGCCGCGCTGCAGCGCCTGGGTGCCACGGTCCATGCCATCAACACCGATTACTGCGGCACCGACATCAATGTCGAGTGCGGCTCCACTCACCTTGAGCCCCTGCGCGAGCTCGTGCTGCGCACCCATGCTGACATCGGCCTGGCCCACGACGGCGACGCCGATCGCGTGCTCTTTGTGGACAGCGAGGGCAATGAGATCGACGGTGACTACATCCTGGCTATCTGCGGTTCTGACCTCGCCGCCCGCGGCAAGCTCGCCAACTCCGAGATTGTCTCGACCGTCATGTGCAACCTTGGCTTCTCCATCGCTATGAAGGAGCAGGGCTTCGAAATGGTTCAGACCGCCGTGGGCGATCGCTACGTTCTGGAGCGTATGCTCGCGGACGGCGCCGTCATCGGCGGCGAACAGTCCGGCCACATCATCTTCCTGGAGCACAACACCACCGGTGACGGTCTGGTGACGGCTCTGCAGCTGCTGGCCGTGCTCAAGCGCACCGGTCGTACCCTCACCGATCTTGCCGGCATCATGAAGAAGTACCCGCAGGTACTCGTCAACGTGCATTCCGACAACAAGGCTGGTCTGGATGATTGCCAGCCCATCTGGGATGCCGTCGCTGCTGCCGAGAAGGAGCTCAATGGTCGCGGCCGCATCTTGGTGCGCCCGAGTGGTACCGAGCCGCTGGTCCGCGTTATGGCCGAGGCCGAGACGCACGAGCTGACCCAGCGTGTTGTCGACGACATCGTCGAGGTTGTCAAGCGCGAACTTCCCTAATGGTCAAAAACGAGTGCCAAGTGGTAAACTGTTAAGGCTATTTTGGTCGATTGGTATGTCCGAGGGGGAGCATGTTCACTAAAGTCCTAAGGTCTTTTGGTATGCGTGGTCGAGTCCTTACGCTGGATGCTCCCATCTCGGGCGACGTCATTCCGCTTTCCGAGGTAAACGACCAGACATTTGCCACCGGCCTTTTGGGCCAGGGCGTGGCGATTCAGCCTACCGGCACGCGTGTGATTGCACCGGCTGATGCCAAGGTCGAGGCCATTTTTCCCACGGGACACGCTGTTGCGCTTAACACGGTCGATGGCTTGGACGTGCTCATCCACGTTGGTTTGGACACTGTTCAGCTCGAGGGCAAGCACTTTACCGTACATGCGCAAGTGGGTGACATCGTCCATAAGGGCGACGTGCTCATCGAGTTCGATCGCGAGGCAATTGCTGCCGAGGGCTACGATGTGACGGTTCCCATCTTGGTGTGCAACTCCGTCGAGTTCTCGAGCATCAAGGGCTCCGTTGGCGTGCATGTCGAAGAGATGGACCAGCTCATCGTTGCTCGCGAGCGCTAGCAAGTGCACGTGGCCATTAGCCTACAATTCAAACACGTTTACGGAGGGCGCCCTTGAAAGAGGACGCCCTCCGTGGCAAGATGGGGTTTGTCCGAAGCTAAAAGGCTTCGGGTCACCGTGGACGGGCAGGGGCCTCGACGCGGCTAGACACGAGACACATACATTACGCGACCTCGCCCTGGTGGCCGCACACGTTGGTTGCGGCCGACGCGGGCCGCGGGCAAGTGCTTGTAAGGGGAGCCTTGCCTCTCTTGTACGAGAAAGGACGCGTAATGAAGATCATTAAAGCTAAAGACTACGAGGATATGAGCCGCAAGGCCGCCAATATTATCTCGGCGCAGGTTATCCTCAAGCCCGACTGTGTGCTGGGCCTTGCCACTGGCTCCACCCCGATCGGTGCCTACAAGCAGCTCGCTGCTTGGTACGAGAAGGGCGACGTCGACTTTGCCGAGGTCAGCACCTACAACCTGGACGAGTATCGTGGCCTTTCGCACGACGATCCCCAGAGCTATCACTACTTTATGCGTGAGAACTTCTTCGATCACATCAACATCGATCTGAACAACACGCATGTGCCCGACGGCTCCAATCCCGACGCCGCCGCTGCCTGCTCCGAGTACGACAAGATCGTCGCTGCCGCCGGTTACCCCGATCTGCAGCTGCTCGGTATTGGCAACAACGGTCACATCGGCTTCAACGAGCCCGACGACCACTTCTCCAAGGGTACGCACTGCGTCGACCTCACCGAGAGCACCATTCAGGCCAACAGCCGTCTGTTCGACAGCATCGACGACGTGCCCCGTCAGGCCTACACCATGGGTACCCAGACCATCATGTATGCCCGCATGATCCTGGTCGTCGCCAACGGCGAGGCCAAGGCCCAGGCCGTGCATGACATGTGCTATGGTCCGGTTACGCCCGAGTGCCCGGCCTCGATCCTGCAGCTGCACACCAACTGCGTTGTGGTCGCCGACGAGGCCGCCCTTTCGCTCTGCGAGTAGCGCGAGCCCGTCACTTCGACATAGCTTTGCCGAAGGCCTCCGCTTTGCGGGGGCCTTTTTGCTGTCCTTACCGCATGCTTGACCAAAATCTTGCTGCAAGTTTGACGGATGGCGAACGCCCAACAGTTTGATTCATTCCATACCAGATTCTATGCAAAAATGCCACTAAAAGGTCGCAGACGGTAGCGGGTGCTAGGCGAGTTGAATGACAGGGGTGAACCATGTTCGCATGCGTTACACTGCCACTGGGATGGGACAAGCAGACAAGTACATTTACCTGCTCAAAGACCGATTAGTCGGGGGATTAATAACAATCGGCCCTCGCTGTACTAAAACTTGCCGCTTGCGTACCGAAAGACAACCTAAAACACAAAACCGCTCTATTCATGGTGCGGCTTGTATGGTCTTGCGGTTACGGTGTCCATACGGTCGAGTAGAGGAGCGGGCATGGTAAACGATTTGGATAGTATAGACGACCTCGAACTGATGCCGCTGGGCGGAGGCTATATGGTGCGACGCGAGCGTCTGCTGAATGAGCTTATCGCCAAGGGTCGAAAGACCGGCATCGTGGTTCTTTACGCGCCTGATGGCTTTGGGAAAACCTCGGTGCTGCTGCAGTACACCCAAGAGGTAAAAAGCGATCCGACGCGAGGCCCCGTGCGGATTATCGAGGCGGATCGCGCCATTGGACGCGAGGTGTTTATGCAGCTCGAGGTGGTAACCGAAGAGCTTAAAGACAAGCCGCATTCCCTTGTCGCGATTGATAATGTGCCAAACCTCGATCAGCATGATACCGAAGACCTCATTGACAGGATTCGCGGCCTGCGCGCTATGGGGGTAGGGGTCTTTATCTCCTGCCGTCCTTCAAATCGTCAGCTGATTCATGGGCTGGGCGATTCGGTTAAGATCAATGCGCAAATGCTCAAGGTGCATGCCTATGAGTATTCGGCGTGGGCATCGGCGTTTTCGATTAGCACATCGCTCGACTTTTATCAGCTCACGCAGGGTGTGCCCGAGCTCGTCTCGGCTTTGCAGACGGGTCTGTACGGCCAGGGCGATGTTGCCGGTCTGCTCGAAAACGAGATTGTCAACGTGTATGGTGCGGCACTTGTCGATCTTGCCTCGCTCGATAATAATGCGCTGTTCTGCGTTGCCTGCCTCATGATCTTGATGGGCGAGGGCAATATTGCAGAACTCGAGGCTTGTGGGGTGAGGCTGTCGATGATCGACCAGTCCTACCTTGTACGCGATTACCCGATCTTTGGTTTAGATCCGGCCGACCGGAGCTTTACGTGCCTGGGCGCCGAGGATAACGGACGTCTGCGTCTGCGTAAGTTGGTGGCCGAGATCCGTCCCGAGCTTGTTCCGCGGGCAGCTCGAATTTTGCTCAAGGCAGGTCGATGTGATGCGGCGATGGACCTAGCCGACGCCTTTTTGGACCGTAGCGTGGTCCTTGAACTTGCCGGACAGTATGGGGTCGATCTTGCTCCGACGGGGCACGGTGCCGATGTCTGCCGGGCGGCGTTGAGTACGATCGATGCCGAAGATCACGCTCCAGAGCCAACGCCTGCCGAGGCACTCGGCGTATATTTGGCGGCGGTCAGCGTGTCCAACACAAAGCTCGCCCGCTGCATGGCATCGCTCATTGAGCATGCGGGCGATCGGGCAGCCTGTGAAATAGATCCCGTTTCGTGGAAGGTCGCCCAGGTCCTTACGGCAGTTTGCTATGGGGACAACGGGCTTGGGCTTCCCATGAACCTTGCTGTGCCGGAAATCGAGACGGAACACACGGCACTCGACATGCTCTTTGCACATATCGGGGCCAAGCACTGGTTGGCTGAGCGGGGAGACGACGGTGGTGCTCTGCAGCAGCTCAAAACGCGCAAAGCATATGACTGCGAGCTCGATATCGCGGGGACTTTTATACGGGCCGATAGCATGCTAGTGGAGCTCTTCGATGGGTCGTTTGCGGGGATCGACGAGCGCGACGACGAGATGGCGCTGATACGGGACGCGCTCGATGTACGTGGACTTAAGGCGCCGGCTATCTGGGTGCGCATGGTGCTGGCGGCACGGCGGCTCCTTTCCGGCTTGCCGGTAACCGACGATGCGGCGTTCAACGAGCTCGATCGCTTTGCCGTGCGCATGCGCGACAACCAGATTCAGCTGTTTGGCCTGTTGCTAGAAGGCTGGCAGTCGCTGGCAGAGGGACGGCCGGTCAATGCGAAGTTCCGCGCGGTCCAGGTGCTCAAACTGGCTGAGGAGCCAATTGCATACATGCGCGACAATGCGTTGCTGCTGGAGCGTGCGGCGTATCTGCGTAACACCTCGATGGTTTCGGTGCGCGAGGAAGCGGAGTTGCTCGATATAAGCCAGACGCAGGTTGGTGGCGCAGAAGCCTGGATGGTGGCGCTGCATTTGGCCTGTGCGGGCCGAGACAGCGATCTTGCGGCCTGGATGTCCATGAATCGTGCGGGGATTCTAGAGCCATCGTATCGGCTCTTTGCGCGCCTTGCCATGCATTGTCTGGGCGAGCCGGCGGCCAGAATTCGCAAGAAACTCCCGGTGCGCGAGCTATCGCGGTATTCGTTGCGTGACGATCTGGAAGGGGAGGGTGAGCGCCTGTTCCAGGCCGGCGAGGTTGAAGCCGTTGATACCATTGACCATATCGAGATTCGCATGTTTGGTGCGTTTCGCGCCGAGCGCGACGGGTTTCCCATCACGGACAAAATGTGGCGCCGCAAGAAGGCGGCGACACTTGCCGAGCGGCTTGCGCTGGGCATGGATGCGCTCGTCGATCGTGAGACGCTGGCCATGGAGTTGTGGCCCCATGCCGAGTTCAATAGCGCCCGCAACAACCTATACTCGACGATATCGCGCTTGCGGTCGGCTTTGGGACCGACGCCGGATGGCAAGTCGTGCGTGCTCATCCAAAATGAATGCATTGGGCTCAACAGTGACTACGTCAAGACCGATGTACGGCTGTTTGACCAGATAAGCCGCGAGGTTTTGGGAAATCGCACGGGTGCGCGCGGGCCCCATTTAGTTGAGCTGTGCCTTAAGATTGAGCAGCTTTATGCCGGACCGCTGTATGTTCCCAATGGCTGTAATCCCACCTACTTTTTGCGTATGCGACGCATTATGCAGTCAAAGTTCATCGATTGCATGATTAAGGGAGCAAATGCCGCTCTAGAAGAAAACGATTTGCAGTCGGCGATTTGGCTGGCGGAGTCGGGGCTTCGACAGGAAACGGCGCGTGAGGATATGGTGCGCTGCGCCATGCGTGTCTACAGTGCGGCGGGGCGGCGGCGCGATATCGTCGAGCTATACAGTGGGCATATGCACCATCTGAGGGAGCAGGTCAATGGCGTGCCCGAGCCCGAGACGCGGCGTCTATACGAGCGCTTGGTGGAGGGGCGGCTCAATCGCGTGTTGGTCGAGCGATAAAAAAACGGGCGCCCGAAGTACTTGGGCACCCGTAAGCTTGCTATGTGTTGGCTCGCCGGATCATTGGCTCTTAGACGAGCTTGATCTTCTCGATATCCTTGCGCGAGGACTCGCGATACAGCGAGAACTTGCGGCCGATGACCTGGACGACCTCGGCGTGGCAGCGCTCGGCGAGCTCCTCGGCGGCTTCGCGGGCGGAAAGACTGGAGCCATCGAGCACGGAGCACTTAACGAGCTCGTGCTTCTCCAGATAGGCGACCGTCTGCTCGACGGTGCCCTCGTTGACGTCGGACTTGCCAATGATGATGGCGGGGTTGAGGTGATGGGCCATGCTGCGAAGCTGCTTGACCTGTGCTCCTGTCAGTGCCATGGGTTCTCGCTTTCTATGTATGGGGCGCCCCGCGACGGGGCCTTAATCTACGTGAGCTGTCCCACGATAGCGCAGGAACGGCGCGGTGTGGAGCGCGTTTGCCCAGTTCAAAAAGAATGCGGATGCCGAGTGAGTGGGCGGTGCGGGCTGCGAACAGGCTATGAGCTGGGCGCAGAGACCGGCTCCCATGCAATAAACGCCCAACGGACCTTGCGGACGTGGTCGAGCATGTAGCGTCCCTGCGGCACACCCTTGGAGCCCGGCTCACCAGCATGGGGGTTCTCAATCATGTGCTGGGCGATGTAGTCGCGCAGGCGGTCGATCTTATCCTCGTTGCCATGCTCGAGCATACGGGAAAAATCTGCCACGCCCGCCTCGAGACTATCGAAGGTGTCGCGGCGGGGCGATTCAAAGTATGTAACCTGTGGCAGCGCACCCATCTGAATAAGGATGTTAAAGGCATACACAAAACCATTACTGCAGGTAACCGAGGCACCGATGGCGTTCATCAAGTGCAGGTCATAGCGCGGGCTGGAGTTGGCGACCATCGTGACAGCACAACGCCGACGAGCCGTACGATCAAGCTTGGCAAGCGCGCCTTTTAGATTGGTCGTCGTAACTGACCGACTGGCAAAGGCAACATCCACCGCTTTCGCGACGGGTCCAACCAAATCCCAATCATTATCCCAAGCAAGCTCAAGCGGCGTTATGCGCCCCTCGAGCCCGTAGTACTCAATGCCGGCATCAAGCGTGCCCAACATAGCGGGGGAGAAATCAGCGGCAATCACGGGATGCCCGTCTTGCGCAAGCGGAATAGCAATCGACCCAGCCCCACACCCCATATCAAGCACCGACTCACCAGGCTTCAACGCCAACAGCTTTATAAAATCCCGAGCATAAGGGGCAGTCTCCAACGGCCGAAAATGCCGAGCCCGCTTATCCCATTCAAAAGAATCATCAGCCCGTCGCCGACCAGCTTGCAGGCGCATCCATTCGCCATTCCAATCCGCAGCAAGCAGCTCAGAACGATTCTCCCTATCAACCACGGGCCAACCTCCTAGCAACAAAAAAGCGACTCCTCCCAAAAGAAGAGCCGCAACCAGCATATATCAGAAAGAACCGTTCCAACGCCAAACCGCCCTCACAACCAAGGCGGGCAGGAGCGAAGCGACTGCCATACGGGATAGAACCCAACTGAGGTCCCGTTGTGCGGGAGCCCCGGGGAGGGCAAATATATAAGGTCGATCGCGAGTTCCGCACGAGCCGGAGAGCACTTAATGTGCTCTCCGTGCGAGTCAGGACTGTCCGAGCAGGCGACCTTATATATTTGCCCTCCCCGGGGCTCCTCGCCAGTCCCCCTCAGCTAGTTCTTCAGCGAGTTCAGCGGTGCCGGGAAGCGTCCACCACGGTGGGCAAGCACGGTACCGGCGTTGGGGTTCACCGGCATGATGGGCGCACGGCCAAACAGGCCGCCGTACTCGACGCAGTCGCCCACGCCCTTGCCGATGGCGGGAATCACGCGCACGGCCGTGGTCTTATTGTTGATGACGCCGATGGCCATCTCGTCGGCGATGATGCCGGCGATGGTCTCGACCGGGGTGTCGCCGGGGATGGCGATCATGTCCAGGCCAACGGAGCACACGCAGGTCATGGCCTCGAGCTTCTCGAGCGAAAGCGCGCCGGCCTCGACGGCAGCGATCATGCCGGCGTCCTCGGACACGGGGATAAAGGCGCCCGAGAGACCGCCCACGCTGGAACTGGCCATGACGCCGCCCTTCTTGACGGCATCGTTGAGCATGGCGAGCGCGCAGGTCGTGCCGGGGCCACCGCAGGTGCCCACGCCGATGATCTCGAGGATGCGCGCGACGGAGTCGCCGATGGCAGGCGTGGGAGCCAGCGACAGGTCGACAATGCCCTTCTCGACACCCAGACGATGGGCGGCCTCGCGGCTCATGAGCTCGCCGGCACGGGTGATCTTAAAGGCGGTCTGCTTGATCTTCTCGGCGACTTCCATCATCGATGCGGAATCGGGCAGCGTCTCCAGGGCTGCGGCCATAACGCCGGGGCCCGAGACGCCTACGTTGATGACGGCGTCGGCCTCGCCACCGCCGTGGACGGCGCCCGCCATAAACGGGGAGTCCTCGACCATATTGGCAAAGCAGACAAATTTGGAAGCGCCGACGGAGTCCTGGTCGGCCGTGAGTTTAGCGGCATCGATGATGGTCTGGGCGGCCATAAGCACGGCGTCCATGTTGATACCGGCGCGCAGGCTGGCGACGTTGACGCTGGAGCAGACGCGGCTCGTGGTGGCGAGCGCCTGGGGGATGGACTGGATGACGCGACGGTCGGCGTCGCCGATGCCCTTCTGGACGAGCGCGGAGAAGCCGCCCAGGTAGTCGATGCCGAGCGTCTCGGCCGCGCGGTCGAGGGCATGCGCGATGGGGGTGAGGTCCTCATCCTTGCAGCACGCGGCAATCTGCGCCACCGGGGTGACGGAAACGCGCTTGTTGACGATGGGGATACCGTACTCGCGCTCGAGGTTCTCGGCGGTCTCGACCAGATGCTCAGCCGTGTGCGTCACGTGGTCGTAGATCTTCGTGCACATGCGGTCGAGGTTCTCGTCGCCGCAACCCATGAGCGAAACACCCATGGTGATGGTCCTGATGTCGAGGTTCTGCTCCTCAACCATGCCGCGGGTTTCCGCGATTTCTGCGGGCGTGATCGCCATCCTTGCGCTCCTATCTGCCAAAACGAGCATAGTCTTATCTATTCTAACGTGCCGCACGTGCCAAGTGGCGCATGCGACACGTTTTGGTGCTCGGTTGTTTCCGTTGTGTTACTGCCCAAAGACCTCTTCGGCGATACGAGCGCTTTCGGCGGCGTCCTTGGCGTAGTAGTCCGCGCCGATCTGCTTGGCGTATTCGGGGGTGAGCACGGCGCCGCCTACGATGATCTTGACGCCCGGCACCTCGGCATGAAGCAGCTTGATGGTCTCCTCCATGGCGACGACCGTGGTGGTCATAAGCGCCGAGAGGCCGACGAGCTTAATGTCGCGCTCCTTGACGGTTTTGAGCACCTCTTGCGGGTCGACGTCGCGGCCTAGGTCAAAGACGGTGTAGCCGTAGTTGTCGAGCAGCATCTTAACGATGTTCTTACCGATGTCGTGGATATCGCCCTTGACGGTGGCCACGCAGATCTTACCCTTGTCGGCAATCTCGCCGGCGGGCATCAGGCGTTTGATGGTATCGAAGCCCACGCGCGCGGCCTCGGCAGAGGCCATGAGCTGCGGCAAGAAGAACTTGCCCTGGTCAAAGAGGACTCCGACCTCATCGAGGGCGGGGATAAAGTGGTTGTTGATGAGGTCCATGGCGTCGTGGTCGGCCAGCAGGCGTTCGGTCTCGGCCGCGATTTCGCCCTTGCGACCCGAGACGACCATGTGGCGGATGGGGTCGTCATCGGCTCTTGCGGTGGTGCTTGCGGCAGGCGCGGCATCGCTCGATGCTGACTGAGCGGCCGCCGGGTTGGCGGCAATCTTGTACGGGTCGGTCCAGCCGGCGTAGCGCTCGATGTATCCGGTCGAGCCCTCGTCCTCAACGCTCAGCACGCGATAGCTGTAGACAGTGTCCATAAAGCGCTTGGAACCCGGGTTCATGATGGGGGCGTCCAGACCTGCACCAAAGGCGGCGGCCAAAAAGACCGAGCCCAGCAGCGGGCGCGCGGGCAGGCCAAAGCTGATGTTCGATACGCCGAGTGCGCACTTGACGCCCAGGCGCTCCTTGCACATAGACATGGCGCGCAGGATCTGCTCAGCCTGGCGCTGGTTGGTCGAGGCGGTCATGACCAGACAGTCGATGAGGATGCGGTCCGGGCCGATGCCGTAACGGGCGGCTTCGGCCACAATGCGCTCGGCGATGCTATAGCGTGCCTCGGCGGTATCCGGGATGCCGCCCTCGTCGAGCGTGAGGCCGACGACGTTGGTGCCGTAGTGGGCGACCAGCGGGAAGATCTCGTCCATGATCTGCTGCTTGCCATTGACCGAGTTGATGATGGGCTTGCCAGCGTAGCGGCGCACGGCGGCCTCGACGGCTGCGGGGTCGGTGGAGTCGATCTGCAGCGGCAGCAGCGTGGAGCCCTGGAGCTGCTCGGTGGCCTGTTGGATGATCTTGACCTCGTCGATCTCGGGCAGGCCCACGTTAACGTCCAGGATGTCGGCGCCCTGTTCCTGCTGGCTGATACCCTGGCTCACGACGTAGTCCAGGTCGCCGTCGCGCAGGGCCTGCTGCAGGCGCTTTTTGCCGGTGGGGTTGATGCGCTCGCCGATGACGGCGATCTTGTGGCCGTCGCAGGGAAGGTTCACGACCGTTTGGGCGCTCGTGACCGACATGCTGGGCTTGCGGCGGCGCGGGCCGGGCGCGTGGTTGTCGATAAGCGTGCGCAAGGCCGCCATGTGCGTCGGCGTGGTGCCGCAGCAACCGCCCACGACGCTCACACCGTCCTCGATCATGCCGGCGACGGCCTCGGCGTATTCGGGGGCTTGGATATCAAAGACGGTGTTGCCGTCGTCGTCCACATGGGGGAGTCCTGCATTGGCCTGCACCATAACAGGCTTGTCGGTAACGGTGAGCATACGTGCGGCGAGTCCTCGTAGCTCGGCCGGTCCTTGGCTGCAGTTGATGCCCAAAACGTCGGCGCCGATGGCGTCAAGCGTGATAGCGGCCACCTCGGGACTCGTGCCCAGGAAGGTGCGGCCGTCTTCCTCGAAGGTCATGGTGGCAAAGACGGGCAGGTCGGAGTTCTCGCGGCAGGCGAGGACAGCCGCCTTGATCTCGGCCAGGTCGGTCATGGTCTCGATAATAAAGAGGTCGACGCCCGCAGCGACGCCGGCGCGCACCTCCTCGGCAAAGAGGTCGTAGGCCTCGTCAAAGCTGAGGGTGCCCAGGGGGCGCAGCAGGGCGCCGATGGGGCCGATGTCGCCGGCGACGTAGCGGGCGCCGGCCTCGCGGGCGCAGGTGACTGCCGCGGCAAAGACGTCTGCCACGGTGGCGGCGCCGTCGAGCTTGTGGGCGTTGGCGCCAAAGGTGTTGGCGGTGATCACGTCACAGCCAGCTTCGACGTACTGACGCTGGATATCGGTGATGACCCGGGGTTCCTCAAAGTTGAGCAGTTCGGGCAGGGCGCCTGCCTTCATGCCGGCGGCCTGCAACATGGTGCCCATGCCGCCGTCAAACAGCAGGTGCCCGGTGCCCTCGATGGCGGCACGCAGGCGATCGTCCTTAATGCGAAGGTCATCGATCGTGCGCGTTTTGTACGCGGCACCGTTGCAGCGCGCAGCATTGACGGGTGCCGCCAGCGCGGCACCGTCCAGATCATGAGTGATAAGCGGAGTAAACATCGATGGCTCCTAATGGCTGGAATAGCAGGTGGTGTGGGCGGCGCGGAAGCGGCAGTGCTCACGCATGCGGCAGATATTGCAGGTGGGGCGGCTCTGGGCGTCGTGGACTTCGCCGTCAAACAGGCCGATCACCGCGGTCACGCTCTTGGTGGGCATGAGCAGGCTGGTGGGGGTGACGGTCAGGCCGATGAGCCGCGTGGCGTTGAGCGCATTGACGATCGAGCGCTGGGCCGAGAGCGGGCAGTCGCCATAGCCGGGACTAAAGCGCCAGTTGCCGGCGAGCCCATGAACGGCGGCGTCCGTCTTGACCTGCTGGTCCATTTGCTCAACGGCGGCTTCTACATAGGCAGAGCATGCGGCGTCGAGCACGGCGCCTTCCAGGGGTTGCTGAGCTCCGGTGGTTCGCAGACGGCGTTCGGCAGACATCCCGAGGGTACATGCCATGAGCGCCGCCAGGCGGGCGTCCTTAAGGTGGCGATAGATATCACGACCCCGCAGCTCAACATTGGTGCCAACCAAGCGGATGCAGGGCTCGCCCTGCTCGTCAACGCCCGTGGCATCGACGGCAAACACGCGTCGCACGCCGCGGGGCTCGATATCCAGCTCTAGGCGCTCGACCACAAGCTCAATTCGTCGTGACAGCTCGGGCTCAATCTGCTGGCCGCCGTAGCCCAGATACCGCAGCATCTCGGCACGGTCGACACGAGGGTGGTGGGCAGCGTCGATACGGTAAAGCGCCGGCGACGCAAGGTCGGCCGGCACTTCAACAACGGTTGTATCGACGTGCGGTTTTTCCATTACCCCAGGCGCTCCATAATGGTCGCGGCGATTGCAGGACGGTTCATAGTGTACAGGTGCAGACCGTCGGCGCCGTGCTCCTTAAGGTCGCAAAGCTGACGAGCAGCATAATCTACACCGGCTGTCTGCAGGCTCTCGGGGTCGTTCTCGTACTTGGCGAGGATCTTGATGACGGGGGAGGGCAGCGACGCGCCGCACATAAAGACCATGCGGCTGATCTGCGACTTGCCCATAAACGGCATGATGCCCGCGGTAATGGGCACGGTGATGCCGGCCTTGTCGGCAAGCTCGCGGAAGCGATAGAAGCACTCGTTATCAAAGAAGAGCTGTGTCACAAAGAAGCTTGCGCCGGCATCTTGCTTTTGCTTGAGGTGCTCGACCGAGACGTTGAGGTCCTCGCAGGCAATGTGGCCCTCGGGGTAGGCTGCGGCGCCCACGCAAAAGCCGGCGTCGACGAGCTCGGGGATGAGGTCGCGGGCGTAGGCGTAGTCCGAGGCGGGCTTGTCGTCCTCAGTCGCGCCAGCGGGAAGATCACCACGCAGGGCCAGGATGTTTTCAACGCCGGCGGTGCGATACTCGTCGATCTTGGCGGCGATATCGGCGTGCGAGCGGCCCACGCAGGTAAGGTGTGCCACCGAGGGTGTATCGAATTCGCTCGTAATCATATGCGCGATGGGGGCGGTGGTGGCACCGTTGCCCGAGCCGCCGGCCGAGCAGGTGACCGAGACAAAGCTCGGTGAAAGCTTGCACAGATTGCCTGCCACCTCGCGAGCCGTGTCGAGGGTAAGCTCGCCCTTGGGCGGGAACATCTCAAACGAAACGGGTGCGGTGCCCTGGGATGCTGCCTGCTTAAAAACCTCGTCGACGCGCATATCGTGCTCCTTTAGATGCCTAGGTGCGATGTTTTGTTGCAAGGATTCTACAGCACCACTGCGCCAAGATGGAATTTCTCTCGCGATTTGGTGATACCAATCGAAAATGCTTCGCTATCGGCATTTCCTATAACAGGGCGGTCAATGTAGGATGGGGCTATATTGAATGGTATCTGATGCGAAATACCAGTTAATAAAGCCCCGTCCCAAATTGATTACCCTTAAACCATGGGGAGAGGTCTGCAATTTATGCAGTTGATTGGCTGTTGAGGGTGGCAACGCCGCCTCGATAGGGTAACCTCAATGATTGGTTTCGCGACGGCAACATAACGGTAATGTCGCGGAAACACGGCGAGTCTAAGCTATGACTCGTTCGTTAGTAATCAACACCGCTTCTCACGCGGTGCCGATACGAAGGGAGTTCCGTATGGCCGAACTTACTGACCGCTTCGGGACCATGGTGTTCTCTGAGGAAGTCATGAAGGACTACCTCCCCAAGGACATTTGGAAGCGCCTTGCTGCAACCCTCGAGGGCGGTGAGCCGCTCGACCTGGATGTGGCCAACGCCGTTGCCCACGCCATGAAGGTCTGGGCCATCTCCAAGGGCGCGACGCACTACGCGCACTGGTTCCAGCCGCTTTCGGGTATTACTTCCGAGAAGCACGACAGCTTCCTGGAGCCCAACCACGACGGCACCGCCATTACCAAGTTTACGGGCAAGAACCTCATCCAGGGCGAGCCCGATGCCTCGAGCTTCCCCAACGGCGGCCTGCGCGCTACCTTCGAGGCCCGTGGCTACACCGCTTGGGATCCCACTAGCCCCGCCTTTATCAAGGACGATGTCCTGTGCATCCCCACGGCTTTCTGCTCCTACACGGGCGAGGCCCTGGACAAGAAGACCCCGCTGCTGCGTTCCATGACCGCGCTCTCGCGTGAGTCTAAGCGCGTTTTGGCGCTGTTTGGCAAGACCCCCAAGAAGGTCGTTCCTTCCGTGGGCGACGAGCAGGAGTACTTCCTGATCAAGAAGGACGCCTATCGCAAGCGCAAGGACCTGGTCATCACCGGCCGCACCCTCTTTGGTGCTGCTCCCTGCAAGGGCCAGGAGCTCGAGGAGCACTACTTTGGCGCTATCCGCCCCACCGTCTCGGCCTATATGAAGGACCTGGACGATGAACTGTGGGCGCTTGGCATTCCCGCCAAGACCAAGCACAACGAGGTTGCTCCCTGCCAGCATGAGCTCGCACCGGTCTATGGCGAGGTCAACGAGGCCATCGACCAGAATCTGGTCATGATGGAGAAGATGAAGCTCATCGCCTCCCGCCACGACTTGGTCTGCCTGCTGCACGAGAAGCCCTTTGAGGGCATCAACGGTTCGGGCAAGCACAACAACTGGTCGCTTGGCACCGAGTCCGAGAATCTGCTCGATCCGGGCGACACCCCGCTCGACAACCTGCAGTTCATCGTCTTCCTCACCGCGGTGATCGAGGCCGTCGATAACTATCAGGAGCTCCTGCGTGCCTCCGTTGCCTCGGCCGGCAACGACCATCGTCTGGGCGCCAACGAGGCTCCTCCGGCGATTATGTCCATCTTCCTGGGCGACCAGCTTACCGAGGTCGTCGAGAAGATCATCGATGGCAAGGCTTCCGTCCATGCCACGCGCGGCGTGCTCGACCTGGGCGCCGATACCCTGCCCAAGCTGATGCAGGACAACACCGACCGCAACCGCACCTCCCCGTTTGCCTTTACCGGCAATAAGTTTGAGTTCCGTGCCTGCGGCTCCGAGCAGAACGTCTCCGACTCCAACCTGGTGCTCGATGCCGCCGTGGCCAAGTCGCTCAAGTCCTTCGCCGACGCGCTTGAGGGTACGCCCGAGGATGAGTTCCAGGACGCCGCGCTCGAGTACTGCAAGAAGGTCCTGACCGACCACCAGCGTATCCTCTTCTCCGGCGATGGCTACTCCGACGAGTGGCCCGTCGAGGCCGAGAAGCGCGGCCTTGCCAACAACAAGACCACGGCCGACGCCCTGCCCGCCTTTGTTTCCGATAAGGCCATTGCGCTCTTTGAGGAGACGGGTGTCCTGACCAAGGCCGAGGCCCAGTGCCGCTACGATTGCAAGCTCGAGAAGTACAACAAGCTCATGAACATCGAGGCTACCACGATGGTTCGCGAGGCGCGTCGTACCTATCGCCCGGTCATTACCGCCTACGCCACCAAGGTCGCTAAGGGCCTCGAGACTATTCGTGCCGCCGGTGCTGAGGCCGCCATGCAGTGCGAGCAGAACACGCTCAACAAGCTCTGCAACGGCATCACCGCCATCAACGACTCCATCAAGGCGCTCGACGCCGTGCATCAGAAGGCCGAGGGCCTCGATGGCCAGGAGCAGGCCAACGTGTACGCGCACGAGGTCGTTCCCGCTATGGATGCGCTGCGTGCCGCCGTGGACGCCATGGAGGAGATCGTGGCCGCCGACTACTGGCCGGTCCCGACCTACGACGACATCCTGTTCTACGTGTAGGACTGGGACAACATACCGTCACTGTTGAAAGCCGGGGCCCGCATTGCGTGGACCCCGGCTTTTTTGTTGAACAAATTCACTAGGGCGGCGTCCGTTCGTGCCGTTTGTTAGGGCAGGGGTGTGCGCGTTGCCGTGTCGTGAAAATGGAAGATGCTCGGAATATAACGCGCATCGACATACTCAAATTGAGTTCCGGTTGAGTCGAATGTCTGGCTGGTTACGACCGCCAGATACGTAGAAGGATCGATGTCAAGCAGCCGGCAGTCCTCAGTGTCGGGCTGGGCGAGTGTTATCGTTCGTTTGCTCACGGCAATGGTGAGCCCTAGCTCATCCTCGATGTAATGGAAGAGCGACAGGGTGGCATTCTGCTCGTTTAGGCCGGGGACGGAGGAAGTTAGGAAGTAGTGGCGGTCGACAGCGACCGGTTTATCGTCGAGCATGCGGACGAGCTTCAAATGTGTAAGGTCTTCTCCTTCGGGAAATCCCGTCAATTGAGCTAGACACTTATTGGTGCTTACGTGCTCGAAATAGACGATTTTTGACGTTGGAATTGCTCCGATCGCGTGTGCCGATTCGCTGAACGAAGAAAGGTCGTTTACGGTGAATGCGCCCTCTTTGCTGGCGCCTGCAAGTGACGTCTCGATTACGAGGACTCCCTTGCCTTTAATGGACTGAACTAGACCTTCATTTGCGAGAAGTGAGATGGCCTTGCGCACCGTCATTCGAGAACAGGAGAACTCTTTGGACAGATTTTGTTCGGAAGGAAGGAGCGATCCCACGGGATGCTTGCCTTCGACAATCCGCTCTCGAAGGCTGCGGTAAATATCACTGTACAGGATCCTTGCCAAAATGCTCTCCTTATAGAGGTGGTGCGGAATGCGTCAAATCGGCGCGATAGTCTGTTTCTACCAATTATAGGAAGTGAAGACGCTTAAAGTTACCGCTTACCGCCATAAATCAACCGTTCACCCGTGTGCTTAACATGTCTAGACAGATAACAAATCATGTGGCTATAATTCAAGTCGTCAAGTACATGTCTAGACAGGAGGATTTGCAATGGCAAAACAGAGCTATGCGGTTACTATCGCGGGAGGCGGGAGCACTTATACGCCGGGCGTTGTTTTGACACTTCTCGCGAAGCGTGATGTGTTCCCCATCAATAGGATTACGCTCTATGACAACGATGCCGAGCGTCAGGGGACAATTGCCAAGGCATGTGCCATCTACATCAGGGAGAATGCTCCAGAGGTAACCTTCAGCTATACGACCGACCCTGAGGAGGCCTTCACAGGCATCGACTTTGTACTTGCCCAGATTCGCGTTGGCAAGTACGCTATGCGCGATAAGGACGAGAAGATCCCCCTGCGCTATGGCGTTCTTGGCCAAGAGACCTGTGGTCCTGGTGGCATTGCTTATGGCTTGCGCTCCATTGGCGGCGTACTCGAGATCCTTGACTACATGGAGAAATACAGTCCCAACGCATGGATGCTCAACTACTCCAACCCCGCGGCGATCGTTGCTGAGGCGACACGCCGCCTTCGCCCGGATTCAAAGATTATCAACATTTGCGACATGCCAATAGCCCTGATGGATATCATGGCTCAGATGTGTGGTCTCAAGGACCACAACGACCTCGTCGTCGGCTACTACGGCCTCAACCACTTTGGCTGGTGGACAAAGATTCACGACCGTGCAGGCAATGACCTTATGCCCACTATCAAGGCCCAAATGGCTAAAAACGGTTATGCTGGCGAGGATTCTGGCCTTGAATTCGTCGATGCGTCTTGGGACCAGACGTTCCGTAAGGCTAAGGATGTTTACACGCTCGATCCGAATACCATTCCGAACACCTACCTCAAGTACTATCTCTTCCCGGACTATGTGGTTGAGCACACCGACCCCAACCACACCCGCACCGACGAGGTCCGTGAGGGTCGCGAGAAACGCGTTTTCGGTACCGCTCGCCAGATTATCGAAAAGGGCACGTCTGAGGGTTTCGGCCTTAAGCCAGATACCCACGCTGAGTACATTGTCGATCTCGCTCGCGCTTTGGCAGAGAACACCCGTGAACGTTTCTCGCTGATTGTTCCAAACGACGGGGCTGTGTCCAATTTTGACCCAACGGCTATGGTCGAGATCCCCTGCATCGTCGGCAGCGACGGCTACGAGAAAATTTGCCAAGGTGAGATTCCGCAATTCCAGAAAGGACTTATGGAGGAACAGGTCTCGGTCGAAAAGCTTGCAGTGTCTGCTTGGGTCGACCATTCCTATCAGGAGCTTTGGCAGGCGCTGACGCTTTCGAAGACGGTTCCCTCTGCCTCCGTTGCAAAGAAGATCCTTGACGATCTCATTGAGGCGAATAAGGAGTTCTGGCCAGAGCTTCACTAGTATCGGAAATCAATTTAGCGAATGATGGCGGGCGGCCGACCTTGGACAGGTCGCATGGGAGGAAAACCATGAGCGAAAGCAAAGAGCTTGCAAATCGCAAGCTCGGCGAGGACGTAGTTGGCCTCGTCGGCGGTAAGGAAAACATCCTGAGCATCTCGCACTGCATGACGCGTCTACGTTTCAAGCTGCGAGACGATGCGAAGGCCGATACTAAGGCAATTGAATCTCATAAAGGCGTCATTCAAGTAATCAACGCGAATGGCCAGTATCAGGTTGTTGTCGGCATCAATGTGATTGAGGATGTTTACGATGCCGCGGTTGCCGCTTCTGGTGTCGAGGGGCTGGGCGAGGTTAATCTTGATGGTGAGCCCGTCAAGAAAGGAAACGTTGTTAGTGCCCTTATCGATACTATTTCGGGCGTAATCCAGCCGATTCTTGCGGTGCTGTGTGCCGCGGGCATGATCAAGGGTGTTTTGAGTATTCTCGTCGCCCTCGGATGGATCACGGCGACAGACGGCTTGTACCAGATTCTATATGCGGCTGGTGACGGCTTCTTCTACTTCCTGCCGATTATCCTTGGCTATACCGCGGCAAAGAAGTTTGGCTGTAGTGAGTTCGTTGGCATGACGCTCGGTATCGCACTTACGTATCCGGCGATGGTCAACATCACATCGGGCGATGTTTTGGGAACGGTGCTTGCCGGCACTCCCTTTGCCATGAACTACTACACGACTTTCCTCGGCATACCCGCCATCATGCCGTCTTCGGGTTATACGAGCTCTGTCATTCCGATTATCATCTCTGTTTGGTTCGCGGCAAAGCTGGAGAAGTGGTGCCGCAAGCATTTCTCTGAGTATGTAAAGTTCTTCTTTGTGCCTACGTGCGTGCTCGTTGTGATGGTCCCCGCTACCTATTTGATTATTGGCCCGATTGCCACCCTGATCACGAACCTCATGAGCCTGCTGTTTAACTCCCTCTACAGCTTGCCTGTCATCGGCGGCGCGCTCGGCGGCATCGTGCTTACTGCCATTTGGCAGCCTATGGTCATCTTCGGCTTCCACTGGAGTGTCATTGCCCTCATGCTGGTGAACATTGCCTCCCAGGGCTGGGATATTGTCATGGCACCGTACATGGTTTGTTCATACGCTCAGTCCCTTGCCGTCCTCGCTATCCTTCTGAAGACTAAGGACCTAAAGCTCAAGCAGCTTGCATGGCCAGCGTTCATCTCGGGCTTCTTCTTCGGCATCACCGAACCCTGCATCTACGGCGTGACCCTTCCGCGCAAGAAGCCTTTTATCATGAGCTGCATCGCCTCTGTGCCCGGCGGCCTAATCATCGGCGCTCTTGGCACCAAGATGTTCGCCTTCACCGGCGGCGGCTTCTGCGCCTTCCCGGGCTTCATTGACCCGTCCGGTGCAATGGGCGCGAACTACCTGATTTACGTAATCATAGCCATCGTGGTTTCGAGCGTGATTTCGTTCCTGCTTACGTATGCGACGTACAAGGAGGACGTGCCGGCGGTAGAGGCTGCAAAGTAGCCAAAGAAGTGGAGCTGCGGGACAAGTATTTCCCCGCGCGCCAGCAATTAAACGAGGTCGTCCTTGGATAAGCGTCGAGGGCGACCTCGTCTTGTACTGATTTCGTTCGAGAGGCAGTGGTTGAGGGTGCCTAATATTATCTTTGACAATAAGATGGGCGAGGCGTGCCTTGCGGCGTGGAGGTCCGCAGATGTGGAAGTCCGCTCAGTCGTGGTCCGACAAGATGGTAAAGTCGTCTTCGAGCATGCGGCTGCGCCGTTCTCCCTCGAACACGTTCACCCGCTCTATTCTGTGACTAAGTCCTTCACCTCGGTTGCTGTTGGGATGTTGGTAAATGAAGGACGGCTGTCGCTGGCCGATCGCTGGATTTCATACTTCCCGGAATATGAAGGCGAGATTGCGGATGAGCGCTTTCGCAATGTGACAGTTCGCAATTTGCTGACTATGACGATGGGGCAGGAGAGTGACCTTTCGTATATTGGCGCGGGAGACGACTGGGCACATGAGGTTCTTCATCGTGAGTTTGACTGGAAGCCGGGCGAGGTCTTTCACTACGATTCGCTGTGTTCACATTTATTGAGCATGCTCGTGCAACGCATAAGTGGAACGAAAGAATCCGATTATCTCGCCGAACGTTTGTTTACGCCGTTAGGCATTAGAAATTGGTGGTGGGAAGAGGATCAAGCCGGTCATACGACCGGAGGTTTTGGTCTTCACCTTTCGACACCGGATTTGGCTAAGTTTGGTCAATGTTTGCTAGATGGCGGCAAGTGGCGTGGGGAACAGATCATTCCCGCGGAATGGGTTGCCGAGGCGACGAAGATTCAGATGGAAACGAGCCCCTTTTATCCGTCTGAGGCGACTGAAGACAGCAATGGCTATGGATACCAGTTCTGGATGTGCCGGCGTGGCGGGTTCAGATGCTCTGGCCTTTTTGGGCAGCTGTGCTACATACGGCCCACAGATGGCCTTGTCATCGCCTGCTCGAGTTCCACGACAGGAAGTAAGGCGTTGCTTGATCCGCTGTATGAGGTACTGTTCAAAGAGTCTGGTGTTCGGGAGACAGTGGCTTCCGAACGTGACTTCGATAGCATTCCCGTGCCAGTTGGGTTGGCTTCTGGCGGACGTTTGAGTTCATTACGCCTCGAGGGCATTCATCGTTGCATTTTCGGGGATTTTGAAGAGATCGATATTCGATTCCATGAGAATGAGCTGGATTTGTCTCTGTTGCGCGATGGTCGTGAGTACGGCGTGAGGGCCGGCTACGAGTCTTGGGTTTGCAAATCGGGCGATGGGGCCGGAGTCGGAGACCTCTTTCCCTTCGTGACTCATGAAGCTGAGAGGGACGATGCCCCCGCATGGGATGTTCGCAAGTTGTTTGCAGCGTATGCCTGGACTTCGCCAACACATTTACAAATCGAGACCAGGGAACTGGACTACACGCGGCGCTGTTTTATCGATGTGCAGATCGGAGGTATTTATGCTGTGTGTAGGGTGCGAGTTGAGGGAATGTGCTGTTTCCCGGCACCCTCGGAACTCACAGCGATTTTGAAGTTGGGATAATTGTTCAAGACGTGCGATTGATAAGAAAGCTTGCCAACATCACGGCTAATGGAGACAGAGCTGTCTCCGGGCAATGTTTTTCGATACGGACGTTTCAGATATCGTATTGCTAGGGACTAAGTCAATCACTTGTTAGGGTCGAAGCGTAAATGCGTTTCCTCAGCTCCGCACCCTGTTGGGCTCGAATCCCGGCGCATGGCAGCAAAAAGCCCGCTATCGTGAGGATAACGGGCTTCTCATTTTAAATGGTGCCCCCAGCGGGATTCGAACCCGCGATATCCACCTTGAAAGGGTGGCGTCCTTGGCCGCTAGACGATGGGGACAGCGGGAAAGAGTATAGCAGACTTTTTTGCCGGCGCGTATATCGTTGGCAAACTGGAAAACCACCACACAGGAGTAGGCTTTAATTCCGATTTTCAAATATCTCAATCTGTAACATCTGGGCAGGCAAACCGGCTCTATCTGTTACAGATCGAGACAGACGGCGGGCGTCGAGACGAACATCTCATTCTGTAACAGCAAGACGACTTTTATCGGTCTAAATGTTACAGATCGAGACAAACTGCCGTGGCAGGTCAAAACCACCACAAAGGTGCCTGTCCCCTTTGTGGTGGCAGGGTGCTAGGGGAGGAGCTTCATGGCGGCGTCGTGGGCGGCGTGCTCGTAGGTGTCGTCGAGGGGCTTGAGCGGCAGCAGAGCGTTGGCCTGTGCATCGCCGCGGCGCTCGAGGGCGTGGGCGATGAGCCAGTCGGCGAGCTCGGGGTTCTTGGGCAGTGCCGGTCCGTGTAGGTACGTGCCGATGACGCCCTTGTAGATGAGGCCCTCAAAGCCGTCGTCGCCGTTGTTGCCGGTGCCCGTGACGACGGACGTTCCGAGCGGCGTGGCCTCTGCATCGAGCAGGGTGCGGCCGCCGTGGTTCTCGAATCCCACAAAGGGCTCGGGTGCCAGGTCGGTTTTGACGGCGACGTTGCCGATCAGGCGGTCGGAGCCGCGTACGGTTTCGGCGGCAATGACGCCCAGACCCTCGATGCGATCCTCGCCCATATAGTACGAACGGCCGAGCAGCTGATAGCTGCCACAGATGGCAAGCAGCGAGCCGCCATCCTTAACATAGGCCGCGACCTTGTCTTTTTGGGCGAGCAGCTCGTGTGCCACAGCTAGCTGGTCGCGGTCGGAGCCGCCACCCATCATGACGATATCGGCATCGGTCAAATCAAGCGTTTCGCCCATACGGACCTCGTCTACACGCACGGGAATGCCACGCCAGGCGCAGCGGCGTTCGAGCGCGATAACATTGCCGCCGTCGCCGTAGAGGTTAAGGGCATCGGGGTACAGATAGACGATGCGCAGCGGGCGCGAAAGCTCGACCGGCGCAATATCGGTGGGGACAGCGCTACCATCGGCGCACGGTGCAGCGTGGGCGGCAACCGTGGCCGCATCGGTGCCTTTGAGTCCGTCGAGTTCTTTGACCAGCGGCGGGAAGGCCGTGTAGTTGGCGACGGCGTAGAAGGTGTCATCGGCGGCCTCGTCTGCCACGGCGCCGATCGCCTGCTCGATATTCGAGATGATGCCGGCGTCGATGCCGGCGTACTTGAGGCGTACCTGCATGTCGTGCGCACGCGTGCCTCCGGCAAAGGCGACAAGACCCGGCGCGTCGGCGATGCGCTCGAAGTCGACATCGTAGATCCACGAGACATCGTGGCCGTCGGCATCGTTATCGTTTAGGAAGAAGGCGCAGAGCCTGCCACCTGCCGTTTTAATGGACTGGATCTGGCGATCGAAGCCCACGGGATTCTTGGCCAGGTTGGCCTCGACGGTGCGGCCGGCAATATCCCAACGGCCCATGCGACCACCTGCTGGCACGTAGGCATCGAGCGTGGGCTGCAGATGCGCCGCGTCCACGCCCAGCTCGTGCGCCGCAAAGAAGGCGGCGGCAACGTTATAGACCATGTACAGGCCGTTGTAGCGCGTGGCGATGTGCACGGCGGGCGCGTTGGCCTCGGGTCCAAAGGCCAGGTCAAAGCCGTAGCCGTCGCAGCCGAGCTCAACGCCCGTCACGCGGCGGAGCAGCGCGGGGCGATCCCAGCCGCACGAAGGGCAATGATAGGCGCCCAGCTGTCCGTACTGCACATAGTCGTATTCCAGCGGGGCGTTGCACTGCGAGCAAAAACGCGAGTCGCTAATGCGGTCGGACTCGGTGCCCGTGGCGCCGTCGATGCCAAAGGCGATGCTCGTGTTGGGGACGCGCGCGGCGATCGAGGCGCACAGCGGATCGTCGGCGTTGTAGATGAGCGTTGTCGTCGGAGAGAGCCCCAACGCATGGGCGATGACGTCTTGGGTATGGTCGATCTCGCCGTAGCGGTCTAGCTGGTCGCGGAACAGGTTGAGCAGCACAAAGTACGTCGGCTTGAGCTTGGGCAGAACGCGTACGGTGTAGAGCTCGTCGCACTCAAAGACGCCCACGCGCTTGCCGCTGCTGGCGTGCTTAAGGCCGCCGCGGGCCTCGAGCAGAGCACCCACCACGCCAGGCTCCATATTGTTGCCGGCACGGTTGCACACCACGGTAGCGCCGCTGGCAGCAACGGCGTCAGCGATGAGGTTGGAGGTGGTGGTCTTGCCATTAGTACCGGTAATCACCACGCTGCGGTCGACAAGGCCGGCGAGGTCGCTCAGCAACTCGGGGTCGATCTTCATGGCGATGCGGCCGGGGAGTACGCCGCCCTGGCGCTTAAGGATAGAGCGCAGCCCCCAGCGGGCGATATCGCTCGAGGTGCAGGCGAGAGATGAGCGGAAGTTCATGAAGTCGTTCCTAACGTGAATGACATGGTCGGGGCGATCGCGTCGCTAAAAGCCGTAGCGGCGCGCAAATTCCTGGGCGAGCTGCGATACGTCTTCGCAAGCGTTGGCCCAGGGGGCAAAGTCGGGAGTATCCGAGATGATGCCGTCGGCTTCCCAAACTGCCTGATGCGAAAGGTCCCAGGGGTCGTGCGGTTCAGGCCGGCAGGGAAGGTACGGTGTCTGATACATGGGGTTCAGCAAAAAGAACGCGCCGCCCTCGCAGCGGTTGGCAAACTCGCGCAGCGCGCGTGTCGCCGGGCGCATCTTGTTCGTTTTGAACAGCAAGATCGTGCGGGCGAGCAGGTACCAGGGGGAGTCCTCGAGGATATCGGCCCCCATCTGTTCCTCGAGCTGGTGGGCCAGGGCAAAAAAGCCGTCCTCGTCTTCCAGGCGAGCGAGGGCGAGTAGCACGGTGCCTGCAGCTCGGGTGGGATAGCCTTCCGCCTTAAGAACACGGCGAGAATAGTTGGCGGCAGCGCGGTAGCGGGCGCTCGCCATGCACAGCTGCGAGATGGCCTCGAGCGTATGAAGCCACCCGATAAGAGCCGGCTCGCTCACGGTGAGATCGGCCGCCGTCACGCTGTCTGTCAGCACTTTGTTGGCCCAGTAGTGCGGGGCTTCCATGTCGAACCCGGGCACGCTTTGCTGCAGGTAATCGGCCGTGGTCGCCTCGAGCTTCATCAGGTCGCCCAGGCAGGCGTCAACGGGCATGTCGGCCAGGATGATGGCGAGCAGCTGGGCATCGAGGACATGCGCATCGACGCGGACGATCTTGAGCAGCTCATCGCGCATATCGTCGAACAGGCGGTTGCGCGTCTGTTCAAACTCCTCATCGCTGCCCATGTCCTCGATCCGATGGAGCTCGTCGAGCAGGTGGCGGTGAACGCCGGCATAGGACAGCAGCGCCTGGGCATGCTCGGACTGCGCATACTTTTGGGGATTCGCGCTAATGTCGTTATGGACAAGCTCGCGTGCTGCATCGGTGAGCTCGGGGTGCGACGCCAGGTAGGTGCGCTCCAGGTAGGCGGGGATGTAGACGCTCGGATCCATTAGAGGTCTCCTCCCTTAAACGGCAAACCCTGCTCGGCCGCCCGCAGTATGCGCTCATCGATTTGGGAACGCACGATATCGTTGGTGGCGACCCAGGCAGCAAAGCTGGCGTTGTCGGGGGCGCCCAGGCCCTCCTGCAGTACCGGCGTCGCCTCGGACAGCGCGAGGACAAGCTCGTCGGTGGAGCCCACGCCCACGTTGACGCGGGCATAGACGCCATCGGGAAACTCGGTTTGGAAGTAGAGCGCCTCGGCCGCGTGCGGGCACGAGCGTGCGAGGATGCGCAAATAGTGCTCGGCGCCCTCGTAGTCCAGCTCGCGCCAGGCAGCGCTCATCAGCGCGATGAGCGTCCACGGGTCCAAGTCGCGCTCCGCATCCTTGGGACGACGGCGCAGCGGCGTGTTGGCGAGATAGGGGACGGAGTGGGCAGAGCGAAAGCGCTTGAGCTCCTCGGCGGGGTATTCGAGCTTTGCCATGGCGAGCATCGCGGTGTGGCGGACACCAGCGGGGTCGTTGGGCGCAAAGTCGAGGCTGCGGTTTGCGGCTTCGAGCGACATGCGATAGCGGCCGCTAATGAGCGCGCGTGACGCAAGGGCGGCAAGCCAGCGCAGATAGGGGCGGCGCGTAAGGTCGCCTGCGGCCTCACGCTCGTAGGGGTCCTGCGCCGAGGCGATTTTGAGCGCCAGGTCATGCTCGACTTCATCGCGCTTGGATGCCAAGTACTGTACGTATTCCTCGTTGGAGCTGGCGGTGAGGGCGGTCAGCATGCGCTGGGCATCCCAGTTGGTCGGATCGAGCGCGGCTGCCTCGCGGAGCATGTTCTCGGCAGCTGCCTCTTCCTGCTCTGCCTGGGTATCGTCAGGGATAAAGGGAATGCGGTAGTCGACGGCCTCGACCACCTTGGCAATCAGATGTCCGGCGCGGTCGCGGTCGTGCACGATGAGCGGTGCGGGGTTGCGGGTGAATTGTTCCATCAGACGCTCTACGGCGGCACCGTCGGTGAGCGGGATATTGTCGCGGCGCAAGGCCTCAAGAACGAGGCGATGGCAATCCTCTTGAATGGGATCGAATGCCATGGGGCCTCCTTTGCTGCGGTTAGGGTTCAAATGTTTCTATATAAGGTTCTAGTTTACCCGCATGTGGCACACCGGGGGTGCCGCACTTGGACTTGCACCTTTGCACCACGAAGACGGATGTCGCACAAATGTCGGCACCTTGGACGACCGAGTGGTATCACGGTGCCGCAAACGGTCGATTTTTGGCGGCGAACGGTGCATATTTTGGAGGGGCACGGTCCTGCCCGGGATATGTAGTCAACCTTGATAAAACGTTTGCCCAGCTTGGGAGTATGAATGCCGCACAAGGGTCTTCAGGGATAGAAAAAACGTTTCATCATTGGCGGCTTTAGGTGAATAACTGACCAACCAGAACGGTAAAATAGTGTTTGTCTGAGCGTTGAGACGTTTAGACATCGCGCATTGTCATCGCCGGCAACGCGCAAACCGGTCCTAACGGAGCCAATTGGGTGCTCCGTTATATACGCAAGTCTAAGAGGGGCTTGTTTAGGAGGCACAGTATGGGACGTTTTACCAATCCTCGCGATCTGTACTTTGGTGAGGGCGCTCGCCACGAGGTGAAGAACCTCAAGGGTAAGAAGGCCATCATCGTTTCTGGCGGCAGCTCTATGCGCCGCGGCGGGTTCCTGCAGGACGTTGAGGCCGACCTCAAAGAGGCCGGCATGGAGGTCAAGCTGTTCGAGGGCGTCGAGTCCGATCCGTCCATCGAGACGGTCATGAAGGGCGCCGAGGCCATGCGCGAGTTCGAGCCCGACTGGATTATCGCCATCGGCGGCGGCTCGCCCATCGATGCCGCTAAGGCCATGTGGGTCTTCTACGAGTATCCCGAGGAGTCCTTCGATAACATCATCCAGCCGTTCAGCTTCCCCGAGCTGCGTCAGAAGGCTCATTTCTGCGCCATCTCCTCTACCTCCGGTACCGCTACCGAGGTCACTGCGTTCTCCGTCATTACCGACTACGCCAAGGGCATCAAGTACCCGCTGGCCGACTTCAACATCACCCCTGATGTCGCCATCGTCGACCCGGAGCTCACCTACACCATGCCCGCCAAGCTGTGCGCTCACACCGGCATGGACGCTCTGACCCACTGCATGGAGGCTTACGTTTCCACCTGCGCCTCTATGTTCACCGACGCCAACGCCCTGCACGGCATCCGCGAGATCGTCGAGTGGCTGCCCAAGTCCTATGCTGGCGACCATGAGGCCCGTCAGCACATGCACGAGGCTCAGTGCATCGCCGGTATCGCCTTCTCCTCGGGCCTGCTCGGCATCGTTCACTCCATGGCTCACAAGACCGGTGCTGCCTTCGAGAACGGCCACATCATCCACGGTGCTGCTAACGCCATGTACCTGGGCAAGGTCATCCAGTGGAACTCCAAGGACCCGCGTGCTGCCGAGCGTTACGCTTACGTGGCCAAGGAGATCCTGCACCTTCCCGGCGAGACCAACGAGGAGCTCATTGCTGCGCTCGTCCAGAAGATTCGCGACCTCAACGACCAGCTCAACATTCCGCAGTCCATCAAGGATTACGCGAATGGCGGCGTGAAGGTCGACGCCGAGAACCCGCAGATGGTTTCCGAGGAGGAGTTCCTCGCCAAGCTGCCCGAGATTGCCGCGAACGCCGAGACCGACGCCTGCACGCCCGAGAACCCGCGTGAGACCAAGGCTGCCGACTTCGAGAAGATTCTCAAGGCCTGCTACTACGACACCGACATCGATTTCTAATCGACTCTTGTTATCGTAACGAGGGGCTCCGCACGTATCCGTACGGAGCCCCTTTCTTTTTTAGAGAATGGGATAGTTATGGCTGCAATTTTCAATAGCCCCAGCAAGTACATCCAGGGTCCGGACGAGCTCGCCAAGCTCGGCTCCTATGTCGAGCCGCTCGGCGCTAAGGCCCTCGTCATCGTGACGCCTTCGGGCAAGAAGCGCGTCGGTGCCAAGATCGAGGGCGGCTTTGCCGAGGCCAAGGCCGAGCTGCTGTTTGAGGACTTTAACGGCGAGTGCTCCAAGGGCGAGGTCGATCGCCTGGTTGCGCTCGCTCGCGACAACGGTTGCGACATCATCGTCGGCGTCGGTGGCGGCAAGATCCTCGACACCGCGAAGGCCGTCGCCTATTACCTGGAGTCCCCGGTTATCATTTGCCCCACCATTGCCTCGACCGATGCACCGTGCTCGGCACTTTCGGTGCTTTACACCGATGACGGCCAGTTCGATAAGTACCTCTTCCTTAAGGCAAACCCCAATATCGTCCTGATGGATACGACGGTTATCGCGGCGAGCCCGGTGCGCCTGACGGTTTCCGGTATGGGCGATGCGCTCGCAACCTACTTCGAGGCCCAGGCGACGCACGATGCCGACGGCGGCACCTGCGCTGGCGGCAAGGGCAGCATGGCTGGTCTGGCGCTCGCCAAGCTCTGCTACGAGACGCTTATGGCCGATGGCGTCAAGGCCAAGGTTGCGCTGGAGAAGGGTGCGCTCACGCCTGCCGTCGAGCACATCATCGAGGCCAATACGCTGCTTTCGGGCATTGGCTTTGAGAGCTCGGGCCTTGCTGCTGCTCATGCCATCCACAATGGCCTGACGATGCTGCCCGAGTGCCACGGCATGTATCACGGCGAGAAGGTCGCCTTTGGCACCATCGTCCAGCTGGTACTCGAGGATGCTCCGACTGAGAAACTCGAGGAAGTCTTGGGCTTCTGCATTGAGCTGGGCCTGCCGGTCACGATGAAGGAACTTGGCGTTGCCGAGCTTACACGCGAGCAGGCCATGATTGTTGCCGAGGCCGCCTGCGCGCCCGATGACACTATGTGCAATATGCCGTTTGAGGTGACGCCCGAGATGGTCGCAAACGCCATCCTGGGTGCCGACGCGCTGGGCCACTACTATCTCATGGATGAGTAAATCAAGCTAAGGAAGGGGCAAAGCCAGCAGATGGCTTTGCCCCTTTTTGCTATGGTGCAAAGGGGGCAGGTTAGTTTGCACCAATCGTTGTTTGATGAAGGGCGGATTCTCGTATGGCGCTTCCCATGGTTTATGGCGGTCCCGGCCGGTATGTTCAGGGGCCGGGCGAACTTTCGCGTCAGGGCAGGTATTTGTCATGGTTGGGCTGCGCTGCCTATGTCTTGTTTGACCAGGGCACCGAGGATCGGCTGTGCAGGCAGATCGTCGATGGATTTCTGGACGACGATCTGAGTGAGCCGTTCTTTAAGATTTATGACGGTCCGTGTACGGAAGAGGCCGTTGTAAAAATGGCTAAGGAAGCCCAGGCTGAGTATTGCGACATGGTGGTGGGCATTGGCGGTGGCAAGATGCTCGATATCGCAAAGGCCGTTGCGTTTTATGCCGAGCTGCCGTTGTGCGTATGCCCCACGGCGGCCTCGATGGATGGTCCGTGCAGCGCGATTTCGGTGCTGTATCACGAGGATGGGTCGTTCGACCGCTACCTGATGCTCGAGAAGAATCCAGACCTGGTCGTGATCGATACCAACGTGGTCGCGGCTGCCCCACTGCGTATGACGGTTGCTGGTATGGGCGATGCGCTGGCAACGTATTTCGAGGCGCGTTCGTGTGCCGCGGCGCACGGCACCAACGAACACGGCGGCGCGCCGGGGCACTTGGCTCTGGTTGCGGCTCGCGCCTGCTACGACACGCTCATCGAGTGCGGTGTGGCTGCCAAGCGCGACCTCAAGAAGGGTCGTACATCACCGGCGGTTGAGCGCCTGATCGAGTGCAATATTCTGCTCTCGGGCGTCGGTTTTGAGAGCGGTGGCTTGGCGTTGGCGCACGCCATCGCCAACGGTCTGACGATTCTGCCCGAGTGCAAGGCCATGCATGGCGAGGCCGTGGCATTTGGGCTGGTGGTGCAGCTGCGCCTGGAGCGCGCGCCCGAGCTTGATCAGGTGCTCGAGTTTTGCCAGCGCGTTGGTCTGCCGACGACGCTCGCGGAGCTGGGCCTTGGCGAGATTTCCGATACCGATTTGCGGGATGTTGCAAATGCGGTCTTTAGAAACGAGCGTAACATGGCCAACGAGCAGGCCAAGGTGACCAAACAAAAGCTCGTGCAGCTCATGTGCGAGGCATAGTCTGGCGCTTGATTGACCTTGTGCGATCGAGGCGGCGATAGGCCATGGGCTATTTGCCGCAAAGATGCTCCGCGTGTAATTTGCCCGAGGCGTGGGCCGATAGCGTATCATTATCTCTTGCTTGTTTGCACTGCTCAGGGAGGGGCCGCGCATGGCGCAGGAACACGATCTGTTTGATGACATTATCGAGATCAGCAAGGGTTTCGACTTTCTTAAAAACCCGCTTGGCGGTGTGACCGATGCACTCGATCCGTCGGCGCCGCAGTGGAATCCTGCCGACTATAAGGAGCGTCCGCGCGGCAACACCATTCCGTGCCTGGCCTGCAAAAACGAAAAGAGCGGCTGCACCGCGTGCATGGACGTGTGCCCGGTCAACGCTATCGAGGTCGAGGAAGACGCCATCGAGATCCTCGACTCCTGTCGCAAGTGCGGCCTGTGCGCCGCTGCCTGTCCGACCGAGGCGATCATCTCGCCGCGCTTGGCGCCCAAAAACCTGTATGACGATATCGTCTCTGCTGCTACGAGCCACGAGACCGCCTACGTCACCTGCACGCGCGCCCTTAAGCGCATGCCGCGCGAGAACGAGGTTGTTGTCGCCTGTGTGGGCGATATTACGGCCGAGACCTGGTTCTCGGTGCTGGCCGATTATCCCAACGTGAGCGTGTACCTGCCGTTGGGCGTGTGCGATAAATGCCGCAACACCGGCGGTGAGGACATGCTGGGCGAGGCGATTGCGAAGGCCGAGGAGTGGTCTGGCACGGGCATGGGCCTGGAGGTCGACCCCAAGAGTCTCAAGTGCCATAAGCTTCGCGAGTACGAGCGCAAGGAGTACATGGAAAAGATCGCCCGCACCACGGGCCTTACCGTGACCAAGCTCAACCCGGCAACGGCGGCGCTGGCCTCGGTGACGCAGAAGCTCAAAGCCCACCGCCACCAGATTACCCAGCTCGAGCGTACGCTCAACACCATGTGCGGCACCACGACGACCAAGCGTCGCCGTACGCTCACGCACGGTCGCCAGCTGGTGCTCTCAACACTGCAGAACCATCCCGAGCTTGCCCAGAACATGCAGGTGAGCACGCCGGAGTGCGATTTTGACAAGTGCACGTCGTGCGGCGAGTGCGTCAATGTATGTCCCACGTTCGCCTGCGATTTGGTGGGAAGCGGCCGCTTTGCGTTGGAGTCCACGTATTGTTTGGGCTGCGGTGCCTGCGTCAAGGTGTGCCCCGAGCATGCGCTCAAGTTAGTTGAGCACGACGCGTCCAATCTGGTCGTCGTCGATCCCGAAGCCGAGGAAAAGGCCGCCCAGAAGGCTAAGGCCCACGAAGAAGCCCAGAAGGTCAAGGCCGAGGCAAAGGCCAAGCTTGACAAGATGCTCGACCAGGTGGAAAAGCTCGCGGACTAGTCAGCGACCTCTATCTCTGCTTCATTCGTGCCGCCGTGGCGTCCGGGTTCGCCCAGATGCTGCGGCGGCGCTATACTTATGCAGTTTGAAATGCTTGTACCAAAAGGAGCTGTCGTGTCCCTTTCCATCGGTATCGTGGGCCTGCCCAACGTAGGCAAGTCGACGCTGTTCACCGCGCTTACCAAAAAGACCGGCCTTGCCGCCAACTATCCGTTCGCCACGATCGACCCCAATGTGGGTATCGTCGACGTGCCCGATAGCCGCCTGCAAAAGCTCGCCGACATCGTTAACCCGGGTCGCATCGTGCCGGCGACGGTCGAGTTCGTCGACATCGCAGGTCTGGTGAAGGGCGCCAACGAGGGCGAGGGCTTGGGCAACCAGTTCCTGGCCAACATTCGCGAGACCGACGCCATCTGCGAGGTCGTGCGCTACTTTAAGGACCCCAACGTTATGCGTGAGGTGGGCCGCACGGGCGAGTTCGTCGATCCCGCCGGCGATGCCGACACCATCATGACCGAGCTCATCCTGGCCGACATGGGCACGCTTGAGAAGCAGCTGCCCAAGCTCGAGAAGGAGGCCAAGCGCGACAAGGAGCTCATGCCCAAGTTCGAGGTCGCCAAGCGCCTGCTTGCCTGGCTCAACGAGGGCAAGCGCGCTGCGTCTATGGAGATGACCGACGAGGAGCGCGCCGCTGCCAAGGGCCTGTTCCTGCTCACTATGAAGCCCATCCTGTATGTGGCCAACGTGGACGAGGATATGCTCAATGAGGACCTGGCGCCCATCGATGGTGTTAAGCCGCTGCCCATCTGCGCCAAGATCGAGGCCGAGCTTTCCGAGCTCGATCCCGAGGACGCCGCCGACTACCTGGAGAGCTTGGGCTTGGAGCAGCCCGGCCTGGACGTGCTCGCGCAGGCGGCCTATAAGCTGCTCGGTCTGCAGTCGTTCTTTACGGCCGGCGAGATGGAGGTCAAGGCCTGGACGGTGCGTCAGGGTGCGACCGCCCCGCAGGCTGCCGGCGTCATCCACACCGACTTTGAGCGCGGCTTTATTAAAGCCGAGGTCATTGGCTATGACGACTACATCGAGCTCGGCGGCGAGCAGGGCGCCAAGGCCGCCGGCAAGCTGCGTATTGAGGGCAAGGACTATGTCATGGCCGATGGCGACGTTGTGCACTTCCGCTTTAACGTGTAAGGACGACGCACATGTTTAAATATGGCAAAAAAGCCGGCTATATGGGTATTGCGCTGCTCGTGCTTGCGGTGATTCCGCTGGTGGTCGCAGCGTGTGTTATCCCCAACATTGGTCCCGAGGTGGCAACAAAGTTTAATGCCGCCGGCGAGGCGACGCGCTGGGGCAAGAGCTACGAGTTGCTGGCACTGCCGGTGCTCAACCTGCTGCTGAGCGTGGCGACGTACTTTACGGCAGGACGCCAGGCTAAAAACAATGATGACTCCGCCGCCATGGCGCGCATCGTGTGCGAGCGCTACCTGCGCAACGGTTGCATCACGGGTGTGTTCCTCAACGTGATCAACGTTTACTTTATGTACTCGGCGATTACCGGAACGGGCTTTGGCCTTGGTTTCTAGCTTGTTCTTTTAGGCAACGAGCCTGCACATATATTCAATGGCTGCTGCGAGGCCGCCGCTCGATCGTGGTTTAAAGACCATGTCGGCGGCGGCCTCGTTTTCGTATCCGGCGCCGCGAAGGGCGAGTGCAATGCCGGCTTCTAAAAGGAGCGGCAGGCCGCGCCGGCTGGTCGCTATTACAACGGCCTGATTGAGCGAGCAGCTATGCGTTTGGCATTGGATGGCAAGTTCACCTTGCGCCGGGCAAGGGACCAGAACGGCGGCGACGCGACTTGATAGCAATGCAAATGCTGTGCGCTCATCGGGCGAAAGGCATTCTGCTTCAACGACGACGAGCTTGGGCGGTGCGCTGTTTGTGCGAAGCGTGGCTCGGTACGTGAGGACCGAAGAACCCGACATAGAAAACTCCTGTGTATTCGGCAAAACGTAAACTATAGTTTACGTTTATGTTCGGCTCCATTTCAAACTCGTCTGCATGGACGAACGTGCGAAACAGATTCTTGGCAAGCGAGTCGAGCAGACGCGCAGGGACCTTGGTATCTCCAAGGTCGATTTTTGTGTGGCAGCAGGAATCAGCCGCCCCTATCTCGACAGAATCGAAGATGGAACGGCAAATTTCACGCTCAAGGTTCTATTTAAGATCGCGCCCGCGCTTGGCATGACGGTATCAGAGCTTCTCGAGGGCATCGAATAGGGCGTTCCCCCGCTGCTATTTGACGCTCTTTGGGCGGGTCCCCCTGGTTGCGATGTGCAAAATCGCGAGTATTCAGCACCAGTTCGGCTGTAGACGGTAGCTTGAGCGACTGGTTTTGCCTTTTTGGTAGTAGTTAATCCACACGTTAAATAAAAATGAGGAATAAATATTTACTAGACGGCCCCTTTGTCCTAAAAGTACGTCTAACAATCGGCCGATTCTATGCCTCCGGAGGAGAAATTGCAGAATACTCCGATTTTTGCACGGCCCGAGGGGGACCACCTGTCGTTTAAGGCTGCGATAAGTGGAGCTGCCTTAGGGATTACGCCATCGGGACGCGGTCGTGGTTGACTTGGCTGTAGAACAGGCGCTGGATTTCGGCGGCATCGCGTGACTGGCCGAGTGCCCACATGGTCTTGGCCACGAGCGTCTCGGTGGTCATATCATCGCCGCGCAGAATGCCCGGATGATCGGCGTAAGCGCGGCCGACCTCATAAACGCCCAGATCGAGGCCCTCTTCGGGGACCTGCGTGGTCATAACGACGGTGCGACCCGAATCGACCCAGCGGAAAATTGCCTCTTGGAACGACTCGCCGGACTCGCCAAACTCGGGAATACCGCCAATGCCAAAGGTCTCCAGAATCACGGCGTCGTAGCTGTCGGCAAGGGCGTCGAGGATGCCCGGGTTCACGCCGGGCGTAAGCTTAAGGACAAACACGCGTGGGTTGATGCTGTCGTAGAAACGCACCGGGTTTTCGCCCTGATGCGTGCCGTGGAGCCCGTTGCGCACGATGCGGTCGTTGCGGATGTAGGCAATGGGCGGATAGTTGACGCTAATGAACGCGTTAAAGCTCATGGTGCGCTGCTTGCGGGCGCGCGTGCCGGCAATGGCTACGCCGCCAAACACGATCGAAACGTCGTGCGAATGCTCGTCGAGCGCATAGAGCAGGCTCTGGTACAGGTTGAGCTTGGCGTCGGTAAAGGGATTGCCCATGGGCTTTTGCGAGCCGGTGAGCACGATAGGCTTAGGGCTGTCCTGAATCAGATAGGAAAGCGCCGCCGCGGTGTAGCTCATGGTGTCGGTGCCGTGTAGAATCACGAATCCGTCGTGGTCGGCATAGCCCTTGACGATGACGTCGCGGATACACATCCAGTCGCTGGGGCGCATGTTGGTGCTGTCGATGTTCATGGGCTGCACGACGTCGAGCTCGCAGAGGCCCGAGATCTCGGGGACGCTCTGGGCGAGCTCCTCACCGGTCAGGGCGGGGGAGAGACCGTTGCCGTCTTCGGTCGATGCGATGGTGCCGCCCGTGGCGATGAGAAGGATGCGTTTCATGCTGGTATTCCTATCGTATTTGCCGCCGCAGAGGCGGAATCGTTCGGCAGTATTGTGGCACAGGGCGTCCAATGTTCAAACGTATTACATCATCCGTAACGTTTGGTAACACTTCAATTGTCGTCAAACAGGGGCCCAGGTCGTGCGTTTGCCGTGCGCTGATGGCTGCGAGGGGCGAGAAACCCCATATAACGTGTACACTATGAAGGCTATTTTCGTTCATTCACGCGGGTGGGCACCGGCTCCCCGCCAACAAGAGGGGGAAACCATGGATCAAAAGGCTTCCGCAAAGGTCCTCGTACTCGACTTTGGTGCGCAGTACGGTCAGCTCATTGCCCGTCGCGTCCGCGACCTCAACGTGTATTCCGAGATTGTCCCCTGCGACATTTCGGCCGACGAGATTCGCGAAATGAACGCCTCTGCGCTCATCCTTTCTGGCGGCCCGGCCTCCGTGTACGCCGAGGACGCTCCGTCTATCGACCCCGCCATCTTTGACCTGGGCCTTCCCGTCCTGGGCTTTTGCTATGGCCATCAGATCACGGCCGTGACGCTCGGCGGCAAGGTCGGCCACTCCGAGGTGGGCGAGTACGGCCGCGCCACCATCACGCGCACGGCCGGCGCCAAGCTCTTTAACTCCACGCCCATGGAGCAGACCGTGTGGATGAGCCACCGCGACGCCGTTTCCGAGGTGCCCGAGGGCTTTACCGTTACCGCCAGCACCGACGTGTGCCCGGTCGCCGCGATGGAGTGCCCCGAGCGCAAGATCTTCACCACGCAGTTCCACCCCGAGGTCAAGCACTCCGAGTACGGTCAGCAGCTGCTGAGCAACTTCCTGTTTGAGATCTGCGGCCTGGAGCCCAACTGGAGCATGGACAACCTGGTCGAGACCATGACGGCCGAGTTCCGCGAGAAGGTCGGCGACGACCGCGTGATTCTGGCCCTGTCCGGTGGCGTCGACTCCTCCGTCGTGGCTGCGCTGGGCGCTCGCGCCGTGGGCAAGCAGATGACCTGCGTGTTCATCAACCACGGTCTACTGCGCAAGGGCGAGCCTGAGCAGGTGGAGGAGGTCTTCACCAAGCAGTTTGATGTCGACTTTATCCACGTCCACGCCGAGGACCGTTATGCCGAGCTTCTGGCCGGCGTGACCGAGCCCGAGGAGAAGCGCCGCATCATCGGTACGCAGTTCTGGAAAGAGTTCTTCGCGGTTGCTCAGCAGCTCGAGACCGATGGCAAACCGGTCAAGTACCTGGCTCAGGGCACCATCTACCCCGACATCATCGAGTCCGGCGCTCGCAAGACGGGTGGCAAGACGGCCACCATCAAGAGCCATCACAACCTGATCCCGTTCCCCGAGGGCGTGCACTTCGACCTCATCGAGCCGCTCGATCACTTCTTTAAGGACGAGGTCCGCGCGCTTGGCCTGGCGCTGGGCCTGCCGGGTCACATCGTGTTCCGTCAGCCTTTCCCGGGCCCGGGTCTGGCCATCCGCATCATCGGTGCGGTCGATAAGGAGAAGCTCGAGATCCTCAAGAACGCCGATGCTATTGTGCGCGAGGAGCTCGACGCCTACAACCAGCGTCTGTTTGAGCAGACCGGTGAGCGCAACTCCGAGCACAGCTGCTGGCAGTATTTCGCGGTCCTGCCCGACATTAAGTCCGTCGGCGTTATGGGCGACGAGCGCACCTATCAGCGCCCGATCATCCTGCGTGCCGTCGAATCCAGCGATGCCATGACCGCCGACTGGGCCAAGCTGCCCTACGACGTGCTGGCCCGCATCTCCGGCCGCATCGTTGCCGAGGTCCCCGGCGCCAACCGCGTGTGCTACGACATCACGTCCAAGCCGCCCGCGACCATCGAGTGGGAGTAAACGATATTCGTTGATTTCAAGCCTCTGACCTGCGAAAACAGGTCGGGGGCTTCTTATTTTGCAACCTCTGTGCAACCTTTGCGGTTTCGCGCCCCGTGAACAGGGGACGTAGCACTGTTCACGTCTGGGCCCATATCGGCACCGATCATTGCCCGCGCTGCTTCTGCTTGCGCTTCAGCTTCCGCTGCTCGAGGCACGTCGCCCGGTGTTCCTCGCCAGAGGAGAGCTGGCCGTTCCTTGCGAAACCGCGAGGCCACCTATATCCGCTTGCTGCGGGCTTGCTTGAACCAGTTCCTTTTGAAAGAGCCTATACCTCCGAAGAACTTGTTGTACGTCTCACCGTCCTCCTTGGCCTCGTACTTGACCAAGGCAAGTTCGATAGTACAGAGGTAATCCGCCACTTGCTCGAGGCGGTAGTCGGTCATCGAGGTCTTGCGGCGTCGGACGACCCCTTTTGAGAGGACCTTGCCCACCGAGTCGTCTCGCCCGCGGAACAGAAGGAGCGCATCCTCGCGACCTTCGGCGACCTGTGCTGCGAGATGGAGGGCTGCACCATCGTGCAGGGCCCTTTCCAAAGCGAAGTGTCGAGCCGAAGTGTTGAGCGTCGGTCCTGAATGTTCAATGGCCGTTGTTTTCTGCCCCTCAAGTGGTGGACTTTTCCTCGGGGCTGTTGATTCCCCCACGCGCCCCTTTCCGTTCTCTGTGTTCCCCTTATACTCCTTGTACGAGGAGGTAAGAAGTCATGGACAAGACCGCACAGGACAGCTTGGCAAAGAAGCCCGTCGACATGAGGGACAGGATTCTCGAGCATCTCGAGGCCCTCACCTCTGCCGTCTCGCTCGACGACCTTGCCCGTCTGTCCACCTCCGACATCGCCGAGACGCTCATCATCTCCAGGAGCCTGGCGAGCCAGTACCTCAACGACCTTGTTCGCGCCGGCCTTGTGGTTAAGGTGGCGGGCAGGCCTGTCCGTTATTTTCATCGCCGCGCGTTCCAGAAGCGTTTTCAGGTAAAGCTCTCTGCAAGCGAGTACGCCTCGCTCGCCGACCTCATCCAGGCGACGGGAATCGCCGATCACCGCGACTTCGCGCGTGCCGTGGGCTTTGACCTGAGCCTCAGCTCCGTTGTCGAGCAGTGCAAGGCTGCGGTTCAGTACCCTCCGTTTGGCCTACCCATCCTCTTGAGCGGCGGCGTGGGTGTCGGTAAGTCTTTCCTTTCTCGCCTTGTGTACGAGTACGGCAAGAACCAGGGCTTGCTGTCCCGCGACTCCTCCTATGTGCGCATCGACTGCGCCGGGGTCCCGGATGCCGCCTCGTTCAACGGGCTTCTTGACGAGTCGATCGCGAAATCGCGCGGGGGTGTGGTTTTTGTCAACGGCATCGAGGCACTCTCTCCCTCTGCGATGGAGCACTGCCTTGCGACGGCCCTCGGGCTCGATGCCTCCCAGGATGCGCCGCGCGCTCGCCTCGTTCTTTCGACGACGCTTTCCGCCGATGACCTGAAGGTTTCCTCGGCCTACAGCAAAATGCCCATCTGTGCCCGCGTCCCCTCACTCAAGGAGCGGACCCCCGAGGAGCGCGAGGATCTCATCTTGAGCTTCCTGCGCAGCGAGGGGTGCCGAATCGGTTCTGATGTGAAGATCAGCCGCGGCGCATACCGTTGCCTCGTGAACGCGGACTTTTCCGATAACATCGCCGGCTTGCGCGCCTGCGTGACGAACTGCTGCGCCAAAGCGTTCCTCAATCGCGAGGGCGACTACGTCGTCGTTCGCCCGTATCTTCTTCCCAGCGGGCTCCTCTCCTCCGCGCAGATCGATCAACAGCCCGACGATGGCGTTCTGATCGACGCGTCCCTGGATGCCGCCGAGAGCACAGGGCCGGTCGAGCAGGCGCTCGATGCCCTGTGCTCCCTCGATGAGCGATTCTGCGCCGGGGAGCTCTCTGTCTCCGAGCTCGTCTCGCAAGCTGTCTCCGCTGTGCGCGGCGTTGAGGATCACTTGATCTTCGACCACGGCGTCGCCTCCTCGAGGTCGCGCGCCTTCGAGCGCGTCGTGGGCGCGGTCCTTGCCGACGCAGGCTCTTCTTATGGCATCGAGCTTTCGAGGAAGGTCGCTTTTCTACTGGCCCAGGAGATTTGCCTGCAGTTGTGGCCGGGTATCGGCCTGGCTAAGCGAAAGTCTGCCTGTGCGGAGCAAATCTCCCATCTCCTCGGTGCCGTGACCTCCGAATTGCCGTTTGCCTCGAGTGTCTCCGATCAGGTCGCCGCAGACGTGGAAGGGGCGCTGGGAATCTCGCTCGATCACTTCACGAAGACGCTTCTGACGCTGTGCGTCGCATCGGAGTCTCGCGATGCGAAGGCCCTTCGGACGCTCTGCGTCATCTTGTCCCACGGCTACTCAACGGCGACGAGCATCGCCGACGCGGCGAACCGTATGCTCGGCATGCATGTGTACGAGGCTGTCGACATGCCCTACGACCAGCAGCTGAAGGACATCGTCGGTCCGCTCCAGCACCTCGTCGACCGCCATTCCTACTGCACCGGGGTCGTGTTCCTCGTCGACATGGGCTCCTTGGAGGAGGCCTATAAGGCCCTCGAGAACGTTACCGACTCCACTATCGGCGTGGTGAACAACGTCTCTACCGGTCTTGCGCTCGAGATCGGGGTCGGGCTGCTCGGCGGCAAGTCCATCGCCGAGGTTCTTGGCGATGCGACCGCCGCGTGCGTGACGCACTGCAAGGTGATCGAGCGCGTCAACCGTGAGGACGCCATCGTCTTCTGCTCCGAGTCCGGGGTCGACGCCGCGGAGAGGATACGCCAGCTCGTCTCGCAGAGCCTCCCGCGCACCATAGGCGCGCGCCTGCTCACGAGGCCCTTCAAGCAGCTCGTCGCGAACGGGTCGAACGACGCCGTTTTCTCCGAGCACCGCGTCTGCGCCGTCATCGGCACGGGAGACCCCGGGGTCGCCTCCATCCCCTTCGTCGCCCTCGAGGACATCATGTCGACGGCGTCCGCCTCTAAGGTCGATGCCGTGTTCGGCAGGTGGCTTGACGCTTCCGAGCTCTCTTCTTTCCACGAGAAGCTGCTCTCGAACATGACGCTGCAGCACGTCATCCGCTCCATCACCATCCTCGACCCGGAGCGGCTATTCCACGAGATCGAGAGCGCCGTGCACGAGCTTCAGCGCAGGACAGGCGAGAAGATCGGCAGCAACGCCATCATTGGGCTCTACGTCCACCTCTGCTGTCTCGTCGAGCGCCTTGTTACCAGAAACCCCATTGAGACCTACGTTGGCCAGGACCGCTTCGAGGAGGAGCGTGCCGATTTCATCGAGTCCTTCAGGCAGAGCTTCTCGAGTATCTCGACGCGCTATCGCGTAGAGGTTCCCGTAAGCGAGATCGCATATGTCTTCGACTACATAAGCGTGAGCGCCGCCCCGGCGCGAGAAGAGCGCCTCGGCTCCTCGGACCTCCTGCTCGACGAGTGACCTTCCCCGCGCCGCCGCAAGCTGACCGCGCGTCCTCAATAATCCGATAACCCCTTGCCCGGCGCGAATCCGGATAGCGCCGAGGCAGTACCGAACGTAAAACTTCATTTGATAGGAGCAAACATGAGTGTTGTTATGGCACGAATCGACAATCGCCTGCTTCACGGCATCATCGTGACGCAGTGGGCCCCGGTGTCGGGCGCGACCCGAGTCATGGTCATCGACGACAAGGTCGCCGGCGACGAGGTCCTGAAGTCCACTATGAGGATGGCGCGCCCCGCGGGCATGGCCGTCTCGATCATCTCCGAGGAGACCGCGCTCAAGAACTTCGCGGCGGGCAAGTACGACCGCGAGAAGGTCTTTGTCATCGCCAAGGAGCCCGAGACGATCCTTCACCTGGTCGAGTCGGGCATCGAGCTCCCGTCGCTGATCGTCGGCGGCTCGCTCGTCAAGGAGGGCGGCGTCCAGCTCACCCAGCGCGCCTATGCCTCCGCCGAGAACGTCCAGAGCTACAAGGCGCTCATCGCCCGCGGCGTCAAGGTGACGGCACAGTTCGTGCCCGCCGACAAGCCCGTCTCCGTCGCCGACCTCATCTAAGGAGGGATCATGGTCAACTTCACTATCCTGCAGGTCGTCCTTTTGACCCTGCTGGCCTTCATCAAGCACGTGGACTACTACGGCATCCCGATGATCTTCGTCAACTATGCCGTCTTCTGGGGCCTTATCACCGGCGTCGTCATGGGCGACTGGCAGACCGGCCTCGTCATCGGCGGCACCATCCAGCTCATGCAGCTCGGCGTCGCGGGCTTCGGCGGCTCGTCGATTCCCGACTACGGCACGATGGCCATCATCGCCACCGCCTACGGCGTGACCCTGGGCGCGGACACGGGCCTCGCCATCGGCCTGCCGGTCGGCATGCTCGGCATCCAGCTCGACGTCATCGTCAAGATCCTCAACGGCTTCGTCGTCGAGAAGTCCCAGAAGTTCTGCAACGAGGGTAAGTTCAATCAGATGAACGCCATCCTGTGGGTCTGCCCCGCGCTCTTCGGCCTGTGCGCCGCCCTGCCCGTCTTTGTCTCCGTGACGCTCGGCCAGCCCGCCGTCAACTGGCTCCTCGAGGTCATGCCTCAGTGGTTCCTCTCCGGCCTCACCCTCGCCGGCAAGATGCTCCCGGCCATCGGTATCGCCATGCTGCTCCGCTACATGCCCACCGGCAAGTACTTCCAGTACCTGCTCGTCGGCTTCTTCCTCTCGGCCTTCCTGAACGTGCCCATCATCGGCGCCGCCATCGTCGGCGTTGCCCTCGCGATCGCGTTCTACCAGCGTGCCGAGAGGGACACCGAGCTCGCCGCTCACGCTTCCGCAGACGCCTTCATCGGAGAGGATGAGTAACCATGGAAAACGAGAACATCACCGCCGTCGCCGAGGGCAAGCCCTCCGGCTACAAGGTCACCAAGAAGGATCTGCGCAACGCGAACTGGCGCCGGCTCATGAGCGTGTGCACCTTCAACTACCAGACCCAGCAGGGCGCCTCAGTCGCCTACGCCCTCTCGCCGGTCCTGAGGAAGATCTACACGAACGACGAGGACTATAAGCAAGCGCTCAACAACCACTTCCGCTACTACAATACCCAGCCTTGGCTCGCCGCCATCATCCTTGGCGCCTGCGTGGCCATGGAGGAACGCGACGGCCTAGCGGCGGCGGACGCCGTCCAAGACCTGAAGATCGGCACCATGGGACCGCTCGCCGGCGTCGGCGACTCCCTGTTCATGACCATGATCCCGACCATCATGGGCTCCATCGCTGCCTACATGGCCATCGAGGGCAACCCCGTGGGAGCCGGCATCTGGTTCGCGCTCATCCTGGCCATCTTCTGGGTCCGCATGCACGCCCTCGAGTTCGGCTACAAGCAGGGCGTGAAGCTCGTCACCGACTTCAGCGAGAAGCTTCCCAACCTCACTGCCGCCGCCTCCGTGCTCGGCCTCACCGTGGTCGGCTGCCTCATCGCCTCGGTCATCGGCGTCACCTGCCCGATTAGCTTCAGCTTCGGCGACGTTTCGATGGAGATTCAGCCGCTGCTCGACAAGATCCTGCCTGCCATGATCCCCGCCGCCATCACGGGAAGCGCGTATTACCTTCTTACCAAGAAGAACGCGAGCATGACGGCCCTCATCCTCGTGGTGATCGTCCTCGCGATGGTCGCCTCCGCCGCCGGCATCCTCGCCTAGCTTCGACCCAAGAGATTGGTGAATCAATGAGAAAGATAGTTGTGGCGAGCCATTCCCTTCTCGCCCAGGGCTTCAAGGACACCCTCGAGTTCCTTACGGGTAAGAGCGACGCCGTCAACGCCGTGTGCGCCTACGTGAACGACAACGGCGAGGGGCTCGACGCGGCGGTCGAGGCGGCTCTTTCGGGCACTGACGAGGTCGTCGTCCTCACCGACGCGCTCGGCGGCAGCGTGAACCAGCGCTTCTCCCGCTTCGCCTCCGACCGGATCCACGTGATCGCGGGTGTCAACCTCCCGCTCGCCATGACGGTCGCGCTCGCGCGCCCCGACGAGAAACTCGACTTCGACGCCCTCGTCGACGAGGCGCGCCAGCAGATCGTCTACGTGAACGGTGCCAGTTCCGCCGAGTGCGAAGACGACGAATAGAGGAGGTCGACGATGAGAGAGTTCCTTAAGGACGTGTGGATGCACGGCGGTGAGGAAAGCCGCGCCATCACCCCCGAGAACATCACGGGCGAGAAGGGCCGTGCCGCCATGTCGGCCAGCCACCTCGGCGTCGGCCGCAAGGGCTCGTGCTGCGTGCCCCTTGAGTCCGGCGAGACCATCACGCTCGCGGACATCGAGGGCCCCGGCATCATCCGCCACATCTGGATGACCGTCCCCGACAAGACCGCCGCCGGCAGCTTCGTCATGCGCGACCTCGTGCTGCGCTTCTACTGGGACGACGAGGAGACCCCCTCGGTCGAGTGCCCTGTCGGCGACTTCTTCTGCAACGGCTTCGGTGAGCGCGCCATCGTCAACTCGATGCCCATCTGCGTGAACCCGACGGGCGGCATGAACTGCTACTTCGAGATGCCTTTCAGGAAGCACGCCAAGGTCACGCTTACGAGCGAGCACCCCGGGTTCATTAAGTACATCTTCTACACGTTCAACTACGCGCTCACCGACGTGCCGGACGACGCCATGTACTTCCACGCCCGTTTTAACCGCGAGCGCAGCACCCGCAGGGGCGTCGACTACACCGTGCTCGACGGCGTGCGCGGTAAGGGCTACTACGTCGGCACCTACATGGCCCTGTGCGCCCTGGAGCGCTATTGGTGGGGCGAGGGCGAGATGAAGTTCTTCCTCGACGGCGACGAGGAGTTCCCCACGGTCACCTCGACGGGAGCCGAGGACTACTTCGGCGGTGCCTGGGCCTTCCTCGACAGGCCGCCCCACGCGCTGCCCGAGGCGCAGTGCTTCAACACGCTGTTCGCCGGCTACCCGTACCGCTCGACGCGCGACGCCACGCGCGACCGCTTCAGCGCGGGCAAGCCGAACCCGAACCCGATGCTCGCGACCAACGACGACGCGCTGCCCAGGCACGGCCTCTACAGGTGGCACCTTCCCGACCCGATCTCGTTCAAGGAGGACCTGCGCGTGACGTTCCAGGACCTCGGCAACGACGACATCAAGCTCTACGAGCGCGAGGACGACATCTCCACCGTCGCCTACTGGTACCAAAGCGAGCCGCACGCCGTGCTCGCCCCGTTTGCCGCAAGGCAGGACCGCGTGCCCAGGTAGGGTCGCCTCGAAACAAGCCAATGTTATGGGCGCCCGCGGTTGACCATGACTGCGGGCGTCCCTTTGTAAGGAGGATCACATGAGCGAAAAGCAAATGAGGCTCGGCGCCCTCGAGGCCGGCGGGACCAAGATGGTCTGTGCCGTGGTGTCCGGCGACGGCGAGGTCCTCGACCGTATGGAGACCCCGACGCTTACGCCCGCCGAGACCGTCCCGCAGATGATCGAGTGGTTCACCGTCCGTGATGTGGACGCGTTGGGCATCGGCGCCTTCGGCCCGACCTGCGTCGACCCCAACGACGAGCGCTACGGCTCCATCCTCCAGACGCCCAAGCTCGCGTGGCGAGGCCATGGTCTTCGCGCCGCGTTCGCCGACGCCCTCGGGATTCCGGTGGCCTACGACACGGACGTGAACGTTGCCTGCCTCGGCGAAGTGGTCTACGGCTGCTGCAAGGGGCTCGAGGACGCCGTCTACGTGACCATCGGCACCGGCGTGGGCGCGGGCGTCATGTGCGCGGGCAGGCTCCTTCACGGCATGCTGCACCCCGAGGCCGGCCACATGCTGGTAAGGACCCGTCCCACCGAGGAGGGACGCTGCGTCTGCCCGAGCCACGCGAGCTGTCTCGAGGGCCTCGCCTCCGGCCCCGCCATTGCCGCGCGCTGGGGAAAGCCCGCGGCCGAGCTCGCGGACAACGATGAGGTGTGGGCGCTCGAGGGGGATTATCTGGGGCAGATGTGCGCGAACCTCGTGCTCATGTACTCGCCTCGCCGCATCGTCCTCGGCGGCGGCGTGATGCACCAGGAGCAGCTCTACGGCATCGTCCGCAAGAAAACCCTCGAATATCTGGGTGGCTACATCCAGACCGCCGAGCTTAAGGACATGGAGCGCTACATCTGCGCCCCGGGCTGCGGCGGCGACCAAGGAATCCTCGGCGCGGCCGAGCTGGCAAGAAGGGCGCTCGCGTAACTTGCGCTCTCTCCGCCATACAACGCGTTAAGAAAAGACGAGCGCTTCTTGCCAATTGAGCGGCAAGAAGTGCCCGTCTTTTGCATTTCAGTCTCTCAAAATCTTATTTTCACGATTTGCATTTTCATCCCGTTGTCACCGACCCTTGCGAGAAACCGGAAAAAGCCGCCGACAGAAGGGTCTCTCAAATCGTTGTAGCCCAGCATATAGCCGCGACTTGTGACCTGCAGGCGGCTGTTCCACGTGCCGATTTCCTTGGCGGCATCCGAAACCGCAAAATATGCCCCCACATCCTTGATTTTTGCAGACTTAAGCCATGTTTTTGCGATCATCTTTACTGCCGTCCGATTGGCAGCATCAAAGACCAGCACACCGCCGGGGAAAGCGTCCGCCATCCCCCGCACCAGTTCCCGGACTTGCTGGGTCAGGAAGTAATAGAACACCCCGGAGGCAAAGAACACCGCCCCGCCGGAGGCATCGATTTTGCCAAACCATGCGGTGTCTTTCAGGTCGCAGGGGATATTTTGTTCCCGATCCCCGGCGGGCAGTAGCTGCTGCCGCAAAGCAATCACATCCGGGAAGTCCAGATTGTAGATCTTGCATCTACCGTTGTCGCAGGTTCTGCCGGTGTTGTCCAACCCGCAGCCCAGATTGACCACCGCCGCATTGGGGTGGCCTTTCAGGTAATCCCGCACCTCGACAGCAAGGTCACTCTGCCGCATGGCCACCTCCAGCGCACCAAAGCGCTGCATCAGGCTGCGGGAGTTTTTCTCTGCCTCTGAAAAGTCGTAGTCGATCTGGTCGAGTAGACGAACCGCTGTTTCATCCCTGTAAAGGTTCGGGTACAGCTCCGTACACAGCTTTCGGGAATACAGCGGGAGGATCAGCGTCTCTTGCACGGTGTTTTTCTCAATTTTACATTTCATAGGTTTCTTCCTCAGTGAATAAAAACTGTCATAATTGCCGCCAGCACAGCCGCTATGACTGTCATGCCTATCGCCATGTGCAGGATGGATGCAAAAATGCCCGTGCTTGATACCCTTACTTCCGCGCCGTGACGCAGAGCCACCTTTTCTTTTTGCGTATCTGCACCTCGTGAAAACCCGCCTGCTCCAGACACGCCTTTAATTCAATGTCCTTGTAGATGGTCATGCCGCCGATGATCTGCGTCCACCTTTCGTCCTTGTCCGTATCGCCATTGCTCTCGTTGCAGATAAGAATTGTCCCGCCTGGCTTCAGCGTCCGCCGGACCTCACGGAAGCATTGGGGCAAATCAGGCCAAAAATAGACGGTCTCAAAGGCCGTGACAGCATCGAAACAGCTATCCTCAAACGCCATATCCGCCACACTGCCTTGCAGAACGGCGCAACGCCCCTCCTGAATTGCAATTCGGTTGAGCTTTCTGGTCTTCTCCACACTGACGGGCGAATAGTCGATGCCCTTGACGACGCCATGCGGGCATTTTTTCAGCAGCCGTTTTATGTTCGCCCCGCCGCCGCAGCCGCAATCCAGCACCTTGGCATTTGGCGCAAGTCGTAGAAACTGAAGTCCCCACCGCGCCACAGGGCTGTGGCCCATATTCATCATGGCAACCATAAGTTTTCCGCCGGGGCCCACGGGCTTGCGGGTGTTTTCAAAGAACGACATCTGGCCCCTCCGATTTCATGCATTCCGCATAGGTCAACGGGAACGAGGCCTTCAGCACCGCGCTTTTCTGCACCGCCCAGCCGTTTTGACGCAGGAAACGCAGGTATTCCTCGCTCGTCCACCTGCTGTGGAGGGGGAATCCCGCCATACTCATGAAAAAGGCTTTTGCCTTGCCGGAAACCGAGCTCCCCGCGTGGGTGAAGGTTGGCGCGATGAGCACGCCGTCGTCCTTCAGCACCCGCCTGATTTCTTGCAGGGCCTTTTCCGGATGCGGCACTATGTGAAGCGCGTTGGACGCGATCACCACATCAAAGGACTTCTGTGCATAGGGCAGGCGGAACATATCTTGTACGGAAAAGTGCAGCTTTGCGGATTGATTGTCCCGCTTTGCTTCAAGGATCATCTTTGCAGAAGCGTCCGTAGCCTCGATGTGCGCCGCCGCATTCACGATGCTCTTTGCGATAAGCCCCGTGCCGGTGGCAACCTCCAGTACGGTTTTTGCTTTCACCACCGGCCTGATCAGCTCATACATCTTCTCATACGCCGCCCGGTCCTTTCGCATGAAACGGTCGTACCGACCGGCATTCTTGTCCCAGAAGCCCTTACATTCGTGCATTGCTATCGCCCCCAAATAGTTAGAGACATCTAACTATAACACACGAATCATGCAGTAAGATAAGGCTAACCTTATTCTCGGCTAAGACGCATCTCTCCGACCCTTTGAATCACCCCTTTTCACGCCACCCGCTACGAACCCCGGCGGAAACCAGGGAGTGATTAAAGGAGCGGCCTGAGGTTTTGCGAATCAATTGAGTCATTCCCGAAATCGCGAATCAAGGGCCTGAGTCGTTAGGCCCTCACAGGGGGACCGCGATGGTGGCCACCGCGCCGCCCGAGGGGCTGTTGGCGAGCGAGACGGAGCCCCCGTGGGCGCTCGCGGCCTCGGAGGCAGCGTGGAGGCCGAGCCCGTAGTGGCGGCCTCCGTCGCGCGAGGAGCGGGAGGAGTCGTCTGTGAAGAGGCGCTCACAGCCGCGTTCGAGGGCGGCGGGAGAGAAGCCCGGTCCGTCGTCAGCGACCTCGATGACGAGGTGCCCGCCCGCGACGTCGCAGGAGACCGCCACGCGCGAGCGCGCGTGCTCGGCGGCGTTGACCACAAGGTTCGCGGCGGCTCGCGCCAGGACGGTTCGGTCGAGCGGGGCCTCGGGCGCGCCCGCGACAGCGGGGCCCGTGGCCGCGTCGAGCGTCACGCCTCGCGCCCGGGCGATCTGGGCGGCCTCGGCGAGGACCTGCTCGCAGAGCTCGGCCGGCCGCATGGGGGCCCTCTCCGCCCCGCCGGACCCGCGCGAGGCCTCGATGAGCAGGCGCACGTAGCCGTCGAGCCTTTCGACACTGCCGGCTATGTCGCGCGCGGCGGCCGCGAGGTCGGCGTCTTTCTCGTCTTCCAGCTCCTCCGCCACGAAGTCGGCGTTGGCGCGCAGCACGGTGAGCGGCGTCTTGAGGTCGTGGGCGAGCGACGCCACCTGCTCGCGCTGCCCCCGCTCCGCGGCCCAGCGGGCCTCGAGCGACTCGGCGAGGGAGGTCCGCATGGCGTCCATCGCGGCGAGGACGTCGTTCACCTCGCGCACGTTGGTGCTGCCGACCGCGAAGTCGAGCTCCCCCGCGCCGACGCGCCCCGCCGCCTCCGCGAGCGGCGCCATCTTGCGCGAGATCACGCGGCTCGCGCGGCGCGCCACGAGCGCGAGCGCGAGCGCGCTTCCCGCCATGGCGCCGACGAGCATGAGATTCTGCGGGTTGGGAAGCAGACCGGCGAGGTCGCGCGAGACCCACTGCGGCAGGTACTCGCTGACGAGTGCGCAGGCCCCGCCGCCCTTGAGCGGGAACGCGGCGTAGGTGAGGCCCGAGCCCCCGCCCTCAATCTCCACTGTGCCCGGATCCGCGGCGAGTGCCGCACGGGCCATTTCCGTCGCGTCCTCGAGCCGCGTGCCCTCGAGGTCTGTCATCAGCACGTATCCGTCCTTGCTCAGGATGAGGTAGCGGTACGCCGTCGGCACGTCCTGCTGCCCGCAGACGCCGTCGCGTGCCAGGCCCTCCGCGACCTCGCGCGCATTGGCCGGCCCCCAGCTTGCCTCGTAGACGAAGCCCGCGTTGATCGCCGCGGAGAGCGCCATGAACGTGGCGAGCCACGCCGTGGCGACCGCCGCGAACGCGTAGGCGAAATAGCGCGCGATGACGAAGGAGAGCGGCATGCCCCCGCGACCTCGCGCCCCGGTCCTCAAAGCTGCCACTTGTACCCCATCCCCCAGACGGTCGCGATCGGATCGGCGCCGGCCTCGGAGAGTTTCCTCCGGGCGCGGCTGACCTGCATGGATATGGCCGCGTCGTCGGCGTCGCTCTCCCAGCCGAGCACCGCCTCGCGGATCTGCGCGCGGCTCATGACCTGCCCAGGGTGGCGGGCGAGGTGCTCGCAGATGGCGTACTCGGTGGGCGTGAGCGGCACGGCCTCGCCGCCCACGGCGAGGTCGCGCGCCCCGAGGTCGATCCGCACCTCCCCGAAGGAGAGGGCGTGCGAGCGCGGCCGGCGCTCACGGCGCAGATGGGCCGCGACCTTGGCGCGCAGCTCCGCGGCCCCGAAGGGCTTGCGGACGTAGTCGTCGGCGCCCAGGCCGTAGCCGGCCACGGCGTCCTCCTCGGCCACGCGCGCGGTCAGGAAGACGATGGGCCCGTCGAAGTCCGGGCGGATCTGCCGCACGAGCTCGAAGCCGTCGAGCCCCGGCATCATGACGTCGCAGAGCACGAGGTCGAAGCGCGAAAGGTCCATCCCCGGGACCGCCGTCGGGTCCGCCGCCTTGACGACCTCATGGCCGTCGCGGCCGAGGACGCGCGCGAGCGCGTCGAGGATCGCCCGCTCATCATCCACTGCCAGTATCCTCGCCATGTTCGACCTCCTGAAACTTCCGTCGGAATTGTACTAGCGCCGCGCTCAGCGGTCCAGAGCCCTGCGCGCAGCCGAGGGCGCCTCGGCCGCGTCGCACGCGCGGTAGCGCACGCCCGAGCCGCCGCGCGCCTCGATCTCGAGCCAGCCCTCGCCGTCCGACTCCCGTCCGAAGAAGATGAGCTGGAGCTCTCGGACATTGCCCCTGTCGTCCGCCGCGTCCACCAGGTAGACGTAGTTCGCCCCCGCCCCGGTGGCGTCGGCGTAGGAGCTCGCGTGGCTGCCGGGCTCGGGCGCGGGCGCCCACATGGCGATCTCAGGGTTGGGCAGCACGCGGTCGGCGATTGAGTGCAGCGCCGACCTCCAGCCAGCGTCGAGCAGGGCATTCCCGCCCAGGACGAGCGCTGCGGAGAGGAGGACGAGCACGGCGGCGAGCGGCTTCCTACGCATCTGCCCTCCCGTCCTCGAAGCGGCAGAACCAGGCGATAAGGACGGCGGCGGTTGCCAGGGTGAGCACGAGGCCAGCGAGCGCAGTCATGAGGAGAGGGCCCGCCGCGCGTGCGGCGTCGATGAAGGCCTCCACCCCGAGCGACCCCAGGCGCGCGGGCCAGGCGAGCGGCACCCAGCTCAGGGGCGTCGCCAGGGCACCGGTGAGCTCGCCGGTCATGAGGCCGTGCGCAAGTCCTCCCACTGAGAAGAACGCGAGGAGCATTCCCGCCGCGCCGGCGCCGATGGCGGCGTTGCGGCCGAGGCGCAGGGCCACGCCGAGCCCCAGCGCGTAGAGGGGCAGGCTGCCCAGCACGATGCCCGCCCAGGCGGCCGCAAGCGGAGCGGGCCCGAGCGGCAGGCGCCCGGCGACGGCGAGCACGGCCCCGAACACGCCGAGCGCCACGGCCAGCGCGCCCGCGCCGAGCGCCGCAAGGGCGAGTAGCTTCGCCGCGACGGCGCGCCCGCGCGAGGGGACCGCCGTGAGGTTGGCGAGGCGCCCGGCAGCGCGCTCCTCGTCCACGGCGAGCCCGCAGACGATGGCGGACATAAGCGGCATGAGGGCGCCGAGGAACTGGGCGTAGGCGTCCATGCCCAGCGCCGGGTCCCATCGGGTCATGGAGAAGTACTCGCCGCAGGCAAGACCGGCTGCCAGGCCGCAGACGAGGTGCACCACTGCGAGCGGGGAGCGCGCCAGGCGCAGGGCCTCGGAGAGCAGGGCCCGCGAGAGAGTCATGCGTGGCGTCGGGTCGGAGAGTCGTGTCACGGCCATCACCTCTCCTCGGAGCGCGCGAACCAGGCCGCGCCCGCCGCCGTGAGCGCGGCGAACGCGAGCGCGCAGACCGCAAGGCCCGCCAGTGTAAGCATGCCGTCCGCCGCGAGCGCCCCGCCGAGCGCCATGTCCGCCGCGAGTGGCTCGCCGCTCGGCAGCACGGGGATGAAGCTCGTGGGGATGACCATGCTCGCCGACGGCGGAAAGAGCTGCGGCAGCGGCATCAGCGACCAGGCGAAACCACCCATGAGCTGCGCGGCGAGCGGGCAGAAGATGCCCGCGAGCATGCCGAGCCGCGCCGTGAGGAAGAGCCCTGCGGGGATCATCCACGCCGTGGTCACCGTGTTGGCGAGCGCGCAGAGGAGCATCGTGAACGTGCCCGCGGCCGTGAGGCCCTGCGAGGAGAACGCCGATCCCGCGAGGTAGATGCCGAAGACCACGAGGTTCGAGAGCGTGCAGAGCGCGAGGCACCAGAGCGCCTTGGCCCACCAGGCGCGCCTAAGCGGGAAGCCCAGGCCCAGAAGCCCCCGCATCCGCGTGCGCGCGTCCGCCCGCGCGACGCACGCCACCACGAGCGAGAGAGCCACGGGCAGGAAGAGCGCGTACCAGTAGTTCCACGCGCTGAAGATCTGCACGCCCCGGTAGGGCATCGCGCCGAGCAGCGGCATCGGCAGTGCCATGAGCACGGCCAGGCGAACTGGTGCCGCGTGGCGCGACTTCAGGGCCTCGGCGCGCAGGCCCGCGAGCAGGCCGCCTTTCTCGCCCGTCATGCCGCCACCTCCCCGTGCGCTCGACGCCCCTCCCGGCAGACGCTCATGAAGAGTTCCTCGAGGTCCTGCCCGGGCCGAAGCGCATCCTCGTAGGCGAGGCGCCCCCCGTAGATGATGCCGATGGTGTCCGCCATCTGCTGCACCTCGGAGAGGATGTGGCTCGAGACGATCACCGTCGTGCCCGCCGCCGCGAAGCCGCGGATCTGGTCGCGCAGCTCCTCGATGCCGATGGGGTCGAGGCCGTTGGTGGGCTCGTCGAGCACGAGCAGGCGTGGCCGGGCGATCAGCGCCAGCGCGAGCCCCAGGCGCTGCCGCATGCCCATCGAGAAGCGCCCGGCGCGCTTCTTCCCAGTGTCCGCGAGGTCCACGGCGGCGAGCACCTCATCTATGCGGCTCTCGGGAAGGCCCAGCAGCGTGGTGCGCACGCGCAGGTTCTCGCGCGCGGTGAGGTTGGGGTAGAGCGGCGCCTCCTCGATGAGGCTGCCGATTGCGTAGAGGTCCTCGCGGCGCCAGGCGTGCCCGGCAAAGAGGATCTCCCCGGCCGTCGGCCGCAGCATCCCGCAGATCATCTTGAGCGTTGTCGACTTGCCGGCGCCGTTGGGGCCGAGCAGCCCGTACACCTCGCCCTCGCGGATATGAAGGCTCACGTCGGCCACGGCGTCCTGCGCCTGGTCGCCGCGGCCGAAGCGCTTGGTGAGCCCGCGCGTCTCGAGCATGTAATCCATGGGCTTATCCTTTCTCTTCCGGGCGCGCGGGCCGAGTCGCCGTGCCCGCGCGCCTTACCTTTCGGGTTCAACATCCATGGTGGGGCGCGTTTCTAACGAAGCTGTAACGGCCGTTGGGCTCTTTTGGCGCCAGCCCTTCTCGACCCGTACGCCACTCATGGTATGTTTATCGCGATAACAAGGACGGAGGTGCTCGTGGCACGCAATAAGTACCCGGAGGAGACGGTCGAGAAGATTCTCGACGTTGCCGAGCGGCTCCTCGTGGAGCGCGGCTACGAGCACACCACGATGATCTGAAGAGCAATACGCTAAATCGAAAAAGGTAATCGAAGCCGCGCCTGTGGACTTATCGAGGGTCGAGATTCCCGCCCCATCCATCGGCACCCAGCAGAAGGTCGTCGACATCCTCGATCGCTTCGGCACCCTAACCAAATCGCTCACCGACGGTATCCCTGCCGAGATCGAGGCACGCCGGGCGCAGTACGGGTACTACCGCGACCGCCTGCTCGACTTCCGAAACTAAGTGAGAATAAGTTATCGGTACGCTTTTTTATAAAATGTAAAAAAGTACCCCCATAACTGATAAAATTGACACTAAAAAAAGGGGGTGCATCTTGCGTATATACCGACGTGAAAAGTATCTGAAGCAAATGCGTGGTTTCTACCACGATGACGGGATGATCAAGGTAATCACCGGTGTTCGCAGGTGTGGTAAATCCTGCCTCATGCAATCAATCGCAGGCGAACTTGTGGAATCCGGTGTAGCGAGCGACCACATCATCTATATCGACCTCGACTCACGGGAGAACAGGAAGGTCAAGACGACCGATGAGCTCGAAAATCTGATTGACATGTCGACCTCAGCAGACACTGAGGAGACGAAGTACCTCTTCATCGATGAGATTCAGAACGTAGAGGAATTCGAGCTGCTCATCAACGGCTACCGGACAGATGGCGGTTGGTCCATTTTCATTACCGGTTCGAATTCATATCTGCTTTCTGGGCAGCTTGTTACAAAGCTGACGGGTCGCTATATCGAGTTCGAAGTGTTCCCACTCGACTTTGCGGAATATATCGATATGAAGCGTTTTCTCGGCAAGCCTGTCAATGACGTTCTCGTAGGAGAGTTTACCGAGTACCTGACCCTTGGAGGATTTCCCAAAGCGTTGGAGTATGAGGGCGAGGATGAAAAGCGCACCTATATCAAGAGTGTTATTCATGAGATCTTTGAAAAGGACGTCAAACATTCGAACAAGATTAAGAATGTCTCGGTTTTCGATGCCGTCCAGACGTATCTCATCAACAACTTTGGTGCGCCGACGAACCTGAAGAACCTCCTTGCGTACTTCAATGATGTCGAGAAGATTCCCATCAAGCGCGAAACGCTCAATCGGTATATCCAGATTCTTGTTGACGCGAAGATCCTTTATCGCTGCTCGAGGTTCGATCTCAAGTCTCGGCGATCGCTTATCCGCGAAGAGAAGTACTACCTGGCTGATCCCGGCTTCTATTTCGCCATGAACACGGATGCGAGGATTAACTACGGGCCGGCGTTGGAGAACGTGCTCTACCTCTATCTTGCATCGCGCGGGTACGAGCTTTCTGTGGGCCGTATTGGGAAGCTCGAGTGTGACTTCATCGCTCGTAGGCGCAATGCTTACGCCTACATCCAGGTCTCTATGTCGATTGCCGACAGAGGCGTCGAGGAGCGCGAGTACAGGCCGTTCGGCCACATCAGGGATGGGTATCCGCGCTACTTGTTCACGCTTGATCCTCTATTGCAGGAGAGGGATGGCGTCAGGCACCTTAACATGGCGTCGTTTATGCAAGATGGCGGTGATCTTATTTGAGCGGCGGCCAGATTCTTTTGCTCCCTAGTGCGCAAACAGTGCGGGCATCAAATGGGGACCATTGCCTCACGTAGAATCGATAGATTGAAAACTTGTTTTGATGTTGACAGGCTTTTGACCAGTGGCTCCTATTACTAAGTGGGAGTAGCTGAAACGAGGCGACTGCATAGCTCCATCTGTTTTGGTTACAACAAAATGTGTGCCGCGCGCCTGCGGCATGAAGGAGGGAGATTTCTATGAATATCGTTGTATTGAGCGGCAGCCCGCGTAAGGGCGCCAATACCGATACCATGGTCGAGGCGTTTGCCGAGACCGCGCGTGAGGGCGGCAATACGGTCGAGGTCGTTCGCGTTGCCAGCAAGAAGATCGCTGGTTGCCTGGGGTGTCAGTATTGCTTCGCCCACGAGGGCACCTGTGTGCAGAAGGACGACATGGCCGACGTGATCGAGTCACTGAAAGACGCCGATATGGTTGTCTTCGCTTCGCCTATCTACTGGTTTGATATCACTGCGCAGGAGAAGGCCGCCATCGACCGCCTGTACGCCTTCGGTGCTACAGGCTTCCCGTTCACCAAGACGGCCCTTTTGCTCGATAGCCACAGCGAGGGCGTCTATGATGCAGCGATTGCTATGTATAGGGCCACATGCGCGTACTGCAAGTGGGAGGACCAGGGCATTGTCACCATTAGCGGCATGACCGAGCGCGACAGCATGGCCTCCTCGCCCAAGTTGGAAGAGGTGCGAGAGCTCGCTCGCAAGCTCGCCTAAGGACAAGAAGAACGCATGGCAATCGGTGTTGGTGGAAAATGCTTGCTATCCTTACCAAGAGGAATGCTGATTGCCATGCGTTGATGCTTCCGCGGACAATTCCGGCGTGCTAAAACGCCTTCTCGTTCAAGAATTCCCTGAACGCGGGAATGTCAAAGCCAACGAGACCACGCCCGCGCTCTCCAATGACGCCGTCCTCCAGGAGGCGGCGTTTGTATTGGCTTGCGTAGTTGCTGGCGACGCCCATGCGTTTGGCTATCTCCGAGACCCTGCTGGGGCCAGAATCGGGCAGCATCGCGAGCAAAAACTCAATGTCTTTATCGGAAAGCTCTTGATAGGTCGTTTCGAGAGAAGCCCGATGCCATGCTTCTCGAGTTGCCTGAAGATGCCATTCATGCACGTGCGCCAGTTGCCCTGGGCTTCTTGAACATATGTCCAATCGATGCCCACTGGACCAATTTGAACGCCGTTCATGCGCGCGTGAGACTGTGAAAGGTAGCTATCTGCCGCTTCTTTGGTTCGCTCGATAATATCTTCGAGCATGCCTGGCATGGCGGAGCCATTTGCTGTACTCCATGGTGGCTCCTTTGCAAGTTTTGCTAATTTTTGCAACTTTTGCTAACTTTTGCGAGTTTTGCTAACGGCTTAGGACGGTGCGGGAAGCCCCCGTATCGTCGACATTTCCGAGGATGACCTCCGCAACGAGCGGGGCCCGGGGCGCGATATTGCTGCGCTCCGGGCCCCGCTGCTTTGTAAAACTATGGCGGTTCTGCCGTCGTCCTAGTCAAACAGACTCGGCATGTCGTTTTCCTTCATGAGGGCACCGGCGGAAGGGAGGCTCTGTGCGGTGAACTTCTCGGCTGAGACGCCGGCGCCAAGGATCTCCTCGGTTGTGCCGACGGTGGTGACCGAGCGGCCCTTCTTAGCGGTAAAGGCCTGGACGCCCTGCGTGTTGGTGGTCGTCTTGGTCTTGAGCAGCGACGTGTTGAAGTTCATCAAACGATAGTCGCTCGAGACCAGCGCGATGTCGCGATCTTCCTTGAGCACCTGGGCATACAGCAGCTTGCTGCCACCGTAGATGGCGTTTTTGAGGCGCTTGCGGTTGGTCTTGGTGACGTATCCGGAAAGCGCGACGCGAACCACGCGGCCGTTCTCAAAGACAAACAGCACATCGGCCTTGTAGTCCTCGGGGTCGATGACCCAGATGACGCTCTCGTCGGGTTCCATCTCGAGATCGGTCGGCAAGTACGAGCCCAGCTGAGCCGACTTGGTGTCCTCAAACGCCGCAACCTTGCACTTGTATACCTGGCTCTTGCTGGTAAAGACCAGCAGCTCGTGCGTGTTGGAGGACGGGAACTCGATAAAGGGCTTATCGCCGTCCTTGTACTTGAGCGTGGTCGCCTTCTTGAGCACGCGGTCTGTCATCTTCTTAAGGTAGCCCTCGCGCGAGAGCATGATGGTAACCGGGTACTCCTCGACCTCGGGCTCCAAGCTCACCTCGATGACCTCATGGGGCTCGATCCTGCCCGTGCGGCGCGGCATCACGTACTTCTTGTTGACCGCGGCCAGCTCGTCGCTGATGACCTTCTTGATGTTCTCCTCGCTGGAGAGGATCTCCTCAAGCTCGGCAATCTCGCCCTCGAGCTTAGCGATGTCCTTGGTGCGGTTGAGGATGTACTCCTCGTTGATGTTGCGGAGCTTAAGCTCGGCAACAAACTCGGCTTGGGTCTCGTCGATGTCGAAACCCTTCATAAGGTTGGGCACGACCTCGGCTTCGAGCTTGGTGCCGCGGATGATGGCGATGGCCTTGTCGATGTCGAGCAAGATCGCCTCGAGGCCGTGCAGCAGGTGCAGACGCTCGGACTTTTTGCCCAGGTCAAAGTTAATGCGGCGACGCGTGGACTCAATACGCCACTTGACCCACTCGTGCAAGATCTGGCGCACGCCCATAACGCGGGGATAGCCGTCGACGAGCACGTTAAAGTTGCACGAGAACGAATCTTGCAGCGTGGTCGAGCGATAGAGCTTGGCCATGAGCTTGTCGGGGTCGACGCCGCGCTTAAGGTCGATGGCGATGCGCAAGCCCGAGAGGTCGGTTTCGTCGCGGATGTCAGCGATCTCCTTGACCTTGCCCTCTTTGGAGAGCTTGACGATGCGCTCGATGATGACATCGGTCTTGGTGGTGTAGGGAATCTCGTAGACCTCGATGATGCGCTCTTCGGGAATCCAGCGCCAGCGGGAGCGGATCTGGAAGCTGCCAAGGCCGGTCTCGATAATCTTTTCCATCTCCTCGCGGCGGTAGATGATCTCGCCGCCGGTCGAGAAGTCGGGCATGGGCATGTATTCGAGCAGGTCGCAGTCGGGGTCCTGCAGGTAGTGCATTGTGGCAGTGCAGACCTCGTTGAGGTTGAAGCCGCAGATGTCGGACGCCATGGCGACACCGATGCCCTTGTTGGCTGAGACGAGGATATTGGGGAACGTGGTGGGCAGCAGACGCGGCTCCTTCATGGCGCCGTCGTAGCTGTCGACGAAGTCGACCGGGTCCTTGTCGATGTCCTTGAAGATCTCGGCGCTGATGGGGGAGAGCTTGGCCTCGGTGTAACGCGAGGCGGCGTAGCTCAGGTCGCCCGAATAGTACTTGCCAAAGTTGCCCTTCGACTCAACGAACGGTGCGAGCAACGCCTCGTTGCCGGTTGCCAGACGCACCATCGTCTCGTAGATTGCGGCATCGCCGTGCGGGTTGAGCTTCATGGTCTGGCCCACGATGTTGGCGCTCTTCTGGCGCTCGCCCTTGAGCAGACCCATCTTGTACATGGTGTAGAGCAGCTTGCGGTGCGAGGGCTTAAAGCCGTCGATCTCGGGGAACGCACGCGAGACGTTGACGCTCATGGCGTAGGGCATGTAGTTGACCTCGAGCGTCTGCGTGATCGGCTGATCGGTGACCTCGGAGTGCAGACCGATGACGTTCTCGGCGTTAACCTGCTTTTTCTTTGGCTGGTTCTTCGTCTTCTTCTTTGCCACGATATCCTCTTGAACTTCTTATGGGCCGTCGTTATCGATTTGCTGCTACTGCAGGTCCAGCTGGTCCAGGTATTCCTTGCCGTGCTCGGAGATATGGCGCTTGCGGCCTGCCTCGTCGTTGCCCAGCAACAGGTTGAACATGGTCTCCATCTTGGTGACGTCCTCGGGTTCAACCTTGATCAGGCGACGTGTCTCGGGGTTCATGGTGGTGAGCCACATCATGTCCGGATCGTTCTCACCAAGACCCTTGGAGCGGTTGATGGAACACTTCTGGTCGCCGATCTCTTTGAGGATGCCGTTCTTCTCGAGCTCGGTGTAGGCAAAGTAGGTCTTTTCTTTGCAGTTGATCTCGTAGAGCGGCGATTCGGCGATATACACGTAGCCCTCGTCGATAAGCGTGGGCACCAGGCGGTAGAGCATGGTGAGCACGAGCGTACGGATGTGATAACCGTCGACGTCGGCGTCCGTACAGATGATGACCTTGTTCCAGTTGAGGTTGTCCAGGTCGAAGGCGCCAAGGTTCTTGATGCGCTTGTCCTTGATCTCCACACCGCAGCCCAGCACGCGCATGAGGTCCATGATGATGTCGGACTTAAAGATGCGCGGGTAGTCCTCTTTCAGGCAGTTGAGGATCTTGCCGCGGACGGGCATAACGCCCTGGAACTCGGCATCGCGCGAGGTGCGAATGGCGCCTGCTGCCGAGTCGCCCTCTACGATGTAGATCTCGCGGCGGCTCTTGTCCTTGGAGCGGCAGTCGATGAACTTCTGCACGCGGTTGGCCATGTCGGTCTTCTGCTGTAGGTTGGTCTTGATGCTCTGACGCGTCTTCTCGGCGTTCTCGCGCGAACGCTTGTTGATGAGCACCTGCTCTATGATCTTGTTGGCAGCGTCTTTGTTCTCGATTAGGTAGGTCGAGAGGCGCTCCTTAAAGAAGGCTGTCATAGCCTGCTGGATAAAGCGGTTGTTGATGGCCTTCTTAGTCTGGTTTTCGTAGGACGTCTGGGTGGAGAAGCAGTTGGTCACCAGCACCAGGCAGTCCTGGACGTCCTGCCATTTGATGCCGCTCTCGTTTTTGTTGTACTTGCCCTGTTGCTTAATGTAAGCATCGATGGCGCTGGTCAGAGCGCTGCGGGCGGCCTTCTCGGGCGAGCCGCCATTCTCGAGCCACGATGAGTTGTGGTAGTACTCCTGCATCATGAAGGTGCGCGAGAAGCACATGCACGCGGTAATCTTGACGTTGTAGTCGGGCAGGTCCTCGCGATCGCGACCGCGACGGTCGGCCTCGATAAAGAAGGGCTCGGTAAGGTAGTCGGTACCGACCTTCTCGAGCACGTAGTCTTCGATGCCCTTGGGGTAGCAAAAATCCTCTTCGGAAAACTCGCTATCGTCGCCTTCGATGCGCAGACGGAAGGTCACGTTGGCGTTGACCACGGCCTGACGGCGCATGGTCTCGCGATACCAATCATGGGGAATGCTGATCGAGGTAAAGACCTCAAGATCGGGACGCCACTTAATGGTGGTGCCGGTGCGATCCTCGTCGCTGGGCTCAATCTCGAGTGCCTTCTTTTTGGCACCGACGACCTTGCCCTTCTTAAAGTGCAGGGAGTACTTGTTGCCGTCGCGCCAAACCGTGACGTCCATGTACTCGGATGCGTACTGGGTCGCGCACGAGCCCAAGCCGTTGGTACCGAGCGAGAAGTCGTAGTCGCCGCCCTGGTTGTTGTTATACTTGCCGCCGGCGTAGAGCTCGCAAAAGACGAGCTCCCAGTTAAAGCGCTTCTCGGAAGGGTTCCAGTCGAGCGGGCAGCCACGGCCGTTGTCCTCTACCTGAATGGAACCATCGCGAAAGGCGGTAAGGGTGATGAGCTTGCCGTAGCCCTGGCGCGCCTCGTCAACGGCGTTGGACAGGATCTCGAAGGCAGCGTGTGCACAGCCATCGAGTCCGTCCGAGCCAAAGATAACGGCAGGGCGCAGGCGTACGCGCTCCTCGTCCTTGAGCTGGCGGATACTGTCGTTACCATAGTTTGCGGTGTTTTTTGCCATACTCGCTCTCTCGGTGCTCCCTTGCTGCGTTTAAGTCATATAGATAGTCAAGGTAGCATAGCCCAGCCCACAGACGATTCCAACCAACACGAAATCCATCGAACAATCGTTCGGAGTTCGATGGAGATTCGTTTACTCGGACAAAACCGAGTCGGCTCTGTCCGAGTAAGTTTGAAGACGGCCGAATGTGTCTTGCTGCGTTTGCGGTTGGATACGCTGTCGAAGACATGTCGTGCGGATTGTTGGCGAAAAGACGCCGTGCCAAGCTCGAGGCAGAACTCGACTCCCCTGATGATATCTAATGCGAAATGGGCTGGCTCTGGGTATTCAGAACCAGCCCATTTGATGTTCGATGAGCCGAGTCGGCGTCTCTCACAAAAGTAACTAGGAGCTAGCGAGGCCTATCCGAATTGGCCTCATTGGCGGTGTCGATCTCGAGCGCCGTGCGGCGGGCGCTGTAGGCGATGAGGCCGGCGCCTGCCGCGGCGAGTGCTGCAGCGGCTGCCGTAAGGGGAGCGTTGACATCGCCCGTGCCCGCAAGCGCGCCCGCTTTTCCGGGGCGCTTGTTATTGCCGTGATCCTTGCCGCTGCCAGAGCCACTGCCGCTACCGGAGCTGCTTCCGCCGGAGCCACCTCCACTCGAGCCGCCACCGCCGTCCGCCGTCATCGGTGCATCGTGAAGCCCCGTCGTATCCGCGTTGTCGCATACGCCGACCTGAACTTCCGAGCGTTCGCATGCCGCGTCGGGCACATGAAGCTCGTGCAGTACGGCACCCAGCGCCGAGTTTGCGCCCGGTCGAATTTCCTCGAGCGTTACGGGATCGAGCGCCACCAGGTCACGCGCCTTCGCATACAGCGTTACGCGTTTGCCCACTTCGTCGCCCCAGCTCTCCGGGATGGCAAAGCTCATGCGGAACTGTGCCGTGCAACCCGGTGCCAGCACAGCGTTGCCGTTGTCGGCAACCAGCGGGTGCGTTGCAAAACGTGCGCCCAGCGTCTCGAGCGCGTACTTCACGTGTGCCGTGTCGTTGGCCGAAGCATCTTCGGCAAGCTCCGGATCGTAGATCGATGCCGTGCGTGCGTTCGCTCCGAATCCGATGGATGCGCTGGAGAACGGTTGGCTGGAGCCCTCTCGGTACAGATCGATCGTGCCGGCAGTCAGCAAAGTGTTGCCGTCGTTTCGCACCGTGACCATGAAGGATTCGCCTGCTGCTCCGGGCACCACCGCGCCTGAGGTAGCGACCGCGCCCGTCGGAGTGGCACACGCCACCAGAGGCACTTCGATGCCGTGCAGCTCTGCCTCGCTCTTCTCCGCGCTCACAATGTGCGTGGCGAGCGCGGAGAGCATGCTTCCCGACGTCAAAAATGTCGTTATCTGATCGACGGGATGGTCCAGCTCGCACATCACGAACGGCTCCGTGAACAGATCGCCTGCCAAGGTGCTGGCGAAGATGCGGAAGTGCTTGCCCATCACTGCTACCGGGTCGCCTTCTTCGTCGTAGGTTTGCCCCACCTTGCCATCGGTGTTCTCTACATAGAGCGCGCACCTGCCGTTGTTGCTTACGCTAAACGATGCCGGGCCACAGCCTGCGGCACCCACGGGCTGCGTTGTAAATGCCGATGCGCCTCGCGTCCAAGTAATATGCTGCAGCTGCTCGTTGACGGTGGCCAAAAAGCCCGAATGTTGTGGCCACGGCACCGCATGGGGCACCGTGGCGTCTGGTGGCATAACGCCCCAGCCCGCAATGGACTGGCCGATCACGGCGTACGATGCGCAGCCGCAACCGTCTGCGGTCTCGTACGCAACGGGCACCACCATTTTGCCGTTGATATTCTCGGGCTCGCTCAGCTCGATACTCGACGGTGCCTGCGGAAAGCGAAGAACTTGGCGGAACGTCAGGCTGTCGCCCAAATCATCCGACCACAGGGTAAAGCATTCCAGCGCAGCCTCGGCCTCGCTGCCGAGCGCCTTCTCTGCGGTGGTTCCGCGGCGGTGGAGGTAGGCACCCGACAGGCGTCCGTCGACCAGCGTCTTGCCCACCGTGATGCGCGGGCACTGCAGGCAATGGTAGCCATCCTCTTGCAGGCGGCCGCGCGAAATGCTGCGCCATGACGTATGCGATATCACGCGAACTCCGTCGTTGCTTATGCGCAGGCGCACAACGGACAGTATGCCGGATGTGCTCGCCGTATCGAAAAGGGTGTTGTCGCCGTCGCGTCGCTCGCCCGAGACCAGCAGCACGTAGGCGTCCTGGTTTCCTCTTCCGTCCGTATATTCCACCACGTCGAAGTCGTAATCGAATATGCCGTCGCGCTCCACGTCGTTCTCGCCAAACCCAAGGGGAAAGTCCACGGGCGTGGGAGCGGACCACGTGCCGTTTGCCTTTGTGTGCACCACTAGGCGCGAGCGTCCATTGTCGCCGTAGCGCACCGAGGCGATACGGAACAGGCATTCTACGCTGGCAATCATTGCCAGCTTCATGTGAGCTTCGCTGAGTACGCCGGAAAACAGCACGTTGTCGCTCGAGGGCTTGATGCCGCCACGCTCGTCCTCCGATACACCGGTAGAATTGGCGTTGGGGTCCGCAACGGCGTTCGTTGCCTGACCGATGTAGGTGTACTCATACATCGGCGCGGCGTTTTCGTCGTTCTCTATCAGTGCATGGACGAAATGCTCGATCTGTCCCGTGTCGTCGCTTTCTGCATCCGCCTCGAGCTCAATGCGCGTGACCGCTTGATCCCAATCGCACACGACAGGCGCGGCGTTTACGGCAGTGGCCTTAACCTCGGCGCGTGCGAGCAGTTCGGCGTTGGTGACGATGGTGGCCGATGCGATAAATTGCGGCACGCCGCCCGCCTCGATGTCGCCGGGCGTGCCGAAGCGGGCATCCAGCGTATAAGGCGTATCTCCACCCAAGGCCAGCTCAGAGCGCTGGAGCACATACTGGTCACCGTTGTTGACCGACATGTTCCACGAATCGATGAGTGTGGGCCACGACCCCGACCAGGCCTTGGCGGTCCACTTGAACATGATGAACTGGAGTATCACGTCGACATCGACGTCTGCACCTACGCGCAGTCGCGGAAGCTGGTGTCCATCTGCCTTCTCGTACCCAATGAACAGCGTGAGGGATGCGGCGCCGCGCACGGCAGACGAAGCGACGCCTGCAACGCCGGCTCCAAAGGTGACGGCAAGCCCGATCTGGATAGTGAATGAGCCCGACGTGTTTGAATAGTCGAGCGAAATGTTTTTAAAAAACGCCGCGCCGCTGCCGTGCGTGTGGGCACCCACGGCGAGCGCCAGTTTTGCCAGCACCCAGGGGTTGACGTTTAGGAAAAATGGCACCGGTCCTAGGGTAAACTGCTCGGTCCAATTGAGATCGGTTCTTACCTGAAAGAGGGCCTTAATATTGCCGTATGCGGGGTCGTTGTTGTTGCCCCAGGTTTTGCCCACCCAATCGTAGGCGAGCGAGCCGTACAGCTGTGTGGCGATATCCATCGTGAACAGCGGCGTGCAATGGTGGCGAAGGAGCTTGGTGTTTCTTGGATCGGTGCCCGAACCGGCACTCATGCTTTTGTACTGATTCCACTTCCCCTCCATTTCGTCGAGGTAGCGGTTTGCCTGCTTGGCGCCCGACTCGCGTGGCGATTTCTTCCAGTATTCCGGATCCGGATTGCCCGAATCGTTCATGTAGCCGACCGGTTTGTATCCTCCGCCAAACAGTACGTATCCGGCAAACGAGAAATCGAACAGAATGGGGAACGATGGCATCCAGCACGTGAACTTATTGCCGCCGATGCCGGGAAATGCCGCGGGGAAATCAAACGGAGTTATCTCTTGGTCCATGGTGGTGGGGACGATAGTGGTCGAGCCCGATTCCGCCTTTGCCGCCGGCGCGGTGACAACGGCCATGGGGGAGGAGAGCGTGTAGGTTTTGCCTTGATAGTCGAGCACAAAGCGCAGCTTGCACCCTTCTTCCAGAAGGCCCGATGCCGCGTCGAGAAACTTGTCTTCGAGTGTGAACGTCGCCAGATTATCCGCGCCCGATGCGCTGGCCTTGACTTGGCCAATCTGCGTGACGGTTTCGGGCGAGCTGTCCGTGGCGGGCATTACCTTGTTGATGCGCAGCGTTGCCTGTCCGCCCTGTGGCAGATGTGCCTGCACGGTAAAGGCGTGCGTATCGGGCTGCTCGTTTGCCGTGTCGTCCTTCGGCAATGCCATAAACGTGGCGTCGGCGTACTGGATGTCCCATTCGTCGAACGTGAGCTGTCGAAAGTACGGCTCGCCATCGGAGAGCGGACGTGTGGGTGCGGTAATGGCGGTGCCGCCTTGGACACGCGCGAGGGGAATCTCGACATCGCGGTAGCCTTTCATGCTGATGGAGATGCCGCCATTAAAGTCGTACGCGTCGAGAAGCGTTGCCTCGTCCACGTAGCCTTCCGAAAGAGGGGCGACCTCAAAGATAGCCGTGCCTTCGTCATCGGTCGTGGCGGTGAGCTGCTTGCCTGCGGCATAGCGCGATGTGAGCGTGACCTGGGCACCCGTGATGGGCGTATTCTTGTTGGCGACGTCGACCACGACCACACCAAACATGGTACGCGAGAGCACCAAGACCTTGAAGGGATCATCTTCATCGGCGTATGCCTCGGTGGGGGCGAACGGCAGTATGAAGGCGTTTGCGCTTCCCGGCACGCGCGGCAACATAATGCTCGCCAGCGAGGACGCTCCGGCAACAAGTAACGAACGGCGATCAAGCATCTTTGGCTCCCATCCCGCAGGTATCGGTGGAAATAATCCAATTTTGCGAGAAGGCGCCACGTGGCGGTAGTGCCGTTCAAGGGTCAAAATGTCCAAATTAATCGAGCGAAGCGCCGGGTTCCGGAACGCGTTCGATGCTCTTGGCGGCCCGGTCGCTAACGCAACATATGCGCGACCAACTCGGCGCGAGTTCCGATACCAAGTTTGGCATACACTCCTGATAGGCGGTTTTTGACGGTGCCCGACGATACTCCCATATGGCGTGCGATTTCGGCGTTGGTCCATCCACGACAGGCGAGCATGGCCATGGTGAATTCCGTGGTCGTTAAATCGTCGGCCACGTCCTCGCCCGAATCGGGGTTGTGGATGCGCCGCCAGCCGTAGCTGAATCGATACGTAATCTCGATGATGCGTGCGAAATCGTCAGGGTATTGCGATTTTAGGCATGCCTCGATGAGTCCCTGCAAAAGGCCGTGGTGCTCGCCAATGAGCTCGATAAGGCCGTCGGGACGCGCAATGTTCCAAGCAACTCCGAAGTGTGCCTTTGCGGCGTCGATGTCCTTGAGGCTCATGCATGCCATAGAAGCCGACAAGTGCAGGAATAGCACCGAGATGGGATAGCTTCCCTGTTTCATGATCAGGGCGTTTTCCGCCATGCCCAGACTGCGGCCATATTCGCCGCGCAGGTACAGGGCGTGCGCCATCACGTAGCTGGCGAACAGGCGCAGGCCTTCGGGCAGATGCGCCGCAAGCGGATAAAACTCTTCGGCGGAATACGGGGAAGGCAAGTGCAGCAGGACGCTCGCGGCCGAGGCGAACAGGATATGCGTGGCGTGGACGGCGGGCGACTCCTCGTCGGTTGGCATATCGAGGATGCCAGCAAGGCACCGGCGGGCGTCGGGGATACGGTTGAGCGACAGGCTGGCATATCCGCAGATAAAGCATGCGGAATAGCGCAGTGCGGGATCGGTGGCGTCAAGATAGGGGCGCGCCGTCTTGACAGCGAGGGCGGCCTGTCCGCGAAAGTACAGAGCTTCTGCCGTGGCAATGGCGCGCGAATCGGGGTCGGAAATGCCTGCAACCGCAGCGTCAATCTGCCCCGGCACAAAGGCGGTGCACATCAACGGCATGGGAACGCGTGGGTAGCCATCGCAGTCCATCTTCCATCTCCCATCAGGTGGCAACAATGCAGCAATTGTACTCCTGTTGCTCGGGACTGGAATTTTTGGGTATTGCCTACGATTATGCCGAACGCATAAAGGAAGAGTCTATTGGCGATGCTCTCAAGGTGGCTACCGAAGCCAAGCTGACCTCGATATTAGGAAAAATTGCCACCCCTGCAAAAAGCTCTGTCGCAGTGATGGGAAACGCATCTTCTGGGCATTCCGGCGTCTCCAGCTAGCGCTGGACTGCTGCTGTCGCCTGCGCGTTGGCGAGCGGAGCGTGAGGACCGTCCGGCGACCAGCGGTGACGGGCGAGCCCTGCCGCGTGCGTGGGCCTCCATCGGCGTAGACCCATGACCCCTATGGCATCGGAGAAGTCCACCATCGCGTCCAGGACCTTACCGTCCGGCACGCCCAGCCTAGCGGCTCCCTTGAACCCAAGGTTGAAGGGGGGGTGTTGTACAAGGCATATGGGGCCGAGTGGAAGTGGATCAAAAGAGCGTTACTTGACGTTTCATGCATAATACCAACCGCCCCGCGATATCACGTTCGCAGCGCGCAGGGGCCGGAGAATCTTCGCGATGAGAGTTGACGTCTAATACCTTGCATCGTATAGTGTGTATAGCATAGTATATGACGAGAGGAGGTGTGCGGATGGAGGCACAGATGAAGCGCGGCTTCCTGGAGGCCTGCGTGCTCGCGGCCGTCTCCGGCGAGGAGTCCTACGGCTACCAGATCGTGAAGGACGTACCGGCGAGCATGGGGCTCACGGAGTCGACGCTCTACCCGCTGCTCAAGCGCCTGGAGAAGGCCGGGTGCATCACGGCGCGCTCCGCCGAGCACAACGGGCGGCTGCGCCGGTACTACCGCATCACGGACGACGGGCGAGCGCGCATCGAGGAGTTCCTGGCCGAGTGGCCGTCCGTACGGGAGATTTACGCATACGTTGAGGAGGCGCACCATGACGCGCGATGAGTTTCTGGGCCGGTTGGGCGAGCTGCTCGCCTGCCTGCCGGCCGAGCAGGTGGAGGAGACCAAGGCGTTCTATGCGGAGGCCATCGCCGACCGCATGGAGGACGGTATGAGCGAGGAGGAGGCCGTGGCCGCCATGGGCACGCCCGGCGAGGTGGCGGAGGCCACGCTCGACGACCTGCCCGCCGTGCCGCGCGCGATCGCGAGGACGCGCCGGCGCAGCACCGCGCTGCTGTGGGTGCTGGCCATCGTGGGCTCCCCGGTGTGGGTGCCGCTGCTCGCCGCCTTCGCCGCCGTGGCCGTCACGGTCTATATCTGCATCTGGGTGCTGGCGCTCTGCGTGTGGATCGTCGCGGTGGCACTCGGGGGCGTGGGCGTAGTTGAGCTCCTGCTTGCCGTAAGCGGCGTCATCATCGGCCACTTCCCGTACGCCCTCGCCTCGGCGGGCGTGGGGCTCGGCCTCGTCGGCGTGGCGCTCTTCGTTGGTGCTGGCGCTTGGGCCGCCTCAAAACAAATTGCGCGCCTCTCGGCGCTCTGGGCGAGGAAGGCCGCCTCGCCCTTCTGGAAGGGTAAGGGCGAGAAGGGCGGCGCTGCCGCGCATCTCGCGGCGTAGAAAGGAGTGAGTACCATGACCAGTGCGAAGAAGATCTACCTCGCCGTGGCGGGCGGGCTCGTTGCCGCGGGTGTTGTCCTCGCGGGCATTGGCTTTATCGCTTCGGGTTTCGACCCGGCCGTGTTCACAACCCATGTCGACACGCGCTACAGCACCATCGTGCTCGGCGGCGTCGAGGTGGACGACCCGATGGGCCTCCCCCTCATCGAGCAGCTCGCCAATCTGGGCGAGATCGACACCTCCGGCATCACCGCGTCCGAGTCCCCTGCTGCTCCGGAGGCGCCCACCGCTCCCTAAGCATAGCGCGCCCGGCGCCAGCCCGGGCGGGGCGAGCGGCAGTGACGAGCGCGCCTCGCGGACCCGGTTCTCGATCTCGCGCGGCGTGGACCTCGCGAGCCTGCGCGGGCGGCTACTGCGGTCGGACATGGGCTCTCCGGACCTGCTGCGGCGCAGCCACTTGCTCGCCGTCTGGCGGCTGACGCCCATCTGACGCGCGGTCTCGGCGACGCCGAGGCCGGACTCTATGCGCGAGACGAGCGTCTCGCGCCCCCTCGGGGTGAGCCTTGCGTTAGGATGTTGCTCCATGGGAGGGCTCCTCTGCTGTTCGTCTAGACAACTCACAGCATGTGGGAGCCCTCCCTATTTGTCACTACCCGGGTGTAAACAACCTATTGGCACAGAACAGCTAGAACAACCGATGCCGCCTCACTGCGCCGAGAAACCCCCGGCGCCGTGAGGCAGGCGGCGGAGTGAGCCAACAGCAAAGCCATGCCGCTATTAGTAGCCTGTCGCCAGCAATCTGCAAGTCACTAGCACCCCACAGCCGTGCCGGCAGCATCCCTTGGTCGCCATATCAGCCGCACGGTATAATCTATCCATCGATATATTGGTTGAACCATGGTGTCTCTGCTGTGACCATAAACTTCCGCAAGACGCTAGGACCTTGTTCTAAGGAGATCTGGTGGAGAAAGGTCAAGAGAACCCACCACAAGACCAGGCGCTTGCCCATAGAGTCAGGTGGGCTGACCTCGACAGCGTATTCGAGCACATGGGCGACAATGCTAGCGTTGGAGAGGCAAGTAACGGCATCCACCTCATAAATGACCGGGAGCACGTCGCCGTGCGCCAGGACCACGAGGTTCGCATCCCCAATGAATACCTGCAGGAATCATACGTCGGACAGCGCGACAGCGACCTGAGAAAAGCAAGGGAGATGCTCCTTCAGGCCAAGCAGGAGCGCCCTTCCTACAAACCTGACATCCTTTTAGGTCTTGCGACAACGTTCCTGGGCTGGTTTCTCGGGGGTTTGTCGTCATCTGTCAATCTCGCATCTTTGCCCGGTATCTTGATGCTCTGCGTAGCACCGTGTGGCGCAGTAGGACTCTTTGTCGCTTTTATCTTTATCCGAAAAGAAGAGAAGCAGGGCAAATCTGATCTGGCCGAGCGCGTCCTAGAACACCTGGCGGATCCCGATGACAAGGAGACCAAGACCGATGAACATTAATGATACGAGCACGCAGCTGCTCTTTACCACGGTCCCCATCGTGGGCATTACTACCGAAGGCACGGGCGTCTCGGGTACAGGATTCTTCTTTTCCTATGACCTTGAAGACGGGCGAAAAGTGCCCCTGCTCATTACCAACCACCATGTCCTCAAGGATGTGATTCAGGGTCGCTTCGTCATCAATCTAGCCGAAGGTGACGCCCCGTCATGCGAGACCATCAGCGTGAACTTCGACAAGTCATTCATCGAGGGGAAGAAGCTCGGAGAGCTCGACTTGGTTGCGATGCCGGTGGCCCCTGTTCTCAGCATGCTTGAAGAAAACGGGAAGAGGCCCTTCTACCGATCCATCGACTCTGGACTCATCCCGAAGAAGAGTGTGCTGGACAATTTGGCGGCGCTCGAGCAAATCACCTTTATCGGATACCCCAGCGGGCTCTATGACGACTACAACAAGACCCCCCTCATCAGGCAAGGCTGGACTTCCACGCCCGCTTGGAACGACTACAAGGGTAAGCGCGAGTTCCTCGTTGACGCATCTGTATTCGAGGGCTCCAGCGGCAGTCCCGCCTTCATCCTCAACCAGGGCGGCTATCCCACGACCGACGGAATTGCCATCGGCTCCAGGCTGCTGTTCATGGGCGTAATCACTCAGACGATTACGAAGGAGAAGAGTGAGCACCTCGATTTAGGTACAGTCATCAGAAGCGACGCGATGCTCGACAAGCTCAAACCTTTCGTGGAAGGTCTACTGTAGCTAAGAGCACCGTCAAAAGCAGTGACGCCCCTTTGCTCCTTTCCCTAGGATGAGGTGACTGAGCTCGGCATGCTGGTTGACATCTGGTTCCCCAACGGCTCATAGTACAGACACATGGAAAGCCTTCGGGTTTTGTAAGGGCGGGACCCACTGGGCCTCGTTCTAGTTTTACTGTTCGGTTAACGCTGCGGATCGTTTTGGAAGGCTTACGAGCATGGTAGTCCCGTTCTCGGAACTTGCTTCGACCTCTACCGTGCCGCCGTGTAGGACTGCAATCTCCCAAACAAGCGCTAGCCCGAGCCCTGCGCCGCCGTATGCCCTGCTGCGGGATTTATCCAGGCGAAAGAACGGTTGGAAGATGCTCTCACGGTACTGCTTGGGTATTCCCGGGCCCCGGTCCTCGACTCGCAGGAACACGTGGCTGTCGCTGTCGCTGATGGAGACGTTGACAGTCGAGCCGGAGCGGCTGTAACGGATGGCGTTTTCGACCAGATTAAACACCAGCCGATAGAGGAGCGTGTCGCTCCCGATTGCTAAAGCGTCTCCAGCACAGTTGAGGGCTATGCTCCTATTTTCGGCAAGTGGCGCAAGGTCAGTGAGGACCTCTTCGGACAAGGGACCGAGTTCAACATCGTCCTCGCAAGGAACGCTGCGGAGCTCACTCATCTCGAGCAACACCTTGGTCATCCGCGACATCCGCTCAGTTTGTTCTTGTAGCAGGCCGAGCAGCTCGGCTGTTTCGGGTTGCAAACCGGAGTGCTCGGAGATGAATAGTTCAATCTGTGCTTGCATAAGGGCGAGCGGGGTGCGCAGCTCGTGTGCGGCATTGCCGGTAAACTGACGCTGTGCAGAGAATCCTTCGCCAAGACGGGCGATCATGTCGTTGAAAGAGGCGCTGCATCGTTGTAGCTCGGTGGGCACATCTTCACTGAGTCTGATTTCGCTTAGGTTGTCAGGCTGCACGCGCTCTACCTGGGCGGCGAAATCCCGTAGCGGTTTGAGTGCACGGCCGCTCACAAAGTATGCCAGCACGCCGCCAAGGAGTGTGACTCCAGCCGTGATGTACCAGGCTGTCGTGCCAAAAGACTCCTGTGCGTCGTTTACGACGATCGTGACCCTGTCATCGGGGACCGCTTTCGTCGGGTCGAACGCCTGGGGCGAATCTTCGCCGGTTGCGTTAAAGGCCGAGATGTTACTGCCGATGGCATCCATGTAGCGCATGCCCGTATAGCCGACCAGGCAGTTCGTCAGCACGCACGCCGCACACGTGAGCAGTGCCGTCATAATCGTTATGCGCCATTGCAGCGAAAGCCTTTTCATTCGTTATCCTCCATAACGTAGCCCTCTCCAATCCGATTGCGAATCGGGTCGTATCCCAAAGCGCTGCGCAACTTTTTTCGGAGCGACGAAATATGAACGCGGGTTGCGTTGCTAAAGTTGTTCACGCTGCTATCCCAAACGTGCTCGATAAGCTCCTCTTGGCTTACCGGTCGCCCCTGATTAAGCATCAGGTATTCCAAGATTCCCGTTTCCTTGCGCGTAAGAGATAAAGCCTCGCTGTCCACGGAAGCGATGCGCGCCTTGGTGTCAAAGCTGAGCTTTCCGCAGGTTAAAACTACGTCGCTTTGTGTAAAGCGTCTTAGGGTAAGGCTGCGAATCCTTGCCGCAAGCTCGTCCAGATGAAACGGCTTGGTGAGGTAATCGTTGGCGCCGGCATCGAGTCCGGCGACTTTATCTGATACTTCGCCACGTGCGGACAGAATCAGTACCTTAGTCTCGCAGTCAGTTTTCCTAAGTTCCCTGAGTACGGTCATGCCGTCGATGCGGGGAAGGTTGAGGTCGAGTACCACGAGGTCGAAGGCCTCAACGTCCAGTAGGTCGAGCGCCTCCTGTCCGTCGTGACAGCAGTCGACACTGTACGCCAAGTTCCGCAAGCTGCGCGCGATTGCGTCGCACAGCGCCCGCTCGTCCTCGACGATCAAAATACGCATAACAGTCTCCTTGCACATTTCAAATCGCGCTTAACACGGATTTTATAGCCGATATGGTCCAATGGTCGCGTAATGAAAGGAGTGGTCAGGTTGTTCAAAGCGGTAAAACCCGTGGTACAGGTCGCTTTGTTGATCGTCGGAATTGCCATGGTGTGCTTTGGCGTTATGCGTGGCGAGGCGGATGCCGTGCTGGCCAAAGCGATTAGGCTGTGCTTGGAGTGTATCGGAATTGGATAAAAGAGAAAACACTGCGTCGCATGTTTTGGCTCGATTTCGCGGATTCATTCAGGCGGCGGCGACGCTCGTCACCAACATTCACCTGCCAAACTTCGCCAAAGGCGGCATCTATCAGGGCGCGGGAAAAACAGTCTGCGTACCCGGGCTTAACTGCTATTCGTGCCCCGCGGCATCGGGTGCGTGCCCCATCGGGTCGTTCCAGTCGGTGGTAGGTTCATCCAAGTTCAACTTTTCTTACTACGTCACCGGTACGCTCATTTTGCTCGGCGTGCTGCTGGGACGCTTTGTATGCGGCTTTCTGTGCCCGTTTGGCTGGCTGCAGGAGCTGCTTCATAAGATTCCCGGCAAAAAGTTCTCCACGAAAAAGCTTAAGCCGCTCACGTACATCAAGTACGGCGTGCTGCTGTTTGCCGTGGTGCTGCTACCCGTCTTGGTGGTTAACGACGTGGGCATGGGTGACCCGTTCTTTTGTAAGTACATCTGTCCGCAGGGAGTGCTCGAGGGCGCCATTCCTCTGGCCATTGCCAATGCCGGCATTCGATCTGCGCTGGGGCAGCTCTTTACTTGGAAACTTTTCGTTCTTATTGCCGTGGTAGTGCTGAGCGTTTTGTTCTACCGCCCCTTCTGCAAATGGATTTGTCCACTCGGCGCATTCTATGCGCTCATGAATAGGGTGTCCTTGTTGGGGATTCGGGTTGACGCGTGCAAATGCGTCTCGTGCGGCAAGTGTTCAAGGGTTTGTCAGATGGACGTTGATGTGGTCCGCGCGCCCAATCATGCCGAATGTATCCGGTGCGGAAAGTGCATCGGGGCCTGTCCTGTCGATGCCATCAGCTATCGCTATGGCCTGGATGTGTCGGCGGAAAAGCTTCCCTTGACCGCCGATAAAAAGTAAACAAGCTTCGACAAAACGGAGGAATGACTATGAAGCTTTCTAAGATTGCGGCCCTGTTTATGGTGCCGGTATTGGCCTTGTGCCTTGTGGCATGTTCGGCGCCCGGTGGCAATGCGAGCGAATCCGCGAGCTCCGATCCTAAGATTGCAGAACTCACTGCGCAGAAGCCGGCCAATGCCGACGAGGCCGCCGAGTTGTATGCGAAGCTCATGCAGAAGGAGAACGAGATCTTTTCGAGTGATAACGCGCTGTGGGAAAAGGTATTCAATGCGGCAAATAAAGACTCGGCAATGATTGAGGACGGCAGCAATTACGGCGATTTCCTGCTCAAGACCATCGACGGTGCCAAGGATGAGTTCACGGCGGATGAGCTTAAGACGCTCAAAGCCGGTGCGAAGCAGATCAAGGAGATCGAGGACAAGCTCGAGAGCCTGGAGAAGGAGTTCCCCGGCTGTGGAAGCACGCCGAGTGCAGGCGAGAGCGTCGACGCTTCGACCGCTGGCATGACGGCTGGTGCCAATGCTTCGAACGAGGCGACGAAGTTCCCCAGCTTTACGGGCAAGGACCTGGATGGCAACGACGTGAGCAGCGACGAGCTGTTCTCTAAGAACAAGGTCACCGTCATGAACTTCTGGTTCACCACGTGCAAGCCGTGCGTGGGCGAGCTGGGCGATCTTGAGAAACTGAATCAGGAGCTTGCCGAGAAGGGCGGCCAGGTCGTGGGCGTCAATTCCTTTACGCTCGATGGCAACAAGGGCGAGATTGCAGATGCCAAGGACGTGCTGAGCAAGAAGGGCGTGACATATAAGAACATCTGGTTCAAGTCGGATAGCGAGGCCGGTAAGTTTACGTCAAATTTGTTCTCGTTCCCGACAACGTATGTCATCGATCAGAATGGCAACATCGTAGGGGATCCAATCGTGGGAGCCATCAGCTCCGCCGAGCAGCGCGCAGCGCTCGACAAGCTTATCGACCAGGCGATTGCGGATAGCGAGCAGTAGAAAACGCGTAAAGCACAGCGAGGATCGTGCGCCGCTGTACGAAGTAGCCCGCTCCCTTTCAAGATAATCTCCACCATAAAGAGGTCCCGCTCGGGACCTCTATTTTTGGCGCCGTCCCGTTCGTTTTTTGGTGCGGTTCCCTACATTCTTCACTGGTGCCGGCAAAAATGGGGATAGAGTAGGACAAACGCGTCGAATACGAACGGCGGGTGAGAGCGGGCAGAGTGCCTGTGCAGGAGAGGTTGCCGTCCATGTTGGAGCTCAAAGGTATTTGCAAAAGGTACGTTACCCAGTCGTTTACGCAGGTGGCGCTCGACAGCGTAAGCCTGTCTTTTCGCGATAACGAGTTCGTGGCCATTCTGGGCCCCTCGGGCTCGGGCAAAACTACGATGCTCAACGTTATCGGTGGGCTCGATCATTTCGATTCCGGCGACCTGTTAATCGACGGCATTTCGACCAAGGACTTTCGCGATCGCGATTGGGATGCTTATCGCAACAACCGCATCGGCTTTGTGTTCCAGAGCTATAACCTCATTCCGCATCAGACCATCTTGGAAAACGTTGAGCTGGCGCTTACGCTCACGGGTGTGGGCCATGCCGAGCGCCGCCAGCGTGCACGTGAGGCGTTGGAGAAAGTCGGCCTGGGCGAGCACGTTAACAAGCGCCCGAGCCAGCTATCGGGCGGACAGATGCAACGCGTGGCCATCGCCCGCGCCCTGATCAATGATCCCGAGATCGTGCTGGCAGACGAGCCGACCGGCGCCTTGGATTCCGCAACGTCCGTGCAGGTCATGGACTTGCTCAAGGACGTGGCGCGCGACCGTCTGGTTATTATGGTCACGCATAATCCTGAGTTGGCGTACCAGTACGCCACGCGCATCGTCAACCTGGCGGACGGCAAGATTACCGACGATTCCGACCCCTTTGATGTAGCAAAGGCCGCGCGTCGCGAGGCCAAGCCTACGCGCAAAACCTCGATGAGCTTTGTGACGGCGCTGGGGCTTTCTGCCCGAAACCTCATGACCAAAAAGGGCCGCACGGCCATGACGGCCTTTGCGGGCTCGATTGGCATTATCGGTATCGCGGCGATTCTGGCGCTGTCCAACGGCGTAAACGGCTACATCAAAAAGGTCGAGGAGGATACGCTCTCGAGCTACCCGCTCACCATTTCCAAGCAGGATTACGACCTGTCGTCCATGATGGGTGGACAGGGGGCCACGGATGATGACTCGCCTGAAAACGTGGATTTGTCCGACGACAGTGCCGGCGGCAAGGCTAAGGGAACCGATAAGATTCCCGTGGTCACGGCCGTAAAGGATATGTTTGCGAGCGTTAAGTCCAATGACATGACGAGCTTTAAGGCATGGCTCGATGCCGGTGGCGATGGCATCGATAAAGAAGTCAATGCCATCCAGTACGGTTATGGCGTGACGCCGGTTGTCTATCGTGCGGGCAAGGGTGACGAGAAACCCGTTCGGCTGGTGCCCAACGCTATGACTGAGGCAATGAGCGGCGGCGCGAGTTCGGCGGCGACGGTGAGCATGGAATCCATGGGAACCTCGGTCTTTAACGAGATGATTGACGACCAGAGCTTGCTCGACAGCCAGTACGATGTCGTCGCCGGTCATTGGCCCACGTCTGCTAACGAAGCCGTAATGGTGCTTTCGAGCCTTGGAACGGTGGGCGACTACACGCTCTATAGCATCGGCGCGCTGGATATCGATGAGCTCAAAGACCTGGTTAACAGCGCCATGGCGGCCGGCGGTGGGGTCGAAACGCCCGAGACCGGCACCGATTTTACCTACGACGATGCGCTGTCTACGACGTTTAAGGTGCTGTCACCGGCCGATGCCTATCGCAAAAACGAAGAGACCGGCATGTGGACTGACATGTCTGGTGACGCCGACTTTATGGCCGCCAAGGTTGCCAACGGTATCGACGTGCACATTGTGGGCGTGGTGCGACCTAACGAGACGGCCAATGCGAGTGCGTTATCTCCGGGCATTGCCTATACGCATGCGCTGACCCGCCAGCTTATGGAGCGCGCCGCCGATTCGCAGATTGTGCAGGAGCAACTCGCCCACCCCGAGACGGATGTCTTTACGGGCAAAACCTTCGACGAACTGCAAGGCGAGGCCAAGCAAGGCGTGGATCTGGGCAGCATGTTCAGTGTGGACGAGGCGGCGCTTAAGAGCGCGTTCTCGTTTGATGCGTCTGCACTCTCGGGTGCGGCCGGCGGTATGGACCTTTCTGGTATCGACTTGTCCGGGCTGGACATTGACCTTTCGAACGTTGGCAAGGACATCGACTTCAGCGACATCATGGCCAAAGCGCCGGCCCCAGATTTCTCGGGCATCTTTGACGGTCTGGAGCTCACGCCCGAGCAAATGCAGCAGGTGGGAACGCTTGCCAACCAACTGTTTGAGGGCTTTTTGCAGTCTGATCAGTTTAGGGCGCTGTCACCCGATGATCTTAAGGACGCGTCAAAGCTTGCTGCCGCATTCTCGGCGTATCTTGAGAGTGATACGGCAGCCCAGCAAATCCTGGCCCAGCTCAAAGCGCTCGGCGGCGATGCCCTGGCCGAGCGCTTGCAGCAGGCGATGACCGACTATGTGCAAAAGCAGCTGGCTCCGTATCTGCAGCAGGCTATGGATCAGGTGATGAAGTCGATCAGCGATCAGATTGCGGCGACGGTGTCAGCTCAGCTCAAGGCGGGCGCGGAAGGGCTCATGGGCCAGATGGCGACGCAGATGTCATCGAGTTTTGCCAACCTGGCGAGCGCTATGCGTGTGGATGCGAGCGCCTTTGCTCATGCCATCCATTTCAACATGGATGCCGAGGATCTGAGTTCGCTCATGATGAGCTATGCCAAGGCTTCGAAGCTCACCTACGACAACAATCTGACCACGTTGGGCTATGCGGATGAGGCCGACCCCATCTCGGTCAAGATTTTCCCGCGCGACTTTGAGGCCAAGGAGCGTGTGCTCGATCACATCGATGCGTACAACAAGCAGGTCAAAGCCGCCGGCCACGATGAACAGGCGATCTCGTACACCGACTACATGGGCATCATCATGGGTTCGGTGACCGACATTGTGAACACCATCAGCTTGGTGCTCATCGCATTCGTGAGTATCAGCCTGGTGGTGAGCTCCATCATGATCGGCATCATCACGTACATCAGCGTGCTGGAGCGCAAAAAAGAGATTGGCATCCTGCGTGCGATTGGCGCGTCGAAGCGTAACGTGGCAAACGTGTTCAACGCCGAGACCTTTATCGAGGGCCTCATTGCCGGCGTCTTTGCCATTGTCGTCGTGGTACTCGTGAGCTTCCCGGTCAATGCCTGGGCACTTGCGGCCAAACAGGTCCCCAACCTGATGAGCCTGCCCGTGCAGGATGCGCTGGTGCTCATCGCGATTTCAGTGCTGCTGACGGTCGTTGCCGGCCTGCTGCCGGCCCGCAGCGCATCCAAAAAGGACCCCGTGGAAGCTCTACGCTCCGAATAATGTGACAAAGGGACAGTCCCTTTGTCACATTGAGACCCTTGCGAAATCGGGGTTTAATTACCGTTCGGCAGGTTAAGAACTCCCTCTCCCCGCTTAATGCTTGACGAAGAGTCCTCTGGTTTATATACCTATCGGTAGGCATATAGGATGTATTGCCGATAGAAATGGAGCAACCATGACTCTCACCACACCAGCCAAAAAAGATTGTCTCCGTGAAAGCGGCGCATTTGCTTGGGTCGTCGTTATTGCGCTCGGCTTAATGTCCGCCGGAACAACTGGCACATATAGCATTATTGCCGGCTCATTCGTTGCTCCAGTATGTGAAGATCTGGGCTTTGACTACACTTCTTTTTCTTTCTATTTCACCGCGATTCTTCTTGGCCTTGCGCTTGGGCTTCCGCTTTTGAGTCGCTTCATTCCAAAAGTAATCGGCAAACCATGGCATATTTGCATTGAACTCTTCCTTATTGCTGCCGGCGCCGCAATGGCGTTCTACACCGAGGTCTGGATGTTCACCGTCTCCGCCGCAGTGATCGGCATCTGCTTTTCGTTTACAACGGGCGTCTGCATGTCCGATGTCATTGACCAATGGTTCAGCAAATCGTCCGGTCTTGCCATCGGCCTCGCTTGGGGCGTTAATTCTCTCTGCACGCTGTTATTGAGTCCTGTCGTTACGCTGGTCATCGAGCAGCAAGGCTGGCGTACGGGATACATCGTGCTTGCGGCCGTTTCTGCAGCTATGATTTTGCCTGCAAGCGCATTTATCATTCGCCTTAACCCCTCTGATCGCAACATGCTTCCGTACGGAGAGACCGCCTCCGAAACCCATGAGAGCTGCAGCGCCGATGAGCAGGAAGATGTCCTTTCGGGCATGGCACTCCGCGATGCCGCGAAAACGCCGTCTTTTATTCTCTGTGCCCTTTTGCTTTGCGTGGCGCAGCTCACCTGCTGCATGAACCAGCTGTTTCCAACCTATGCAAGCGAGGTCGGTTTCAATCCTATCGTAGGAAGCTTAATGGTCTCGGCAGCTTCACTCTCCGATATCTTCCTAAATCCCTTCGTGGGCAAAACATGTGACAAGCTTGGCGCTATTAAAGCAACGGTCGCATGGACAGGTGTCAGCATTCTTTCATTCCTGCTTCTTATCATTGGCGGAAGCAATGAGACCGTTTCCATCATTGCAGCTGGTGTAAACGATGTCATGTTCGCCATCGTTGGAACCGCAATGCCGATGCTTCTCCTCTCGCTTTTTGGATCACGCGATTTTGGAAGGATCTATTCGATCGTTTGCTCAGCGGGCTATGTCGTCGGTGCTTTTGGAATGCCGGTCATGATGAAGGTTTACGGCATGGCAGGGTCATTCCAGGGAGTATTTATCTTCTGCATTGCCTGCAACCTTATGATTGCTGCGTTTGCTATCGTTTCCGGCTTTCTCAGTAAGGCTGCTGAAAAGTAATAAGCGCCGATTGCATCGGCATAGATTGCCACGCAACAGGGGTCGACTCCAAGCCAGACTGGAGTCGGCCCCTGTTTTCGTTTTAAAGGTTGCCCGCAGGCACCGTGGGTGCCAACATGTGTTTCAGCTTGGCTGGTCTATTTGAATATAAGCTCGACTATTCCCGCCCAAACCGCTTTTTCATCAATATCCTCACCTTGAGCGACCGTATTGCTCGCTCCCTCCAGAACGGTATATAGAATTTGTACGTAGAGCATCACGTCGGCGCTATCGGAAAACGCGCCAATCTCTACACCATGAAGAAGGATGTCTTTAAGCGCATCCATGGTTCGTTTGGTCGCCGTCGCTTGACGTTCCTGAACTGCAGGAATTCGATTTGATTGAACGTTAACCTCGGCCAGCACGCGCCGGCGCTTTTCATCGCTTCGATAGCCACCTATAACTGAATTGCCGAGCTCGATAAGCGCGGCCTTGAACCCGTCCCCATCGACTATTAGCGAGTAGTCGCGCTGATAGTCGATGGTCGGAAACATGCTGTCCAAGAGCGTAGTGAAAATCTCCTCTTTAGAGGGAAAGTAGTAGTACACCGACGGCTTGGATATACCGACAAGGTCGCAAATCTTTCCGATAGACGCTTTGTCATAACCGACTTCTGCCACAAGATCGTACATTGCGTCCAATATTTTTTTTCTTGTGCTCACGCTGCATTTCTCCATTGCAAATCACTTCCGCACTACCAACATTATTAAGGATGGCAACGGAACATCAATTCGTGTCCAAACATGACCACTATATACGGTGAACGGTATGTATCAGTAGGCGAGCGGCAAACATTCAAAACCATCTACCGAACGGTAGGTATAGTAGTACTATAGCAGGTGAACCCCCGCTATTGTCGCGGCCGGACAGCATCGCGGGAAACCCGACGGAAGGACCAACCATGTACGAGAATTATCGTATGCCGGGCGAGTTCGAGAAGCGCTCCAACGTCTATGTGACATGGCTTCCCGATTACATCCGTGCAGAGGGCTACGATAACCGCCAGCCCTGCGTTGACGTGATTAAGGCTCTGCTCGAGTATGGCGACGTTACGGTCAACCTCAATTGCGGCACCCCCGGCTCCTATGAGGAGGCTTGCTCGCGCCTGAAGGAGGAGGGGGTTGATCTCGATCGCATTGAGATTACGCAGTTCGAAGACTCCAACTTCTATGTCCGCGACAACGGCCCCAGCATCATGGTCGACGATAAAGGCCATTCTTATATGGTCAACCCCGCTTGGACCTATTACGGCGTGTGGGACAAGAACTCCCCGGAGTGCCAGTCCGCACGTAAGGCAGCCGTTCACATGGCGGTTGCGCTCGGTTGCTTCGATATTGTCAATTCCGAAATGGTTTCGGAGGGCGGCGACCGCGAGTTTGACGGTCACGGCACTCTAATCGCCATCGAGGACACGGAATGCCGCAAGCGTAATCCCGAGTTCACGAAAGAGGAAGTAGAGGCCGAGTATAAACGCATCTACAACCTCAACAAGGTTATCTGGCTTCCGCAGCCTATGCTCGAGGACGACGACTATCGACTGGGCATCCTCGACGAGAAGGAAGACGGAACTCCCGTCTTTGGCATGAGCTTTGCAGCTCACATTGATGAGATGTGTCGCTTTATCACTCCGAACAAGATTCTTCTTGCCGAGGTGTCCGATGAAGAGGCAGCCTCGAGCAAGGCTGGCGCAGAGTCTCGTCGCCGCATTGAGGCGGCCTACGAGATCCTGAGCAACGAAACGGACTGGGAGGGTAAGCCCTTCGAGATCGTTCGTATGCCCACCGCCGAGCCGATTGAAGTCGTTATCGCCCCTGGCGATAAGGATTACGAGCTCTATAAGGGCTTCATCGACGAAATGGGCGGCAAGTTTATGGATGGCACTCCCTGGCCCGAGGGCCCCGTCCACTTCTACGCAGCAGCGAGCTACTGCAACTTCCTCATCTGCAATGGCGTCGTTCTTGGTCAGCGTTATTACCACGAGGGCATGAACGAAGTTGTGAAGGAGAAGGACGAGCAGGCCAAAGCCGTTCTTGAGAGCTGCTTCCCCGATCGCAAAGTCATCATGATTGACTCTCTCGCGCTTAACCTGTCCGGCGGCGGCGTGCACTGCTGGACCAAGGACGTGGCAGCCAGCTGCTAGCGAGCCTTTGAGCCTGCACTGTCTGATTTAGGCGCCACACTTACTGCTCCCCGAGGGATATTCGTGTCTCCCTCGGGGACACATTCGACATTCATCTATCACTAAATGGAAAGGAAATAGGCATGAACAACAGCCTCCGCGGTCGCGACTACATCAACATCCATGATCTCTCCTCCGAGGATTTCCGCTATCTCATCGATCTTGCCTGGAACCTTAAGGCTCAGAAGAAGTCTGGTGTCGACCAGCGCTACTTCCCCGGCAAAAACGTCCTCGCCAACTTTGAGTGGGGCTCGACCCGTACTCGTTGCGCATTCGAGACCTCCTGCAACGATTTGGGCATGGGCTTCACTTATCTGACCAACTCCCACATGGGTGACTGCGAGACCGTCAAGGATGCCATGCGCGTCTTTAACGGCATGTATGATCTCATTGTCTACCGCGCACAGAAGGACGAGCAGTTCCTCTATGACGTCGCCGACCTGGTTGACATCCCGGTCATCAATGCCCTTACTCTCGGCGATCACCCGACTCAGATGCTCGCTGACGCTCTTACGATGGAAGAGCAATGGGGCGGTCTGCGTACGAGCCGCGGCAAGAAGATGGCTTTCGTTGGCAACTGCGCCGGCGCCCCGGTGTGGTATGGCCGCCTGTGCGCTATGCTCGACATGGACTTCCTCGCCATCGGCCCCGACGACCTCCGTCATCAGATGTGCAAGGAAATGATCGAAGAGGTGGAGGCCTGCTACGCCAAGTACGCTCCCAATAGGACCTTTACCATCACCTCTGACCTCGATGCCCTGGATGGCGTTGACGTTATCGTTACCGAGGAGTGGCGCTACATCAACCCCGAGTGCGGCGAAGAGGTTCTGGATCCCGACGACTACAACTCCTGGCTGGGCGATGCCGAGTCCCTGTACCCCTATCGCGTCACCAGCGAGCTGTGCAAGCGCACCAACAATCCCGACATCTTCTGCATGCATGAGCTTCCCTCTGTCCACAACGCAGATCACCGTGTTGGCAAGATGCTCCTCGACCAGTGCAAGAACGACCTCCATCGCGAGATCATCACCGAGGGTTTCGAGATTGCCGACGAGTGCTTTGAGGCCAACGCTTCGGTCATCTTCCGTGAGGCAGAGAACCGTCAGCACACCATCAAGGCCGTTATGTGTGCTCTTCTGGGTCTCTAGGAGTTGTATCAATGGAAAATGCAAAGTTAAAGAGCAGCAAGGTCTACGCATGGGTTCTCGTAATCGCGCTTGGCCTCATGTCTGCTGGTACGACTGGATCCTATAGCGTAATCGCCGGCTCCTTCGTCGCGCCCGTGTGCGAGGAGTTCGGGTTTGACTATTCAATCTTCTCGTATTACTTTACTGCGACGCTCATCGGTCTTGCGGCGGCGCTTCCGTTTGTCGGAAAACTCATCCCCAAGGTTGTTGGCAAGGTTTGGCTCCCCGTCGTCGAGCTTATTCTGCTCGCCGCCGGCGCAGGCATGGCCTTCTACACCGAAGTCTGGATGTTCATCGCCGCTGGCGCCCTGATTGGCGTTTGCTTCGCCTTCACCACCGGCGTCGCCATGTCCGACGTTATTGACCAGTGGTTCAAAAAATCTGGTGGCCTGGCAATCGGTCTCGCTTGGGCAGTGAACTCGATTTACATGCTCATCATGAGCCCCGTCATCACCTCTGTCATCGAGGCCGCTGGCTGGAGGACTGGCTATCTGGTGCTCGCTGGCGTCTCCGCCGTGCTCATTCTCCCCGCTTCCGTCCTGATTATTCGCTATAAGCCTCAGGACAAGGGCATGCTGCCCTATGGCTACGTCGAGGGCGAGACGGTCACCGAGACCGAGGAGACGACCGAGGATAGCACGCGTGGCGTTAGCTATGCGCGCGCCATTAAGTCGCCTGCCTTCTTCTTCTGCATCGGCTTCCTCTGTCTCGTTCAGCTCACTTGCTGCATGAACCAGCTCTTCCCGACGTATGCTTCCGAGGTTGGTTTTAGCCCCATGGTGGGCGGCTTCATGGTATCCGCTGCATCGCTCTTCGATCTGTTCCTCAATCCGATCGTCGGCACCACTTGCGATAGGTTCGGCAGCACGAAGGCCATTCTGGGCTGGCTCGCTGTCTCCATCCTCTCCTTTGTCATGCTCATGATGAGCAGCGGCAACTCGACGCTCAGCATCCTCGCAGCAGGCGTGAACGACGTAATGTACGTCATCGCTGGCACTGCCCTGACCGTTTTGGTTATGGATGTCTTTGGCTCCCGCGATTTCGGTCGCATCTTCGCGCTGATCTGCTCCGTGGGCTATATCGTCGGCGCCTTTGGCATGCCCGTTATGATGAAGGTCTATGAGCTTGTCGGCTCCTTCCAGGGCGTCTTCATCTTCTGCATCGCATGCAACGTTATTATCGGCCTGTTCTTGCTGCTGGCAAAAAAGACTGGTAAGAACCTCTCCTGGGACGAATAGTTCGATTCGTCTTAGACATACGCTGTAGGGCTTAACCTGCAGCCGCTTTGGGGCATCGACTAACATCGGTGCCCTTTTTCATCGAATGTGACAAAGGAGCAGCCACTTTGTCACATTGAGTGGCATGTAAATCGAGGTCTAATACTTTTCCGAGAAGTGAACGGCCATACTTGGACCTCCGAAGCATCGACATTTTTAGACGTCAAACCCGCAGGATTTGGCTGGCAAAACCGCAGGAAATTGCATCTCGAAAGTGCCGATGCTTCGGGGGCCCGTTTTCACTCGTTCACTTCTCGGGAAAAGTATTAAACCTCGTTGTATGGGGTGCGGCTGGAGGGTGGTCATCGTTCAGTAGCTACCTCTTCCTTGTGAATCGCCTGAAGCGCAAGGCATAATGCATGTGACAAAGGGACGGCCCCTTTGTTGTGTTGATATGAGAGAAGAGTAGATGATCCTTTCGCTGGCCCCTATGGAGGGGATTACCGGGCATGTGTTCCGTCGCGTGCATGCGGAGTGCTTCGGTGCGCTCGATTGCTATTACACGCCGTTTTTGCCGCCGCCGCGGGTGGGAAACCGCTTTGGCGGCAAGGCGTTTAAGGAGATCGATCCTGCCAATAACCAGGGGCTCAACGTGGTGCCTCAGCTGATGTCCAAGAACGCGGACGAGTTTGTGTGGGCGGCACAGGTGCTCGCCGACATGGGCTACCGCGAGGTCAATCTCAACCTGGGTTGCCCTTCGGGAACGGTTGTCGCCAAGGGCAAGGGCTCGGGTTTCTTGCGCAATCTCGACGAGCTCGAGGCGTTCTTAAGCGATGTGTGTGAGCGGTCGCCGTTGCCGGTGTCGGTAAAGACCAGGCTGGGGCTGGAGAATGACGACGAATACGAGCGCGTGCTCGAACTGTACTGTCGCATGCCGTTGGCAGAGCTCATTGTGCATCCGCGCGTTCAAAAGGACCGCTATACGGGTTCGCCGCGCAAAGAGTTTTATGGCGAGACGCTGGAGCGTGCGCCGTTCCCCGTAGCCTATAACGGTGACATTTTTGATCTTGAGGATATGGACGCGCTGGTGGAGGCCTATCCCGGCACGCGCCATGTGATGTTGGGGCGTGGCCTGCTCGCGAACCCCGCTCTGGCTCGCATGGTCAAGGGCGGCCCTGCTGCAACGGCTGCTGAGCTGCAGCGCTTCCACGACACGCTGTTTGCGGCATATGCAGAAGAGATTGGCGGCAATGCGGTCTTCCGCATGAAGGAGTGGTGGTTCTACGCCAAGTGCGCTTTTGCTGATCCCGCTACCGTCCACAAGATCGTACGCAAGACCAAAAAGGTCGACGAATACCGCGCTGCCGTCGAGCGCGTCTTTCGCGAACAGCCGCTTGCACCCACAGCTCGCTTCCACGGCTAACTAGTCATCGGGAGCGTTCTTTAACGACTGGTAATTTAAGGACGTCCCCAACGACTATGTAGCAAAAAGCTGTACACCAGCATCCAAAGATGTCGAAAAATGTCGACTTTGGATGCTGGTGTACATGTTTGGGTCCGACGGGGGAGAGGGCCTAGGCAATCAGTGCATCAAGTGTAATGAGCTCTCTGAGCCGCTCCGTGCGTGTTTGCCCATGGCGTTTGGCTTTTTCGTCAAACGCCTCAAGAATCGATTCGCCCACACGTGCTGATATAACGACGCTCGGCTCATCGGAGATTGGTGGCCTTCCCAACTTGATGGTGCGACCTTTCGGCCACTCATCTTTTTCGTAGGCTTCCGCGGCTTTCTTCAACTCTCCGGGAGCAAACCCCATCATCTTTTCGAGCTGCTTAGCGTCCATAGCGCCTCCTATCGATCGACATAATGTCGAGCGCCGGTTCTCAGATTCTCTTTTTGTATACAATTTCGTAGACAAAAATACAAGCAGTTTATCGGGCTAATTAGCTTGTTTTGACCCGCCTGTTCGATAGGAAATGAGCATTGACGGCTTCGCTACCCCTTTGCTTTTCAGCTTGGAATTTGGATGCTCATTGAACTTCCGGAGGGGAGCGCTTTATTAAGCTATCGAGATTCTGGGCAGGAACTCTCACTGGTCTTCGGTAATGGGACCAGCTTAATTCGCGACACAGTGTGTCGCGAATGGGAGTAGTCGTTAGGTGTCCTTCAATGGCTACTCATATAAGAACGTCCAAGTGTCGGATTTTGTCATTTAGTGTCGTTCTCAGCGACTATTCTGGAGGGTCGTGGTCAAAAAAGGGCAAATATGAGTACTGTTGCCATTATTGTTGCATTTATTTTGCTATAAATAGCAGCTCCTGATGAGATTTGTTCCCATTAGGAGCTACTTTTATTGAACATATGAGGAGAAATAACGTCGTCTGCGGACGAGTGGAAGGTCGCGCGCGCAGACGTGGTGTAAGAGTGTCCTGAGGTCCGTCGCTGCAAGTCCCGATGTTACTCCTTCTTGAGGCCGCGCTTCTCGACTATCTCGTCCACTATCTCCCTGGCGCGC
>DBGDDN010000047.1:0-35401 GCA_048343195.1 Collinsella sp.
CGTTCCTTCAACTGGGAAAAGGGCGCCCCCGGACCCCAGGAGGGGCCGCGGGGGCGTTCGGCTAACTGCGGGAATGGCCTATTTGCTCAATGTGTTCGGCTGAGATCGGAAATCAACCGCCATGATCCCTTGGGGACGGCCTAACTGCCGGCACCAGCAACGGGAACGCCGATGTTTTGACAATGCCAGCGAGCGGGCACCAGAGCGAACAAATTGGCATGAAAAGAGGACGGCATAGACCTTCTGGTCATGCCGTCCTCTTTGAATGACAAGTTGTCGCTCTGGTGTCCGCGCAGCGTCGACCAGTTACGGCGTTTGGTAAAACGCCGTAACTCCTAAGACTCGATATAGTCTTTCAGCTTGCTCGAGCGGCTCGGGTGGCGAAGCTTGGCCAGGGTCTTGGACTCGATCTGGCGGATACGCTCGCGCGTGACGCCAAACTCGCGGCCGACTTCCTCGAGCGTACGGGGATGCCCGTCGACAAGGCCAAAGCGCAGCTCGATAACCTTGCGCTCACGATCGGCAAGCGAGTCGAGCACCTGAGTGAGCTGCTCCTGCAGCATGGAGAAGCTGGCGGCATCGGGAGGAACGATTGCCTGGGAGTCCTCGATGAAGTCGCCCAGCTGGGAATCCTCTTCCTCGCCGATGGGGGTCTCGAGCGACACGGGCTCCTGCGAGATCTTCTGGATCTCGCGGACGCGGTCGGCGCTCATGTCCATCTCGGCACCGATCTCCTCGGGGGTCGGGTCGCGACCCAGGTCCTGAAGGAGCTGGCGCTGCACGCGGACGAGCTTGTTGATGGTCTCGACCATATGCACGGGAATACGGATGGTACGGGCCTGGTCGGCGATAGCGCGCGTAATGGCCTGACGGATCCACCACGTGGCGTACGTGGAGAACTTGAAACCCTTCTGGTAGTCGAACTTCTCGACGGCGCGAATCAGACCGAGGTTGCCCTCCTGGATCAGGTCAAGGAACAGCATGCCTCGGCCAACATAGCGCTTGGCGATGGAGACAACCAGACGCAGGTTTGCGCTGATGAGTGCCTGCTTGGCTTCGAGACCGACGTTCTCAATGCGCGTAAGACGACGCATCTCGGCACGCGTGAGCTCGAGCTCACCGGCATCGGCAGCCTCGAGCTTCTCGGTGGCCTCAAGACCGGCCTCGATCTTCATAGCCAGATCGACCTCTTCGGAAGCGGTCAGCAGGTCGACCTTGCCGATCTCCTTGAGGTACATACGAACCGGATCGCCGGTCAGCATCACCGTGGAGGCATCGATGCCACGCACGCGGGAGCGTGAACGGGACGTGCGCACGGTGCGCTTCTTCTTGCTCTTGGAAGAACCCATCTCGGCGTCGGCCTGACGGACCATCTTGAGCTCGTGATCGTCGAGCGAGCCGGAATCGTGCTCGTCGTCGTCATCGAAATCGTCAGTATCGGTATCGTTATCGTCATCGTCGACGTCCATGGGGGCGTCGTCGTTTCCGCTCGCGGAGATAATCTGGATGCCGCTGTTGCGCAGCGCGGAATACACCGCGGTGAGCTGCTCGTCAGAAACATCGATATCCTTCAGGGCGACCTGAATCTCGTCCTCGGTTACCGAAGTCCTGTTTGAGCCGCTGCCCATGAGCTTTGCAACGTAGGATTCCAGCCCAGTACCCGTGCTCTCAGTCTTTTTTGGCACAGATTCTCCCTTCATAGTCCACAGGACTCAATACTTTAGCACACACATAGGCGTCTATACCCAAAAAGAGGACTGGATATAGGCGAGAATACGCTGGTTGACCACAACATCTAGGCCTGTTCGGCGCCTGCGGCCTCCAGACCGATCAAACGGAACGGGTCCGCCACGCCGCCGATCGACTTTTGCAGTTCGCGTTGACGCTGCGAATCTTGCGCGGCCTGAACGGTCAGCGCGCGACGGGCCTCATCATCGAGTGAACGGTCCTGGCGCAGCCTGGCCTGTGCGGCACGCATGCGGCGCTTAATGGTGTAGAGCTCGAGCGTATCGAGCATGAACACGATGTTCGTCTCGGTGGGGTGCTTGCTCGTCGCCGAGATGCGCCCGGCACTCACAAGCGTTGCCGCCTCGGGACACACCGAGCGCGCCGCATCCATGCAGGCTGCAGGATCGGTTCCCGGCGGCGTTGCCAGAACGGCCCACGCGATGGACTCGTGACGTGGGTCAACCCACTCGATGGAGCAGATGCGGTCGGCATACGTGCGGAACAGGTCGGGGTAGCTCGTGAGCATGGTCAGCAGCTCGCGCTCCCCTGCCAAGGACTTGCGCTCAAGATCGGTAAGAACCATCGGCGCAGCCGCAGCCGGTGCGCCCGAACCGTCAGTCACAGGCACAGCGCCCATACCATCAGGCACATCGATCGGCGGAAGGTCGTCGACGACCTCCGCGGGCGCGGCACCGTAGGCATCGAGCGGGACGTAGTCGTACGGCTCTTCCTCGACCGGCGCCGCCACTGCCGGCGTGGCGCCCGATGCCCAAGCACCGCGAGATGCCCCCTGCGAACCAGACGTCCGACCGCCCGCGCTACCAGAGCGCTCGAGTTGCGCCCGCTGGCGTTCATAGTTCTGCTCACGACGTCGTTCCGCATCTTCGCGCTTGGCGACATCGCGAAACACACGGCCCGAGCTCGCGCGCACGGTCTCCAGATCCAAACCAAGCAGATCGGCAATCTGGATAAAGTACGTATCGATCATATAGCTATCGCGCAGCGGATAGATGAGCGTCAGCGCATCCTCGAGTGCCTTGGCACGACCGCCCGGCGTGGTGATGTCACTCGACTCCTGTAGCGAACGGTACACGAAGTCCATGAGCGGTTCGGCAGCGTCAATGCGTTTCTGCAGCTCCTCTCCGCCGTGCGCCGTGATGAACTCCATGGGATCGTTGCCGTCGGGCAGCACCACGCAGCGCAGATCCATCGAATCCTGCTCGATAAACTGAATCGCACGGCGGGCGGCCTTCTGTCCCGCCGCATCGCCGTCGAACATGTACACGATGCGCTTGGCAAAGCGGGTGAGCGTCTTGACGTGATGCTCCGTGAGCGCGGTGCCCAGCGTGGCGACAACGTTTTTGATCCCCGCCTCCCAGCAGGCGATGCAATCGGTATAGCCCTCTACCACGATGGCGGTATCCTGCGCGACGATAAACTCCTTGGCCCAATTAAAGCCGTAGAGGTTTCGCTTTTTATGAAACACGCTCGTCTCGGCGGTGTTGAGATACTTAGGCTGGCCGTCGCCCATAATGCGACCGCCAAAGGCAATGTTGTGACCCTGCTCGTCAAAGATGGGGAACATCACGCGGTCGTAAAAGCGGTCGGCAAGCTGCCCGCGCCCGCGACTCACGGCAACGTTGGCGTCGATCATCTCCTGCGGGGTAAAACCCGCCTGGGACAGGTGCGACACCAGCGCGTTACGGCCCGGTGCAAAGCCCAGGCAGTAGCGGCGGCAGACGTCGCCGCCCATGCCGCGGCTGGCAAAGTACTCGCGCGGACGGCCGTCCTTACCGCGCATGAGCATGGTGTGGTAGAACTGGGCGGTCTCGGCGCACAGATCGTAGATGCGGGCACGCTTGGTGCCGCGCTCGCGGCGATCTCCGGTGTCATGCAGCTCAATACCCGCGCGATCGGCCAAATAACGGATTGACTCGGGAAAGCTCAGGTTCTCGCGCTTCATGATATAGGTGAAGACGTCGCCACCCTCGCCGCAGCCAAAGCAATGCCACACCTGCGTGGCGGGAATAATGTGGAAGGACGGCGTCTTTTCGCCATGGAAGGGGCAGCAGCCCCAAAACTCATGGCCGCGGGGCTTGAGCTCAACCGTTTCCTGCACGACGGCAACCAAGTCAGACGCAGCGCGTACCTGGTCTTTTTCCTCATCGCTAATCACGGATGCTCACCCCCTGATCGCCCAAGTTGTGACGAATATCTTCGATATTACCCTCGACGGTCGCGATCAACTCATCCAGCGAATCGAACACACGCGAGGGACGCAGCCAGCGCGTAAACGCCAGCGAAACGAAAGCGCCGTACAGGTCGCCCGTATAACCAATTAAGTTGGCCTCGAGATGCGCCGAAGCGGCATCGTCGGCATACGTCGGCGGCAGTCCGACGTTAACGGCAGCGGGCCACACGATGTCATTGACCAGCACCAGACCCTCATACACGCCATCGGCTGGCACCTGAATGCCGTCGGGAACCTGCAAGTTTGCCGTGGGAAAGCCCATGCCAGAACCCTCGTGACGGCCGCGAGTAACACCGCCGCGCACCATATACGGGCGGCCGAGCAACTCAGCAGCAAGCTCCACATGGCCCTGTCCCAGCTCATGACGAATGCGGGTGGCGCAAATGGCCTCACCGCCCTCGCAAAGCAGGTCGTGACCATACACGTCAACGCCGTGCTCGGAACCCCAGGCGCGCATCTCGGCAACACCAGAAGCACCGCCACGACCCAGCCTAAAGTCACAGCCAACGCGAATCGATCGAATGTCGACCAGACGGGACACCAGCGAGAGAAAAGCAACATGGTCAAGCGCCGCAACCTCAGGCGTAAAGGGAACGGCCACCACCGCATCGACCCCGGTTTGAGCCAGGGCATGCAGACGGTCGGCCGTCGTCATCAATTTTTGAGCGGGCGAAGGGCTCACCACAACGTCCGGGTCGGGATCGAAGGTAACCACGACCGCCTTACAGCCATGGGTACGGGCATCACGGACAAGCGCTTCGATGAGTTCCTGGTGTCCACGGTGAACGCCGTCGAACACGCCGATAGCAATCGATGCGGCACCCAAGTGCTCACACTCATCAAACGTATCGGCAGTAACGATGCGAGCCTCGTCCGACTCGCCCGCGAAAAAGACACGCGCGAGCTCGCGAGCGGACAACATCATCGAACACCGCCGATTGCCTGCGGAAACACGTGCTCCATAACAAAGCGGCCACTCTCAATGCGGGCGAGCGCCTTGAGTCCCCCATCGAGCACCAACGCAAACGGCGCCTTAGAGGCATCGAAATCGGCAAGCGCACGCTCAACGGGAATGCGTCGGCCGCAAAGCAGGTCGTCGGCAAGATTGCCCGGCAAGTCAACACGCGTGGCGCCCAGGGCCGCAATGGGATCCAGGGCAAAGGCAGCCGCGGACTCGGGAGAAAGCTCCTCGATCGCATGACAAGCGCCAATGGAAACAACACCGGAGGCCGTGCGGCGCAGCGCGGAAATGTGCGCGGCACTATCGCAGGCGCGGCCCAAGTCGCGAGCGAGCGCTCGGATATAGGTGCCCTTGCTCACCGAGAACGCCACGGTCCACACGCACGTAACACCTTCGCCGCCCACGGCGATCAGGTCGGCGGCATAGACCTCGACGGGGCGCGGAGGTAGGTCCACCGCATTGCCCTCGCGAGCAGACTTGTAGGCGCGAACGCCATTGACCGAGATAGCCGAAAACGCCGGCGGCACCTGCATCTGCGGACCCAGCATGGCGGCCAAGCGCTCACGCGCATAGGCAGGATCGCGGAGCTCGTCGGCAACAGCCACCGTGCGGACCGCCTCGCCCTCCGCATCATCGGTATTGGTCTCGACGCCAAACGAAATGTCGGCGACATAACTTTTGGTATCGAGAGTTAGCATGCCCAGCAAACGGGTGGCCTGACCCACGCCCACAACCATGACACCCGATGCCATGGGGTCGAGCGTACCGGCATGGCCGACGCGCCGCTCATGGAGAGCGCGTCGGCATTGCGAGACCACGTCATGGGACGTGCAGCCCACCGGCTTATCAACGGCGAGCAGCATATTCAATTGAGAAGGCGTTCGACGAGCCATGTACCATCCAATAAGTTAGAGCTCGACGGTCACCGAAGCGGGATCCTCCCCCACCAGCTCGGCCAGCATGGGAAGTGCCACGGCGAGCGTCTCGCGAATTGTTCCGTTGTTGGAAAAGCCGGCGGCGGCATGATGCCCGCCACCGCCAAAGTTGGCAGCAATCTCGGACACATCGAGGTCGCCCTTGGAGCGCAGGTTGCCACGCACCTTGGAATCGCCCTCAATGCCCTTTAAGAACATGCAAACCTCGACGCCCATCACCGAACGCACCACATCGACCAGGCCGTCGCACTCGTCCGAGGTGACACCGCAAGCCTCAAGGTCACTCTGGTACGCATAGCTATACGCGACGCGCCCGTGGGCAACTGTCTTGATGCGACCCATGACAATGGACTTGAGGTGCAAAAACTCAACGCGCATGCTCTGGTAGACCTCGAGCGCAACGCGCGCCGGATCGGCACCGTGCGCCACCAGGCGCGAGGCTGCATGGAACGCAGCAGCATCGGCGTTTTGGTACTGGAAACGACCGGTGTCGGTCACCAAGCCGCACAGCAAGCAAGTCGCGACCCCATCACGGGCGACAATGCCACAATTGTCCAAGAAACGGTCAATGATCATGGCGCAGGCTGCAGCTTCAACGCGCCTCAGGCTGAGCTCGGCAAACTCCTCGCGCGCCGGATGGTGATCGAAGCACACCACATGCTTGGAGCGACGGAGCACCTCGGCGGAATTATTGAGGCGCTCGACGACCGGTACGTCCACCGAGATGAACAGGTCAGGATTGCCGGCGTACGCAGATGCCGGCACCAGGCGGTCGGAGCCTTCCATAAAGCGGTAAATGCGAGGAACCGGGTCATCGTCTGCCAGCAGCAGCACAATGTCCTTGTTGGGGAAAAACTTCATGAGCGAAAGGCCCAGACCCAATACGGAGCCCAGGGCGTCGCCATCGGGAGAAGTGTGTCCCGAAATCGCAATGGAGGACGCACCCTCGATGAGCTCGAGGATGCGTCGCTGAATATCTGCAGACTCGCACGAGGCGAGGTCGGCGGAATTAGTCATCTAAAGCTGCCTCCTGGGCGGCATCCGCTATCGGATAGCCGTCCTCGTCCTTTTCGATCGCAAGCGTGGCGGGAACGTTTTCCAGCGCACGCGTGATGCGCTCGGCCTCATCGGTCGAGCGATCGATGCGAAAATCGAGCTCGGGCGTGACACGCCAATCGAGCGAGCGAGCCAACAGGCTGCGAATACGGCCCTTGGCGCTTGCGAGCGCCTCCATGACCTCGTCGTAGCGGCTCGCATCGCACGACACGTACACGCGCGCGAAGGAACGGTCCACCGCGACCTCGACCGCGGTCAAAGTAACCAGGTCGAGACGCGGATCGGAAACCTCAAAGAGCAGGATATAACCGAGCTTCTCGCGAAGCTGCTCGCCCAGACGGCGGGTTGCCTGCGTTTGCTTCATAGCGCTACCCCCTACTCGGTACGGGCAACCTGGTCGATGCGGTAACCCTCGATCTGGTCGCCGGGCTTGATGTCCTGGAAGTTCTCCAGGCCAATGCCGCCCTCGGAACCGCTCTTGAGGCTCTTGGCCTCGTCCTTGTAGTGGCGCATCGAGGCGATCTTGCCGTTGAAGACCACGATGCCGTCGCGCACCAGGCGCACGGAATCGGTCGCGGCGATCTCGCCCTCTTCGACGCGGACACCGGCGGCGATACCGACTTTGGGCACCTTAAAGGTGTCCAGGACAGTCGCGGTACCCGTGGCGACCTCGACCTCGGTGGGCTTGAGCATGCCGATACGGGCGGCGTCAAGCTCCTCGAGGCACTTGTAGATGACGTCGTAACAACGGATCTCGACGCCCTCGCGCTCGGCGGCGGAGCGGGCCTTACCGTCGGGACGGACGCCAAAGCCGATGATGATGGCGTTGGAGGCGTCGGCCAGGACGACGTCGGTCTCGTTGATGGCGCCAACGGCGGAGTGGATCGTGTTGATGCGAACCTCGGACTGATCCATCTTGTCGAGCGAGTCCTGAAGAGCCTCGATGGAGCCCTGGACGTCGGCCTTGATGATCAGGTTGAGCTCCTTGACCTCGGCGTCGGCAATGGTCTCGAAGAGGTTCTCGAGCGTGACGTGCTTGACGCGGCTCTGCTCCTCGATACGGGCCTTCAGCGAACGCTCGTCGGCCAGGGCACGAGCCTCGCGCTCGTCCTCGAACACGCGGAACTCGTCACCGGCGTTGGGCACGGACTGCAGGCCCAGGATCTCGACGGCGTCGGAGGGACCGGCCTCGGTGACGGCGCGACCCATGGGGTCGAGCATGGCGCGGACGCGGCCGTAGGTAAGGCCGGCGACCAGCGTATCGCCCACGTGCAAGGTACCGCGGGTCACGAGCACGGTAGCGACCGAGCCGCGGCCCTTGTCGAGCTTGGCCTCGAGGACGTTGCCGGAGGCAAAGGTGTCCGGGTTGGCCTTGAGCTCGAGCACGTCGGCCTGGAGCAGCACGGTCTCCAGAAGGTCGTCGATACCGATCTTCTGCTTAGCCGAGATGTTGACGAACATGTTCTGTCCGCCCCACTCCTCGGGGATGACGCCGTACTCGGTGAGCTCCTGGCGCACGCGATCGGGGTTGGCGCCCGGCTTATCGATCTTGTTGACGGCAACGACGATGGGTACGCCGGCGGCCTTGGCGTGGTTGATCGACTCGACGGTCTGGGGCATGACACCGTCGTCGGCAGCCACGATCAGAATGACGATGTCGGTCACCTTGGCGCCACGGGCACGCATAGCCGTAAAGGTGGCGTGACCCGGAGTATCGATGAAGGTGATCTTGCGGTCGTTGATCATGACCTGCGAAGCGCCGATGGCCTGCGTAATGCCGCCAGCCTCGCCGGCAGCAACGCCGGTGTGACGGATGGCGTCGAGCAGCGACGTCTTGCCGTGGTCGACGTGGCCCATGACGGTGACGACCGGGGCGCGCGGCTTAAGGTCGGCGGGATCGTCGTAGAACGAGAAGGTGTTCTCCTCCTCGGGGGTGATGATCTTGATCTGACGGCCCAGGTCGTCGGCAACGAGCTCGACAAGGTCGTCGGACATGGACTGCGTCATGGTGAGCGGCGTACCAAGCAGGAACAGGCGCTTGATGATGTCGTTGGCCGGAACGTCGAGCGCCTCGGCAAGCTCCTGGACGGTAACGCCCTGGGAGACCTTGATGGCGTCGAGGTCCTCGGGGTTCACGCCCTGGGCCAGCGCCTCCTCTATCTTGCGCTCCTCCTGCGCCTTGGCAGCCTCGCGCTCGCGCTTCTCCTTGCGCTTCTTGCGGCGACCGGTGGACTCGCGAGAGGCCTCCTCGACGGCAGCACGAGCCTCCTCGAGCACCTTCTCGCGGCTGTACTCCTCGGCCTCGCGAGCCATGCGGCTGTAGTGGTCCTCTTCGTTGTTATGACCGCCCTTGCGCTTCTTGCCCTTGCCCTGCTTATCGGGGTTGGGGAAGTCCATGCCGGCAGCGACGTTGTTGCTGGCGTTGGTGCGATGGCTGTGCGGACGGCCCTCGGAAGCGTTGCGCTCGGAGTTGTTGTCGGAGGCGTTGCGATCGTTACGACGGCCACCGCGGCGGTCGTTGTTGCCGCCACGACGGTTACCGCGCTCGGCGGCGCGCTCGGCCTTGGCCTTGTCCTCGGCGTCCTTCTTCTCCTTGAGCACGGTCTCCTGTGCGGCAATCTGGTCGAGAAGCGAACGGAAGCGCGAACCGGAGTCGGAAGCGGGAACGGCGCGGCGCTGGGCCTCGCGGGCAGCCTCCTCCTTCTCGCGGGCAAGGCGCTCCTGCTCGGCCTTCTTCTTGGCCTCGGCCTCGGCGCGGGCAGCCTCCTCGGCTGCCTGGGCTGCGGCAAACTGGCGGCGCTCCTCCTCGCGTGCCTTCTCGGCGGCGATGCGCTCGCGCTCGGCCTCGGCGGCGCGTGCGGCCTCCTCGGCGGCAGCTGCCTGCTCCTCGGCCTGCTTGGCGGCCTCGACTTCCTGAGCGCGGGCCTCGATCACCGAGGCGAGCTGCTTGCGGACCATAGCGACATAGGCGTCCTCCAAGGTGGAGGAAGCGGACTTAGCGGGAATCTTCATATCGGCGAGATGACCCATCAGTTCCTTGGAGGTCATGCCGAACTCTTTGGCCAGGGTGGACACACGGACTTTTGCCATATGACTTCACCTACCCTTTCTGGCACCTTGGGTGCCTAGAGACTGAACGAGCGTGGGAGACGCGCCGGGACCCGCCCGGCGCAACCGCGCGCTAGATCAGGTCCTCCGCATCATCGAAGGCGTCGGTGTCGTGGACACCGCAGAAACGGGAGCCGGGACGAGCCTGGTTGCGGCACTGGATGCCGTCCTCGGACACATACTCGCAGCGGCGGACGTCCTCGTCCTCCTCGTCACCAATCAGGTCGGCGGCGGGCTCCTCGTGAACGGGAACGTTCTTAAGGATGTCGGCGGCAAGCGTCTCGGACTTGATATCGATGTGCCAGCCGGTCAGGCGCGCAGCGAGGCGGGCGTTCTGACCCTCCTTGCCGATGGCGAGGGACAGCTGGTCGTCGGGCACGATGACGCCGGCGTAGGCCTTCTCCTCGTCGATGAGGACACGGGTGACCTTAGCGGGCGACAGGGCGTTAGCGACGTAGACGGCAGGATCGGCATCCCACAGGATGACGTCGACGCGCTCGCCGCGGAGCTCGCCCACGACAGCGCGAACACGGCTGCCCTTAGGGCCGACGCAGGCGCCCACGGGATCCAGACGGTCGTCGAGCGAGTGGACGGCGACCTTGGAGCGCTGGCCGGGCTCGCGGGCGATCGACTTGATCTGGACGGTGCCCTCATAGATCTCGGGCACCTCCTGCTCAAACAGACGACGCATGAGCTCGGGGTGGGTACGAGAAATGACGATCGGCAGACGGCTGTGCTCGCCACGAACCGGCTGCAGGTTGGAGTTGGGGTCGCGAACGTCGATGATCACGGCCTTGATGTGCTGGTTGTGCAGGTAGCGCTCGCCCATCGGACGCTCGTTGCGCTCGTTCTCGTAACGGCGCTGATCGAAGTGCGGCAGCTCGGCCTCGACGCCCTCGCGGATCTTGACGATCGTGAAGTCGGGCGTGGACTGCAGCACGGTACCGCTGATGAGGTCGCCGATGCGGCCGGAGAACTCCTCGTAGATCTGCTCGCGGGCGGAGTTGCGCACGATGGCGTTGATCTCGGCCTTGGCGTGCTGGGCAGCGATGCGACTTGTGTTCTTGGGAGTGACGTCGATCTCCTCGAACTCGGTGAAGTTGCCCTCCTCGTCCATGGAATCGTCGATCGGCTCCAGGCGGTAGACGTAGATCTTGCCGGTGGTGCGGTCGATGGTCACCTTGGCGCCCCACTCAAGATGCAGGATCTCGGCATAGCTCTTGGCAAGCGACTGCTCCAGGCGGTCGATCAGGTAGAGCTGGTCGATGCGCTTCTCCTGGCAAAGCTCCATCAGGGCGGACATCATGTCGGATGCTGCCATCTTACTTTCCTTCCTTCGCGGGCTTGAAGTCGTAGGTGGGCTTCAACTTGCACTTTTTAACATCAGAGAAATCGAGGGTAACGGACTCGCCGTCCTCGAGCTCGAGGGTCACGTTCGTCTCGGTGGCGGCGGCAATCTTGCCGGCGTACTTGCGACGGCCCTCGGTGGCGGTGGAGGTGAGCTCACAGTTCTCGCCCACAAAGCGGGCAAAGTCGCACGGGCGGCGCAGCGGACGCGCCATGCCCGGGCTCGACACCTCGAGCGTATAGCTCGAAGAGATAGGGTCGAGCTCCTCAATCACATCGCCGACCCACTTGGTGTTGGCCGTGACGTCGTTGAGCGACAGGCTCTGACCCTCGGCACCCTCGATACGCACGCGTACGCAGGGGGCCTTGGTGGCACCCACGAGCTCGACGTCGACGATGTCGACATCGTGCTGGGGAGCGACGGCCTCGAGCGCGTCGATGATCGCCTGCTCGGTCTTAGTCTTGACCATTGCGGCACCTCCATCCATACAAAAAAGAAGCGGGGCCGAAACCCCACTTCTTTCAATTACTACTTCATTTGCAATCAAACTATACCAATAGCTGCAGAAACATGCAAGCACAGTACGAATCTGCAGGTCAGCGTGCGCACAGCTTCTCCACAAGAATAGGACAATTGACCGCAGACATCAGGGCAGGTACATGAAAAACGAGGGACGACCCAACCGGATCGCCCCTCGTCTTTTATGCGTCAGTTAAGCGCGCAATGCTTACTTGACCACCAGGTTGACCAGCTTGCCAGGCACGCAGATGGCCTTGACGACCGTCTTGCCCTCAAGCCACTTGGCGACGGCGGCCTCGGCGGCAGCCTGCATATCCTCATTAGAGGCATCGCGGGCAACGTCGACACGACCGCGGACCTTACCGAGCACCTGGACCACGATCTGCACCGTGTCCTCAACGGACTCGGCCAGGTCGAACTCGGGCCAGGCGGCGGTGTAGGCGTTGCCCTCGCAGCCGAGGGCCTCGTGCCACAGCTCGTCGGCCCAGAACGGGCAGATGGGCGCCAGGACGCTCACGATATCCTTAGCCACGCCATAGCACAGCGCCTTGTCACGCGCGGTACCCTCGGTGGCGTTGAGGTAGGCGCTCGCCGCGTTGACGAGCTCCATGACGGCCGAGATCGCGGTGTTGAACTGGCCGCGGTCAAAGTCCTCGGTGCACTTGGCGATGGTGCGGTGACGCTCGCGATAGAGCTTCATCGCAACCTCGTCGAGCGCGGACTTGTCGAAGGCCACGTTGGCGTCGCCGGACTGGACGAGCTGCCAAACGATACGCCAGGCGCGCTTGATGAAGCGGTTGGCGCCCTCAACGGCCTTGGGATCCCAGTCGAAGTCCTTCTCGGGCGGGGCGATAAACAGGATCGCCAAACGCATGGTGTCGGCGCCGTAGGGCTCGATGACCGAGCTCGGAGGCACGACATTGCCCTTGGACTTGGACATGGTGTCGCCGTTCTCGTCCTTGACCATGCCCTGGCACAACAGGTTGGTGAAGGGCTCGTCCACGCTCAGCAGGCCCAGGTCACGCAGGGCCTTGGTAAAGAAGCGGCTGTAGAGCAGGTGCAGAATGGCGTGCTCGATGCCGCCGATGTAGTTATCGACAGGCATCCAACGGTCGGCGGCCTCTCGGGAGAAGGGCAGCTCGGTGTTGTGAGGATCGGTATAGCGCAGGTAATACCAGCTGGAGCAGGTAAAGGTATCCATGGTATCGGTCTCGCGCTTGGCCGGGCGGCCGCAGACCGGGCAGGTAGTCTCATAGAACTCTTTGCACTCGGCGAGGGTCTCGCCTGCGCCCAGGTCCAGGTTCTCGGGCAGCGTCACCGGCAGCTGATCCTCGGGCACGGGCACGATGCCGCAGTGCTCGCAGTGGATAGCCGGGATGGGGTTGCCCCAATAGCGCTGACGGCTGATGAGCCAGTCGCGCAGACGGAACTCGACCTTGCGACGACCGCAGCCCATGGCCTCGAGGTCGGCCACGATCGCAGCCTCGCCCTCGGAGTGCTTGCCGCCGCGCATTCCGGTGTACTTGCCAGACTGGACGAGCGTGCCCTCGGCAGCGTGGGCGCAATCCCAGTCGACGGTCTCGGCATGGAAGGTATCGATGGTCTCGCCGCTGGCCTCGACGGCAGCGCGATCGTCATCGTCCAGGATGATCGGCACGATCGGCAGGTCGTACTTACGGGCAAACTCAAAGTCGCGCTGGTCGCCACAGGGAACGGCCATGACGGCACCGGTACCGTAGTCGGCAACGACATAATCGGCAACCCACACGGGGACCTTCTCGCCGTTCACGGGGTTCACCACGTAGCGGCCGGTAAAAGCGCCGTGCTTCTCGAGGGTGCCCTGGGCACGCTCGACGGCAGAGATATGCTTGGAGTCCTCGACGATCTTGGTGACGGCCTCCTCGTACTCCGTGCCCTCGACGAGCTCGTGCAGGCCGGCGTACTCGGGAGCCAGGACAAAGAAGGAGACGCCAAAAAGGGTATCGGCGCGCGTGGTGAAGACGGTGATCTTACCCTCGTCGCCCTCGATGGGCTCGCCATCCTGGTCGCACAGGGTAAAGTCGACCTCGGCGCCCTCGGAGCGACCGATCCAGTTGGCCTGCATCTGCTTGACGCGCTCGGGCCAGCCGGGGAGCTTCTCCAGGTCGTCGAGCAGCTCCTGAGAGTACTCGGTAATCTTGTAGTACCACTGCTCAAGGTCGCGCTTCTCGGGCTCGGTGCCACAGCGCCAGCACTTGCCCTCGGTAACCTGCTCGTTGGCCAGAACGGTCTTGCAGGTGGGGCACCAGTTGACCGGGTTCTTCTTACGGTAGACCAGGCCCTTTTCCCACATCTTCTCAAAGATCCACTGGCCCCAGCGATAGTAGTCGGGGCTGCAGGTCTTGACCATGCGATCCAGATCGTAGGAGAAGCCCATGCGCTTCATCGTGGCGAGCGCCTGGTCCATGTTCTTATACGTCCAGGCGGCAGCCTGCGTGTTGTGCTTGATGGCGGCGTTCTCGGCGGGCAGGCCAAAGGCGTCAAAGCCGATGGGGTGCAGCACGTCGTAGCCGCGCATGCGGGCCTGACGGGCCATGGCATCGCCGATGGTATAGTTGCGCGCGTGGCCCATGTGCAGGTCGCCCGACGGATACGGGAACATCTCGAGCACGTACTTCTTGGGCTTGCTGTCGTCGGTGTCGACGGCAAAGAGGTTGGAGTCCTCCCAGGCCTTCATCCACTTGGACTCAATGGCCTGCGCGTCGTAGGCAGGGATCTCGTCCTTATGATCTGTGCAATCGCACATATCAGCTCCTTTAATCTTAGCTGGGGTCGGTCGGCTTAGCTTTATTCGCTACTGCGGACAGTCCTGCGCAAGACGAAGAGCACATTTAGTGCTCTTCTTTGCGTGCGGAACTTGTAGCGAACAAAGCTGAGCCGCCCGACCCTAAGGTTGACTCGACTGATAATAGCAAATACGACAAGCGAGATGCCTGCGACTTGCAGGCATCTCGCTTTATCTAAATAACGTGGTTGATGCTCAACCTTTGATATGCAGCTCTTACCTTATCGATAGGAAACGCTCTGCTGGGAGTCCTTGACGACTACGTCGTGGGCGCCGCCTTCGACGATGGAGGTGGAGCTGACAAGCGTTAGGCGTGCCTTTTCCTGGAGCTCGGGGATCGAGAGGGCGCCGCAGTTGCACATCGTGGACTTGACCTTGTAGAGCGTGCCGCCCACGCCGTCCTTGAGGGAGCCGGCGTAAGGAACGTAGGAATCGACGCCCTCGACGAAGCTGAGCTTCGCGGCGCCGCCCAGGTCGTAGCGCTGCCAGTTGCGGGCACGCGCAGAACCCTCGCCCCAGTACTCCTTCATGTACTGGCCATTGACGTTGACGCGCTCGGTCGGGCTCTCGTCAAAGCGGGCGAAGTAACGGCCCAGCATCATAAAGTCGGCACCCATGGCAAGGGCAAGCGTCATGTGGTAGTCGTAGACGATACCGCCGTCGGAGCACACGGGCACGTAGACGCCGGTCTCCTCGTAGTACTCGTCGCGAGCGCGGCAGACGTCGATCAACGCAGTGGCCTGGCCACGGCCGATACCCTTGGTCTCACGGGTAATGCAAATGGAACCGCCGCCGATACCGACCTTGATGAAATCGGCACCACAGTCAGCCAGGAAGCGAAAGCCCTCGGCGTCGACGACGTTACCGGCACCGACCTTGACGTCCTCGCCGTAGTTGGCGCGAATCCACTCAATGGTGCGCTTCTGCCACTCGCTGAAGCCCTCGGAAGAGTCGATGCACAGGACATCGGCGCCGGCCTCGATGAGCAGCGGCACGCGCTCGGCATAGTCGCGGGTGTTGATACCGGCGCCGACCATGTAGCGCTTGTCGCCGTCGAGCAGCTCGTTGGGGTTGGTCTTGTGGCTGTCGTAGTCCTTGCGGAAGACGATGCCCATCAGGTGATCGTAGTCGTCGACGATGGGCAGGGCGTTGAGCTTGTTGTCCCAGATGACGTCGTTGGCAACCTTGAGGCTGATGTTCTTGTCGCCCACGATGAGCTGCTCACGCGGGGTCATGAACTCGGAGACCTTCGTCTGGTGGTCATCGCGGCTGGGGCGATAGTCGCGGCTGGTGACGATGCCCAGGAGCTTACCCTTGGGAGTGCCGTCGTCGGTGACCGGCATGGTGGAGTGACCGGTCTTCTCCTTGAGCTCGATGACCTGCTCCATGGTCATGTCGGGGGTCAACGTGGAATCGGACTGAACGAAGCCGGCCTTGTGATCCTTGACGGCCTTGACCATAGCGGCCTCGGACTCGGCGCTCTGGGAACCGTAAATAAAGGACAGGCCACCCTCGGTAGCGAGCGCGACACCCATGTCGACGCCCGAGACGGACTGCATGATGGCGGAAACCATGGGGATGTTCAGGGTGATTGCCGGCTTCTCACCGCGCTTAAAGCGGGTTAGCGGCGTCTTAAGAGAGACGTTGTTGGGGATGCACTGCGAGGACGAGTAACCAGGGACCAGCAGATACTCCGAAAACGTGTGGGACTCACCGGGAAAGAACGTAGCCATGTTTCTCCTTTTTCCATGCGACCGGTCGGCTGCAGGCCTCGTAGGACCCAGCCCAACCTTGGGCGCCCAATACTGGGGAAGTATCTTAGCGCACTTTGACTGCTACAATGCATGATTTAAGAAGAGCACATGAGGGTTTGACGCAGGCTTTGCGTTTGCCCAGCATACACTTTAGCCGGGAGACGTGAAGCACATGGAGTACAAGACGACGGCAAAGCTGGTCATTCAAGCGTGCGACAAGAATCTGCCGGGCGTATTTGGTCACGGCTGTGTCTTGCTGCTGCAGGGTATCGCCCGAGAGCACTCGCTCAACCGTGCCGCTAAGAGCATGGGCATGGCATACTCCAAAGCCTGGCGCATTGTGAACGAGGCGGAAGGGCAGCTGGGCTGCAAGCTCATCGAGCGCGACGGCGCGCGCGGATCCACCCTCACCCCCGCCGGAGAGCGCGCCATAGCGGTCTACGAGAAGCTGCAGGCCGACATAAACAAGGTCATTGCCACCAAAGCCGACGCCCTCATCGCCAGCATCAAAGAATAGCCAATTTGGGACGGGGCTTTTTAGCTACGCAACCCCCTCTCTAAGTTGCGGTGAAATAGGGACTGTTTATGCCGATAAAGCCGTAAATCAATCCATATTTCACCGCAACTTATGGAGTCGAGGATGATTTAGCTAGTTGCGGAGGGCGTTATCTAGGGCGGACGCTACGACCAGGGGGTTGTCGGTGCCGGCGAAGAGGCGGATGGTGCTCCCCTGCTTGCCGCGCGTGGCCGAGAGGCGCGTCGTTGCGCCGCCGGCGGGCGATGTACGAAACTCCCCCGGCAAAGCATCGAAGAAATCACCCGCACTGCGCTCGATAAGGTCAAACTCAACTGCCGGGCCAAAGCCGTGCTCGAGGATTCCTGTCGCAACCGCATGGTCGGGATGCGAGCTCAGTCCGGGATAGCGCACGTTGCACACCATCTCGTTGGCGGCCAGATACTCGGCCAGCGCACGGGCGCGGTCGAAATGCGCCTGCATACGGACGTCGAGCGAGTCCAGTCCCCGCTCCAGCACACCGGCCTCGTCAGCAGTCAATTCAAACTTGGCCAAGCCACAGCCCTCAAGCAGGGTATGCGCGCACTCGGCAGCAGCATCCACACGATGGCGCTTGAGCTGCGAGCGCGCGACCGATACGGCAACCAACTTGCGCGGAGCATCACCGGCGCATACGCGATCGAGCGCCTCGAGCGACAGCGCAGAACCCAGCCGCAGCGAATCGCAGCCAAAAGCTGACGCCACGGTGTTGTCCACAACCAGCAGCGCATGGGCCTCACGCGCCGCCCGACCCAGCGCACGAAGATCGGGCACGCGCAGTCCAAACCCGCCAATGGAGTTGACGAACCACCACAGGTGCGGCCCCTCGGCATCAAACGAAGCATCAAAGCCATCGGACGCAGCAGCAAACGCCGCAACCGACGACTCCTCCACCATAGCCACGTCGCAGCCATCAAAGCCGCGCGCAAACGCATCGGCAAAGTCATCCGCAAAGGCCACTAGGCGGTCACCGGGACGCACAATCCCCAGCTGCGACAGCGCTGCCGGCACATGCGGGGCCGCAAGCAACCGCGCCTCACGCGCGCCGGCCCTCAAAGCCCAGGCCTCTTCTAGCTGCTGTACGCCCATACGGCACCGTCCCTTCAAAACAAAAACCCACGATGCGGGTGTTCCCCGCATCGTGGGCAACGGCTGCAGTATAGCGCCGATATGCGACGAATCGCTTAGATGTTGAGCGTGTGATAGTTCACGCTCGTGCCCGGAGCGTCAACGGTCACGCCATAGGCCTCGGGATAGATGCGCGTCGAAAACACGAGCGCGCCATCATTCACGAACACCTCGACCGACGAGACATCGCCAACAATGCGCACGTTACGAACCTCGTCGACGGGCTCCCAACGCACGGTACGACCGCAGCCGGCAGAAGCGCGACCCTCATCGGTAAATCGCATCTCAAAGCGCGAGGGCAGTTCGCCCTCAGCGGGCACAAACTCCAGCTTCAGCTCGTCATCAACGGTCGCGGTAAACGCGCCATCGACACCGTCAACAACAACGTCAAAGCAGGTATCGTCGGCAACCTCCAACGAGCCCTGCCCCACACGCACCGAGGCATAATGGCGCTCGATCTCGCGAGCCGGCTGCTGCAGCACCACGCCGCCGGCGCCGGCTGTAAGCTCACGCGGCACCGTCATGCAGTGCTGCCAGCCACACGCCACGGTGGGCGCGTTGCCATAGGTCGGCTCATCGGGCATGCCCATCCAGCCGATCAGAATGTGGCGACCATCCTCGGACGTAAACTCCTGCGGCGCATAGAAGTCAAAACCGGCATCCCACAGGCGGAACTCGCCCAGCTCATAAGCGTCCTTGCCACCAGTGATGTCGCCCGATACAGGCATGTAGCCAGCGGCATACACATTGCCGCGGTCCCAACGACCGCCCTCAAGACCCTGGGGCGAGAAGGACAGCCACTTCGCCGGTACACCGCCATCCGACTCAAGCTCAAGGTATCCCGGGCACTCCCACATAAAGCCAAAGCGCTCGGGCGTGGAAACGCGGCTTTCGAGCTCCCAGCTCAGCATATCGGCCGAGCCATACACCAAGATCTCGCCCACATCGCGCCCGGCACCTTCGCCGTGCATCGCACAAAAACGGCTTTCGACATGCGGCCCGTCCACGCGACGACGCGCGCCCAGCACCATGTGGTAACGCCCATCATCATCGCGCCACACCTTGGGATCACGCACGTGGCAGGTCAGATCGTCGGGATAATCCTCGGACGCCAGCACCACGCGCTTTTGGCTGAACTCCCGACCGGCAAGGCCATCAACGCTCTCCACATAGACGGTATCGGCGCGGCGGCCAGTATTGACGTAGTCGTACGTGCCGTCCGCATCGGAAAGCTTAACGTTGCCTGTGTACAGTACGCGAATGCGGCCGTCCTCGGCAAGCGCGGAGCCCGAATACACGCCATGGCAGTCGAACGGCTCGTCGGGAAGCAGCGGCGCGCCAACATATTCCCAGTTCATAAGGTCGCGGCTTGTGGCATGGCCCCACATCTTTACGCCGCCGTTCACATCAAACGGGGCATACTGGAAGTACGCGTGAAACACGCCACCCACCTGGCAGAGACCGTTGGGGTCATTGAGCCAACCCGCCGGCGGCATAATATGGAAGCGCTGGCCATACGCGCCATAACCGCACTCAGTGGCGGCGGCGTCAACGGCGGCAACCAGCTTTGCAAGATCGCGACCAAGTGCATTAGACATATCAAAGTCCTAACGGATCGAAAGTAACAAGGCGCCAGAGAACGGCACCAGATACAGGAAACGCCCGTGAGCATACAACCCGCGGGCATTCCCTCAATCAAAAGCTCTTAGGCCTGCTCGGAAGCCTTGGGCTCGTCCTTGTACAGGACAAACGAGACGCCAAAGGAAACCAGCGCGGCGACCGCAAACATGATCGCGTACTGCACGGGCTGGGCCAGGCACAGCAGGATACCGAAGATACCGGTAACGCCCGTGCCGGAGGCGGCCAGCGAAGTGAGCGCGCAGACCAGGGCACCGCAACCGCCGCCGATGCAGCCGGCGATGAAGGGCTTAAAGAAGCGCAGGTTCACACCGAAGATGGCAGGCTCGGTAATGCCCATGAAGGCGGACAGGGCCGAAGGAAGCGCCAGGCCCTTGATCTTGGCATCGCGGGTCTTAAAGGCAACGGCGAGCGCGGCACCACCCTGGGCGATGTTGGCAGCGCTGGCGATGGGCAGCCAGTAAGTCACGCCGTACTGGGCGAGCTGGCCCAGGTCGATGGCGGTGTACATCTGGTGAATACCCGTAACGACCGTGGGGGCATAGAACAGGCCGACGATAAAGGAACCGATGCCGAAGGGCAGGGTCAGCAGGGCCTGGATCAGACCGAGGATGGCGTTCTCGGCCCAGACAAAGATGGGGCCGACGGCAACGAGCGTCACGAGCACGGTCACGAACACGGAAACGAGAGGAGTCACAAAGAGGTCGAACATCTCAGGAACGATCTTGTGCAGGCGCTTCTCGAGGAAGGCGAGAATGGCGCAGGCGATGACGATGGGGATCACATGACCCTGATAGCCGACCCACTCAAAGCTGTACACGCCGGGGATGACGGTGACCATGGTCTGCACGCCCTCGGAGGCAACCGTATAGGCGCTCTGCAGCGAGGAGTTGATGAATGCACCACCGACGACGGCGCCCAGATACGGGTTGGCGCCAAAGGCCTTAGCGGCGGAGTAACCGATCAGGATCTGCAGAATGCCAAAGGACGTGCCCGAGACCAGATCGGCAATCTTATAAATAAAGTTATTGGTGTCGAGCGCGATAAAGCCGTTGGAGGCCATAAAGTTGAGGGCGCTCATAATGCCCAGCAGCAGGCCCGAAGCCACGATGGCGGGGATGATGGGGACAAAGACGTCGCCGAGTACCTTAATGGCGCGCATAAAGATGTTCTGCTGCTGCGCCGCGGCCTCCTTGACCTCGGCCTTGGTGGCAGCCTCGACGCCGCTGAGCGCGATGAACTCTTCGTAGACCTTGTTGACGGTGCCGGTGCCAAAAATAATCTGGAGCTGGCCTTGGGCTTCAAAGACGCCCTTGCCGCCATCGACATTCTCGAGGGCCTCCTTGTCGACCTTGGCGTTATCGGCAATCACCAGGCGCAGACGCGTGGCGCAGTGTGCGGCCGAAACAACGTTGCCGGCGCCACCGATGTTGTCGAGCACCTCTTGGGCTGATTTGCGGTAGTCCATGACTTCCCTTTCCTCCAACGGGCGCATCTGCACCCGGCCATCTTTGACACTTACACTGTAATCGTTTTCAGTTTCATATATCTGTAATCGTTTTCATAGTAGGGTGAACGGTAGGAAAAAGGCGGCGAATGGTAGTTTTGGGACAAAAAACGGGGGACTCAAAGGCGGGCAGGCACGATCAAGACCTAGACATTCATCAACTGATGGCCGAGCTTGAGCGTCTTTAGGCCGTTCTCCCCCTCCGCGCCATCGAGCGTGTTGAGCAACATATTGGTCGCCTCGACACCGCTGGTCAGGTAGCCGTAATGCACGGTGGGAATGCCGCCCGTCAGCGCGCGCAAAAACGCGTTGTCGCCGAAACCGCTCACGCGGTGCATGCCCTCGCCCGTGCCGCGAACCTCATCGATGGCACGCAGCGCGCCCGCCGCCATGGTGTCGGTCGCGCAGGCGATAAACGAAACATCGGGAGCGACGGAAAGCAGCTCACGCGCCGCACCATAGCCCGAGTCGAGCGTAAACGAGCCCAGGCGAATCAAGGCGGAATCGAGCGGGTTGCCCGCAGCGCGCAGGCCGGCCTCAAAACCGCGACGGCGGTCATAACCGGCAGCGCGGTCCTCTTCGGTAACTCCGATGTAAGCGATCTTGCCATCCACCCGACCTGCAAGCGCACGGCCGAGCTCAAAGGCAGCCTCGTAATCGTCGTGATAGACGCACGCCGCGCCCTCGACATGCTGGCCGATCAACACAATGGGCACACGACACGACTCGATCGCGCGACGGTGCCCATCGGTGATCATGGTTGCCACGAGCACGATGCCATCGACCGGATGGTTCTGGAACAGGTCGAGATACTCGAGCTCGCGATCGGCCGCGTTATCGGTATTGGCAAGGAGCATCTGGTAGCCACGGCGACCGAGCACCTGGCCAATACCGGCGGTAATGCGGCTTACGGATTCCGAGTTAATCTTAGGTACGATGACGCCGATGAGCTTGGTGGAACCGGTGCGCAGCGCGCGAGCCTGGCTGGATCGCACGTATCCGGTCAGCTCAATCGCCTGCTTAATGCGCTCGGCCTTGTCCGCCGAGATATATCCACCGTTGAGGTAGCGCGAGACCGCGGCGCTCGAAACGCCAGCCAACTCGGCCACATCTTTCATCTTTACCACGAGCACCCCTGTCATTGAAATCGCTTTCACCATGATACCCGTGACGGCGCTTCGGATAAATCAATATCACCCAGGTCGAGCAAACGTCAGCGAGCGGGCAGCTGCCGTGGCGAGGTGCCGCGAAAGAGGAGCGAAGCGTACTTCATGTACGCGAGCGACGGTTTGAGCGGCAGATCGCCCGGCAGATGCCCGCGCAGCGTCGAGCGGTCCGGCGTTCGTTAGAACGCCGGAACATAGTTATCCATGATACTCGCCGTTGTACTGGATGAGGGTCAGGTCCTCAACGCCATCGAGCGCGCGGATAGCGTCGGCATAGGGCATATCCACACCGTCCGAGAACACCTCGACGGCCATCTCGACCTTGTCGCCGCGCATCGTCTTAGACTTGACGGTGAACTTGGTGCGGCCAAATGCACGCACGATATCGTCGCCGGTGGTCTGACCCGTGTAGTGGATGACCATCATGTACACGCGCGCCTTGTCCTGGTGGCTCGCAAAGCCGGCAATCATCACCACGATCACCACCGCCGTGAGTCCCACGAGCGCATACATGCCGGCGCCTGCCGTAATGCCCGTGGTAATGGCCCAGAACAGATACAGCAGGTCGAGCGGGTCCTTGACCGCCGTACGGTAGCGGACGATGGACAAAGCGCCCACCATACCGAGCGAGATGACCACGTTCGTCGAGATCGCAAGCGTAACCATGCAGGTAAGCACGCACATACCCACGAGCGTCACGGCAAAGCTGCGCGAATACACCACGCCGGTAAAAAAGCGCTTGTACACGCAATAGATCAGGATGCCCATGGCGAGCGCAACGAGCAGCGACAGGCCGATCTTGGCAGGGTCGACCTGACCAAACGCCTCCAAGACGGAGTTCTTAAAAAAGTCCCTGGTGCTCATGGTCTAAATATCCCCTCGGTTCTCAAAATCCGATTCCCAGTAGTTAAAACCGCGCAGGTAGGCGGTCTTTTCGTAACACAGGCAGTACTTGGAGACCGCCGTAAGCTCGGCCGCGTCAGGCGGCACCATATCGCGCACCAGCTGCGGGCAAAACTCCGTAAACTTGACCTCCATCACCAGCTTGCCGGGCTCCAGGACCGGCAGCGCGGGCAACGTCGCGTCAAAGATATCGAAGCTTCCCACCGCGGCGCGCACGTTCATGTCAAACGTAACGCGCACGGTGCCCTCGTCCATCACCCACGGCTCGCGCTCGTAATCCACAATGGTCCGCGGGCGCATCATGTTGCAGACGCACTCGATGTAGAACTCACGGCAGAGCTGGTGGGGACTCCTGAGCAAAAAGTCGTAGTCGCCAGCCAGAATCTGCTCAAACTCGCCACGCGTAAGCGGCGCGTCCTCCTTATAGATCCAGCTTCCGTACTTCTTTTTGCGCTCGAGCTTAATCACCTTGTCGCCGCCGTTATAGATGCGCACGCGATACTTTTTGCGCATGAGAATACCGGCGTCTTTTTCCTCGTAGGCAGAGTTGCAGTAGTCGTCAAAGTACAGGCTGCGAATGGTGTAACCGCCTTCCTGCGCATGCTTGTCCAGTTTAAATACCGGCGCCATGCGACAGGCCAATGCGACATGCTCTCCCTCATTGATGAGGTACTTAAGCTCGTGGCGGTAACGCTCCTGCGTGGAACGCGCAGGAGGTGCCGCCAGACGCTCAAGCAGCGCGCTAGCCCTCAGCATACGTGTCCTCCACGACCTTGCCGCCATCTTGCACGTAGAAGCACTTCATGCCGTATTGCTTGCCGCCGTCGGTCACATAGTAGTCAAACGCATCTTGCGTATAGCCGTCGGAGTTAGTGGCACGCACGCGCACAAAATACTGGCCGGCGTCGGGCGCATCGCACGTTACCTCGGGCAGCAGCACGTCCTCGGCCTTAAAGACTACGTCGCTTATGGCATAGTCGCGCGCAAGCTCCACGGTATAGCGAATGTCGCGCGCCTTAAAGTCGTAGGACGCATCCCAGTTGATGCGCAGCTTACCGTTATCGATCTGCGGCACGCCAATGTAGAACGGCATGGGCTTTTTATAGCTCACGCAGTAGCTCTTATAGTTCTCCTCGATCTCGGAGGGAATCGCCGCGGCGATCTGCTCGTAATGGTCCTTTGTCACGGGCAGGTTATCGATATCGGGGGCGGCAAAGACGAGCGACTCGGTCACCTCGCGATAGTGCTTGATCATCTTGCTCAGGCGCGCCTCGGTCATATACGAGCGCAGGTCCTTTACGGCGCGGTCGAGCTCGCTGCGGAACGATTTGCTGCGCAGCGCACGATTGAATAGCACGTTGCCCCAGTAGTTGCTTGCGCCGCGCTCCCAGCTCGCGTAGTCCGAAAACCCCTTCAGGCTCAGCTCAAGCTTGCGTAGCATACCGTCGTTATCCCAATCCAGGATGTACCAGACCTTGGAGTTAAGCGGGCTGTACAGATAGCAGTTGCGGTTCTGCGTATCGCAGTTGCCCGTCAGGATCTGAAACGCCAACCAATAGACCAGGTTCTCGGTATCAAAGTAGGTGTCGAGCACGTCATCGATCTTTTGCGATTCGTCGTTGAGCGCATCGAGCATCTCGATGAGCTTGGTGTGGTCCGTATCGCCCTTAATCTCAAGCATGCCTTCAAAGCTTGCCTGGTTGTAGTCGGGATCATCGGCAAGCTTAATGGTGTCCTCGTAGCGATGAAAATCAAAGCTGTTCACCTTGTACAGGTGCCCGCTCTTATCCAGGCCATGTGCCTTAAGCGCCGTCTTGTTGAGCTGCTCCACCTGCGTAAACAGGCCGTAGTCCTCAAAGGTATCGTTGGACTTTTCGGTCTGGTCGCACACCCACAGATGCACAAACTGCGTGCGCAGGCCCATCATCTGGGGAATCCCGCGGATAAGGTCATAGGCCATCTTGTTGCGAAAACGCATACCCTCGCCCATGTGCTTGTTGAGCGCAATCGCACGCTGCTGGCGCCAGGTACCTTTTCCTTTTTTGAGCTCCACCTTGTAATTCTTTTGCGAGTTCATGCTCGAAGTCTGACCGCGCACCTGCACAGTGGCATTGGGCGCTTCATCGCCATAGCCAACCTCGCCGGCCACCGGGCCGTCTTCGTCGCCCGGCTGCAGCAGGCCCATAACCTGATAGCGCGTCACGGCCATGTCGGCATAGTCATACACCGAGTACGTATTGATCTCGGCCCAGCTGTGGTCGGTGTTCTCGGAGCTGTTACCGCGCGAGACCGTCAGGTACATGGTCACAATGCCCGAGTCGTCGTAGACCTCGTACAGCTCGTCCTTATCGCGAAGGTGCTTGGACTGGTCGGAGGCCTCGGCCTTTTTAATCTTGTCCTGCTTTTTGACCTTTTTAGTCGAGGATTCGTCCTGAGACGAGCAGCCCGAAAGCAACAGCGCGCCGGCAGCCGCCTCGATCAGGCAGCGGCGAGACATCAACTTATCGATCATCAGAACCTCCCCAATGTTTTTGGAACAGGCGAACCACCATACGTTCAAACGCACTGCGCGGATCACCGCCCACGCGCTTGTCCTCGTAGCGTTGCTCAACACGGTCGAGCACCCGGCCAAGTTCGGTAAACCAGCCCGTCTTGTCAATAGCCACAATGGGCTGCTGGCTCAGGATACGATACGGCAAGTTGGCGGTATAGGTATCGAGCCGCAGCAGCGCCACGATAAAAAACACCGCTGCACCCAACAAAAAGCCAAAGCCGTAAAACTGCTGCGGTAAGAGCAGAGAAACGGCAGTCGCCAGCCCGGCCACACCGGCAAACAGCCCCGAGGCCAGCACAGCCCCCTTGTAGTCGGTAAAGTACAGCAAGATGAGCAACACCGTATTGCCCACGGCATACAAGCCGTAGCCCACGCACAACGTGCGAAAATACCCGTGCATTAGGTTGTTAAAGCCCAACGGTAGGGCCGACAGCACCGTGGTCTCGAGCGAGATGACCGCCGCCGTCACAAACAGCTGCTTGAGCGCGCAAAACCGTAGTTCTCGGTTGAGCGTGGCAAGCATTTCCTCCTCGGCCACCACAATGTCGCCCACCACGCCACCGTCGTTGAACAGGCTGTAGTAGTCGCGGTAGCGCGGATAAAAGTTGACCTCGACCGAGACCACAAAGTTGACGGACGTGACCAGGATCGTCAAAAACGCGATGAGCGCCGGCACATCGTGGTACGGCGCACCATAAAACAAGCCCTTGACCTGCACGCCAATAGGACCGGCCCAAATAATCATCAGGTGCGCAAAGAGTCCCAGATTGGTTAACAGGCCCGTGAGCGCCAGCGGCATAAACTGATCGAGCCACTGCAAAAAGGGCCAGGGGCTGCGGTCGCTCTGAGGAAAATACCGGTACAGCAGTACCACGTCCCAGGCGAGCATGACGCCGTAGCCCAGAGCAATTGATGCCAACAGGCCCTCGACCGGCGGCAGTCCCAGCGCCAGCGCGGTCAGGGCGCACAGGCACGCCACGCCAATGGCAGCCGCAAAGCTGCACAGGATGCCGCGGTAATCCTTGATGGCCGTGAGGTAACTCATACCGTTCCAGTTGACGATCATAATGTTGAACAGCCACAGGCACAGCAGCCCCTGCAGCAGCGTGGCGCCCGAGAACAGCAAAAAGACGCCGTAGAGCACCGTGCCCGCAACGAGCATGACAGCATTGGAGCCCCAAAACGAGGGCAGAATCTCGTCCTCGCGCACGGCAAACAACATATCAGCCAAAAAGCGCGTGACCGGCATGGAGAAAAAGCTCGTGAGCGTGAGCGACGCCAGCAGTGTGTAGGTCACCATGCACACCAGCAGATCCTGGTTGGCACGCCCTACGCCCCACAGACCGCACAGCACCAAGATACCCACCTGGAGCAGCACGCCCAACAGCATGGGACCCGTGCACACAATGCCGGCGTAGCCGTAAGCGCGCATCGTGGCAAAAAGGCCCTTGCGCCTAAACAGGCGCTTAAGCTCAAAACCGATTCCGGCCACCGGCTACTCCCCCTCTCTGGGCAGGTCAAACGCACGCGCCGTCTCGTCGTACAGCGCGCGATAGTTGGCGAGCATCTGCTCGTGCAAAAAGTACGTGGCAACGCGACGCTGGCCGCGCTCCCCCATATCGATACGGCGAGCGCGGCTTGTGCACATGCGTTCCATGGCATCGGCCAAACCCTTGCGATACATAGGCGGCGTCACAAAACCCGCCACGCCAAAGTCGTCGCCCGGGGCGCCTTCGAGCAACTCGCGACAGCAGCCCACCTCGGTCGTCACGCAGGGACGGCGCGATGCAAGCGACTCCAGCACGCTGAGCGGCTGACCCTCGGAGATGCTCGTCAAAATGGTAAAGTCGAGCTTTTCCATGTACTCGACCACGTTGACGCGGCCGGTAAAAATCAGGTCGTGCACGCCCAGGGTGTCGACGAGCGCATGGCACTCGGCGCCGTACTCTTCGTCGTCCACGCCGCCCATGATGTGCAGGCGCACCTTGGGCAGGCGCTCGTGCAGCTCAAAGAAGGCATAGATCATGGTCTTGACGTCCTTGATGGGCGCCAGGCGCACCACCGCGCCAATGTCCACCCAGCCGTCATCGGGCTTTAAGGGAATGTCCTTAAAGCGGTCGAACTGGATGCCGTTGGGGATGACCAGGCATTTGTCTGCATCGCAGCCCATATCGATCTGCGTCTTGCGGGCGTTATGGAACAAACTGGTCACGCGGAAGGCACGGCGGTAGATCTCCTCCGAAAGCAGGTAGAAAAAGCGAATCCAGCGGTCCTTAAACGACGGCACCACCCAGTCGGCGCGAATGATCTCTTCCTCACGCTCGCGGGTATAGATACCGTGCTCGGTCAGCAATACCGGCGCATGGGAAACGCTCGAGCCCAGGCAGGCGAGCAGACCACCGTAGCCGGTCGAGATGGCATGGTACACATCGGCCACCGGTACCTCGCTGCCCAACAGGTAGAGCACGGGAAGCAGCATAGAGCGCAAAGTGTGGAATGCGTCGGCAAAGGGCGTGTAGGGGTACTCTGCCAGGCACACGTCGCGGAAGATGTCCATAAACGTTCGGCTCTGCAAAAACGAGAGCGGATGCACGCGACGGCGGTGGAAAATATCGAACAGAACATCCCAATCCGGATTGGAGAGCGACACCAGGCGGCGTAGCGCCTCGCGCTCGCGGTCGTCAAAACTGGCTTCGTGCTGCTCGCCCGAAAGCCGCAGGGCATCGTCCAGGAACACCTCGTGCACCTCGACCACATTGCCGGGCAGCTCGTAGACAAACTTGCCACGGTCGGCAGCATGCGCGCCGATCACCCACAGCACAAACTCGTGCTCGGGCATGGCCGTAATGTAGCCATGCATCCAGGTAGATACGCCGCCGTGCACATAGGGGTAGCAACCCTCGAGTACCAAGCAGATTCTCATTTATCGCCACCCTCCTTGCGCTCAATCGTCACGGTCTTATCATTTGCCTTGAGCAGATACAGATTGCCCGTAAGGTGCGTCAGTTCGCCACCCGTCACCGCACCCGGCTTGCCATTATTGGCGCGGAACATGAGCCACGCCTCGTCGTGGAAATTGCCCAGGCTGAGCGTCCAGGCATCCGCGCTGGTATCCACGCTCACCGTCACGGACGAAAAACGCTGGATGGCACCGGAGCACTCCGACGCCGTCTGGTGCCGCAGGTCGGGCGCGGATTTGGTAAGCCAGTCCAGGAAGTCGACCAGGCCGCCCTTGTAGACCCCCCAACCCTCCTTGGCTCCGCGATCGGGGTCCAAAAGGTCGTCCGGGTGCATAAAGTGCGTGCTCACGTAGTGCATGTTGAGCTCGGACACGGCTGCCAGGCGCATATAGGAATCGTCGACCATGCCGCCCGAAACAATACGTGGCTGCTCCACAATGCCATCGCTCGCCACGCCAAACTCCTGCACGTACGGCAGGTCGGTGCCATCCTCAAAATACGTACTGGCAATGGTCTTAATGCGCGGAACGTCGGTGCCGATGAGCTTGCGCGCTCGGGCCGAAAGGATATTCGACGGCGGTACGTAAACCGAGCCGTGCGCGTTGGGCAGGACCTCGTCCTGAAACGCGATAAGTTCGTTGAGCGAAGCGACGAGCGTCTCTTTGTTCTTCCAGGTCTTGTAGACGTACAACGTACCATAGTCGGTGTCCCAGAGCGCAAGCGGCTGATGGTTGTAGCCGTGAAAGCCCAGCTCGCCGCCCATCTGCAGCAGCATGCCGCCAAAATAGCGGAACTGCGTGGTATCGGCCTGTCGCGCGGGCTCGGTCTGGTTGACCGCGTCCTCGTAGTTTTCGATCATCACGCCGGTATAGCGAATGCCGTATTTTTGCGCGAGCTTTTGCAGATCGGGCCACCAGACCTTGGTGTAAAAATCGGCAATGGAAAGGCCGTAGTCACGCTTGATATAAGTACCATCGCCCGAGGGCACGGGGCTAGGAAAGTCGTCCAAAAAGAACACGGCGCTGTTGATGACCGGATAGGCCGTTGCATCGCCCAGCAAGCTTATGGCCGAAGCATAGAACCCACGCATGACCTTGTCGTAGATGCCAATGTTGCACACCACGGTGTGCCCACTGCCGCAGTCATTCGACCAAATGAGCGGCGTGCCCGTGTCACCGGTCTTTGCCCATACGTGGGCCGTTTCGCGCAATGAAACCGAGAGCGAAGAATCGAAGGGATCCGAGAGCTCGTAGCGCTCTCCCCCGCCCAGCATAAAGTCCTCACTCGGCACAATGCTTTCGGCTTTTACATAGTCATATCCGGCCGATTCAATGCCAAGCTTGGAGGCAATCACTTGCAGATAGCTCGAGTTATCCGGCGGCATGGCGAGCATAAGCGAACCGCCGGCACTCACCCAACTCATAATGTCGCTCAGGTGCGTACCGAGCCCATCGAGCGACGGCATGAGCAAAATCACACGATCGAAGGAGGTCAACGAGGGAATGGCATCCGTACCATCCAGAGCAAGGTCCACGTCGCGGTGCGCGATCTTCATGTCGAGCAGGATCTGGTCGAACTGCTCCTTTACGTCCTCGACGCCAGCTTGATCGGAATCGGTAATGACCAGGCACGTGGGCTTTTGGCCAAAGATTGCCGAGCTTGCAGGCGTAGCGTCGGTGGCGGCAATCATCCCCAGCTTATGCTGGCCCGCACTATACTGCACGCCGGCACGCTCCACCAGCAGCACGGCAGCCATGGCAATAAAGACCGCCCACACCACGAGCAGTCCCATCCAGCGAAAATGGCCCGCACGGTCGCGGATATGCTGCACCATGCTCATCGGGCCTCCTCCCCGTCGCGCCAAAACGCCAGCTGCTCGCGGTTGTCGGCGCTCAAATACACATGTTGCTTGTCAATCGCATCGATCACACGGTGAACCTCGTCACCGTCGCGGCGCATCACGGCCAGGCGCAGGCAAAGCATCCAAACCTCCTGCTCCTCGGGCACGTCGAGCACCAGCTGGTCGATCACGGCCTGCGCCTCGTCGATCTGTCCGACATCGGCCAGCGCCGTCGCGTATCGAATGCGCAGCTCAAGGGTATCCTCGCGCTCGCAGCGACGCGCAAGCAGGCGCGCGTACTGTTGGCGCTGAATCTGAGCCACGCGCCCCTCAGCCAAGCCCGAGCACAAGTATTCACCAAGAAAATCGCAGTATTCGTTGAGGTTTTGCGCGCTCGGGTCCGTCTTAAAGGCACTCTCCAGCTGCTGCAGTTTAAGGTCGGACTCCTTGGAGATCTGCGCCACCGCCGTCGCGGCATAGTGCGCCACCTCAACGTCGTCGTTAAGCTTAGCCGCCTGCAACTGCGCCAGGTACGCGTCGGGCTCCTCGGTGAGCATGGAGAGCATTAGGCGGCGCCGGTATGCCGGGTCGTTGACGATGAGCGCCTCCTCGAGCGGCACTACGCCTGCATCGTCCTCACCACTCGGTACCGACATACTGCGATGGAGCTCGTCGTTGAAGCGCAGCGACTCCAGCGCAGGCTCTTTCAGCCCCTCGCCAAACACCGCGCTGCGGACCGATAGCAGAACCACCAGCAACGGGCCCCACAGCGGCACCAGCACTATCACAGCCAGCATGTGCCCGCGCACCGGCAGCAGGCCCAACTTCATGAGCGTCCACAGCATCAGGCAAACCAGCGCATGAATCAGCAGCAAGACGGCAGCAACGACAAGCGAGATCAAGCGGCACCCCCCTCACCGTCACCGGTGTAAGAGATATGCTGCAGCAACGCCACGATGTCCTCGCCATCGACGGGCTCCACCGCAATCTGCTTTGCGCTCAGGCGCTCGCGGATAATGGGAAGATCGCACGCCTTTGCCTGGCGCATAAGCAGGTAGAGCACGTCGCCGTCGACCAAGCCCGCCGCGTCGCTCTCGCGGATTGCCGACCCAATTGCGCCCACCAGCTCGCCGACAGGCTCCATGCCCGGTACCACGCGCAGGAGCAAAAAACTCCCCATCTTGCTATCTGCCAGCGCCTGCGCCGCCGCGAGCTCTTGGCCAAAGGCAGCCTGTTTGAGCACGCAAGTGCCGTCAACGCAGCGTTTATCCTGCGCCACCGCCTCATAGTCAAAGGCACGGCCCAGCGCGCTTTCGACCAGGCCGCACAAGATGCGGAACAGGTTTTGATAATAGAGGGTCATTTGGTTTTCGGCCGCACGACGCACAAAGATCAACACAGCGGGTGCCCCGTCGCGCTCGATCGTGTATCCAAACATGGGAAGCCCCGGCGTCAGCTCGCGGTTCACCCACAGGTTCGAACGACCCCCGTCGCCCAAAAGAGGTGCAAGCTGCTCAAGCGTGAGCGAGCGTGCGGCATCTTCGGCAATCGCGGGACTTGCTGCCACCAGGCGTGCAAATGCCCCGCCCGAAACATGGTAGATCGCCACCGAATCGTTCTCGAGGATCTCGCCCAGAAGCTCGCAGCACTTGCGATAGATGTCGCGTGGGTTGAGTACGTCGAGCTCCTGCGTCACGGCAAAGATCTTGCCAAAGCTGTCGTGGCGACCCACGATCTGGCGCCTGTACGCGCGCTTGTCCTCGATCGCGTCGTGGTAGAGCTGCGTAAGGAACGTATTGCGGTTGCGCACGAGCTCGTTTTGATCGCGCTCTGCCCTAATGGCTTCGCTGTTGCGCAGCTGCACATAGCCGCACACGGCACCCACCACAAAGTACGCAATAAACGGCAGCCAGTTGGACGGCTCGTAGAACAGGCCCTGGAAGGTATAGCCGTACTGAGTAAAGTAGCTCGCGGCCAAACCCACCGACGCCAGCAGCGCCGCAACCAGGCCAAAGTCCAAGCCATACAGCGTGCCGATCAGCACCACGTAGAGCAGGCGATAATCGAGCACGTTGAGCTGGGCCGATTGGGAGAACAGATGCTCCAGCACCTCGAACAGAACCCAGGCAACGCCCGTCTCCAGGCATTTAATAGGCAGCGTGCGCATTTGGATGCGGTCGATGGCGGCGCGCAAGGGGTTGACCTTCTTTTCGCGGCCAGCATCCCAACGCGCATGAATGGTCGAAAGATCGCGCAGCAAGTCGTAGCGCTGAAACCAGCCATAGCGCGCGCGAGCGACGTCGCTGGCGGGCAGGGCATAGCCGGCAGAATCGCCATAGGCAGCTGAAAGCCCTGGGAACAGCGCCTGAAGAGCCTCGCCCACTTCACCCGCCGTGTGATGGAAGGCATCGGCAACGTCGAGCGTCTCAAAGTTACCATCCCAGCTGTCGAAGATACGGCGCACCAGCACCGCAAGCTCCTCGGCACACAGCAGGGGAAACGCCGCATCCTGCGTGCCCTGCAGAGCGACCGATCCAGTTGAGCACGCATCGAACAACGGCACCAAAAACGGATCTTCCAGCGCGGCGGAGGCAGTGTACAGGAAGGGCACGCGCAGGATCTTGGTCTGAACGCCATCGCGAGCAGCGTAGTAGCGGCACAGGTCGTTGGCTGCGTGCGCGATAATGCCCTTGCCCGTTCGCCCCGCGGCATCGGCGGCACCCTCGGCACCTGCGGGCCCTGCTATATACAACAGCTGGATCCGGCGACCCATGCAGGCGCGAAAGACCGAACGCAGCAGCTCGATATCGCCCACGCTATCGATATGCGGGGTAAGGTAATTAGACAGGTAGACCACGCGGTCGAACTCGTAGGCCTGATCCAAGTGCTGCAGAAGCTCTTTCCACGAGGCATGGGGCGACGACTCGTCGCGACGCGTGTCCTGCGCGGCGACAACCTGGACATGGTCCCCGGGGAACGCCTTGGCACAAAAGTCATCGTCAACATATGCGGTGTTGCCAACAACCAGTACCTCCATGGCGCACTCCTCCCCTTAATTCCACATTTGTCATAGTCAAACATGCGTATTGTACGCTGTCAACGCGAGCCAGGGCGACTTTAAGGCTGTTTTAAGAACTTTTTAAAGGATGTGGGGACATCGAGAGCTAGATAGTGAATCCAATCTGTGGCAGATAAAGTGGCCCCCACACTCCACCAGCTGCGACATTTTCAATAAAGCCTCTTGCATAGGAATACAGGTCCTGCATACCGGTGCTAAGTGCTTCTCTGTCAAAAGCATCGTCATCTAAATTCGCAGGAGCGCGATATATGCCAGAAACGGATATTTCGGAACGGTAATAATGGCCCTCATCGCCAGGTAAAAGCTCAATAACTAAGTTGAGCTGACGAAACCTGACTCCGTTTTCGTCCGAGAATGCACTGGTAATAGCATTTCGGACGTTGCATTCAACGTCAGACTTATTGATGCCCTTTTTCGGAGTCACTCCGCCATCAAATGAAAAACTGTCCACTTTTCTGGTCACGCACGTAATCAGCGGAGATTCAATGCGTTGCTTCTGTAACGATTCCATCTACATCTCCAATCGAAAGGCATTCTCATCTGCCAAAGGAGTCGAGTCCCTATAAGCTGGAGCCTCTCCTCCTGGTATCACCGAAAACCGCGATGTGTTAAGTCCTGAGGTCGTCTCACCAGAAGAGAGACCCAGATATTTACGCGCCTCCGGGACATCTCGAATGAGCCTCATAAGATTATTTGCGGTAATAGATTGTTGCGATGCCCCGTTCTCCCAACGAGACGCCGTGGGTTTTGAAACCCCTAATAGCGACTCAAACTCATGCTGAGTCAAACCAAGATCAGAGCGCAAATCCTTTATATCCGAGGGAGATAAAAGTTCATGAGCCTTAGCATATTGGGAAGCCAGTGCATGGGCAAGCTTAGTCGCCTCTGTAGCAGTCATTTCATCGTTACCGCACTCGCAAACATAATGCTCAATTCCTTTTACGGTAATTTTCTCGCCACGGTAAATTTCAGTCATTGGCGCCGTGGTAAATTGCATTTCTTTGCCGCATTCCATGCAACGCATGACTCCTCCTTTAATGAATGTATCCATCGATGTTCGCAGACAAAACGTTTAAATGCGCATTGCCTTCGGAATCAATTGAAAACTTAACGTACCAATCCTCGCATTCAAAACCTCGGCACACGTAGACATCTGCGTAAACATCATGCAGAGGCCCATCCATATCGAGCGCGATGGATTTTCTAAAATCGTCAGGCTTCAGATAATCAAATAGGTCAGCAAGGAAATGATCGATGTCCAAATAACCAAACTGATTCATCAGGTGTCTGCGCACCCTACCATTTACAATCATCTTTCCCGAGCGAGCCAAAGACTTCGCTTCGTCAAGTGAATATGTCGGTCGGAGCTTGGTTCGATTCATAACCACCCCTTAGTTAGCATAATGCTAACTATATTCGTCTTGTTGCCAATTGGCAACTCTATATAACGGTCCACGCCAGGCGCATTAACGCCTTGATTCTCATTTTCATTGCAACAGCCTCAGGACTCAGCGCAACGCGTTGCGCTGAGTCCTGAGGCGCGAATCCGGGTAGGCAACCCCAGAGGGGCCGGAATCCCCCGGCCCGCG